>NZ_NOJY02000007.1 GCF_002250835.2 Romboutsia weinsteinii
AAAAATAATTAATAAAGCTGTAGAAGATATCTTCTACAGCTTTATTAATTATTTTTTCTTTTTATGTGAGCTTATTGGTTTAGCAGTATTTTGACTTACAGAACCAGTTTTTGATGGTCTTAATTGAGGATCTATATTAAGCTCTTCACCTATTTCAAGCTTAGTATTTTTTTCCTTTTTTTCTTTTTTATTATTTTTCTTAGCCATAACTCCTCCTAGGTTTATTAAATAGATACTTTAATAAGTAATATAACCAAAAATGGAGTTAATATTCAAAGTGTAGATTCATATAAATTTTTATAATTGAATAAAAAAAGTCCTAGTGCTATAATGACATTACAGGTGTATATACACTAGTTAAGATAGAAAGTGGTGTAGTTATGGGAGAGAATATAGTAGAAAATATCAAATTATTGAAATCAGAGAGGAATGCTATAATACTAGCACATTATTATCAACCTTCTGAAATTCAAGAGTTAGCAGATCATGTAGGTGACTCTTATTACTTGAGTGAAATAGCAAGAGACTGTAAGGAAGATGTTATTGTATTTTGTGGAGTTAAATTTATGGGTGAAAGTGCAAAAATACTATCACCAAATAAAAAAATACTAATGCCAGATTTAGATGCAGGTTGTGCAATGTCAGATATGATAGATGAGAATGGTATATTAGAATTGAAGAATAAATATCCAAATGCAATCGTGATAGGATATATAAATTCAACTGCTAAGGTAAAAGCACATTGTGATGTTTGTGTTACTTCATCTAGTGCTTTAGATATATTAAATAATGTAGATAACGATGAAATAATATTTTTACCAGATGAGAACTTGGGTGGATATATTGCAGAAAGTTTTCCTGAAAAGAAGTTTATCCTATGGGAAGGCTATTGTAAATATCATCATAATATAAAAGTATGCGATATAATACATCTAAAAAATAAATATAAAGAGGCTTTAGTCCTTGTTCATCCCGAGTGTAAAAAGGAAATAAGAGATTTAGGTGATTATATTGGAAGTACAACTGGAATAATAGAATACGCAACTAACTCTGAAAAAAAAGATTATATAATAGCAACAGAAGAAGGAATACTATATGAATTAAATAAAAAAAACCCAAATAAAAACTTTCTTATACCTGGAGAAAGCATTAGTTGTATTGATATGAAAAAGACAACTTTAAAGAATTTATATGAAACTCTTTTAAACATGGACAATGAAGTAGTTGTTGAAGAAACAGTAAGGGTAAAAGCATTAAATTCATTGCTAAATATGCATAAACTTGCTGAGGTATAAACTATGAATAATAAAGTAGATGTATTAATAGTAGGTAGTGGAGTATCTGGATTATACTGTGCACTTAACTTAGATCAAAGCTTAAAAGTATTAGTAATATCAAAGTCAAAATTAGAAGAAAATAATACGTATTTAGCTCAAGGGGGAATATCGACAGCAAAAGATGAAAGTGATATTGAGCTATTTATACAAGACACTTTAAAAGCAGGTAGATATAAAAATAAATTGGATTCCGTAAAAATTCTTGCCAAAGAATCTATAGAAAATATTAATAAGATCTTAAGCTATGGATTACAGATTGATAAAGTTAATGGTGATATAGACTATACCAAAGAAGGTGCGCATAGTACTAATAGAATAGTACATAGTAAAGATAATACTGGAGAGGTTGTACATAAAATACTTTTGAAAGAAGCAAGGAAAAGAAAAAATATAGTCATACTAGAGGATTTATATTTATTAGATATAATTAATGACAATGGTAAATGTGTAGGTGGAATAATGATTAATAATGAGAATATCAAGGTGGTACATTCTAAAGTAGTAGTCTTAGCCACTGGAGGTATCGGTGGTATATTCAAAAATTCTACAAATCAACGTAATTTAATAGGAGATGGAATATCAATTTCCCTAAAGCATAATATTAAATTAAAAGATATTGATTATATTCAAATTCACCCAACTGCATTTTATGAAGATGATAAAAGTGGCAGAAGACTACTAATATCAGAGTCTTTAAGAGGAGAAGGAGCAAAGCTTCTAAATAAAAATAAAGAAAGATTCGTTGATGAGTTATTACCAAGAGATATAGTTAGTAATGCAATATATAGACAAATGAAAAAAGATAGAATACCTTATGTCTATCTAGATGCAACTCATTTTGATAAACATTATCTTATAAATAGATTTAAGTTTATATATGAACAGTGCCTGGAAAAAGGCATTGATATTTCTAAAGAATATATTAAAGTATCTCCAGCACAGCACTACTTTATGGGTGGTATTGAAGTTGATTTAAATTCTAATACATCTATGAAAAATTTATTTGCAGTTGGTGAAATAAGTTGTACAGGAGTACATGGTGCTAATAGGCTAGCAAGTAATTCTTTACTTGAAGGTCTTGTATTTTCAAATAGAGCAGCTAATAAAATCAATTCTATTGTAGATATTATTGAGATAAACACTAATAAAACTGTATATAACAAATTAAATTTTAACTGCTTAGATTTGAATAAAATAGAAGAAGAGAATAAATTAATGGTTATAAATGAAATTAAGAGAAATCGTGGGGATTTACAAGATGAATTATTTGATTATTGATAACATGATAAAAGAGGCTTTAATAGAAGATATTCCTAATGAAGATATTACTACTAACAGTATTATTAGTGAAAGTGCTAATTCTACTGTTGATCTAATATGTAAAGAAGATGGGATAATATGTGGATTAGATGTTTTTAAAAGAGTATTTGATATAATAGGTAATGTAGGTATAGAATTTTTCAAAAAAGATGGTGAATCAGTACGCTTTAACGAAAAAATAGCAATTTTAAAAGGAAGTACAAGAAATATACTAAAGGGTGAAAGAGTTGCATTGAATTATTTACAAAGAATGAGCGGTATTTCAACAAAGACTAATATGTATGTACAGAAACTAAAAAATAGTAATACAAAATTGCTTGATACTAGAAAAACAATGCCTAATAATAGAATCTTAGATAAATATGCAGTGAAATTAGGTGGAGGGGTTAATCACAGACATAATCTTTCTGATGGAATACTTTTAAAAGATAACCATATTGATGCTGCAGGAGGAGTAATAAATGCAATAACTCTTGTAAAGAATAACTGTCCATTTGTACGAAAGATAGAAGTAGAAGCAGAAACCATTGCTATGGTAAGAGATGCACTTGAAGCTGGAGCAGATATTATTATGCTTGATAATATGGATATAAAAACTGCTAGTGAAGCAGTAAAAATTATAGGTAATAATGCTATAACAGAGTTTTCTGGAAATATTACTATAGATAAAATAGAAAAAATTGCTGAAATAGGTGTAGACTTTATATCTGTTGGTGAGTTGACACACTCTGTAAAAGCACTTGATATTAGTATGAAGAATTTAGTTAATATTTAATATAAAAAGTCTAGATATTTTATCTAGGCTTCTTATTGTTTTTACAGTCCACTAAGTAAAAATCATTTATTATATATATTTATATGTATATATATGATATAAATATATATAGCAAACTATTGTATCAAAAGGAGTTAATATGGATAATTTATTCGATTTATTAGAATATGAAATAAATAAGGACGTACAGAAAAAAGAAACTAACAATATGATAAAGGAAAATAATGATTCTTATTGTAATGAGAGTCACTTATTACACTTAAAAAAATTAGAAAAGGGATTATATAATGAAGATGATATAATATCATCGGGTTTAATTAAGGGTGATTATATACGAGTTAATAGTTATATTGGTTCTCGTTTAAATACTGACTTAAGAGGTATAAATAGGGAATTAAAGAAAGATTCAGTTATAAAAGCTGAATTAAAGTTAGGTTTTGAAGAGGTTGAATTTAATGCAGATATCTTTGATGAGGAAGTTAAGTGTATCGCTGATAAATTACTTATAGTAGATGGTTCATCATTGCTTTCAACAAGTTTTTATGCTACGGCAAGAGACCTTCTATTTGCTAAAACTGATGAGCAAAAAGAATTTGCCTATACAAAACTTATGCAAACACCAGACGGAATATATACAAATGGTATATACATGTTCTTTAAAACATTACTTCCGCTTTTAGAAAGGCAACGTATTACACATTTAGCAGTTGTTTTAGATAGAAGTAGATCTGGAACATTCAGAAGAGAATTAGACCCTGAATATAAAGCTAATAGAAAAGAAACACCTATTCCACTTAGTAACCAGTTTAAGCTTTTAACAGAAATATTACCTCAGCTTAACATTCCTATATTCTCGCATGAGTACTATGAAGCGGATGATTTTGCAGGAAGCTTAGTGAAAAAATTTGAAACAGATATTGAAACAATACTTCATACTAAAGATGAAGATTATATACAGCTAGTATCAGATAATACAAAACTATGGATAGTAACAGGTAAGCGTGATGCAATGTATGAGGAGCTTGGTATCAATAAGAAAGAGTTAAACCTACCAAGTGGAGTCTTTGAGTATACACCTGAGTATGTAAAACATTTTAAAGGTATTGAGCCAATACAAATTATTGATGCAAAGGCAATTGAAGGAGATAAATCGGATAATATTAGAGGCGTAAAAAATGTAGGTGAAACTTCTAGTAGACCTCTTCTTAGACATTATACATCTCTTGAAGCTATTTACGAAGCAATAGATAACTTAGATATAAAAAGCGAAAAAGAGATATCACTTTTCTTTAAAGAGCAGTTAGGGATAAAGAGATCTCCTATAAAAAACTTACTTCTGTATAAAGAAGATGCTTTTTTAAGTAAAAAGTTAGCAACTATAAAAACTGATATTGATGAGATACAAGATTTAGAACTTGAAAAATTAAAGCTTGATATTGACTATGAAACTATGAATAATATATTTTCTAAACTAGAAATGAATAGCTTAATAAAAAAGAAAAAATAGTAGAAAAGAGCCTCTAAAATGGATCCTATATAGTGGACACGAGAAAAAACGTGTCTATCTATATAGGATCTTTTTTTGTAAAATATTAATTGAGGAGTGATTTAAGGATGAGTAAAAAAATATTTACAGAGCAAGAAATACTAGAATTATCTAAAATTAAATATATAAAAAATGTATCCTCTAAGGGCATAACTTATACTAATGAATTTAAACTACAATTTATTGCAGAATATGAAAATGGAAAAACTCCGAGAAATATTTTTGAGGATGCTGGATTTGATGTTGATATAATTGGAATTGGACGTATAGATTCAGCTAGTCGAAGATGGAAGAATGCATATAAGGATAAAGGCGTTTTAGGTTTAGAAGATACTAGAACTTTAAATTCAGGAAGAACACTTAATCGAGATTTAACTATTGAGGAAGTTCTTGCAAAGAAAGATGCTGAAATAGAGTATCTTAAAGCGGAGCTTGAATTTATAAAAAAGCTCGAGCTGCAAGAAAGGCAGGTGATAAATAAGAAATTGCCATCATCTATGATATTTAGAATAATACAAAATTTAATTAAAGATTTTAAACTTTATAATATGACGAGACATTTATGCAAAATTGCTAATGTCTCTACTTCAGGTTATTATAATTTTTTAAGAAACTTTAAAGCTAGAGATATGAGAGAAAGTGAAGATATTAAATTAAAAGAGATTATTCTAAAAGCATTTAATTACCGTGGATATAAGAAAGGTTCTAGAACCATAAAGATGATATTAAAGAATAAATTCAATGTCATAATGAATAGAAAGAAAATCCAAAGAATAATGAGAAAGTATAATATTATTTGTCCAATACGTAAACCTAATTCGTACAAGCGTATGGCTAAGGCTACAAAAGAACATAGAGTTGTTCCAAATAAGTTAAATAGAGAATTTAAACAAAATATACCTGGTAAAGTAATGTTAACTGATATTACATATATGCCGTACGGCAATGGTAAAACGGCTTATCTATCTACGATAAAAGATTCATCAACTAATGAAATACTAGCATATAATCTTTCTAACAGTTTAGCTATAGACATTGTAACAGAAACTATAAATAATTTGATAAAACTAAAATCATTTAAATTACCAAAAGATGCATTTATTCATTCTGACCAAGGAGCCCATTATACAAGTCCAATTTTTCAAAAACTACTTAAGAAAAATAACTTAGGCCAATCTATGTCTCGAAGAGGTAACTGCTGGGATAATGCTCCGCAGGAGTCATTCTTTGGACATATGAAAGATGAAATTGATTACAAAAACTGCACAACAATAGAAGAACTTAAAATTTTAATAGATGACTATATGAATTACTATAATAATGATCGAGGCCAGTGGAATTTAAAAAAGCTAACTCCTATACAATATAGGAATCAGCTTTTAGTAGCTTCTTAACGCCACTCTTTTTTTAGTGTCCTTGACAAAGGGTCCACTTTACTCAGTTATGAGGCTTTTTTATATGTATAATATACTCAAAGCAATAAAACCCTGGCCGAGATAATATAATACTAAATTTAAATTAGATAAAAATTTTGGTGAATTATTATAAAAATATACAAAGGATAAAACAATATCAGATAAAGTAAATAAAAATGCTCCTAATATTGTAAAAAATGTAGCAGTAGCACTTATTTCTATTCTTATAAGCGAGATAGCTTTAAAAAGCATGAAACATATGATTACAATATAAATACAAACTATAAAAAATGAATTTCTAAAATTAAACCCATCTATTGATATATATGTGAAAATAATTATAAAAGATAGTGCTATAGTGCATACTATGTCATTGATACTGATAGGAACTAAATATATAAAAGCTAATGAGTAAAATATATGAGTAAGCATAAAACAAGCGATACCTAGGATAAACATAATTTTTATATTTAGATATTTGATACCTAAAAATATATCTCCAATTAACGCAAAAGATAGACCTAAAAATATAAATAAACAATAAAAGTTATATACAGATTCTTGATATGCTGAGTAAGCTATAATTACAAAAAATAAACTAGTTACTAATTTCGTAAAAAATCTTATTAGAGATTTAGAATTTTCGTTAAGATGTACTAATATAAGTAATGATATTATCATAAGGAAAAAGTAAGAGTAAGGTTTCATTATATATCTCCTCTAAAAAATTTATTCATAGGATATATGGTAAATGGTATTGCTTTTGGATTTATAATAAATCAAAAGAAGTATCTATAGCAATGTATGCTATGACAATTTTATTTATTATAAATTTTGTATTAAATATATTAATGGAAATTACTCATTAAATAAGGCACACTTGAAATCAATCAAGTATGGCTTTTATGTTATAATTAAAATATTATCAATATAGAGATATAAATATTAATATTACAGGGGGATATTGATATGCCAATTAAAATACCTAAAGAATTACCAGCATATAAATTGTTATCAGAAGAAAACATCTTTGTTATGAATTTACACAGAGCAAGCACTCAAGATATAAGACCATTAAAAATTGGAATATTAAATCTTATGCCAATTAAAATTCAATCAGAAAATCAGCTACTAAGATATTTATCAAATACACCTTTACAGGTAGAAATAACTCTTTTACAAACAAAGAGTCATACTTGTAAGCATACACCTATAGAGCATTTAGAAAAATTTTATAGCTATATAGAAGATGTAGAAGATCAAAAATTTGATGGACTTATCATTACGGGTGCACCTGTTGAACAATTAGATTTTGAGGATGTTACATATTGGAATGAATTAAAAAGAATTATGGACTGGACTAAGAGTAATGTTTTTTCTACTATACATATTTGTTGGGGAGCACAAGCTGCTCTTTATTACCACTACAATATACCTAAATACAAACTAGATCATAAATTGTATGGAGTATATGAACATTGGGTTAATTACCCTCATGATGATTTGACTAGAGGATTAAATGATAGATTTTATGCACCACATTCAAGACATACTGAGGTGAAAAGAGATGATATAGATAAAATCAATGAGTTAGAAATATTATCTGAATCTAAAGATGCAGGTGTATTTATTGCGGCAACAAAAGATAGAAGGCAAATATTTATCACTGGACACTTAGAGTATGATAGAGATACTCTTAAAAATGAGTATCTACGAGACATTAATAAAGGACTAAATATTAATTTGCCTAAAAATTATTTTGTAGATGAGGATATAGAAAAATTACCATTAGTTACATGGAGAGAAAGTGCAAATATGGTATTTGGTAACTGGTTAAATTATTGTGTGTATCAAAATACTCCATATAATATTGATGAAATAAGAGAAAATCTAAGTAAATAAATTTAATGCTATCAAAATACAAATCTTTATCTATTATTTGATTTTATCTACATAATAGATAAAGATTTTTTATTTTTAGATAACTTTTTGCGTGTCAATGAATGTCATAAAAAAGCAGAAAAATCATAAAAATGACAAATGTAAAAATGTATTTAAAATCATTATTTATTTTTATATTTAAAAGTTATAAAAAAACAAGGAATTAACACTTAATAGATAGAATTAATCAACATAATAAAAGAAAGGGAGATGACTCACTATGAAAAAACATTTTATAGTGACAGTAAGTATAGTTGCAACGAGCCTACTAGCCATAGGGTGTAGTATTGATAGTAAAGAAGAAGCAAGTTCAAACAAAGTTAATAATCCTACTCAAGTGATGAATACTGAGGATAAAGCTAAAGTAACAACTAAGGAGATTGGTGATATATCAGAAATTACTTATACACTAAATGATATTATAATAAAATATCCCCAATTAAAAAACATAAGTGATACCTCTAAAAAAGATAGTATAAATAAAATTATAAAAGATGATGCTTTGAGCATAATTAATTTTTATGATCCTGATAAAGAAGATCCTACACTAGAGGTAAACTATGAAATAAAGCTGATAAATGATAATATACTATCTATTGTTTATTATGGCTACTACAATAATTTAAATAATGCTTATCCTATAGAATTTATATGTAGTACGAATATTGATTTAAATAATCAGAGTAGATTAATGCTTAAAGATTATGCAGATATTAAGAGTATTTCAAACACATTATTAAATACAACAGATTACAAAACTAAAACAACAGATAAGAACTTAGAAAAAGCTCAGCTTGATTATATCAAGCAACAAACTGAAGAAGAAATGATAAATATATTATCAAATACAGACTTTAATAATAGCAAAACATACCCGCTAGCATTTAGTTATCAAGAAAATGGAGACATAGTTGTTGTAATACCGCTACAGCATGCAATAGGAGATTATGTTGAAATAATAATTTCTAAATAGATATATTAAATATCAATAAAAAAGAGTATGAAGTTTAATCTATAAACCTCATACTCTTATTTATATATTTATAGAGATTAAATATATAAATATCTTAATTCCAATTACAGTTCATTTTGTAAATAACTTTATCAGTTTTATTTCTCAATTTATTAGTAGTGAAAGTGCTGAAAATGTAGATATGACTGTTACTTCAAATGATATAACAATTACTTTAATATTAGGATTAATATTGTTAATTATAGGTACTTTAGTATTTATAAGATTTATAAAAGTAAATAAGAAGTATCTAAAGGGGAATTTTAATATACAGATAAATGTAGGATGTAGATAATAAACTAATGAATAAAAGTATGCGTATATACCAAAAATACTTATTATTTAAGGAGGTATATACATGGAAAAAATTAATGTACTACTGTACTTATCTTTTAACTTTTTTGTATATGGTATTATAGGATGGGGGATTGAGAATATATATTGCTATTTATGTAATGGATATTTTCAAAAGGATGGATTCTTACATCTTCCATTTAAGCCTATGTACGCCATTGCAATGTCACTGTTAGTATTAATTAATGATAGTACTGCTTATAATAAATACATATTAATTATTATATGTTTTTTAGTTCCTACATTAATCGAGTATATAACTGGTGTTATTATGAAAGTATACTTTAATAAAGATTATTGGGATTACTCAAAGCTAAAATTTAATATTCAAGGCATAATATGCTTAAAGTTCTCTATATATTGGACAGTATTAACTTATATAGGTGTAAAGTACTTTCAAGCAAACATTATAGATAGGTTATATTTAGATCTAGGATATTATTGGCAAGTATTATGTCCAATAATTTTTATTATCCTACTGGTAGATGATCTATTATCAATAAAAAAATTCAATTTAAAAGTTGATATATAAAGAAATTACTTAAGCTGATACAATTTAATTATAATTTTTCAGTATATAGTCATCAATCTCTTTTAAAATTAATATAATTGTCCTAAATAGAACTTTCACTTCAAAAAGTAAAGTCCTTTGATTTTTGTATTATTTTAAATGGAGGTTTTGATTATGGCAACAAAAAAACAAAGAAGAGATAAAATAAAGTTAAAAAAGAAAATGTTAAAAGAAATACTTGAAAGAAAAAAGGCAAAAGAAAATAAAGATTAAAAATCTATTGGGTATGTATGGTTTAGTCCTACATGCCCAATATTTATATATAAAATAAATTTTTATTATATTTGTAACAAAATTGATACCAAAAAATCGTACAAGTAAAAACGACAAATTCGTATGCTTATTACGATGAGATTAACAATGAATTTAAGTGATAAATGATTGTTTTTGGCGAAAATAGTTCATATATGTAGTCGAATAAAACAATATATCGAAGACTCAATCTCACTATATAAATTTAAAAAAGGAAATATAAAACAATATAGTGAATTATAAATATATTGAAAATACTTCGATAGGAGACAAAAGTATGAGATTGAATAAGAAAATTATTAGTGTAGTATGTATAACATCTATTATGCTAGGATTTGATTCATCTTCAAGTATAAGCATAAAGGAAATTTCAAATTCAAGCTCACAAGAAAAACATGTAGAACTGGTTAAAGCAGCATGTACTTTAGATTCGAATATAGAAATCGCAAAAATTGAAGAAGAAAGAAAAGTAAATATTACATATATTAGAGACGATATTACAGTACCTAGTAAAATCACAGCTGAAGAAATGGAAAATATATTACTAAATTATAAAGGAGCATCTACTATGTCACATCTATCTCAAGCTATTGTAGATGCAGAAGAGATATATGGTGTAAATGCACTTGCAGTTGCTGCGATTGTAGCTTTGGAGAGCGGTTTTGCAACTTCAAGAAGAGCTATTGAAGATAATAATCTAACGGGATACGAAGTATACAGTGATAATTCTGAGGGAAGATTATTTTCAAGCCAATATGATTCTATATTACACACTGCTAAACATTTAAAAGAAAACTACCTCACAGAAGGTGGACCATATTATATTGGTTTATCTGTAGATGATGTACAGATAAATTATTGTCCTGATGAGGGTAAGGATAAAAGATGGGAGGAAAAAGTTGATAAACTAGCTTCATCATTTTTACAAATATATAAAGATTTATATTTGAATTTACAGGAGCAGTAATCTATATTAGTTAAATCTTAACTTTAAAAAGCAAGCTCCTATAATTTTTTAAGAGCTTATAATTATATATTAAGAATATAAATATATAATTATAAGCTCTTGAGTAATATACTAAAAAGTAATTCCATATCCCATATCATCTTTAAATTTTATTCTCTTATTATTTTTCACATTATCAATGCTATAATATATAGTATCTATAGGATCAATATTCATGATCTCTTCAATAATAGTAATATATTCAGCTAATATAGTATAATCATTATTAATATATCTATTTAAGAATGTTAATAAATAATAATATAAAAGTTCGTCATCTCCATCATTAATTCCGCGAGCTAAAAGTACATCGTAAAATAAAATAAAATCGTGATTATGATCCTGATCATAATTAGCTACTAAATCATATTTTTGAAGTATATCATAAGTACTACTTTTAAATTTTATATAAGCCATTACTCTATATAAAAAAGATTCTATAAGCTCATCATCTTCTAATAGTTTTTTATTACTTAAATACGCTACATTTTGATTAAACTTATCATTATCTCTAAGTAAAATAGAATTAGCTAAGTTTCTTGATAAAACAATAGTAGTAGTATCGTAGTCTATAGGACTTAAGTTTAAAATATCATCACACTTCAAAGCAAAATCAGCAAGTAGACAATCTGAAATTTTAATATCATTAAAAAATTTATACAAAATAATCATCTCCTATATAAATATACGAAAATATTATGCTACATGTTAATAAAAATGAAGTTTTAAGACCGATAGAACTTATGTTCGCGAACACTACTAGTCATATTAAATAAAACTATTAATAAATTTTGTAGTTTCTAAGGATGGTTTCAAACACATAAATTATAAAGTGTGTGAGATAAAAATATATATAATGTATAAGGTGGGATATATTATGTCATTTGAGGATTTTATAGAAATAAGCGAAATTGAGCTTGAGGTTATAAAGTGTAAAGATATTGAAAACCTAAATGATGATAAGTGTATAAAGCGCTTAAACTTAACTAAAAAAGAATTCCACATAATATTAAAATCAGCAAGAAAAAAATGTGCTACATCAGTACTAGAAAATAAGTTAACTAAAATAAAAAAAGAGGATGATATTACATTAGAAGATGTTCCTACTACACTTTGTACTTTTAGATGTGCTACATGTGGAAGAATATATATAATAAATTATTTTAAGGAAGTAATAACATGCCCAAATTGTAATTCAAAAAAGATAATGAATAATAAAGATGCAGGATTTTGTAAATAAATTCCAAGAAAAATTAAAAAGTTGTTGCATATTATCAACATATTAAATACAATAAACTTAATAAAAATAAATAAAATACGAAATCTTATTACGAGAGGTGGAGGGATAGGCCCTATGAAACCCAGCAACCAGTATTTATATACATGGTGCTAAATCCTGCTTATGGAGATTCCATAAGAAAGATGAGAGAGTAAGCTATATATAGATAAGCCCTCTTTTATCAAAGATGGGCTTTTATTTATTTAACAAAATATTAAGGGGGATAATAAATATGGGAAGAAAAAATTTAAGTTTTGATACACTGCAAGTACATGGAGGACAAAATCCAGATCCAGCTACTGGTTCGAGAGCGGTACCTATATATCAAACAACGTCATATGTTTTTAATAGTGTAGAGCACGGGGCTAATTTATTTTCACTTAAAGAAGAAGGAAATATTTATACTAGGATGATGAATCCAACCTCAGATGTTTTTGAACAAAGGTTAGCGCTTCTTGAAGGTGGGGTAGGAGCAGTAGCAGTAGCATCAGGATCAGCTGCTATAACTTATGCTATTCTTAATATACTACAGGCGGGAGATGAAATTGTATCTGCAAGCACATTATATGGTGGTACTTTTAATTTATTTTCAACAACACTTCCAAGGCTTGGAATAAATACTACCTTTGTAGATTGTGATGATCCAGAAAATTTTAGAAATTCTATTAATGAAAACACTAAAGCATTATATATAGAAACGATCGGTAATCCTTTAATAAATATTGCAGATATAGAATCGATTGCAAATATTGCTCATGAAAATAATATACCATTAATTGTTGATAATACTTTTGGTACACCTTATCTAGTCAAACCATTTGAATTTGGAGCTGATATAGTCGTTCATTCTGCAACAAAATTTATTGGAGGTCATGGTACTTCTATAGGTGGTGTAGTTGTAGATTCAGGTAACTTTGATTGGGAGAAGAGCGAAAAGTTTGATGTACTTGTTGATCCAGACCCAAGCTATCATGGAATTAGCTATACTAAAGATATTGGCAAGACAGCTTATATTACAAAATTAAGAGTACAGTTACTAAGAGACACAGGAGCATGTATAAGTCCATTTAATTCATTCTTACTACTTCAAGGTCTTGAAACGCTATCTTTAAGAGTAGATAGACATGTTTCAAATACTAAAAAGATAACAGAGTACTTAAGCAATCACCCACAAGTATCATGGGTGAATTATCCGGGATTAAAAGGTAATCAGTATTATGAGTTAGGTAAAAAGTATTGTCCTAAAGGTTGTGGATCTATATTTACATTCGGAATTAAAGGTGGAGTTGAAGCTGGAAAGGTATTTATAGAGTCCTTAGAAATCTTCTCTCATCTTGCTAATGTAGCTGATGCAAAATCTTTAGTGATTCATCCAGCAAGTACTACACATGCACAATTATCTGAAGAAGAACAAAAATCTGCTGGAGTGTCTCCTGATATGATAAGAGTATCAATAGGAATAGAGGACGTAGATGATTTGATTGCTGACTTAGAATATGCTTTAGAAAAGTCATCTGAGTTTTCTGTGATTGGAGTAACTAATTAGTAAAAATAAAATAGCCA
The DNA here is from genome assembly GCF_002250835.2 of Romboutsia weinsteinii. Taxonomy (GTDB): domain Bacteria; phylum Bacillota; class Clostridia; order Peptostreptococcales; family Peptostreptococcaceae; genus Romboutsia_A; species Romboutsia_A weinsteinii. Next base: position 14,372 of record NZ_NOJY02000007.1, read on the forward strand.
TAAAAGTAGTAATATATACTACTTTTATGGCTATTTTATTTTTTGCATTAAGTATTCTATTTTCATCTTAATACAATCTTAATGTTATATGAACTATCTTAATCCTGCCTTTATACAAAAATTGGTATTATTTAAATATACAAGAACAAGGGGAGGAAGAAAGTTATGGTCAGAATTATTATTCAAATAATATTTTTCATTGCATTAACAATTTTTTTAGCTAAGCCTTTAGGGCATTATATTGCTAAGGTTTTTAAAGGTGAAAAGGTACTATTAAGTAAAATATTTGCACCAGTTGAGAGATTTATCTATAAAGTACTTAATATCAAAGAAGAAGATGAAATGGATTGGAAACAATATGCAATATCTGTAATTATTTTTAGTGTAATAAGTTTATTTTTTGTAATGATATTACAAATGATTCAACATATATTACCACTTAACCCAGCAGAGCTTGGATCAGTAAGTTGGGATTTATCATTTAACACTGCAGCTAGCTTTGTGACAAATACTAACTGGCAAGCTTATAGCGGAGAAAGTACACTAAGTTATTTAAGCCAAATGCTTGGTCTTACAGTACAAAACTTTGTATCTGCCGCAGTTGGTATATGTATCCTTTTGGTAATGATAAGAGGATTTATCAGAACTAAAACAAAAAAAATAGGAAATTTCTGGGTGGATTTAACTAAATCAGTATTATATGTTTTATTACCTCTTTCAACTGCTTTAGCAATATTTTTAACAACTCAAGGCGTTGTTCAAAATCTTACTCCATATAAAGAGGTAAGTACAATAGAAACAATGGTTCTAGAAGATGGAACTAAAAGTTCAACACAAATAATTCCAGGAGGACCAGCTGCTAGTCAAATTGCTATAAAACAATTAGGTACTAACGGTGGAGGGTTCTTTGGAACAAATTCAGCTCATCCTTTAGAAAACCCAACTTTACCTTCAAATATAGCACAAGTAGTATCTATAATATTAATTCCTACTGCTTTATGCTTTACTTTTGGAGAGTTAGTTAAAGATAAGAGACAAGGTAATGCAATATTATGTGCAATGTTAATAATATTTACATTAGCTATGGTAAGTACATTTTATGCAGAATATAAAGGAACTCCTGAAATATCTAATAACCCAAGTATAAGTATGGATATAACAGATAAACAATCAGGAGGAAATATGGAAGGTAAAGAAGTAAGATTTGGTGTTACAAATTCAGCTATTTGGGGAGTAACTACAACATCTGCTTCAAATGGTTCAGTAAACTCTATGCATGACTCATTTACACCAATAGGTGGAATGGTCTTAACACTACTAATGCAATTAGGTGAAGTAATATTTGGTGGTGTAGGCTCTGGACTTTATGGAATGCTTGCTTTTGCAATGTTAACTGTATTTATTGCAGGGCTTATGGTAGGTAGAACCCCTGAATATTTAGGTAAAAAGATAGAACCATTTGAAATGAAAATGGCATCTATACTTGTTATCACTACACCCATATTAGTTTTAATAGGTACTGCTATAACATGTATGTTACCTAATATAGGTGATTTACTAAACAACAATGGACCACATGGATTTTCAGAAATATTATATGCACTAAGCTCTACTGGAAATAACAATGGTAGTGCCTTTGCAGGATTTAGCGCAAATAATGTATTTATAAATCTTTTAACAGGAATAACTATGTTGCTTGCTAGATTTATCCCAGCGATATTAACAATTGCCGTAGCTGGATCTCTTGCTGGTAAGAAGATCTTGCCTACAAGTTCTGGAACACTAGCAACTCATAATAAAATGTTCGTTGGTTTATTGGTAGGAGTAGTACTTATGATAGGAGCATTAAGTTTCTTGCCGGCATTAGCTCTAGGACCAATTGCAGAACATCTGAGTATGATTTTTTAAAATAAGATATATATAATACAATTAGGAGATGAGTGTATATGCATAGTAAAAGTAAAAATAAGCAAGAAAGTATAGAAAAGAAATCTGACTTTATAAATAAAAATATTATTAGAGATGCCCTTAAAGATTCAATTAAAAAACTTAGATTTAAAACACAACTTAAAAATCCAGTAATGTTTATTGTATATATTGGTTCTATTATAACTAGTGTAATTACATTATTATCATTCTTAAATTTTACTAATGATGATCCTATATTCACATTAATGATAACCGTATTTTTATGGTTTACAGTACTATTTGCTAACTTTGCTGAAGCTATAGCAGAAGGCAGAGGTAAAGCACAAGCAAATAGTCTTAGAGCCGCAAAGAAAGATGTAATGGCCAAGAGATTAAATTCTCCAGATAAATATGCTGAGTTTGAGATGGTTGCATCGAATAATTTAAAAAAAGGTGACATTGTATTAGTTGTAGCAGAGGAACAAATACCTGGAGATGGAGATGTAATTGATGGAGTTGCTTCGGTTGATGAAAGCGCAATAACAGGTGAAAGTGCTCCTGTTATTAGAGAATCTGGTGGTGATAGATGTGCAGTTACTGGTGGAACTACTGTAGTCTCTGATTACTTAATAGTAAAAATTACAGCTGAAGCAGGAGAAAGTTTCTTAGATAAAATGATAGCTATGGTTGAAGGGTCTCAAAGAAAGAAAACACCAAATGAAATTGCCTTACAAACTTTATTAATAGCATTAACATCGATATTCTTAGTAGTGACCGTTACTATATACCCATATAGCTTATTTGCAGTAAATTATAATGGTATTGGTACAATAGTTTCAGTTACATCTTTAATAGCATTGTTAGTCTGTTTAGCTCCAACAACTATAGGTGCACTACTTTCTTCAATAGGAATAGCTGGTATGAGTAGGTTGAATGTATCAAATGTATTAGCTACTTCAGGTAGAGCAATTGAAGCAGCTGGAGATGTAGATGTATTATTACTAGATAAAACAGGAACTATTACATTTGGTAATAGACAAGCGTCTGAATTTATACCGCTACAAGGTGTAGATAATGAAGAGTTAGCTGATTCAGCTCAGCTTAGCTCTTTAGCGGATGAAACACCAGAAGGTAGAAGTATAGTAATACTAGCAAAAAAACTTTATGCAATAAGAGGAAGATATCTTGGTCCTTTAGAAGCCGAATTTGTGCCTTTTTCAGCAAAAACAAGAATGAGTGGAGTTAATACTTCGAAGAATGAAATTAGAAAGGGTGCAGCAAGTGCTATAAAAGAATTTGTTGAAAGTAAAAATGGAATATACCCAAAAGAATGTGATGATATAGTATCTAGCATATCAAGACAAGGAGGAACTCCACTTGTAGTATGCAAAGATAATAGAGTATTGGGAGTTATCCACTTAAAAGATATATTAAAATCTGGAGTAAAGGAAAAATTTAATGACCTTAGAAAAATGGGAATAAAGACTATTATGATAACAGGTGATAACCCATTAACAGCAGCTGCAATAGCTGCTGAGGCAGGTGTTGATGACTTCTTAGCTGAAGCTACTCCAGAAGGTAAATTAGAGTTAATCAATGAATATCAAAGGAAAGGACATCTAGTTGCTATGACTGGAGATGGTAGCAATGATGCTCCTGCTCTTGCACAAGCAGATGTGGCTGTTGCTATGAATACAGGAACTCAAGCAGCAAAAGAAGCTGGAAATATGGTTGATTTAGACTCAAGTCCTACCAAACTTATTGAAATAGTAAAAATAGGAAAGCAATTACTTATGACAAGAGGTGCATTAACTACATTTAGTATAGCTAATGACGTAGCGAAATACTTTGCAATAATACCACCATTATTTTTAGGAGTATATCCACAGTTAAATAAACTAAATATAATGAACTTGTCTAGCCCAGAAAGTGCAATTATGTCTGCTGTAATATACAATGCTTTAATAATAATTGCATTGATACCATTAGCACTTAAAGGTGTGAAATATGAAGAATTGCCAGCAAGTAAATTATTAAAACGAAATATTCTTATATATGGTGCTGGTGGCCTTATAGCACCTTTTATAGCAATAAAAGTTATAGATATATTAATAAGTTTTATAATGTAGGGGAGAGAAGTAAAATGATAAATTATATAAAAAAAGCTGGGTTAATATTTATAATAATGACTGTTATAACTGGTGTTATATATCCTCTAGCAATAACAGCTTTTGCACAAGTATTTGTTTCAGATAAAGCAAACGGAAGCATAATCACTGATAAAGATAACAAAGAAGTAGGTTCTAAAATCATTGGTCAAAGTTTTATTGATCCGGAGAATTTTTGGTCTAGACCATCTGCAGCTGGAGAAGGGTATGATGGATATATGTCAGCTGGTACAAACAAAACACCAACAGGAAAAGAATATGAAAATATATTAAACGATAGAATAGAATTGCTGAGAAAATATGATCCAGAAAATACTCAAAAAGTACCTATTGATTTAATTACTGCATCAGGAAGTGGTTTAGATCCACATATAAGTGTAGCTGCTGCAGAATATCAAGTAAGTCGTATATCTAAATATACTAATATAGAGGAAGGTACAATATTAAAATTAATTGAAAAAAATGCTGACAAACCATTTATGAGTATATTTGGTGAATCTAAGGTTAATGTATTGCTTTTAAATATCGAATTAAATAAACTGAAATAAAATGTATTAGCATCAAGGGTGTGTTACTATAAAATAAGTGCACATCCTTTTTATAGTAACATCACATAATGATAATTTTACTTTTAACAAGATATTTATATTATTCTAAGAAATAGAGGTGGGAGATAACTTATGGATAGACCTGATCCGAGAAGTCTACTAGAAAAAATTAAAGATGAGGAGAGTAAATTAAAAAGGGGACAGCTTAAAGTATTCTTTGGATATGCTGCAGGAGTAGGTAAGACATATTCCATGCTTGAATCAGCACAAAATCTTAAAAAATATGGTGTAGATGTTGTTGTTGGTTATATAGAACCTCATACAAGACCTGAAACTCTTTCGTTATTAGATGGTCTAGAGATTCTTCCAGTTAAAGAGATAAAGTACAAGACAATTGATTTAAAAGAGTTTAACTTAGATGCTGCTTTAAAAAGAAACCCAGAACTAATGTTAGTAGATGAGTTTGCACATACAAATGTAAGAGGACTTAGACATAACAAAAGATGGCAAGATATAGAAGAGTTATTATTAGCTGGCATTGATGTTTATACCACAGTAAATGTACAGCATTTAGAGAGCTTAAACGATATTGTTGAAATTATTACTAAAATATCTGTAAAAGAAACTATACCAGATAGACTTTTAGATAATTCTACACAACTAGAACTAATCGATATTGAACCAGATGTATTACTACAAAGATTTAATGAGGGTAAAATATATAAAAAAGATCAAGCTTTAAAAGCCAAAGATAACTTTTTCATAAAGGATAATTTAATAGCACTTAGAGAAATTGCTTTGAGAAAGACTGCAGAGAGAGTTAATAAAGAAGTACAAATCTCAAGACTTTCTAAAGGGGAAGTAACTGTAATACCTACCTCAGATACAATAATGGCTTGTGTAGGTCCTTCTCCTTCTTCAACAAAAATTATTAGGACTGCTTCTAGAATTGCTTATTCTTCTCTTTCAAAATGGATTGCATTATATATAACAACTCCAGAATCTAACAATTTAAATGAGACTCAAAGGAATCAACTGAAAAGTAATTTAGATTTGGCAAAAAAACTTGGTGCAGAAATAGTAGTACTTCATGGTGATAATTTAGTAGAGCAAATAATAAGATATGCGAAAATGAGAAATGTTACTAAAATTGTAATAGGTAGAAATCATAGTAATCATAAATTTATCAACAAGATATTAAAAAAAGATGTAGTTGATAAATTAATAGAGGAAGTTTACCATATAGATGTACATGTAATTCCTTATAAATCAGGTACTAAGGATAAATATATAATAAAAAAAGAAAATTCAATAAAATCAAAGTTTAAAATAACATATATTGACTTTATTAAACTTTCTATAATAACTATAATAAGTACAATAATTGCTTATTCACTTAGAAGTATTGGATTTGCTAGTGAGAATATACTATTAATATATATACTGAATGTTGTTTTTATTTCTGTATGTACAAAAGGATATACATCGGGAATCATTAGCTCTATACTAAACATTATATTGATCAATTATTTATTTACTGAGCCGTTACATACATTCTCAATAGATGATCCCAATTATATTATTACATTATTAGTATTTTGTATTGTAGGTATAACAACATCAACACTTACATCAAGAATTCAGCATCAAGCAGAAACTTATTCTAAGAGAGAAGAAAATACACAGATGCTTTATCAGATAAGTAGGAGTTTTTTAAGGGTATCTAGTAAAGAAGACATAATAAACAAGGGACTTGAACTATTATTTATTAGTCTTAGTAGGGATGTTGTATGTTATACTAAATCAAATTCAGGAAATGATCTAATCCTATTTGAAGAGAATAGAAATCTATCAAATAAATTAGTAAACGATGATGAAAAAGCTGTAGCTAGTTGGGTATTGTCAAATGCAACAATAGCTGGGAAATCAACAGATACACTTCCTGGATCTAAGGGATACTATATGCCAATCATAGGTATAAACTCTACTTTAGGTGTAATAGGTATTTCTTGCTATGAAAAAGAGTTAGACAACGAAGATATTTGTGTAATAGAAGCTATTGTAGCACAGATGTCAATTGCACTTGATAGAGAGATTTTATCGCAAATTAAAGAAAGTGCAAAAAATGAGTTAGAAAAAGAGCGATTTATAAGTAGCTTACTTAGAGCTATTTCTCATGATATTAGAACTCCTTTAGCTGGAATATCAGGAACGTTAAGTACAATAATGAAAAATAAAGAAGAGATTAATGATGATTTATTATATGAATTGATAGACGGAGCTTATGAAGACTCTCAGTGGCTTATTAGACTAGTTGAAAATCTACTAAGCATGACTAGAATAGATGAGAATAAACTAGAAGTAAAGAAAAAGTTAGAACTTGCTGAAGAAGTAATTTCTTCTTCTCTAAATCATATAAAAAGACGAATTGAAAATATGGATATAGAAATAAACATTCCCAATGATCCTATGTTTGTTCCTATGGATGCTAAGTTAATTGAACAAGTTTTAATAAATCTAATAGATAATGCAATAAAATATGCTGGAGAGCAATGTAAAATCAAAATTAATGTTTATGAAAAAAACAACCAAGCACAATTTGAAGTATGTGATAATGGACCGGGAATTCCAAGTGAGAATATAAAGTATGTGTTCGATAGATTCTTCACTGGTGAAGTGAAGTGTTCTGACTCTAGAAAAGGTGTTGGATTAGGACTTCCAATATGTAAATCTATAATAGAAGCTCATAAAGGTGAAATATATTCAATAAACAATAAACAAAAAGGTGCTACTTTTGGGTTTAATTTGCCAATGCATCATGAGGGGGGACTAGAAATTGAATAAAAAAGTAATTTTAGTAGTAGAAGATGATAAAACTATAAGGAAGTTTATATCCACATCCCTTGCAACTCAAGATTATAAGGTGATTGAAGCCATTAACGGTAAAGATGCTATATCACTTTGTGTGTCTTATTCACCTGACGTAATTCTTTTAGATTTAGGTTTAGAAGATATGGATGGGATAGATGTAATTAGAAATATTAGGCAGTTAAGTAATATTCCGATTATTGTGGTCTCTGCTAGAGAACAAGATAGAGAAAAAGTTGAGGCATTCGACGTAGGTGCTGATGACTACTTGACTAAACCATTTTCTATTATTGAATTATTAGCTAGAGTTAGAGTAGCGTTAAGACATAGTGCGAGTGGTTTTGTTGCAAGCGAAAATACAAAATCTACTTTTTCTGTAGATAAATTATTTATTGATTTCGAAAAAAGAAAAGTAATGATGAATGATTATGAAGTTCGCCTAACACCAATAGAGTATAGCCTTTTATCATTATTAGCTAGACATCATGGTAAAGTTCTGACTCATAATTTTATAATAAAAGAAGTATGGGGTAATATAATTGGAAGTGAAACTAATTCGCTTAGAGTTTTTATGGCTACTCTAAGAAGAAAAATAGAGAAACAGCCAGCAAACCCTAGATATTTAATCACAGAAGTAGGCGTTGGCTATAGACTTAATGATGAATAAATAATATTCAAATAGTGTAAAATAATAAAAAGGGATACTGAATTAATAAATTTTGGTATCTCTTTTTATTATTTTAAATAGTCTATTGAGTGGTGATTATATGTATATTATAGATTTAAGTACCAAAGATATTATGAATGAGTTTAATAAAAATTTCTATAAAAAAGGTAATTCTTATATTATATTAAGTACACCAGATGAACTTAATTTACTTCAAGAACCGTTAGATATAGATCAAGACACGCTTGAAGATTGCCTTGAATTTGATGAAAATACAAAATTAGATCTATTTGATAAATATGACTTTTTAAGCTTAAATACTTGTGAGCTTATAGAGAAAAAAGCAATAATAAAAGAAGTGAATTTATACTTATCAGATTGCTTTATAGTCGTAGTAGTTGAGGAAAATCACTTTATTTATAATTATGTGAAAAATATGATTACAAAAAATTTAGAACTTGAAAAAAGTTCAACCGTAACTTTGTTTAAAATCAATTATTCAATAATAAAAGAGGTTATACTTGTAGGATTTGAAACGTTGGATAAGGTCGAAGATTTAATTTTAAAAATAGAAGATGGTATGATGGATAAGGTCTGTAGTGATCATATTGAGGATATAAATTATATTAGAGGAATTACTAGAACTATAGTAAAAAATACAAGACCGCTTTTGTATATCGGAGATAGAATACTTAAAGAGAATATTAGATATCTAAAGCACTCAGATGTTAAAAAATATAATCTTGAAAATTTCCAAGATATAGATTTTGGTATAGATAAGTTATATACATTTGCTATTTCTACGAGAGAGCTTGCGGATAAACTTTTGGATATTTATAGTTCCAGAGTAGGTGAAAAGACAAACAGCTTAATTACGAAGCTAACATTACTTACAGCTATATCGACACCGCTTACAGTTATCACTGGGATATACGGGATGAATTTTAGATACATGCCGGAATTAGATTTTGTTTTTGCATATCCTCTAACATTACTATTTATGTTAATGATAATACTTATTGGAATTATTATTTTTAAAATCAAAAAAATTTTATGATAAATAGCAATATAGTTTACATAATATAGTTATTGTAATTATATTATTTTTTATAGAAAATATTCATTAAAAAAATGTTAGAAATATAACTAAAAAAGTGGATTTTTAGGCTACAACTTAATACAGCTTGTTATTGCGATTCTAAGAAGTTTTATCTTTTTTAATACTAAGTATCTATTAACTTTTTTAAACGGCATTAAAAACGATTTTAAAAGGTTAGTTTTCTTATCTTTTTTTCAGTTTGAAGATAAAATAAATTTAATTTAGAGTATTTATATAAAAGTAAAAATAGAGAAGTAACAGCGTCGAAATAATTTTATTATGTAAACTAATAATTAGGTTAAAAAAATAAAACTCATAATTGTGAGTTTTATTTTTTTAACCTAATTTAAATAGGCTCTCTGAAATTTTGTCAGAAGCTTCTTTATCCATTTCTTTAAGGACATGTGAATATGTATTCAATGTTGTATTTATATTAGAGTGACCAACTCTTTCTGAGATTACCCTTATAGGAACTTTCGAATTTATTAATAATGTAACATGGGAATGTCTCAGATCATGAAATCTAATATGTGGGAGATCATTATCATTTAAGAGTCTTGAGAACTTTTTGCTTATAACATCTTGTGCTATTGGTTTATTATTTTTATCGAAAAAAATAAGGTTTTTTTCAGTTTTTATTAAACCTTTTAGCTTTAACTCTATGTATTTTTTTTTATAATCTTTGAGCATATCCATAATTTCTTTAGGTGACGATATTGTTCTTATTGAACTTTCGGTTTTAGGGTCTTTTAAAATTACTTCTCCGTTTGATCTAGCTGTGATTTTATTTACGGTTATTGTATTGTTATTGAAGTCTATATTATCCCAAGTAAGACCTAGAATTTCGGATATTCTAAGACCTAAACCACTTGCTAAAAATATGGGTAATTGTAGTTCGGTATCCTTACATATATTAAGTAATTTTATCATTTTTTCTTGGTCATATATATTATTTTTAAACTTTTTTGCTCTTGGAATCTCTATACAATCTATAATATTTTCTCTGATTAGCTTTAAACGATAAGCTCTTTTTAAAGCGAGATTTAAAATATTTATATGTATCTTGATAGTTTGTGGACTTAAAATACCTACTAAATCATCTACGTAATTTTGGATATGTAATGGTTTTAGATCTTCTAATTTTATTTTACCGATCATAGGTACTATGTATTTTGTGATGATTCTTTTGTAACAATTATATGTTGTTATGGATAAATTTTCTTTATATTTTTCTAAAAAGTCTGCTAAGAATTCTTCTAAAATCATCTTATTAGGAGTTAGAAAATCATCATTATATATGCTGTCTTTTAACTCTGTAGCTCTCTTATTAGCATCTCTTTTTTTATCATAAGACCCCATATTCTTTTGCTTTTTCTTTCCGCTATCTAAGTCTTTGTATTCTAAATATACTATATAGTTTTTACTTCTTTTCCTTATAAAAACGAAACTCATAATATCCTCCAATGTTTTACAATTATATATCTATTGTAACATAATCTAAAAATAAATAACATACAAAATTCTGACATATAACTGACATAATATGATTAATTATACCTATAACTATTGATAAATCTATATTTTATAAAAATGGCATAAAACTATATATTTTATGTCTTATATGAACAGTTATACTATTTCTAGCATAATCTATATAAATACTATTCAATAAAATAGTTAAAGGGGAAGCAATTATGTATAACATTAAATATCCTCAAATGAAAACATTAGAAACTAAAAGATGTATACTAAGGCCTGCAACCTTAAAAGATACAGCTGACTTATTCGAATATTATCAACAAGAAAAAGTTGTAAAATTCTTACCTTTTAACAAACATAAAAATATACAAGATACACATAATTTTATAAAGTTATTTTTTCTAGATAATTATAAAAAAGGTAAAATTGGTCATTTTGTAATAGTATCAAAAAAGAGCAAAAAAGTTATAGGAAATGTTGGCTTCAATAATATTTCTCAAGATTCAAAAGAAGGTGAGATGGGAATTTGTATAAATCCATCTTATTGGGGTAACGACTTATCCACCGAATTAGCAGTAGAAATGCTTAGGTTTGGATTTGAAGACTTAAAGCTAAATAGAATTATAGCTATACTATATGAAGAAAATGTATATTCAAAAAAACCGTTAGAAGTATTGGGGTTTAACTTTGTCGGAAAATTTATAAGAAAGATAACTTCGACTAAACCACATAAAAGCGTAATATGCTATAAGTATGAAATGATGAGAAATAACTACTTTAATAATTAGTTCTCTTTATTAATAATAATTTTATAGAAAAGGAATGATCAGCTGTGGCAGAAAATAATAATGTTATAGAAGATTGGATAAGTAAAGATTTAAAATTTGCCTTAGCTAGTACCTATAATAAATCAGAAGAAAAAATTACGAAACAGTTTCTATCTACATTAAAAGAAATTGATTTAAGTTACAAAAATATTGAAGATATAAGAGGAATACAATTTGCCTTTAATGCACTAAAACTTAATTTAAGTAAAAATAATATTAGTGACGTGTCTTACTTAGGTATTTTATATAAACTTACAGATTTAGATTTGAGTGACAATAAAATTAAAGATGTCTCTTTCTTAGTTAATATGAAGAAACTCAAAAGTATAGGCCTAGAGTGTAACAATATATCTTACATTCCAAGTTTAAATAATCTAAAGAATTTAGCTCTCATTAATGTATCTAACAATAAAATTCAAGATTTATCTTTTATAAAAACTATATGTACACATAATGTCAAAGTGATAGCTAGTGATCAATGCGTACTATTAAATAGTGTAGTTGTAGATTATGGCGAAGATTTTACTTTTAAACCTAACATACTTTGGGATGAACATACACCTGTACTATATGATAATGTCCAAGTGGATGGGGAATACAGTAAGCTTGAGACAGATGAAAGACCATCCTTATTATATTCAATTTCACAAATGATAGTTAAAAACATATGCTCAAATTGTATAATAAAGGCGGATTTTTATCACGAAGTTAATTTCTTTAAATCAGGAATACTAAGTGGTATTCTTATCCAACCAATATTGATAAAGTTATCTACAGCTTCTTTCGGGATAGAAAAGCTTAAAAAAAGTAAAATAACAGGGTGCATATACGGGTGTCTATCACTGAGTATTAGTAGTGATCGTGAGGAAACTCCAAATAATCAGTTTTTAGAAAATAAATTAATAACTCTTATAGATTCAAACGGAAATAAATTCTATAAATTTACAAAGGAAAAAGGAGAATATAGTTTTGATGATTTATCTGCAGGTAGATATACAGTTTTATTTCCTTTTATTAGCGATTACGAATATACAACACCTAGCCTTTGCATATGCAATCTAAAAGATGGTTTTAATTTAGAAATAAATTCAACTTTACGAAAAAAATAAAAGCTTACAAAATAAAAAGCGGCACTGCCGCTTTTAACTTTGTAAGCTTTTAAATCCTTCACCTAAAACTTCATGAACATTAGTTACTATAATAAATGCATTTGGATCTGTTGCCTTAACAAGTCTTTTAAGATGAACTTCTTGATTCTTAGGAACAACTACAAGTAGTATATCTTTTTTTTCATCAGTATATCCACCTTTACCATCTAAAATAGTAAGTCCTCTATCTAGGTCATTAGTTATTGCAGTTCTAAGTTTTTCTGATTCATTTGAAATAATAAATAATCCTTTAGAATAATCAAAACCTTCCATTATTGCATCAGCTATCTTAACAATTACATAAAGAGCGATTGCAGAATAAAGAGCTGTTTCTATGTTCTTATTTACTATACCTGATGAAATAACTACAATGCCATCTAAACAAGTCATAAATTTAGTGACTTTTATTCCTGGGAATTTTTTACTTAAAATAAGAGCTATTAAATCTGTTCCACCTGTAGAACCATCTACCATAAAAACAATACCAATACCTATTCCAACAAATATTGCACCACATATTGATGCAAGTAAAACATCTTCCGTTACAGTGATATTTGATAAAGGTGAAGTTAATTTAATAAGTGCAGAGAATAAAACAGTACCAATTAATGTTTTAATAGAGTTCTTCTTTCCTAATATCTTAAAAGCGAATAGTACTAATGGCACACCTATAATAAGCATTATACTAGAGACCGAAATGCCAGTAAGTTTATTAAGTACTACAGACATACCACTAAGGCCTCCTGGAGCTATTGTATTAGGCTTTAGGAACATATTAATACCAATACTCATAGATATACATCCGATTATTAACCCCAATGCTTCTATTATAATAGAAGATTTATATTTTTTCATGAAAATTACCTCCTTAATCTGTCAATTTTATATTATAACAATAAAGGCTTGTTTTTTGAAGTACTTTGTTTTACTATTTTTAATTATAGGGGGAAACTTAAAAACTGAGTAAACAAAATTTTAATAAAATATTAAAGGGGAATGATTTTATATGAAGGTTACTTTACCAAGTACAGCGGTAGATATATTAAAAGATATATTAAAGGATAATCAAGATAGACCAGACAATATAAGGGTTTACTTTTCAGGTAATGGTTGTTGCGGACCATCATTTGGTCTTGCATTAGATGAGCAAAAAGATAGTGATATAACTTGCGAAGTGAATGATTTAAAATTCATTATGACAAAAGAAGAGTACGATCAATACGGAGATATTGTAATTGAGGATACAGAATATGGCTTCAGAGTAGCACCAGAGAACATAGAAGAAGGTAGCGGATGCGGTGGAGGATGTTCTGGCTGCGGTCAATAATAATATATAAAGGATACTAGCTATGATTAGTATCCTTTTTTATTTTTTCACAATTAATTGCATAAACTATCGAAATGAAGTTATAATTAGTAAGGTGAATTTTATATACAAGGAGATATGACATGAGAAGACGAAAAGTAAAAGGTGCAGATGAGAAGTTATTAAGCTATAAAGATTACGTTATTAAAGAAAATATTGAAGAAATGAAAGGTAAGTGGAGTGTTCATTTTGAAAATAATAATCCTATACATGTAGAATTTGGAACTGGTCGTGGAAAATTTATAACAACTTTAGCTAAGCAAAATCCTAATATAAACTATATAGCAATGGAGATAAAAGAAGAAGTACTTGTAAAAGCAGTTGAAAAAGCTGATGAAAACAATTTAGACAATATATTATTTGTTTGGGGAAATGTAAACAATATACTAGATTACTTCGATGAAAAAGAAATAGATAGAGTATATGTAAACTTCTGTGATCCGTGGCCAAAAACTAGATGGGCGAAAAGAAGACTAACACATACTAACTTCTTAAATAAATATGATAAAATACTAAACGCAGATGGAGAAATACATTTTAAAACAGACAATGAGAAGCTATTTGAATTTACGTTAAATGAAATTGCATCAGATGGATGGGCATTAAAAAATATATCGCTTAATTTAGCTGAAAGTGACTATAATGAAAATGTAACTACTGAATACGAAGATAAATTTATGTCTCAAGGTATGAAAATTTATAGATGTGAAGCTAAGAAGTAAACAAAAACTATATTAATGCCATATTTAGCATGCGGGAACAAATGTTCTGGTACGGTAATTTATATAACAATACTATAAATTACAAATATAAAAAAGGACTATCTTAAATTAATTTTAGGATAGTCCTTTTTTATTAAAACATTCCATTTTTACGACTAGTAGCATAAACGCCCATCATTACAACTATAGAATATAAAGCGTATAAGAAAATTCTTATATTTTGAATGTCAAATCCAATAATATCAAAGTTATCTTTAGTCTCTGGTAGTATAACTAATATAGCTGAGATAGCAATAAGAAGTGGATTTATAACTATTTGCTTATCCGTTCTTAAAATCATTATCTTACCAATCCAAACTATAGATAAAATTAAAAATAATATCTTAAGTATAAACTCAATGGTGTCTAACATAATCAACGCTCCCCTTTACTCAGTGGATTTATTTGTATTGTTACCATATTAATCATATTTAATCAAAATAGTCTTAATTTACCATAATAAAAAGTATACACAAAAAAGTATTGTAATACAATAATTTGATTACAATATAATTATAATAAAAAATAGGAGGTAATATTTTGTGTATTCATTCTTTTAATAATAACTTAGAAAAACAAAATTTCACTTACGAAGAATATGATATTTTGAGTTCTATTTATAAATCTATTGAATCTAATGATAGAGAGACAGCAATAGATCTAACAAATAAACTTATTTCATTACAAACTAGAGATGAGGATATAACAGCTCTTAAACTTGCGATTGAAAGTCTTATATAACAAAAGCTTCCTATAAAATAGGAGGCTTTTTGTTATTAATATGGAATAGATATAATTATAAAGATAGAATCATATTAATTAATATATGGTTTTTAAGGGGGGGAATTGAATGAGCTCTAAATTTTTAAATTGGTATTCTCAAGCTTTAGGATCTGCAATAGGACTTATAGCCTGTATCTATGCATACTTAAACGGAGATATGTTTGTATATAATAATATTGGAGGTAACTTTGACTCACTGAGCTTTGGAGGTATGTTATCAAGTTATACTTTATTTCCTCTTTGCATACTAACTCTATTACTTTCAATTATGAAATCTTATATGCTGGGTAAGATGATATGCAAGATATCATTGGATAGATTTAATATGGCTATAAGTATAATTACAGTTATAATTGGTTTACTTGGAACTGGTGTGAACTTTTTAATTCCGTCTTTACTAATTTTACTGTCTCCTCTTACTACACTTGCTAAACTAATAGTACATAATTTTAATGAAAAAAGTAAAGATTCAAGAAATCCAGAACTTGCATCATGCTCTGCTCAAGGTGATATTGTAGTAGCAGAAGAGTGTACTGAAAATTTAAATAGTTTTAATAAAATAGAATCGAGTGTAGAAGTTAGTTCGCAATATAGTTGTGATGATGGTAAAGGTGCTAAGAATCCGATTCAAGAACAAATGTTCGACGAGCGTGAAAATAGCATGTTATGCAATGAAAACAAAAAAGATAAAAAATACTTAGCTAGAAAAAATATGGCTATAGATTTAATCAACAAAGATGCCTCAATTGACTTTATATCAGATATATCAGGGCTGACTTTAGATGAAATAAGTATCATTAAAAGTGAATCTAATGCTATAAATAGTTAGTGCCGATAAAATAATCGGCACTTTTTCTTTTAGATTTTATTTTTTTGTGATATAATATTAGCACCAGGTAATAATACGAGGGGGTAAATAAATGAAAACAAACGAAATTAAAGATTTATTAAAATTTATAGATTCTACAAACTTAACTTCAGTAAAGCTAGACTTAGAAGGTATTAAGTTAGAGGTGTCAAAAACAAATTCACAAGTAGAATATAAATATGCTGAGAAATCAGAAGCTACAGATTTTAACTATCAAGAAGAGATAAGCGCAGAAAGAGAAGTAGAAGTACATGATGATGAAAAGACTTCTTTTGTTGTAGCACCATTAATAGGAACATTCTATGCTTCACCAAGCCCACAAGACGAAAATTTCGTAAAAATAGGTGATATAGTTGAAATAGGCGATACACTTTGTATACTTGAAGCTATGAAGCTTATGAACGAAATAACAAGTGAAGTAAGAGGAGAAGTAATTGATATTCTAGTAAAAAACGAAGATTTAGTAGAATATGATCAGCCTTTATTTAAAATAAAATCATTCTAGATTGGAGGAAATATATGATAAAGAAAATATTAATAGCTAATAGAGGAGATATAGCCGTTAGAATAATTAGAACATGTAAAGAAATGGGTATACAGACTGTAGCTATATATTCTGAAGCTGATAGAGAATGTGTACATAGATACTTAGCAGATGAATCTATATGTATAGGACCTAATAATATCAGCAAGAGCTATAACAATATAGACAATATAATTTATCTAGCACTAAAGTTGAACTGTGATGCTATTCATCCTGGATTTGGTTTTTTATCTGAAAATGCTGAATTCGCAGGTAGATGTGAAGAAAACAATATAATACTAATCGGTCCAACAAAAGAACAAATGATATTAATGGGTGATAAATCTCGTGCAAGGCAAACTATGATAGACTTGAATGTTCCTGTAGTTTTAGGATCAAAAGAGGTGTTAAAAAGTAAAGAAGAAGCACTTAGTTTAGCAAATGAGATTGGATATCCTGTGATGATAAAGGCCTCTAATGGAGGTGGTGGAAAGGGTATGAGAATAATTAATTCTCCTGATGAAGTTTTCTCTAGTTATGAATTAGCAAGTGCTGAAGCTTTGGCTGCATTTTCTAATAGTGACTTATATATGGAAAAATATATCGAAAACCCTAGACACATAGAAGTTCAAGTATTTGGAGATAAGTTTTCAAATGCAATACACTTAGGTGGTAGAGATTGCTCTATGCAAAGAAGAAATCAAAAGGTTATAGAAGAATCATTAAGCGATTATCTTAGTGATGAAGAAAAAAACAATTTATATAATACAGCTTTAAGCATAGTAAAAGGAGTTGGATATATAGGTGCTGGTACTATTGAGTTTATAGTGGACAGCTCTAAAAACTTTTATTTCATTGAAATGAATACAAGGATTCAGGTTGAGCACCCAGTAACTGAGATGATTACAGGAATAGATTTAATAAAGTTACAAATATCTATAGCAGATAATAAGCCTATTCCTTTTAGACAAGAAGAGGTTGTGTTTAGAGGTCATGCTATAGAATGCAGAATAAATGCTGAGGACGCTTCTAAGGACTTCAAGCCATCTCCAGGTGAGATAACATCATTAAACATTCCTGGCGGGTTTGGAGTGCGTTTTGATACGTTTGTGTACACAGGATATACTATACCACCTCTTTATGATTCAATGATTGGAAAACTTATATGCTGGGGTGAAAATAGAGAAGAATGTATAAATAGAATGAATAGGGCTCTTGATGAAATAATAATTAGTGGAGTAGAGACTAACGTTGAGTTTCAAAAATCGCTTATAAATAGTAATGCATTTATAAATGACACTCATTATACAAAGTTTATTGAAAATAATTTTATCAAAGCTCTTAGTATCGTATAAGGAGTATATTAATTATGATAAAGAAGTTTCTATCTTCAAAGAAAAAATACATAACTGTTTCTTTTGATAATAAAAAGGAAAATAGTGTTAATGATAAATTTTGGATCTATTGCAAGGGTTGCGAAGAGCGAATATTTAAAAAGGAAATTGAAGATAATTTAAGTGTTTGTCCAAAATGCAGTACTCATTATAAATTAGAAGCTAGATCTAGAATTAGTCTTTTAATAGATAGAGGAAGTTTCGTAGAGTTTAATTCATATGTAGATACACAGGATCCACTTACATTTCCTAATTATATAGATAAATTAGATGTAGCTAAAAATAAGTCAAAGGAATGTGATGCTGTAATAACTGGATACGGGCGAATGTATGGTATTAAAACTGTTATATGTGTAATGAATCCTGATTTTATGATGGGTAGCATGGGATCTATTGTTGGCGATAAGATTACTTATGCAATAGAATATGCAGCTGATAATAATCTACCCATAATTATATGTTCAGCTTCTGGTGGTGCCAGGATGCAAGAAGGAATGGTATCTCTTATACAAATGGCTAAAACGTCACAAGCTTTAGCAAAACTCGAAAAAAAATCATTGCCATATATCTCATTATTAACAGATCCTACTACTGGAGGTGTGACTGCAAGTTTCGCAATGCTTGGTGATATTATTTTAGCAGAGCCAAATGCATTAATTGGATTTGCAGGTCCAAGGGTTATAGAACAAACAATAAATCAAAAACTACCTGATGGATTCCAATCCTCAGAATATCTACTTGAAACCGGATTTATTGATAAAATAGTAAGTAGAAGTCATCTTAAATCAAGCATTCACGAGATACTTTCTATGCATAATTTAAATCATAATTCAAACATAGCTATACGTAAAAAGGAGGTAAATAATGCATAATAATAATTTGAATTTATCTCCTTACGACAGGGTTGTTATAAGTAGAGATATTAAAAGACCGACAACTCAAGACTATATAAATCTTATCACTTCAAACTTTATTGAATTACATGGAGATAGAATGTATAGAGATGATCCATCTATAGTCGCAGGAATAGGTAAAATAGGAAAACATAGCGTTACAATTATAGGTCATCAAAAAGGAAATAACCTACAAGAAAACATAGAAAGAAACTTTGGTATGCCTCACCCAGAAGGTTATAGAAAAGCACTTAGACTTATGAAACAAGCTGAAAAGTTTAATAGACCAATAATAACATTTATTGACACTCCAGGAGCTTATTGTGGCCTAGAGGCTGAGAAGAGAGGGCAAGGAGAAGCTATTGCTAGAAACTTGCTTGAAATGAGTAAACTGTCAGTGCCTATAATCACTTTTGTAATAGGAGAAGGCGGAAGTGGAGGAGCTTTAGGCATAGGTGTTGGAAATAAAATCTGCATGCTTGAAAACTCTATTTACTCAGTAATATCACCTGAAGGATTATCCAGCATACTATTTAAAGATTCATCAAAATCTAAGGAAGCAAGTGAAGTAATGAAGCTTACTAGTTATGACTTATATAATTTAAATATAGTAGATAAAATTATAAAAGAACCTATTGATGGAGCCCAAAAAGATGTCAAACTAGTTGCAGATAATATAAAATTATATATATTAGAGGAGCTAGGTTATTACGAAAATATTTCAAAAGAAGAGATTATATCTCAAAGATATAATAAGTTTAGAGAAATTGGGAGATGTTTGTAAAAAAATAAAGGGATTGTGAATTATATATAGAAGTAATGAAAGATTAGAACTCTAACAATTTCTTATTTTATAATAATTATATCACTTTTTATATTATTGTTTTTGTTTTATACGTTTTAGATGGCATAAAGTATAAACAAGGGGGTAAATTGAAATGGAGGTATTAAAAGTCTCATCAAAATCTAATCCTAACTCTGTAGCAGGTGCTTTAGCAGGAGTTCTTAGAGAAAAGGGGAGTGCAGAGATACAAGCAATCGGAGCAGGAGCGCTTAACCAAGCTATAAAATCTGTAGCAATAGCAAGAGGTTTTGTAGCACCAAGCGGTATGGACCTTATCTGTATACCTGCTTTTACAGATATAAATATAGACGGCGACCAAAAAACTGCTATAAAACTTATTGTCGAACCTAGGTAGTAGGTCATAAATATTTATTAATATGAGATGTGTGAAACTAATGTTTCTCGCATCTTTTTTTATAATTTTTTTCAATTAGAATAAGTAAGCTTTACATAGGTTAATATAATTATGAAAAATAACTTTAAAGTTAAATTGAGGAGGATACTTATGCAATTAAGAAGAGCAATGGAAATAGTAAACGAAAAAAAGAATGACGTAGTTGTTTATTATCAAGAGCATCCAGTTAATATTATAAGCGTAGATAATAATATTGGTACAGCATATGTTCAATCATTAGATAAGAAAGAAAAATTTGAAGTTGACTTAGGATATTTATCTGAACTTAATAAGTAATATTTAAACACTTAAGTAACAAAATGGTTTGTTTATAATTCATATATACCTTACAGATACAATGAATTAAATAAAATATCTGTGAGGTATATCAAAGGTATAAAGTCTATATAATAATTATTAATAATTTCTTTATATTTATATAATTTAGTTTAAATGAATATAAAGAGAAGTATATGCATATATATGTAAGCTAGTTTTGTATAAAATATAACTAGTCTTTAAATGTATATTTTGGGAATAGTTACTAGTTTGGATAAATATAATTAGTAATTTAATGCTTTTTAGTATTTCACTTTATATTTATAAATATTTTTATCTATCTTCTTTCTTCTTTCGCTTTCAGTAAATTTATAATCAAAAAATAAAACCTTAGAGATAATCTCTAAGGTTTTATTTTTATTCTTCATTACTAATATCTGCTGCAGTTTCAGAAGCTTCATTTTCTTCTAACTTATAGTGATCTCTTATTTTTTCTTCTATTTCTATCATTAAATCTGGATTATCAATTAGGAACTTTTTAACATTTTCTCTACCTTGTCCTATTTTTGTATCATTATAACTAAACCATGAACCTGATTTCTTTACTACGTCAAGGCTAGCACCAATATCGATTAATTCACCGACTTTAGATATACCTTCTCCATACATAATATCAAATTCAGCTTGTTTGAATGGAGGAGAAACTTTATTTTTTACAATTTTGGCTCTAGTTCTATTTCCAAGTAGTTTATCCCCTTGTTTTATAGCTTCAATTCTTCTAATATCGATTCTTACAGATGCATAGAACTTAAGTGCACGTCCACCTGTAGTTGTTTCTGGAGAACCAAACATTACTCCAACTTTTTCTCTTAACTGGTTTATAAATATTGCAACACAGTTACTTTTCTTTATATGCCCAGTTAATTTTCTTAGAGCTTGAGACATAAGTCTTGCTTGAAGACCTACATGGCTTTGCCCCATGTCTCCATCGATCTCTGCTTTAGGAACAAGAGCTGCAACCGAGTCTATTACGATTATGTCAATTGATCCACTTCTAATTAAAGCTTCAGCAATCTCTAGAGCTTGTTCTCCTGTATCTGGTTGAGAAACGATAAGATTATCTATGTCTACTCCTAACGCTTTAGCATATACAGGGTCTAATGCATGTTCTGCATCTATAAATGCTGCGATTCCTCCGTTTTTTTGTACCTCTGCGATACAATGAAGTGTTACAGTAGTTTTACCAGAAGATTCTGGTCCGTATATTTCTATTATTCTTCCTTTAGGAACCCCTCCAATTCCTAATGCGATATCTAATCCTAATGATCCTGTTGAAGTAGATTCTATATTCATAGAAGCACTTTCTCCAAGCTTCATTACTGATCCTTTACCAAATTCCTTCTCTATACCAGCAAGTGCCGTATTTAAAGCTTGTAATTTTCCTTGGTCTATTTGTGTACTCATATTTTATCTTCCCTTTCTAGGTTTATTTATATTTTTATATTACCTTAAAATACCTATTTAAATCTATAGTTTTTATAAGTTTTAACTTACTTTATGATCTTATATTAATATTGTAACACAAACTTATCCCTACTACAAACATTTGTTCTTACAACTCAGAATTTAAACTTTTTATAATCAAAGTAAGAATAAAGTTTAACATTTAGTAATTATTGACCTAGTTTTATTGCAATATACAAGATTTTTAGGAATAGTTGAAAGTGTTAAACTCATATGATATTCTATTTGGTATATTAAGTAATTACAAAGTTTTATTAAGCTTTGATGGAGGTATAAGTTTTGAGTAATGATAAAAAAGTATTAAAAATACATAATAAGTCTGACAAGCCAGATAATATTGTCTTAAGAGATAATGAAATTGTAGAAAAATGCATAGCTGTTGAAAATAAGCTTCCTAAGTTTATGAAAGATTACTTTATCTACCTAAAAGGCTCAGTAGCTGTTTCTAGCAGGCTAGCATACTTAGATGATATACACTTCTTTTGTACTTATCTAGTTGAGACTAAAGACCTTACTGATGCACTAGATACTAAAGATATAACAATAGATGAATTTAATAATATAAAAGCAAGGGATGTTAATTTATTTCTAGGGGATTACTGTAGCAGATACTATAAACATACAGATAAAAATACTTTGATATTTGAAAATAATAACCGGGCTTTAGCACGAAAAAAATCATCTCTCTCTACTCTCTTTAAATTCCTTTTTAGGAATGAACAATTAGATAATAATATAACTGATGGTTTTAATCCTATAAAGCTTCCTAAGCCCCAACCAGACGCTATAAAACGTCTTGAAATTGATGAAGTTGCAAAGATGTTAGAATCTGTAGAAACTGGTGAAGGTCTTACTGATAAAGAAAAAGTATACTGGAGAAAAACTAAGCTTCGAGATAAAGCTATATTAGCTCTATTTGTAACGTATGGACTTAGATTAAATGAGCTTCGAGAACTTAATATTTCTTCTTTTAACTTTTCAAGAGGTGAATTTATGATTTATAGGAAAAGAGGTAAAGAAGTATTAATGCCGATTAACCATACATGTGAAATAGTGGTTAAGGATTACATATTTAATGAGAGATGTCAAAGTGAGATGCTTAGTGAAGATAACAAAGATGCTCTATTTCTTTCATTACAAAATAAAAGACTTACTTCAAAAGCAATAAGAGAGTTAGTAAAGAAATATACCTCAATTTCTATGGAAACATCTAGAGGAAATGGATATAGTCCTCATAAGTTAAGAGCAACAGCTGCTACTTCTTTAATTCAAACAGGATTTTCAATATATGATGTACAAAACTTACTAGACCATGACAATGTGACTACTACTCAGTTATACGCTGCACACAAAAAGAATGTTAAAAGGGACATTGTAAATAACTTTGAGTGGATAGAAGATGATGATGAATAGAATAATTAAAAATTTATTATTCGGAACAAACGTTTGTGTTAAGAATAAAATTATGATACAATATATACCATAAGATATTTGTATTTAAATTTAGTTTAGAAACGAGTGATAAATATGTACTTAGATTTAAGCAATAAGCAAGTCTTAATTTTAGAGTTCATTAAAGAACAACTTACTCTAAAAGGATATCCACCTTCAGTAAGGGAAATATGTAGCGCAGTAGAACTAAGATCTACTTCTACTGTACATTCTCATCTAAACAAACTTGAAAAACTTGGTTATATAAGAAGAGACCCAACTAAACCTAGAGCAATAGAAGTTTTAGATGGCACAAGATTTGGACAAATTGACGGAATTAATCAAGAAATTCTTAACTTACCTTTAGTTGGTTGTATAACTGCTGGAGAACCAATTCTTGCCGAGGAAAACATTGAAGAATATATCCCATTACCAGTTAACCTAGTAAAAGGAACTGATAACTTTGTACTTAAAGTTAAAGGTGACAGTATGGTTAATGCTGGTATATTAGACGGAGATTATGTGATTGTAGATAAGAAAAATACTGCACTTAATTCTCAAATAGTTGTAGCTCTTATTAATAAAGATTCTGCTACTGTAAAAAGATTTTTTAGAGAAGACAATTGTATAAGATTACAGCCAGAAAATGATTTTATGGAACCAATAATTTTAAATGATTCAGACGTAGAGATTATAGGTCATGTTACAGGGGTATTTAGAGTTATTAAATAAAAAATCTGGTAAATAAAAAAGATATGGTTATAAGCCATATCTTTTTTATTTGATTTATATAATAAATTAAGCTAATTCTAATGCTATTTCCATCATTTTAGTGAATGCAACCTGTCTATCATGAGAAGTAGTTTCCTCTCCTGTGAATGGACAGTCTGATATAGTAAGAATACATAGTGCATTAACTCCTGCTCTTGCAGCATTCATATAAAGAGCTGCAGCTTCCATTTCTACACAAAGAACGCCCATTTTTTTCCATTTGGCTAAGTTATCAAGTCCTGCATCACTATAGAAAACATCTGCAGATAATATATTACCTACATTAACTTTTGTTCCTTGTTCATGTGCTACATTAATAGCATTTTGCATTAATTCATAGCTTGCTATTGGTGCAAAAGTCCCTGGTAAGTTATATTGATATGCAAAGTTTGAATCAGTACATGCTCCCATACCTATAACAACATCATGTAACTTTAAGTTTTCATTTATAGCTCCAGCTGAACCTATTCTTACTAAGTTTTTAACTCCGTAAAAATGTATTAATTCATAAGAGTATATTCCAATAGATGGCATACCCATACCTGAACCTTGAACTGATATTTTTCTACCTTTATAGTATCCTGTATAACCAAACATCCCTCTAACTGTATTGTATTGTACAACATCTTCTAAGAATGTTTCAGCTATAAATTTAGCTCTTAGTGGATCTCCTGGTAATAAGACTGTATCAGCGATATCTCCTTTTTTTGCATTGTTATGTGGTGTTGGTGTGTTACTCATTTTACTTCCTCCTTGAATACTTATCTAATTATTTTAGATAAGATATTATCAACTTTCTGATAATTAGATATTTTTAAATGTCATTTATAGTATACTATATAGTATAGATATACTTTGAATTTATATTATACCAAAATAATCCTATCCTAGAAAGGGGGGAATTTTTTGACTAGAGGTAATCAACGTATAGCTCTTCTTATTCTTATTCCCATGCTTATATTTACTTATTTCATAACCGTATATTCACAAACAAAATCACATAATTATCCAGAAAAAGTAATATATGAATACTTTGAATACAAAAACGAAAAAGACATAGAATCAATTTCTAAGTTATTATATAATCCTCAAGATATTAGTTATATTCAGTTAGAAATTAATAATTTAAACAATATATCTTTAATTTCAGTCATTGAAGAAAAAGATGAAAGCTTAATAACAGCCTATACAAAATATAATAATGAATTTTCTGAGCGAAATGTTAAAATATATAAGGTTAAATATCAAGTTTCCTATAACTCAGATAGTTCACGATATGATCAGAGCGGAATTTATGAATCTTGGTGTTTTTTAACCAAAAATAATTCTAACTCTAAATGGTATATTGACATTTTAGATATATAAATAAATATTGATAATAGAAATCCCTATACAGTATTGTATAGGGATTATATAGAGCTATAGGTTAATTAATCTTAATTTCATATTTAATCTCTACTCTTCTCGAGGCATCACGATTAACATTATCATTAGCATCTTTTATTAGTTCAGCTTGAGATCTACCTATGGCCACTATATCCTTAGTAAGTTTGTCTTTATACTCATAATTCCCAATCTCCTCACCTACCATAAACTCTGCTACGCTATATGCTCTTTTTTGTGATAAATCTAAATTATATATATAGCTGCCAACATCATCTGTATGACCTTCAATTATTATTTTAGATATATTATCACCATAATCTTTATATATAGCAGATACATACTTAGGTATAAAGGTTTTTAAAATTTCTTTAGCTTCAGGTTTTAATTCAAAACTATCAGTGTCAAACATTGTCTTTTCTCCAAAGGTTACTTGGCCAGTATCTTTATTTACCTCTACCTGTAAACCATCCTCTTTTAATGCTTTTTCTACTGAATTAGATACATTTTTTGCCAAATCTTGTTCAACTGATCCTGTAATACTTTCTGAGCTAAATAAAATAAGTATTACTACCATCAGCACTGTAGATAATAGATCTGTAAATGTTGGCCAGAAACTGCTCTCTTCAAACTCTTTATTAACAGTTCTTCTATATTTATTAATCATTTATATCATCCTCATTTATATCTTTTAATAGCGGATAAATTTTTCTAATATCCTTTGAGTTTTGTATGATATCTTCTTTTTCTATTTCATAAATTTCTTCCATATTTGTATCATCAATAGATTCAATTTCTGATTTGTTAATATTTGAAGCTTCTTTATATAGATCTATGTAGTTAAATACCATATCTAACTTGCTTTGTATATCATATGAGGCAAGATTTACTATTGATGATAGATCTTTGACTGTATTTTCGAGCTCAATACTTTCAGTACTAATATTATTTTGCTTTATTAAAGCTTCTTCTTCATGTGATATAAGTTTTTGTAGTAGATCTTGTGCACTTCTTTCATAAAGTGAAAAAATTGCATTTAAATTCTTTATATAATCTCGTATTTTAAATTGACTTTCTGTTGTATTATATATATTTTTAGAAGTCTCTTTCATTTCTAAAAGTATTTCTGTATTTATCTCATCTTGATTATCATATTTATCAAACAATTTATTAAACTTTATATTTAAAATATTAAACTGTTTATCAAGTTTTCTTACACTTTGATCAAATGTCTTAATAGAGTTTCCTGAACCTTCTAGAAGCTCTTTTAAAGCTTCTATGCCACTAATAAATTCATCGTTGAAATCATTTAAGTCTTTTGAAATTTTGTCAAATCTTTCTATAGCTTCAATAGATTTACTTATTTGCTTTATCGTACTTTTTACTTCTTCTATCTTTGTATCCATAATAGATGATTTTTTATTAGTAACCTCAGAAGTAAGTAAATTTTCAAGTTTTAACATTAGTTGAAGTAAATTATGTTCACAATTATGATGTTTAATACACATGTTTATAATCAAAGATGAAATTATACCAAAAATACTTGTAGTAAACGCAGTTTGCATGCTACTAATTGTAGCAGGAAGTGAATTTATTATATCTTTAGTATTTACTGACAACAACATTGTTGATAGGCCTACAAACGTACCAAGTACCCCTAGCAAAATACAGATTGAAGAAGCATTTTTTATGCTCTTTATCTCGTCTAATAAGTACTTATTTTTATAGGTTAGATTTGAAGCAATTTCTTCTATAAAAGATGTCACATTTATATCTGCATAATCTTTCTCATCCATGTATATCTGATACTTACTTTTTACATTTGCATATACCCTACTATTTTTATAGTTTTCATTTAAATCATCTAAGTCTCTACGAATAAAATCATAAAGATTTCTATTCTCTAAAACTTTAGATACTGTATATACTATAATTAGTAATAAAAATATTACTGTTACTGGGTTAGTAAAGACTGATTTTATCAAGTTAGATAGTATATTATTCAATTTCATCCCCACCTTTAAATTTATTTCTCTATAATTTATATGTACGAGTTAATAATAAAGTACAATAAAATAGGGTAGTCTAAAATTTTACTTAGACTACCCTAGATAAGATACTATTTATATACTTTGCCTACATCAATAAATTTATGGCTTTTATCTATAAATGCTTAGATAACTCGTATGTTAAGAGTTACTGTAGGGAAGTATTATAATAGGTTTAATCTTAATAAATAATATGTAGATTATATGTAAAATGTTCCCAAGCTACTTAATAATTTTTATAAATAATGATATTTCGCATTATAGAACAAATGTTCTTAGAGTGCTATATGTGCATATTTATCATATATATTTAATTTTTCTATACTAGACAACAAGATACCCTACTAGATAATATATCTATATAGGGTAAATTATAAATTTAATAATAAGTTTTTCATGATATGACTCTATTACCTTTTACAATATCTATTTTTACAAATATATTACCTGAAAATCCCTCTGATGTTTTAAATTTAAAGTTATATTCTTTAGATTTAACTAAATTTAACCATGTCACAGAATTATCTACTATATCATAATGTCCATTATCAGATATATAGTTAATATTTGGTGAACTACCATATCTATCTTTTAATAAATCTAATGAAATAGTAAATCCGCCATTTTCTATTATTTTTTGTGTAAAAATACCTATACTTTGATTGATTGCATCGCATTTTATTAGTTTTGATAATTCACTTAAATTACTTAAATTGCATATTTGATTATTAGAGATATTCAAATAAATTAATTCTCCAAGAGAATTTAAAGAATCTATATTCATTATCTGGTTATCTGATACATTTAAGTAAGTAAGATTGCTTAATCCAGATAAACTCTCTAAATTTGTTATATAATTATGCGATATATTTAAAATTCTTAAATTCTTTAATGTTGATATTGGAGTTATATCTATAATATTATTGTTAGAAAGATTTAACGACTTCAAGTTTGTAGCATATTCTAGACCTGAAATACTTTCTATATTTTTATCATTTATTGTTAGTGTTTCTAGACATAATAAATCTTTTTGTGAAAATGGTCCTTTGAATGATCGGGGCATTTCTAACATCTCTATTATTGAATTTCTTAAATATTTATCTACTATTATTACCTCATTCATTAAATCACCCCTTAAACAATAAGTTAACCTCTAGGTTATTAGGTTATAGTATGCACATTACTACCTAAGTGTTAAATATAATATGCATTATTTTATTATAAAATTTGATAATATATTTTGATTATAGTCATTTTTAATTAAATTTATTCTGTTTTTAGCTTTACAAATAAATAAAGGAGTACAAGTCTATTAACTGTACTCCTTTATTTCCCTATATTATTTGATTATTAGTATTTGCTATATGCTCTAGTATATTTAAGAATTTATCTGCTTCCTCAATGGTATTATAAAGACCTAGACTAGCTCTTATCATACCTATCTTCCAATCATCATCTAATATATCAATATATGAAATGCTAGATGTAACGCCAATAAGCCTATCTACATATGGATGAGCACAAAATTTACCACATCTTAATGCAATAGCATATTTATTAGCAAAATAACTAGCTACTTCCTCATAATTTTTATTCTTAATATTAAAGCTTATTACGCCTAGTCTATCATCGGTATTTTGAATATCACCATAACATATAACATTTTTAATTTTATTAATTTCACCTAGAATATGATTCTTGATGTTATTTTCATGGTCAGAAATATTTTTAAATCCAATTTCTTTCAAGTCTTTTAGTGCTTTTGCCATTGCGATTACTCCAAAGAAGTTTTGTGTACCTGCTTCTAATCTATGTGGCACTTCTTCCCAAGTAACATATGAGTCAAAAACACCCTTAACGCAACCTCCACCTTTTAGAAATGGATTATTGCTATTTAAATCATCTTTAAGACCTATAATAGCACCACTTCCAAAAGGAGCATATGCTTTGTGGGCGGAAAAAACTAGAAAATCTATTTGATCTTCTTTATTGTGGCCTAACATATTTACTTCTCTATGAGCTACAATTTGTGCTCCATCTACAATGATTTGTGCTCCATATTTATGGCAGATTTG
Organism: Romboutsia weinsteinii; assembly: GCF_002250835.2. Classification (GTDB taxonomy): domain Bacteria; phylum Bacillota; class Clostridia; order Peptostreptococcales; family Peptostreptococcaceae; genus Romboutsia_A; species Romboutsia_A weinsteinii. The sequence goes on from NZ_NOJY02000007.1 coordinate 44,421, forward strand.
TGCAATCTTATTTATAGTATTTATATACCCAGTAACATTTGAAGCTGCAGTAATAGCTACATATTTTACATGACCGCAGTGCTTTATTAGCTTTCTTTCAATATCTTCTATCCTAACTCTCCCAAGTGTATCTGTTTCTACATATTCTACACTTGCAGCATACCTCCATGGTAAGTCATTAGCATGATGTTCCATCCTAGTTGTTAATACAATATCATCTTTATTTTTTATAAGAACTTTAGATAGTAAATTCAATCCTTCTGTTGTTGACTTTGTATATATTACTGTATGTGTATTAGAGTTTTTCAGATTAAAAAATTCTAGTAAATAGTCTCTTGCGGCTTCAAATTCTTCAGTGCAGTAATCTCCTTTTTGTCCAAGACCTCTAGCAATCGGACCATAGTTTTGTATATTTTTATTTACAATGTCTACTACACTTTTTAGTGGTGGAGTCGTTGCACCATTATCAAAGTTAATAGGCAAAGCATATTGATTATTTTCTAATTTAACTAAAGAATCTATGCCTTCAAATAAGTTTCTATAATTCATTTACAACCCTCCTATATTAATATATGATACTACTAATAATATGTTCATTTCTTGTCGATTTATATACATATATTAATATAAAAAGGATATATTTCTAATTAATCTTTCAGATATTATATTTAGTACTTTTTATAGTTAATTTATATAATACATAGTAGCAAATAGCTATGACTAATATTGAATAAACTGCTGTAATATAATTACTATCTATTGAGTAAGTAAATACTTGAAAACAAGCATTATCCATGGCATGAAATAATATACATATCCACACACTTCTAGTCTTTATATATAGTAATGATAGTAAGAGAGACGATGCTATGCAGCTTATAAAAAAAGTAATGAAATTTAGTTTTTGTTGGGGTGATCCAATTACAAACCACATAGGTATATGCCACACACTCCATATTATTCCAATAAGGAGTGAACTCTTAGTTACTGATAACTTTTTTAATAAATTAGGCAGTAAAAAACCTCTCCATCCAATTTCTTCAATACCTCCAGCAAATATCATCATCGGTGCAAATATTAGTATATAATATAATGGCAAGGATAGCATGTCTTCACTACCTCCATTAACTACAGAAATTACGTAAGGCGGTATCCATAAAATTAATATACATACTAAAGCATATAAATAATACAAAATATTAATTTTAATATTAATTACTTTAATAAAGAATTCTATACACTCTTTTTTAGTATAGTAACATGCTATTGTTATAATAGCTGATATGGCAGGAGAATATCCAGCTATTGCGTATATACTTATAAAAATAGGATTATCAAAGTCTAACATATGTAATTGAGTTATCAATATAGAGATACCATAGAATATAGTGCTAAACATTAATAATATTATTAGAAAGCACCTCAATTGCTTAGTCATATTATCCCTCCTATATTTGCGTATACAAAAATTGAGGAGCTTAACACTCCCCAATTTATATTTTAATATGATGTAGAATACAATTAGTATAACCTCTATTTGAAATAGTATTATAAGTAAGATTATGTTGATAATAAAATTACTTACATTATTTATATTCGATATACATTTTTAAAATTCTCACTTTTATTATTAACTTTAAGATTTATTTCATCGAATATATCTTCATTAAGACTACTGATTATATATAATATACCTTGTTTATTATTTAGTTTAGTATTAGACTCAGCATGGATTTCAAGAGTATTGTCAACTAGGTTACAATATATATTGCTGTATAAATTGTTCACACCATTAAAATAAATATACTTGTTTGAATTAGTTTCTATAATATATACTCCATCTTCTAAGTTTTTATCACTTATTATTTCTTTAATTTTATTATTGTTAATCATTGGTATATCAATTAAGTCAAGAGAAACTAGATTTATGTCAGGTTCTTTTGTACATCCTATTGCAAACAAAGCACTAGCTAGTAGTGTTATCATTAAAATTATTATTCTTTTTATCAAGTCATACCATACCTTTCTTAAGTAGTTTACTAACATTATAATCTATATATTGAATATAATTCCATACTTTTATAATAATATTAATTATATATACTCCATAATATTTATACAAGAAAATATATAAGTTCTATATATAAAAATAGAGGATAAACATATTGAGTTTATCCTCTATTTTTAATCATCTAAGTTATCATCTAAATCATCATCTTCATTATTATCAGAACTTCCGTCATACAACCCTAAGTATTCTTCTAATGTTAAGTCATTCATTTTGAAGTTTTTGCTATGCTCTTTTCCTACATATCTATAGTGCCATGACTCGTGCATATATCCAGTTATGTGATCTTTATCTTCTGGATATCTTAGTACAAATCCAAACTTATATGCATTTTCATAAAGCCACTTTGCTTGAGCTGTATCATCAAACCAAACCCCTATAGATTTATTACTTTTACCTGTTGTAAAGTCAAAAGCCAATCCTGTCTGATGTTCGCTAAACCCAGCATGTGCTGAATAAGTATTTGCCTTTGATGAGCCGTCTCTATTAGCGTAGGTCTTAAATAGTTGAACTTGATTATCATAAGACCTAAATCCACTTCTAACCTTTATAGCAATATTTTCTTTTTTTGCAGCAGCAATGATGTCATCTACAGCCTGTAAGGCCTCTTCTTCTAAGTCTGATTTGAAATTTCTTGGAAGTCCATAGTCTTTATTAACTACAACAATACCATCAATATATAAAGGGGCCTCTCCTTCAATATATTCACTTACTTCATGTTCATTCTTTTCTTTTTCGATAACTTCTTCAGAACTTGATATATTAGTATTTTGAGCCTCAACTTTGTCTAAAGAGATAACTATATTAAATGATGTAATTAGAACAGTTACTATTGAAAGCACTAAAACTAAAATTCTCATTTTAAATCCCCCATTCATTGACGATAATACAATTATACATTATTCGTCGTATTATGCAATGAATTATAGAAATTTTTTTGAATTTTAGTTATATTATCACAAAATGTAGAATTATAACTATTATTTATATATTATTATCCAAATAATATATAAATAATAGTTCCGACAGCAATAGCTGGTATTGTTGTTACTACAGCTGCCCAGAAAGAAGATTTTTTATCCATTGCAAGTAATGGGAAAAGTGCATCTCCATCTTGAGATATTGAATTTGCAATTACCGCACCTAAAGGAATTCCACCTTTTAAATAAAATGACATTAGTACTATTTGTACTCCACAACCTGGTATCAACCCTAAAGCAGCACCTATAATAACGCTTATTATACCACTAGTTAAAACCATATTTGCTATAACTTGTTCTCCACCAACTGATATAATAATTAAATCATATATAAGATAAGCGAAATAGATCCACACAATTACAAAAGATATTTCTCCAACAGAGTGAATTAGCATTTCACTTAGAGATAATTTCTTATTTTCTTCTTCTCTTATATTTGAGTTCTTAAATACCTTTTTAAAAGCAATCATATAGATAATAGATGATACTATACCAATACTTGCTATTAACTCCTCTAGCTCATGAATACTTTCAATCCATTCATACTCTAAGCCTGAGTGGGCAATTATCATAAATATAAAACCAATAAGTAATATGGCAATATAAATTTTATAACCTAATCCGTGAGTAATAGTATATGCTAGAGAATTTATATTTCCATGATTATGTGCTATATGGCTATTACCTTCCTTCATATTCATAGTATTTTTGGATGATGTACTCCTTGCTAGAGCCTTTTTATTTTTGCTTTTTAAATTGAATCTGACTTCAAAATTATAAAGGTCTACAATATAACCTGTAATGATACCTGTAATAATACCTATAATCGTTACAAATATATACATTTTAAAATTAGCAGAAATAAGTATAAATGCCGCATCTCCCATACTAGATATTAAACTAGCTACAACTGCACCAAAACTTAAATCTCCACTTATATATAGTGGCATTATCGCAAGGCTACCACCACAACCTGGAATAGCTCCGATCAAAGAACCAATTAGAGGTTGTAGTTTTTTATTTTTAGTTAATGCTTTCGTTATATTACCACTAGTTTTATAGTTTATATACCCAAATAAGAGTATAAAGAATCCAATCATAGAACCAACATGAAGAAAAGCTTCTTCTGCTGATGATACAAAAAATTCCATAGTTTTACCTCCATTTATTCAGTTATCAAAGTTAACTTAAATAGAAAAACTATTGATAACTATTTTCATTTACAAAATATACTGTTATTATACAGAAGTCGATAATCATTGTCAATTAATATCTAAATTAAAGAATATGAATTGACAAATTAAAAAGTGTGTAATTCAATATGATTGAAGTTACACACTTTTTATGATAAAAAATTATTATAATGATTCAACAAAGTCTATTACTTCTTTTATAATCCAATCTGGAGTAGATGCACCAGCTGTAAGACCTATCAAACTATAGCTTTTAAGATCTTCAATAGCTAATTCATCGCAAGTTTCGATTGCAAATGTAGGAACATACTCTTTACATATTTGCACTAACTTTTGAGTATTAGAACTATGTTTTCCTCCTACAACAATCATGCAATCTACTTCATTAGACAACTCTTTAGCAGCTTCTTGTCTAACTTTTGTAGCAGAACAGATAGTATTATTAAAAATAATATCATTAAGCTTAAGAGATAATTGTTCTACTATATTTTTATACAAATCTAAATTAATTGTAGTTTGAGCTACCACACAATACTTATAAGAACTATCTAATTCTATGCTGTTTAGATCTTCAATATTCTTAATTATTATAGCAGAATTATTACACCATCCATTTATACCTATTACCTCAGGGTGGTTCTTATCTCCGATAACTATTATATTATAACCTTGATTATAGTTGTCTCTAACAATGTAATGTATTTTTTTTACGAATGGGCATGTAGTATCTACAACATTAATGTCTTTATTTTTAGCAGTTGTATATATTTCCTCTGATACACCATGGGATCTTATTATCATATGGTTTTGAGAAGGAATATTTTCTATTTCTTCCACAGTTTTAAGACCTTTTTCTTCATATTTTGAAACAGCCTGCTTATTATGGATAATAGGTCCTAATGCATATATATTATCTGAATGTTGTTCTACTTCATCCCATGCCATCTTCATTGCTCTTTTTACTCCAAAGCAAAAGCCTGCATTTTTTGCTATTTTAACCTTCATAGTAACCCCCTACCTTAGTGTCTATAGTAGTTTTCTTTAACAACCTCTAATACATTTTGAGAAAGTCTTTCATGATCTTCACTCGTAAGTTTTTCTTTAAAGTATTCTTCAAATGATATTGGTTTATCAATGTATATTGTTACTTTGTTAAATAACTTATAATTAGAAATTATAGAAATTGGAACTACCGATGCCTTTCCTTTAATCGCGAATACAGAAAGTCCAGGTTTTGCTTTTCCAAATTCAGGCCCTTTCATCCTAGTTCCTTCTGGGAATATTCCAACTACATAACCATCTTTGATAGCTCTTAATATAGTTTTAATACTAGATACATCTGGCTTCTCTCTATTTATAGGTATAACATGTAACTTATTTAGTATATACCCCAAAGGCTTTATGTTAAAAAGTTCTTTTTTTGCTATAGCTGCTACTGTTCTATTTTTCACAGCTGCTGCTACAAAAATTGGGTCAAGATTTGACTTATGGTTTGCAGCTAAAACTACATTTCCCTCATTAGGAATATTCTCTAATCCTATTACTTCATATTTAAATAATATTTTAGAAAATCCTCTAAAAATTGATGTGACAAATTTATAAAAACTCACACTTATCTCCCTTCAAGACCATTTATTTTATTTTAGATAACACAGACTCTACAACTTCCTCTATAGCCTTACCAGTTGTATCTATCTCGATTGCATCTTCAGCTTTTACAAGTGGTGCAAACTCTCTACTTGAGTCAATATCATCTCTCTTTATAATATCTGCTATTATTTCTTCAAGTGTAGTATTATACCCTTTTTCACAAAGCTCCTTATATCTTCTATTTCCTCTCTCTTCTGGTGTTGCTATTAAAAAGAACTTATAATCTGCATTTGGAAATACGTAAGAACCGATATCTCTTCCATCTAGAATAACTGAATTTCTAGTACCGATTTCTCTTTGTACATCAACCATTAAAAATCTTACTTCTTTTATCTTTGCAACATTTGATACATTATTGCTTACTTCTATAGTTCTTATTTCATCATTAATAGTTATTCCGTCTAAATATATATTGTTATCTCTAAAATCTATATCTGTAGATTTGGCAATTTCTATTACATGTTCTTCATTTTCTATATCAATATTATTTTTTAAACATTTGTATGTAATTGCTCTATACATTGCACCTGTATCAATATAATTGATGTTTAACTTTTCTGCTATTATTTTTGCTATTGTACTTTTCCCAGCTCCTGCTGGTCCATCTACTGCTATAACTAAATTTTTCATTCTTGTTTCTCCTGTATAATTATTTATGATATCTAAGTTTATAACCTAAAGCTAATTAATATCTGTTCTTAAAACCTTTGCGTTATTTAAATACACATGTCTTATATCTTTTTTACTTTTATCAGTATTTATATATATTAAAGCTCTTATGCATTTTTGAAGGCTTCCTTCAATATATTTTTCCTCAAAATTTAATAGTGGAACGTCAGTAATATTTAGTATTTCTCTTACTGCAACTGCTGGATAAGCTTTATCTAAATCTCTTGTCATAGTGAAATTTATACTTATTATATCTTCAACGTCTATATTGTTTTCATCTATTATTGTTTTGATTAATGTAGCACTTTCAGTTAAAATTTCATTTCTTTCATTTTGAGATACTGTTGTTGCTCCTCTTATTCCTTGTACTTTCATTTTATCACCTATACACTTATTCCTGCTAGGTAGCCTGTTGAGAATGCAATTTGTAAATTATATCCACCTGTTTCTGCATCTACGTCTATTACCTCACCTGTTAGGAATAGATTTTTTATTATTTTACTTTCCATTGTAGAAGAGTTTATATCTTTAACACTTACTCCTCCACTAGTCACCATGGATACTTTTATACCTCTGCTTCCATTACATGTAAGCTGCATATTTTTAAGATATTCTATGATCTTTGATTCATCTGATTTAGACAGTTCATTTGCTTTTTTATCCGATAATTCTAGCAAATCAAATATCTCTTTTAAGAAATTCGATGGAAGTATACCTTTTAAATTATTTAATACATTTTTATTTGGAGTTTCTCTCATAATTTTAGAAATCTCTTCATTAGTCATCTTAGGTAAGAAATCTATATTTAAAGATACTTCTTCATTTTCAATCACCTTGTTTATATAAGATGAAGTTATCAGCACACAAGGTCCACTTATTCCAAAGTGAGTGAATATCATATCTCCAACCTTTGACATCTTCCTTTTTTTTATCTTAAATGATATTTCAACATCTTGCATCGAAATACCTTGCAAGTTTTTTACCCACCCTTCTTTTATAGTAAGTGGAGTAAGAGCTGGATAAAGCTTATTAATAGAATGCTTATGTTTCTGAAGAATCTGATACATACTACCATCTGATCCTGTATGAGCATGACTTTTTCCACCAGTAGATATTATAACTTTATCAGCGTAAATTTTATCTCCATCTTCACACACTACGCCTTTTATAATATCATTTTCTACTATTAAATCTACGACTCTTTTATTATATAAAATATCCACATTTCTAGTTATTAAGTCATTTCTTAATGCTTCAATTACTTCTATAGATTTATCACTTTTTGTATAGACTTTATGATCATTGAAGTCTTCAACTTTATATTCTAAATTGTTTTCTTTAAAATAGTTAAGTAGGTCTGTGTTTGTAAAACTATAAAAACTACTATATAAAAACTTCTTATTTGTTACTACCTTTTCAAAGAAATCTTCTATATCTCTATTATTAGTGATGTTACATCTTCCTCCGCCTGTAACTTTAAGCTTCTTACCTAGTTCTTCATTTCTTTCTAATAATATAGTATTATGAGTCTTTGATGCTGCTAGAGCTGCCATCATCCCAGATGGACCTCCTCCAACTACTATTACCTTTGACATGATTTTTCTCCTTATTCTAATGCTGAATTATGTATTTTAGAATGATTTTTAATATGAGTAGTGTCATTCATCTTAATAACTATAGGACCATAGTCTCTGCACTCTACTATATTTAATGCTGTATTATCTTGTTTTATTTTATATATATTTTCTACTCCTGAACCTAAGAATGATAGTAGCATAACTCTTGCAGTAACAGAATGTGTAACAAGTACTATATGCTTATTATCATACTTACTATTTAGCTCACTTATAAATTTATCCGTTCTTTCTTTTATAAGATGTAGAGTTTCTCCACCAGGAATATCAACATTATGTGGTTCATTCCTCCAAGTCTTGTATATATCAGCATAATCATTTTTAATTTGATCTATTAAAAGACCTTCCCATTCCCCAAATCCCATTTCACGAAGATCAGGAGTTGTAATTACATCAATACCAAGTTTTTCTCCTACTATATTTGCAGTTTGGACAGCCCTTCCTAAGTCACTTGAGTAGATATAATCAATATTGTGATTTAACATACTTGCTGATAAGTCTTTTGCCTGCTCAATTCCCTGAGAAGTTAGATCAGAATTTCCATGACCTTGAGTTTTACCTAATATATTCCAATTTGTCTGACCATGTCTTACTATATATAGTGTATTTGCCATAATGTCCTCCTAATAATTGTATGTATTTAGTTTTAGCTTTCTTTAAAATTTTATTATAACATAAAAATTTTAATAATAATATTATTTTTAAAATGCACGAAAAAAAGACTAGTATATTAGCTAGCCTTTTTTCCGTGCATTTCACTATCAATTAATTGTAAGTTATATTGCCTAATAATTTGAACTAATAAATCCTTATATTTTAAAGTTCCATCTTCATATGCAACAGTACTATAACCTGACTTTTCTAATGCTTTTGCTTGACTTATATAAGTCTTGTTATCAAATACATTTTTATATCGCGGATTTTCCTTTAAAAACTTAGCATGATCATCTATTGACTCTCCTTGATTTTTATAAACTCTAAATTTATCAGTTATTACATCATTGAAGTTCTCAGACGTTTTAATTTGAACAGATTCACCTTTCCAGTATGAATGAGCTTTTATACCAAATAGATTATTATAATCCTTTGATAGTTCTGACTCACCCCAATTAGACTCCAGTATAGCTTGTGATATTGTAATTGAAGGTAATATATTATGTTCTTCATAATTTATCTTAGCTGCATTTTTTATTGTATTAATGAACTTAGCATATTTATCATTAGGATCTAATCTTTCAGGCATTAATCCAAAGTGTTCTAAATCATTTATATAGTCTTTTACCCTTTTTGATTGTTTACTAGTCATATCTAACTTAGAAATAACTTCATCTAATTGCAGTATAAAGAATTCATTATTTTCTTTAGATTTTTCTAAAAATAGTTTTGATATATCTTTTATATCGTTTTCACTTGTATTTTTAAAATTATTGTTATTTAAAACCCCGATAATACTCGCTACATTTTTCCAATTGATTTGAGCTTTTCCTTCACTTAATTCATCTGTTGTAATAATAAACTGTGATACATCTATATCATTTTTCTTGATTTCTCTTAAGTTGTATTCTTTAACAAATAATATTGATGCCAGAATTACTATTGTAGATATTAAACCTATCGCTATAATCTTTTTCTTACTCAACCTTTACCTCCTTGTATAATACATTTCTTTCTTTATTATAGCATGGAGTAATCTTGTAGAATCTTACAAGATTGTAAGAAAATATATAGTTTAGTGTCTAAATCGGAATATATTAACTTTTTTATTTTTTGGTGCTATTTTTTCCTTATTTTCTAAAATTCGCATTCTATATGCATTCATAGCGTAATATCCTAGTTTATCAACTAATTTATTATTAACATAAGCTCCAACAAATGCTCCTATACCTGGAACTAATTGAAGCATCTTTGATAAATCTATATAGTCCCTATATTCTTGCTGAAACTTCTTCCAATCTAAATCATTAATATCTTCAGAAAGAGTATCCTTATATATATCCCAGCTCTCTGTTATTTTAAATACCTCATTTACATGATCTTTACTTGAAAATGCTAATTGAAATATATTTAATATATACATTCTTTCTCTATAATCCTTTATATCAAACCCATATATACTTGCAAGTTCATAAAGCAATTTAATTTTTATACTAAGCAAAAGTGGAAAATCAGTAAGACCTAAAAGAATACCTCCTGCTCCGGTACCAGCCCCCTCAATCATAGCAGTATTTTTGTAACTTTTAATTTTTTCTTCTGCTAAAAGATCTCTTTCTCTTAACGTAAGATCTTGTCTAGGCTTTTTAGTTGTGTATTTTGAGCCAAACAGTACTACTTTTATCATGTTTTTAATTGACTCAGTCATTATTTTATGGTATTTATCAGGTAAGATAGCATTAAATTTATTTTGAGTACCTTTTGATGCTTTATCTATAAAAGAAGACTTTTTTCTCATTTTCTTTTTCCATGTTTCTAACTCTTTGATTTTTTCATAATCATATTCTAACATTGTAATCACCTTTATATTTTAAGTTTAATATATATTATCTATTATAATATATATTTGTGAAGGATTATGCATTTAATAAATAATATTAGTGTTAATATTTATAATAAAAAATCATCTCTTAATATATGAGATGATTTTTTTATTAATTTATTCTATTTTACTAATTCTCCATTAAGTGAGAATGTATTAGTATCAGTTATTTTAACCATTGCCAGAGTACCGATTAATTCATCTGATCCCCCAGTAAAGTTTACTAATCTATTTTGTCTAGTTCTTCCAGTAAACTTATCATCATCTGTTTTACTTCTTCCTTCAACTAGGACCTCAACAACCTTATCTTGGTAACTTGCATTAATCTCAACGCATATTTCATTTACCTTATTTAGTACTCTATTAAATCTTTCATGCTTTACATCATCTGGTATTTGATCTTCCATCTCTGCAGCTGGAGTTCCTTTTCTTTTTGAATATATAAATGTAAAAGCAGATCCGTATCTTACTTTTTCAACTACATCTAAAGTATCTAATAAGTCTTCTTCTGTTTCCCCTGGGAAACCTATCATTAGATCTGTAGAGAAAGCTATATCAGGTATTTCTTTTTTAGCTTTTTCAATTATCTCTAAATAATATTCCTTAGTATAGTGTCTATTCATTTTCTTTAATAATCTAGTACTTCCGCATTGTACTGGTAGATGTAAAAACTCACATACCTTATCACAATCTCTCATAGCATATATAACTTCATCAGAAATATCTTTTGGATGAGAAGTCATAAATCTAACTCTTTCTAATCCTTCTACTTCATTTGTCATTCTTAAAAGCTCAGCAAAAGTTATTGGATTTTCTAAAGTCTTACCATAAGAATCTACATTTTGTCCAAGTAATGTTATTTCCTTTGTTCCATTTGCAACTAATTCTTTTATTTCATTCATTATATCTTCTGGTGTTCTACTTCTCTCTCTACCTCTAGTATATGGAACTATACAGTAAGTACAGAAGTTGTTACATCCATACATAATATTAACGAAAGCTTTTAACTCAAATTTTCTGCTACTTCTTAATCCTTCTACTACTTCTCCATCAACATCCCATACGTCAACAAGCATCTTGTTGCTGTCCATAGAGTTTACTAAAAGTTCTGGGAATTTATATAGATTATGTGTACCAAATACTAAATCAACATGATTGTATTTAGATTTTAATTCTTTTACAACATGAGGTTGTTGCATCATGCATCCACATACTGCAATTTTTAAGTCTGGATTCTTTCTTTTGCTTAGTTTTAAATGTCCAAGATTTCCATATACTTTAAGCTCTGCATTTTCTCTTACTGCACAAGTATTATATATTATTAAATCACATTCATCAGCCATAGCACCTCTATCATATCCCATGTTATCTAACATTGCTGAAAGCATTTCTGAGTCATGTTCATTCATCTGACATCCGAAAGTTTGAGTAAGCACCCTTGGTTTTCTACCGTGAATTAGCCTAAATTGCTCAGTATATTGCTTCATTGATTCTATAAATTTATCTTGTTCCTCTATCTTCTCCCTAGGAACATGAACTTGTTTTCTTTTACTCATTATAAATTTCCCTCCAAATATTACTTTTTAAATACTTGATTAATTATACCAAAAATATATATAAAAATAAATCAATATATAAGGACGTATAATTTTTTATAACTGCTCTGCATGCACCTCATTCCAAAATTGCTGTATATAATTGATTTTTTCTCTCTTTTGTGTCTCTTTTAGTTAGAATTATACCTTTAAACTTTAACATATCATTTTTAGTCCTTCTGTCGCTATTATTAGAAGTTTGTTTTTCGATAGATATAAACACCTTGCGACTATTTTCTTATGGTCTTAAAAACGAATTTAAAAGGTCGTTTATAAAGTTAATTTAAAATTTTAGACTTATCATACCTAAATCTACTAAGATTTTAGATTTTTTATATTTCTAATATTCTTAAAATTATTTATAGCTTCTTTTGATCTGGTTTTAAAATAATTATATTATTTTTTCTATTTTATTATCTGTTATTGTAAATCTATTCTTTGTATAAAAATGTAGTTGTCTTTCTTTATGATCTATATCTACATCTGATAAGTCTCCGATGATTTTACTTATATTTTCGTGAGTTGCTATATCTTATATTATAGATATAATTTTTGTACCAATCCCTCTATTTTTACTTTCAGATATTCTAGTATCACTAATCAAAATACTATTATCATCATTTAATATAATCATTACTTTCTCATTAGTATTTATTTCACTAAAGATATGTATTTGCCATAAATTAAACACAAAGGTTTTAATTGAAAAAGAATTTATTAGTATCTGTAATATAATTTACAAGATAAATAAATAGCTAAATTCCGAGCATGTAGGTTGTAGTAATTTGAAGTAGAATAATATGCACCTGTCATGATATAGTATTATGAAATGCTAATTTAAATCCACTTTTGGTAAAAATAATTATACTTGTTTATATTTTCCCAAACAAAAAGAACTAGAATCATTTATACACTCTAGTTCTTTTCTTATTTCCAAATTTTATGATTTAAAAGATATTTTGCATATTTATATTATAAACCTTTTTCTGATATAAATTACATTGTTGAGCATTAGAAAGGCACTTGAACTAATGATTATTTATATAATAAACTAAAAATCCTATTTATATCATAATATTGTCGTTAGTAGCTTATTTTCTGGTTTAAAATATATTTTTTGAACTCAGTAATAAGTTCTAATACTATCATATCTATATTAGATTTATATTTTGTATCATATCATCAGGCAATATTATTGATATTTTGTCAGCAAATCTATAGCGTATATTTATATAACCGCACTTATTAAAATTAGCACAAGTTTTATATGATATATTCGAAATATCTCTATTCAAATATGACTTAAGTATATTTCTATCTCCTAACTCTGAAACTAAAATCTTATCTTTAGTAATAATAAATACTCGATTACTCCACTCTAAATAATATTTAACCTTCTCTTTTAATCTTTTTTCAGCAACACTTTTGTTCAAATTTGAATCTAAATATTCTTTGCAATTCAATTTCATACCTCCATCTATATTTTTAATAACTAACGAAATCATACAACAAATTAATTAATAAATTTATCGAAATCTGCTTTATAGTACTTAGATGTATAGTAAGAGATGTTAATAGTATAATCAAATTTTTATTAACGTGTTGGGATATATAAATATATTACTACTTATTTATTTTATTTTTTAATCATACAATCAAATATTTTAAAATTTTCGTTAAAAAAGGATATTAGTACTATTGTATAGTATTAATTAGTAAAAATAGGTTATTAAAGGAGAGTAATAAAATGAAAAATATAAACAAATTAATTATTACTGCTATTACTTTAGGAAGTATATTTGCAACATCATTTCCCGTATCTGCTCAAATTATAGATGATGGATTTAAAGTAAATACTAATCAGAAACAAGCCAAATATGAAATTGTTGGCGGACGTGATACTTTAGAATACGAAGAATCTTTTTCTATTTCCTCTAAAGGCTCTAATATAACAAGCTTTGTGGTAAAACCTAGTAGTATTCCTAATTCATTAATCGTAACAATCCAGTCAAAATCAAATATATTAGTTGATGAACTTATAATGGATAGCTATGGTAGAAGCTACACTTTTGAGACTAATCCTAATAAAGAATATACAATTACTGTAACTAATCTATTATATTCTCCAATAGAAGTGGACTTGGAAATAAGACCTGTCTATTAATATTTGCATAAAAAATAAATTATTTTATACTTCTCACTCCCTTCCGCAAAGACGTAGATTTTATCGTTAGTATGGAAATACCACTCTATAGATTGAATTCCTAAATAGGACTATATCACAATTTCAATAATATTTGTGCTACAATAATACAAAATACTAATTTAAATACACTTTTGGTAAAAAAGAAAAAGAGCTATGGTGGTTATAAGTCACTGCAGCTCTTTGCTTTTACCTAAAATAAAATTAATTAGTATTTATAGTATAAATTATATAACTTTAAAAATAAAGCTAGATTGGATTAATTCCTTCCTAGCTTCAACTATTAATAATATATTACTCCAGATTATCTATAGCATATTGCGCTTCTTCTGCTGTAAACTTCTCACCATGTTCTGATGTTAATTGATCGTAAATTGCACTTGGAGACATTGCCATACTTTCTTGATATGTCTTTGCTTTTTCCAATGCATTTTTATTCCAATCTGCTACTACATTATCTATAGCATACTGAGCAGCTTCTACTGTGAATTTTTCACCATACTCTGATGTTAGTTGTTCATAAAGTCCCGCCTTAGACATACTCATAGTATCGCTATATGTTTTTGCTTTTCTTAATGCAGACTTATATTCTGTTGGAACATCATCCTCTATATTTTTTTCTGCCCCAGGTGTATCGTTATTGTTTTCGATTTGTTCGTTATTTGTTGTAGATGTTTGTATTGTCCCATCCTCGCTAGTAGTATCATCGCCCATTGAACCAATTGCTCCGAATAATATTAATACTAATAT
Source organism: Romboutsia weinsteinii (assembly GCF_002250835.2). Classification (GTDB taxonomy): domain Bacteria; phylum Bacillota; class Clostridia; order Peptostreptococcales; family Peptostreptococcaceae; genus Romboutsia_A; species Romboutsia_A weinsteinii. The sequence continues at coordinate 59,696 of NZ_NOJY02000007.1, forward strand.
ACCCGTAAGTACCTTATGTTTCATAAAGAAATTCCTTTGGTCCTTTCCACATGAGGGGCACTTTTTAACACCTTTTGCTATTGGATTACCGCATACCTTGCATTTACATAGTAAGTTTTTTTCTTTTTTTTGCATTTTATAATCCCCCATATTTTATGTTGATTTTTTTAACAATAAATATTATACACTATATCTAATGTCGATTTTTGTAGAAAATACTTGTATAAATTACTTTTTTGCATAAAAAAATAAGGTAGCCCATTTCTCTTGCATTTCTTCTATAACTAACATCTTTATATAGGTACTTTAACCTATAACCTTAATTTTATCTTTTATATAGTTATAAATGATTAATTCTTCAGGTGTCTTTTAAATGAAACTGATATTTTGACTTCCTCACTTCTATTTCTATCCATTTTTAACCCCCTTTCTCGCTTAATTTTGTATTATATGTGTAAACGCACAAAGCTTGCCTGTCCCAGTTATATTTTTCTTAAATTTATAAATAAGTCTATTGATGTGAAATAAGAGATAAGAGAGATAGTTTTATAAGAATAGATTTTTGCATTATATTATCTATAATGTTATCTGCACTAATAATAGGACTAGGGTTAATTTCATAAAAACTTTCCATTTACCAATAACATTTGTTCGTGCATGATTATTTGTATTAATTACTTAGAATGGGAGATTTATTATGAAAGTATTATCCAAAGAAATTGAAATGGTCGCAATATTTGAGAACAGCGGTAGTATAAAGCCTATAAGGTTTATAATAGCAATGAAACAGTTGTTAACGTTGGTATAGTCAATGATATCGTTGAAAGTAATTTTGCTGGTGAGAACTCTTTAATTTATAAATGTCAATCGACTATAAATAATATATGCAATCTCTATGAATTGAAATTTATTAAAAAGACATATAAATGGTATTTATATAAAATGTAAAAAAGAAGCCTTAATACATATACATCGGAGAGAGTACATGTTAAGACTTCTTTTGCAGATATCATATCTTAATGGGGATAAACATCTTGGATAAATGCTTTCGTATACTATATACCACTTACTTACTTAATGAAAACAAAAATATCTATAGAACTCTATCCAGTCATTGATAAAAATATTTATTTATGGCTGTTTTAAAATGTTTTATATGAATTTGTTCATCTAATATAATTCTTCTTAAAATCTTTTATATATATTTATCATCTATTATGTATATATGATTCTCATAGTTGTATATAGCTTGGTATTCTGACTTGAGATCCATTTCTAATTGATTACATATACGCATGATATATATAATTACCCATATACAACCTACTATATAACTTCAAATAATAAAATATTATATAAGCAGCAAAAAGAAGTCTTTATAGTACATAAAGACTTCTTTTTTAGATATCATATTCTGCATTTCTAACTAGAGAAATACTTGGAATAACTATTATATATTTTATATACCCTTTACAGATTTATTTAAATAAAATAAGCAATTAATCTAGAAAATTTAATCTTATACTAATATTTCTTCTCATTATAAATGTAATGTTATTTCTTATAAATATCTATAAAAGTACTATATTCTTTTTATTTCAACTCATTTACAAGTTTATCCGCATTTTATCAATCTTTATAACTACCAGCTACTACTCTGTAGAATGTTTCACCAGTACTTGTTTTAGTCTTCCTATTAAAACTCCTCTTTTATTTAAATAAACTGTTAACTTTCTTATTTATTACAATATTCTACATTCTTTTCTTTTTTTCTGTGCTAACATTATATAAAACAAATTAATATTAGGGGGAAATAATCAAATGAAAAAATCAAGTAAAATATTGGCTAGTTCTTTAGCTTTAGGAACTATAATCTCTTCGTCATTCATGACATCTTCTTATGCATCAAGTCCATCTTCTTTACCTACATCAGAAACTCAAAATGAAATAGAATCTACTTATAATGATGGTGTTGTAGGTGCAGATAAATTTTTAGCTCCAGGTGAATCATATTCTCTTTCTGTTAGGGGTAAGAATACAGCTCTTTTTACTATAATGGCTTATACTCAACCCAATACTGTTCACATCAAAATATCTGATTCTGATAGAGTTCATGTTAATGAAGCCTTTGTAGATATGAGAGGACAGTACACTTATTTTATTGATAAAATGCATCCTATGTTTACATACACTTTGACAGTAACTAATTTATCTACTTCTATGCTACCTGTTGGAATGATGATAACTCCCAATGTAGCAGGTTAATAAATGTTAGATTAAATTTCTCAATTTATTATATAAAAAAGTATTTACTAAAGTTGCATATTATTTTTACATCTGCATATACTATAATCAGACAATATAACTACCGAACCGATATATTATATAGATTCCAGCTAGCTCTAATCATTAGCTGGAATTTTTATTTTCATAATTAATAATTCCCTATCATAGAATTTATTATTATATTGGGTACTTTCCTGTAAATATATAAATGCCATTCTCATGTCTAACACTACATATACCCAGTATTTTATATAGATCCAGCTAACTTTTTATATAGTTAGCTAGTTTTCATTTATTGTCGATAGATTTACTCACATCTAAAAATTACAGCTAAATATGCACGTTTAAAAACTTAAATCATCCTATATATTAGTAATACAAAACTTTCTGTATACATCAATTTTTATTTTTACTGTCTATTTATTACTGACTAATCACATTTCTAGATATTTTATATTTACAAGCTAACAAATTATAAGCTAGCTGTTTTTTGTTTACTAGTCTAATACAAATGCTTACAAAAGATGCTCAAGATGCTAAAAATAGTAAAGAAAATTTAATGAAATTCTTAGGTTAGTAGGTAACTATATGCAAGAAAAAGAAATTATAAGTGATTACCTTAGCTGTATAAATGAAAGTTTAGCTTGCTACAGAGGTATAATTGCGCAAATAGAAAATGAACAACTTCGTCAAACACTACAAGATATGAGAAATCAGGATGAAGTACGTCAATATAATTTATTTAAAAAGGCTAAATAGAAAGGTTACTATATACCTGCTCAACCAACTACAGAAAGTGAAGTCTCAATAGTTAGGCGACAACTTTCGCAATGGTAACATCCATTGAGATATAGCACAAGTAATCATAATATTTGGGTTATAGCTCATTTATTTAACTATTACTAACATTCGTTATTTTTAAATATTTATATATTCATTTTAGCAATTATTCCTACTTCTAATTCAATCTTCTCCGTTAAAACCCATCTTTTAAACTCTAACATATAGCAATTTTGTATAAAAATCTTCATCTTGCTCTGCTATTCTTTTTTTCTTTTTATCCCAACTAGCAATCAGTCTTATTTCTTCTGATAATTCTTCTTTAGTCATATTTTTAATTCTTTTAAAATTTGTCATTGTAATCTTCCAACTTTTAGTATTATCGTGATTATTAACTTTAACCAATATACCTTCTTCAACAAGTATCATTTCTACTTACTGACCATCCTCCATACTTAAGTTGTCTCTCATTTCTCTAGGTAATGTTAATCTTCCTAATCTATCTAATTCTCTAGTAATTCCTTTTATTTCCCCCTTTGTTTATTTAATATAATGATATTATTGTAATTTTTTTCTAAAACTAAAATAGAATATCATCGTCGTCTATCGCTTGGAATCCTTGCGGATCTAATCCTGCTGGTGTGAAACTCAGTTCAAACTTAGGACCTTGGTTTGCATCACCTATTTTTTCTTTATTGCTATTTAAGGCTCGTACCATTCTTGTGCTCACTTTAGTAAAAGTTCTTTTCTGTCCTTCTTGTGTTTAGTCAAATAAAAAAAGAGATATAGTGACTTATAAGCACTATATCTCTTTTTTTATTAAATTAGTTAGTTAAAATAACATCGTAATACAAGGAATTTTTAATATTAGTCTATCCTAAAAAGATATAATCCATTAAAATAGTTTTATATTATAGTTTTAAGTTACTAAATTAAATATCTATCAAATATTATTTCTTAGTTAATTTTTTATAAGATACAAATAAAACAAAGGATACTATACAGAATATTGATATATACATAGCTATTGAATTTGAATTTTCCACTTCCACACCTTCATCATTAGGCACATCTGTAGAAGATAAATACATACTTTGTAGTATAAAACTACCTTTCTTAGTTGAGTTAGATGCTGAAATTTCAATCGTAGATATATTTGAAATATCTAATTGACCACTAAATTTTTCAACAGGGATCATTAGTGTTGAAAGAGGTGTGAAATTTGAGTACATAGTTTTTGCCTCTTCATCACCAATTGATATGCTTGTCATTTTTCCAGGTTGATACTGTAATGCATAGCTATCTTTTGATGTGGAAACAGTCTCTGATTTCCCGTCTTTGTCAGTAATAGTTATATCTAGCATTTGATTTCTCCCCTTGTTAAGAGAATCAGTTGAATCTTGCATAACTTCAAGGCAAAGAGCATTAAAGTTTGTAAAATCATTATTCTTTGAAAGTTTTAAATTAACCTTATCATTTCTATTTTTAAATTCAAGTGATACAAGCTGATAATCTTCAGAAACACCTGGTAATCTTATATTTCCTGTAGTATTTTTTTGCTTCTCAGTACTTGCTATAATTTTTTTAAAGCTTCCAGAAAGCATTTTGAGATCAGAGTCAGATGTTGCATCAAATAATGGTTGGCTATCACCTTTAACAAAACTCATTAATACCTTTTGTTTATATAAATTGCCATCTGAACTAGGCAATATTGAAGATAGATTACCTTTTTTAATACTTGATTTAGCAAAATTCACAATGTATTTACTTGCAAAAGCTCGTTGTTCATCACCCGGCATAGCTTCTTTTGGTATGTTATCTTTATCATAAACAAATGAATCTTCTATTTTAAAAATAGTACTATTAAAATTATTATGGTTAGCAGAGTATAAATATAGTAATTGAAGATCTTTTTTACGTTTTTGTAGTCGTATATCATCGAAAATTTTACGCCCATCTAGCGTAACTACATCTCCATCAAGTTGGGGAATTATAATTCCCGTAGGAATGTCCGGGTAATTATCAAAATCTTTCCAGTATTTCGCTGGAGCCATCGAGATAGCTCCCTTGGCATTAATACCCATTTCTTTTAATATATCATACGCTAAAAATAAGTTTTGTCCACCTCTTGAATGTCCCACAAGAATAACATTATTGAAATCAATTTTATCCTTCATATCAAAACCATAGATATTATTAGTATCAGTATTGCTATTAACATTGTCTAAAAGTGATTGTACATGCTTTTTTAATATTTTGGTAAATAGAGCTTTTTGTGATTCATCTCGGATGTTTTGATAATTTTTATTAGAATCTAAGTAATATACTGGAGTTAAATTCAGTCCAATCGATGCAAACCCCTCGTTTGCTAATGCTTTTTTATTATCCGAATAACCTATACTAAAGTAAGGCGACATATTTTCTGCTGCAGCTGAAGCATGTAAAAAAATTACAAGAGGTAACTTTTTTCCATCTGGAACGCAAATAGAACCAGTGTTATCATATGTAAGCTCTCTCAAATCTTCTTTAGTATCTATATAGACGTTATCTGGTAATACATATTTATCTTCTCCTAAGTTGTAAACCGATACATCATTATATTTATGTTTAGGAGGAGTTACAATAAGTGTATCCATAATCCCAGAGTCTACGACACGTGAAGTCTTCATTTCATTAAAAATACCAAACGGCGCATATATTTTATTATCCTCTTCAAGATATTTATCTTTTAACAATTTTCCATTTACACTTATTTTGAAAGTATTTCTATCAAAGACTATAATGTCTTTTCCCTCTTCAGATGAAACTACATATTGAAACGCATTTTTATTTTTAACATCTGACTTAATTCCATCTAGTTTTTTCATAACTTCGTCCAAGGTAAAGTAAGGCGTATCTAATATATCAGGATCATCTTTAATCATATCGCCATTAATTGTCTCAAAGCTGTCTCCTCCAATTTCCAAAGAAGCATATACATCAGATGGTAAAAATATAATTAGTAGCATAATACTAAATAAACAAATAAACATATGTTGAACTTTTTTTATCATTCTTTTTCTCCTTTTATACTCTAATCTTTATGTTATTTTTTATTCTCAATTAATTAAAGTATATATACTTCAATATATACAAGTCCTTTATCGCTCTTAAATACTAGTATAACTCTACTTAAATATTTACTTCATCAATTTATTATTTTCCATTATTATAGCTCCTGGCATAGCCGCATCACCTTCAGTTGAAATAAGCCTATCAAACATATAACTTCTTACGGCTTCTTTATTTTTAAACTTAGTTACTTGATAAGGTGTTGCCGGGCTATATTTTTCTATAAACAAGATTTCATCATCATTTTTTACCGCTACCCCTACGTGACCAGCAAGAAGTTCTTTAGTATCTTCATTCTTTGAAAATCCACTAATTAGAGTAACATCACTATTTCCAACAAAACTTATCCCTCTCTTATCCCACTGATCACTTATAAATTTTGCAATTTCTTCATCCGTTCCAAATCTGTCTATCTCTATTATATCAAAAAGTTTTTTGAATTTATTAATATCATTTTTATTAAACGCTGCATCTGGATTCTTTTCAATAGTATCAATATCCATTCCAAGTTGTCCATCACTTTCGTAAAAATCATCTTTTGACTCGATAAATTGATTCACCAATCTAAACGCTGATATTCTACAGTTAATATCAAAATACTCCTTATTTTTTTCTATCCACTTATCTTGGAAAGCAAAACCATCATAAGGAACTTGAGATTTTTCCAATACGCTAAATCCTGCAATATTAGGTAGATCATCTTTATATATTTTATTGTAGTTATTCACACCTCTGAAATATCTTTCAACATCTTCTTTATTTATACCATTTTTCATTAGAATAACTTTGACTTCTTCTTGTATTCCTGAATCTAATAAATTGCTATACTTTAATTCTTTATATATGGGTTTAGCTATTTTTTTCTTATTTCCTAAAGACTCTGTATTATTTATTAATGCGTTATTATTTTGTAATTCATCGGTATTATTTGATGAACACCCTGTAAAAATTAGACTTGACAGTATCAGTGAACTAGATAAAGCTATTGTTAATATATTTCTTTTCATATTAATTTTCCATCTCCTATAATTTAATACTCTTACTATAAAGTAAGTATATTACATCATTCATAGTTAAATCAATCAACACAATGTTACTATGTTGTATCATTGTTGTAAAATATCACAGGCAACTAACCATCCCATTTTTTTATATCAATTTTATTATAAAAAATAGACTAGTATAATCTAGTCTATTTTTTGTAATAAAATATTATTATTTTGATCAAATAACACAATTTTAAATTCCGTGTATTTTTCATCACTAACTACAGATAATTTGCCGTTATTATTTTCTACAATTTCCTTTACTATATATAAACCATAACCATGACTACTATCTTCATCATCTTTTGTAGTAAAACCTTCTTCAAATATATTCTCTATTATATTTAGATCTATTTTAGGTCCATTATTTTTAATACTAATATATACACTATTGAATATTTTGTACGTTCTTACAACTATCAATCCCTCTCCATTCAATGCTGTTATAGCATTATTTAGGATATTAGATAATATTCTATGTAATTCATACGAACTCATATCAATTAAGTTAGAGTTAAATTCTTCATCTATAACTAGATGTATATCTCCTATATCTAGAGATTCTGCAACACTAGATATAACAGAGTCCTCATGCGTGATATATTTTATATTAGATGATACTTGACTGTTTCCATTAATTATATCTTTTAGTATTTCTCCTAATCTATCATATTGTCTCATTAGATATAGTCCATTAATATATGATATTTGTGATCCATAGTCATGCTTTATTCTTTTAAGTTCATTATTTTTGTCAATTAATAATTTATTCAAACTATCAATTTCTTTATACCTTTTGTCTATGTTATTTATATAAACTGAAATACATACTGCAAATATTACAGCCATAAGTATTACTATATTAGTTAGAGCTACATTAGACCATCCATTTAGCATCATAGAAATACACACTATAAAATCCATTGATATAACTAGTATAAACCCAATTTCAAGTGATTTTCTACTTTTTGTAAAATATGTATATATTACCTTGATGTCATCTTTATTTTTTATAATAAATAACTCTAAAATCATAGCTGGAACATATATTCCCAATAATCTAGATGCTTCTACATCATAAAGTATATAACTTAATATAGGCCACCCTATACTAGTAACTAAAATAGCTACAATTTGTACTAATATATATGCTATAGAGTAAGCTACTAGTGCTTTTTTATATATATGCCTGTAAATTACGCCTATAATGATTATACTACCTATTGTTATTGATGTAGCATTTAGATTACTATTACTAAATATATTCGTGGCTAAAATACATAGTATAAATATACTTATACCACTTATAATTAGATTCTTCTTTCCTGTCTTAGCATCTATCTCTCTACTAGTAAGCAAAAAGTAATAAGGAAAATAAGTCATTATAGAAACTTGTATAGCTGTGTTTAATAAATCAAATAAGAAATTCATTTTGTATTACCTTTTTGCTTTTAATGCATCAGGCATCTCCTCTGTACCAATTCCTGCTACAGATGCCGCCCCACTACCTACTACAAGTACCGACATCATAGACATTAATTTTCCAATAATTTTTTTCATTGTTATACCCCCCTTATATTTTTTATTTAGATAACTTACGATAATTTTAAAATATTATCTTTTTGCTTTTAATGCATTTGGCATCTCTTCTGTACCAATTCCTGCTACAGATGCCGCCCCACTACCTACTACAAGTACCGACATCATAGACATTAATTTTCCAATAATTTTTTTCATTGTTATACCCCCCTTATATTTTTTATTTAGATAACTTACGATAATTTTAAAATATTATCTTTTTGCTTTTAATGCATTTGGCATCTCTTCTGTACCAATTCCTGCTACAGATGCCGCCCCACTACCTACTACAAGTACCGACATCATAGACATTAATTTTCCAATAATTTTTTTCATTGTTATATCCCCCTTATTTTTTTTATTTAGAATAAATTACAATAAGTTAAAAATATTATCTTTTTGCTTTTAATGCATTTGGCATCTCTTCTGTGCCAATTCCTGCTACAGATGCTGCTCCACTACCTACTACAAGTAACGACATCATAGACATTAGTTTTCCAATCATTTTTTTCATTGTTATACACCCCTTATATTTTTATTTAGAATAAGTTACAATAATTTAAAAAGTAAATGATTATTGATATGAAATCACAACTTTATAAATTAAGGCTACTAAATGAAATTATATCATAATTTGTATATATTTGGGATATAATCATCTCAAATGATAATTTAAATCCACTTTTTGTAAAAATAAAAAAAGAACAGGGTTATGTTCTGCATATAAGTTAAATATCATATTAACTCCTCTACCTATTCATATATTTCGTAAGAAGAAGGTATCTAGTAAGCTTCTCATTGTCTTGCTAAATTTCTTAGATGGTATCTTAATAAATATTATCTTATATTATATTCATTAATAACCTTTACAAAGTCTATATTATTGTTACTGTCATCTATATAAACTAATTTAGTATATCTACAATATCTTTAAAGCTAGAACACAAATTAACCATAAAAATTATTGTAATTTCAGCATTAAGATGTTTAAGCTTACGTGGTGTTAATGAGATATCAATATCATTCAACACTGATAAAAGTATTAAAAAAACTGAACTACTGTACTCACAGTACACAAGGTATTAAAATAGAATCACTTAGCTTATTTTATTAAGGTAATATAGAAAGAAAAGTAGCTTTAGATAAGATATTGGACAGTATAAGAGATAAATATTGTAATAGATTGAGAAGGTGTTAGTTGTATGATCTTAAATTTATCAAGATAACTTACATTTGGAATTTATATAAAACGTAAAAAGCCTTAACTAGTATACATTTAGGACTGTATATGTTAAGACTTCTTTTTTAGATATCATATCTTAATGGGGATAAACATTTGGGATAAATGCTTTCGTATACTATATACCACTTATTTGCTTAGCTAAAACAAATTTTTTTGACAAATAATAAAATAAAGCTAGGAAGGGATAAACCAACCTAACTTTTTAATGCTATTTCTTATAAATATCTATAAAAGCATCGTACCCTTTATCTTTTAACTCTTGTACTGTTTTATCTGCATTGTTTCTGTCATTGTAAGAACCAGATACTACTCTATAGAATATTTTTGACTCTGGAGGTGTTGAAGTCTCAATATTTTTACCCAATATAGCTTCTGCAATATCTTTTCCTATACAATCTTTATTCGCATTATATACATTTGCATCATCTTTATCATCTACAAAGCAAGTTTCTATTAATATAGCAGTATCTCTAGTATGTTTTAGCCAATACAATCCAGTTGACTGCTTAGAACCTCTAACTCTAAAATGGCTACCTAATTTTTGGTTTACTCTGTCTGCATAAACTTTACCTGCATCATTGTAATACCAAGTTTCTGTTCCTGTTGTATTGCTATCTCTATCACTAGATCCTGCATTAAAATGTATTTGTACTACTACATCAAATTTAGGTAGGTTATTGCATAATGCGACTTGCTCTGCTAGATAACTTGACGTTTTAGCTTTATCTAGTTTATTAGTAACTACATCTGCTCCTCCTTGTTTTAGCCAATATACGATTTTTTCAGTTAATACTCTATTTTGCTCACCTTCATTTATATGTCCTACTGCTCCTGTTCCTGCACCTGATAATGTGTGTCCTGGCATTATAAATACCCTCATATTATAGCTCTCCTTTCTATTTAAATAATTATTTTACTGCTTGATTTAAATCTATTGCTGTTACCTAACATAATATGCATTTAAGTACAGATATAAGACTAAATTCTAATATTAAAATAGAAAAATATGATGTCAATTCTAAGCATTATTGCATTAAGTATCTCTAGATTGGAAATAATAATTTATTATAATATTTTTAAAGGAGAAAACTATGCTTGTCGTATTTGTAAGAAGTATTATACTGTATCTAGCTGTCTTAATAGCTCTTAGAGTGATGGGAAAGGGCGAAATCGCTGAGATGAACTGTTTTGATTTAGTAATAACTTTTTTACTGGCAGAGGTAGCATCTATTCCAATGGAAAATAATAATATTCCAATGATTAATGGGATAGCTTCAATTACAGGTCTCGTACTTATGCAAACTTTAATATCTTTTTTAACTTTAAAAAGTAGAAAACTTAATACATTTTTATCTGGAAAGCCATCTATATTAATAGATAAAGGTAAAATAATATACAAAGAACTAAAAAAAGAAAAAGTAAGCATTGATGAGCTTTTAGAGCAATTAAGAGTTCAAGGGTATTTTAGTATAAAAGATGTTCAATATGCAATATTAGAAACTGATGGAAATCTAAGTGTTTTACCGTCTGCTGGTTATGACTCAACACCTAGAGAAAATTTTAGACATCTACCATTATCATTGATTTTAGATGGTAATATTATTAATGAAAATCTTAATATTATTAATAAAGATATAGCGTGGCTTGATGAAGTATTAAAAGCTAATAATATTGATAGTCAAACAGATGTTCTTCTGTGTGTACTAGATGAAAATGATAAAGTTTACATACAACTAAAGCAATCATAAATGTATTGAGGTGAAATTCTATTGAAATCAACAGCTTTCGTTTTGATCTGGACTATTATTTTTATAATTATTGGTATTTTTGTAAACTTTAATGTTGATAATTTTACCGAGAAATATACTGATAATATTACTGTTATTGAGAATTATATTGAAGATGATAATTGGGAAGAAGCTAATAATAAATTAAATGAATTTTGTGACACATGGTATAAAGAGAAAAATATTTATTATAAATTACTAGATCACACTTTTTTCGATGATATATCCTTATATACAAATATTTTAGATAAAAGTATTGAATTAAAAGATAAGTCAAAATGTCTAGAACAAATTGAGACCATCAAAATCACATTAGAAAATATTATTGAAAGTGTTAAGTTTGATATTAATCATATATTATAAATTATTGGTTTATTATGATATAATATCAATTGATTAATTTAATAAATAGTTTGAGAGGAGAATCTACTGTATAGTAGTAATAATATCCATGATTGTTAATATAACAGATGAAGCCAAAAATAGGCTAAATGAGATGTTTAGTGATTTTAAAATTGAAAATAAATTATTTAGAGTATATGTACGTGATATGAGTTCTTGATACGGACCTATATTTGATGTAGCTCTGGATGAGCCTACAATTAATGATAATATTTATGCATGTGATGATTACAATGTTATAGTTAATAAAGAATTATCACTTGAAATAAGTGTTGTTAATGTTTATTTTAAATCTTACATTGCAGGTAGTGGATTTAAAGTTACCACCGATCTGATTTGGAAAGATGAATATTACTATAATAATACTTGGTCAAAACCATGGTAGAGATAAATATTGTTATAGTAAACTAATAACAATAGAAAGCTAGCTATATAAGATATATAGCTAGCTTTCTATTATATAGTTCTATCTGATGATACAAATTCCATCTGACATGAATCTTTACTTATATTTAAACTCTTAAGAGCCTTAATTTTAAGAGGAAGTGTATACAGGTTTATAAATCCTTCTGCATCTTTTTGATCATAAAGATCACTAGACCCAAATGAAGATATACCATGGTCGTAAAGCGCATTTTCTGTAAATATACCCGCAGGCTTTATTATTCCTTTATATAACATTATTCTAACAGTTCCAGTTACATTGTCCTGTGTAGTTTCAATAAATGCATCAATAGATTCTCTAAGCTTTGAATACCAAAGACCATTATATATAAGCTCTCCATATTTATATGAAATTATTTGCTTATAGTGAAGAGTATCTTTATCAAGTGTTGCGCTCTCTAATATATTGTGGGCCTCATAAAGTATCGTGCCACCAGGTGTTTCATATATCCCTCTTGATTTCATACCTACCAATCTATTTTCTACTATATCAATAATTCCTATACCATGCTTAGCTCCTAGCTCATTTAATGTTTTAACTAAGTCTACAGGAGATAACTCTTCATCGTTAATCTTCTTTGGTACTCCTTTATCAAAATAAATTTCAATATATTCTTCTTTATTATCTGCATCAAGTGGCGACTTACATACTTTGTAAACTGATGTGCTATGTTCATTTTCTAGATATTCTAAATCTCCACCCTCAGTAGATGTATGCCATAAGTTAGCATCTACTGAATAAATTTTCTCTTTTGTTGCAGTAACCTTTATGTTATGTTTTGAAGCATACTCAAGTGCATCTTCTCTAGATTCTATATCCCAAATTCTCCAAGGTGCAATGACTTTTAGATTTGGATCTAAGGCTGCTATAGAAGCTTCAAATCTTACTTGGTCATTTCCTTTCCCAGTGCAACCATGGCAAATATATTTTGCTTTTTCAAGATGTGCTATATCTACTAATTTTTTAGCTATAATAGGTCTAGCTAGAGATGTTCCTAGTAAATATTTATTTTCATATTTGGCTTCAGCTTTAACTGCCTTGAAAATTGTATCTGTTACAAATTCTTCGCAGGCATCTTCTATATAGGCTTTAATTGCACCACTTTGTATAGCTTTATCATATACCTCTTCCATGTTGTCATCTTGACCTACATTTATACATACTGCAATAACATCAATATCATAGTGCTCTTTTAACCAAGGAATTGTTATTGATGTGTCTAACCCTCCTGAATATGCTAAAATAACTTTTTCTTTCATAATTAACCCCTCCAAATATTATTTTAAAATAAAAAAACTCCTAGCAAATAAATGCTAAGAGGCGAATTTCCCGCGGTACCACTCTTATTGATAAGTTTCACAATATAAAGATATACAACTAAATAAAAAACGCCCCTTGGAATAAACCAAGAGACGAATTAATATCCGCGTTACCACTCTAATTGATAAGATAAACTTATCCACTCTTTCCCTTAAGGCGAGATCACCTACTACCTTACTTAATTTCAAATAGTATTCTCAAAAGTTCTCTTCACATAAAAATCGCTACTAGGCTTTCACCATCCCTAGCTCTCTAAAAACTTAAATTATGCTACTCTCTTTTTCATAGAATTTACTCTATTAATTTATATTTGTAATAGTAATATATTTTTTTAGATTAGTCAATTATATAGTATTTTTTATTTATATATATTTTTTTATATCGTAAAATTTTTCTTATTTATTTTCAATTAAAAACAAATAAGAAAAATCCTATGATACTTGGTTTAGTAATTTCATAGGATTTTATAATTAAATCATTTATTAATATTTTACTTTATATAGGTAAAGTCCTTTTGCTGGTGCAGTATCTGATGAAAGACTTCTATTTTTATTTTCTAGCATAGTTTTTATATCTTCTGGTGTTATCTTTTTATGACCTACATCAATAAGAGCACCTACAATTATTCTAGCCATATTGTATAAGAATCCATTACCTTCTATATAAACTTCAACTAAGTCATTTTTTTCTTGTATACTTATAGAGTCTATAGTTCTTATATTAGATTTCTTTTTTGACTTAGAAGATGCAAAACTTGTAAAGTCATGCTCACCTAATAAATATTCACTTGCTTCTTTCATTAGTTCTAAATCAAGTTTCTTTTCTAAGTGTATGCTATGTTTTCTTGTAAATGGATTACAAACTTTATTATTATCTATTCTATATAAATAAATTTTAGTTTTTGCATTGTATCTAGAATGGAATCTATCCTCTACTTCTTCAACACTTTTAATAACTATATCTTCTGGTAAATATTCAGATAAGTATTTTTGGATCTTTGAAGTTGAGTCTTTAGATAATGTTTTAAAGTTCACTACTTGACCATATGCATGAACACCCATATCTGTTCTTCCAGAACCGATAATTTCAATTGGTTCATCTGTCATTTTACATAGTACAGTTTCTATCTTTCCTTGTATTGTCATATCATTATCTTTTAATCTTTGGAAACCTTTGTATCTTGAACCATCGTATTGTACTACCATTTTTATATTTCTCATATCTGTCCTCTTTCTAGATTGATTCTATTAACTTATTTTTAAGAGTAAAGGTAATCTTTGTACCTACATTCTTTTCGCTTTCTAGTTTCATTTCTCCACTGTGTAGCTTCACAATCTCACTACTTATTGCTAATCCTAAACCACTTCCAGCTTTATTATAATCTTCTTGGAAAAACTTATCTAATACTTTATCTAAGTTTTCTTTCTCAATTCCTAAACCATCATCTTCAACACAAATTGTAGTAAATTCATCATCCTGTGAAACATTTACAGTTATAAAGCCACCATCATGAGTAAATTTTATAGAGTTTTGAACAAGATTAATAAGTACTTGTCTAAGCCTATTTTTATCTCCTTGGATGCATTTTATTTCATCACTTTGGAATTTATATGATAATGTAATGTTTTTCTCATTAGTTTTAACTTTAAGTTGATTTACTACTCCTTTAGCTAGTTCTTCGATATTAACCATATCGACTTGTATCTTGATTCTATCTGATGATAACCTAGAGAAGTCTAATAATTCTTCAACAAGTTTTATTAATCTCTCAGTCTCATCTTGTATAATGCCTAGCCCTAAATCTAATTCATCCGTAGTAATACCTTCATATCCAAGAGTCTCACTCCAACCTTTTATTGAAGTTAGAGGCGTTCTTAATTCATGTGAGATAGATGAAATAAACTCTTCCTTTAACTTTCTACTTTTGTCTATCTCTCCAGCCATATATTCAAAAGTTTGTGCAAAGTCTCCAATCTCATCATCTGAAATATTTCTATTTTTAAGTTTAACACTATAATTACCATGAGCAAGTTCATTTGCAAATTGCTTTAATTCTCTAAGAGGTTGTATTAAAGTCTCTGCAAACCTAAGGCTTATTGAAATTGCAATAAGTAAAATAAAAACACCTGCAAGAATTAAAGCAAGGGATAATTTTAGAATAGCCGTATCTACCTTCTCAAGCGAAACAGTATATCTAACTACTCCTTCAATAATGTTATTTACCTTAATTGGAGTAGATATACTCATTACATGTTCATTATTCTCAGGCAATCTATATGTATGTGGCGCAATATTTTTACTATCTTTAAGCGCTCTATAAACATCTTCATAATTAACCTTCTCTTTAGTCTTAAAACCATATTGATCAATAATTACATTCCTATTTTTATCTATAATTTGTATAGCAAATTTAGAATTAGTCGGAAATGATCCTTGGCTCAATATATTATTTATTTTATCTTCAAAGCTCACAGGCTCCATAGTTGTAGTGTTCATACTCATATTAGTAAGATTTATTTGTGATTTAAGAGTATGTTTAATAATATCATAATAATAGTTTTGTATATATGCTAAGAAAAGTCCTTCAAATAGAGTAACAGTTATAATAATAATTGTAAAGTAATTCTTAATTACTTTTTTTCTTAGACCTTCAAAATGTAGTGCCATTAATCTTCCTTTCTAAAACAGTATCCATATCCCCAAATAGTTTGTATATATTGTGGTTTTGATGGGTCATCCTCTATTTTATTTCTAATCCTTCTAATATTAACATCTACAATCTTAAAATCATATAAATAGTTTGTACCCCATACCTCATCTAGTATTTGGTCTCTACTTAAAGACTGCTTTGCATTTGTTATTAAGTACTTTACTATTGAAAACTCCGTAGGAGTAAGCTCTATTTCTTTATTATTTTTAAATAATTTTCTTTTATCTAAATTCAATATAAAAGGTGGAGAAACAATCTCGCTAGAATTTATATTAGATTCTTCTTTCTTCACTCTTCTAATCAATGCTGATACTCTTACTAAAAGTTCTTTAATACTAAATGGTTTAATCATATAATCATCAGCACCAGAGATAAATCCTTCTATCTTATCATCTTCTTGTGCCTTTGCTGTAAGCATTATAATTCCAACCTGGTCGAAGTTTTGTCTAATATACTTACACACATCTATACCACTCATATCAGGTAGCATAACATCTAGTAAAGCAATAGTAATGTCCTTTTCTGTAGACAGTTTTTCAATTGCTTCAGATCCAGTACCTGCTTCTATTATCTCATAACCTTCTCTTTTTAAGTTTATACTTACAAAACTTCTAATTCCAATTTCATCTTCTAAGATTAATATTTTTTCCTTCATCTGATCCTCCCAATAAGTACTAATAAATTAGCGAAAAATACTCTTTTAATTTTAATGCACTTGTATCAATATCTAGTTTTTTTAAGTTATCTTCATTATCTATTTCAAGATAATATGTATAATCATCTGATTCAGACAATATAATACCAGGATGTGTCGATATCTTACTATTATCATCTGCAATAGATTTTTCAAGTACAGAAATAGTAAATAATCCTATGGATTCAAATTTTTCTTTATCATAATATGAGAATTTAAAACTTGTTCCATTACTATTATATTCTTGGCTTACATACAGTCTCTCCTTAAGATTAGTAGGGACTAAAAGCTTATAATTATATTGATAATTATAATATATCTGACTGTTAAATACTACATTTGACTCTTCACCTAATTTTTCATTCCATTTATACCATATTATATTGGCAGAGTTTTTAGAAGTATATGCTTGTCCATTTCCACTTCCAATAACAATAGGTATATCTAATACCTTATCTTTATTGATATCTTCAGGTGCTATGTAATAAGACTTTGTTAGTGTGTGATCATCATCTTTAAACACCTTTTCAATCTTATTATTCTCTACAAAAATCATTCGTGTAGTATATGTAGTGTATTTGTTATTTTCATTAAATGTTGGGATATCAAGAATTATCCCCTTTTTAGAAGATGCAATATTACCAACTGTTATATACAAATCACCTAAGTTTTTTACATTTTCAAAACTAACCGTATCTTTAATATCCAAATTGCTATCTTTAAAGTTTCCTATACTTGTATACATAGTATTTGTTTTAGTGTTTAGTTGAAGAAGAAGTATATCTATAACATCATCATTATCTAGGTATCCGATTTTTATCTTTATATCTGTAATATTACGACTTTCATCTAACCAGTTAGATTCTAGGGTATAGGCTAAACTAACACTATCATTTTCATATTTATAAATGAATAAATTTGTACTGTCACCATCCTTTGACAATAATATTATTTCCTTAGTTCCATCTCCATCTAAATCATAAAAATTAATATACTCAGCAGTCTCTCCAGGCACTAGATTTTCCCCTCTGTCTATATAGACAGTTTTACCATCTTTACTATCTTCACTAAGCAATAAGAATCCAACCTTATTTTTATCTTCATTAATGTCTTCTTTCTTGATAACAGCTATAATTTCATTTATACCATCATTATTTAAATCAACTTTATTAACTTTGCCAGTCTCTCTTGCATTTTTAGGCAATAAAAGCTTTGATGATTTGCTAAGATGTTTATTTATTCCATTATATAGTACTTGATTTTCTTCATTAGTTCTAGGCGGATCTTCAATAAGTTGCTCTGGAGACTGTGAACTTACACTACATCCTGTTGTAAAAAGAAGCATTAAACATGCCACTGTTGTAACCTTTGCTAATTTCATTAACAACCTCCTAAGTATTGCTCCTACAGTACTCTTTAAATTTTTCTATTTTTTCTTTTTCATTATTTATATCTTCATTACTAATATTACCTCGTCCTAATCTATCACTTATGGATAGTAGGGCAACTTCTTTATAATCAACTTCTTCTAACATTTCTTTGTTTTTAAAGAATGGAAGATTTTTATCAAAAAATAAAGGTTGCATATGATATCTTACTAGTTTGCTTACTTTATTTTTAAAAACTATATCTTCAGTGAAATTACTTAAGAAGCTTAGAGCCATCTTTTCACCTTCAATATCATGGTTATAAGATGTAATTCTATTTTTTCTAATACGAGTAGTAGTAAGCTTTCCTATATCATGTAATAAAGCCCCCCACATAAATGCTCTTTTATCTTTTGAGTAATCTTTTCTTTTGCTAGCTTCATCTATTACCATTAATACATGGTTTAATACATTACCTTCTGGGTGGTATTTAGGGTTTTGCTCTATACTTGATAGTTTAACTATAATATTAAATGGATCATTATTAAACTTACCTTCTCTAATTAGTTCTTGTATCTCTTTAGAAGGTTTTTTTGATTCTAATAAAATTTTTTCTACTTTATTAAAAGTGTCTATATTGTTCAAATTAATCACCTCTTAATTGTCATGTTTCTACTTAATATAATTATTTTCTTAGGTATTTATACAAAATAAAAGCTTAGTATTTATTACCAAGCTCTTATTTATATTTTACCACTTTATATGCTATTTTTTTATTTCTTTTTTGTAACATTAATGTTACTTTTTAGGAAATTTATCTTCTGACCATATTAAATTCCCCATTTTTTTATTATTATCATTTTCTAAAGTGTCTGGATTTATTATATTATCAACATTACTACTTCTAAAAGGCATAGGACCTTCATCCATAAAATCATTCTCTAACTCAATATCTTCAAAGTTTCTTAAGTCCTCATCTCTAGTTTCAATCTCTTCTTCTTTTGCATGTTTAGCTCTTCTTTTTTTACTGTTCCCATTATGATGTTTATTCTTAGGGTTAGTTTTATTAATTTGTTTAGTGTTATTTACTTCATCTACATTTGTATTAGTATCATCTTTACTGATATTCTTTTGCTTAGGTTGTTTTTTTGAACCTGCTTTTTTATCAGGCGATGTTTTACTTTTTTTATTAGATGAAGTATCTTTACTTGAAGATTTTTCTTTATTAGTTGCTTTTTCTTTATTTATTGATTTTTCTTTTCCTGAGGATTTTTCACTATTTTCTGTTTTTGAAGATTTACTTTTCTTAGGTGATTTTTTCTTTAGTCCTAAGTTTAGTCCACTACTTTTTTTAGCTGAATTTTCTACATCATCTAAACCAAATTCACTTCTATTTTCTTCTGGTACTAAATCATTTAATATGATATCATTGAAATCTTCTTGATATTCTGATTTAGTTTCAGTATTTTTCGTCTTATTAGTTGACTGTTTTTTTCTCATATTATTTTTACGCTTTTTATTTGACAAGTTTAACAAACATGCCACCTCCCTTAAAATACTATTTATACTATATATATTATTCTAAGAGAGAAATTATAATTACTAATCATTTTTTCTTGGAGGTTTTGGACCTACATATTGATATAAATTAGTTTTTAGCATACCGTTATAAAGCTTTCTCTTTCTATCTGCATCCTTACCAAACTCAGCTTCAAATTCTTCATACGATGTTATCATGTAGTAAGACCAATTTTTTAGTTTCCTAAATGTATACCCAAGCTCTTTGTAAAGCATCTTAACAGTATCTACATCTTCAAGTCTTTCTCCATAAGGAGGATTCGTAACGATAAATCCATATTCCTCATCACTAGTAAAGTCCACTGCATTTGCTATATTAAACTCTATGTAGTCTTCTACACCTGCTATTTCTGCATTTTCACGAGCTATCTCAATAGCTTCTTCGTCTATATCGTATCCATAGATTTTAAATTCAATATCATTGTCTATTTTATCAAAAGCATCACGCCTTACATCCCACCATATCTTTTTATCTATAGTTCTCCATTTTTCAGATATGAATTCGCGGTTAAGTCCAGGTGCCATGTTTATCCCCATCATTGCTGCCTCTATTAGCACTGTACCAGAACCACACATAGGATCCACTAGTGTTCTTCCTGGTCTCCAAGGGTTTAGATACATCATTGATGCTGCTAGAGTCTCTCTTATTGGTGCTTTATTAGCTTTTTCTCTGTATCCTCTTTTGTGTAGGGCATCTCCTGACGTGTCTATAGATAGTACAACCTTATCCTTATGTATAAAAACATATATAGGATATTTTTCTTTGTCTTCTTTTAATAGACCATCTTCCATATAACTTTTCTTTAAACTTTCAACTACTGCCTTTTTAACTATAGATTGTATATCTGGAGTACTGTATAGTTTTGATTTTATTGATGATGCTTTTGATACAGGGAACTGTGCTCCATAAGGAATATAGTTAGCCCAATTTATCTTCTTTGTATTTTCAAATAATTCATCAAAAGACTTAGCTTCAAATTCAGCAACTTTTAGATGTACTCTTTCAGCGCATCTAAGCCACATATTAGCTTTAGCTATACCGTCCTCTCCAGTTT
Organism: Romboutsia weinsteinii; assembly: GCF_002250835.2. Taxonomy (GTDB): domain Bacteria; phylum Bacillota; class Clostridia; order Peptostreptococcales; family Peptostreptococcaceae; genus Romboutsia_A; species Romboutsia_A weinsteinii. The sequence continues at coordinate 81,098 of NZ_NOJY02000007.1, forward strand.
TGTATGTTACTCTTCCATCCTCTGTTTTAATAATTTCAAAACCTAAGTTCTTAATTTCTATTCCTAACATTTTTTCAACACCAAAAAAGCATGGTGATATTAACGTATATGTCTTCATTTTTTCCTCCTACTTATTTAACGTCTTTATTCATGCTACCCATTTGATATCCACCCATATCTAAGGTAACGTACTTAAATCCAAATTCTTTTAGTTTATTATTTGTTTTATCTAATAAATCATTACTAAAAAATTTATATATTTCATCTTTTCCTACTTCTATTCTAGCAATATCATCATGTAGTCTCACTCTAAACTGATTAAAACCAACTTCTACTAAATATTCTTCACTTTTTTCTATCATCCTAAGCCTATCATTAGTAATTTCTACTCCATATGGAATTCTAGTTGCTAGACATGCAAAAGCAGGTTTATTGAATGTATTAAGATTCATATCTTTTGAAAGGTTTCTTATATCTTCTTTAGTTAATTTGCACTCTTTTAGAGGACTTATTATTTTAAGCTCATCTAAAGCTTTAAGTCCAGGTCTATAATCAGATAAATCATCTATATTAGTTCCATCTAGTACATATTTTATATTATTATCTTTTGCAATATCTTTAATTGTATTAAAGACCATAGTTTTACAATGATAGCATCTATCTATATTGTTGTTTGTAAATTCTTTTGGGTATGAGTGGTTAATACCTACTAGGATTTGCTTTACATTGTAGCTTTTTGCGTACTCCTTTGATTCCTCAATTTCTCTTGTTGAGTGCATCATAGCGTGAATAGTAATTGCTATAACATTATCACCTAAAACATCGCTTGCAACTTTTAATAGGAAGTTGCTATCAACACCACCTGAATAAGCAATTGCTACACTTTCTAGTTCTCTTAATCTATTTTTTAAGAACTCTAGCTTCTGGTTTAATTCCATACTATCACCCTCTATACTTATATTTATCATATTGTTCTATTTTAACTTATTTTACTTTTTATGACAATATAAATTAACTGTTAACAAATTTGATAATTTATTATTTTTATTATAAAATTAACTTAATATAAATAAGGGGGAGCAATGACTTTGGAAATAACGTATGGCATCTTAAATCATTTATTGTGTTGTAACAAAAACCTTAGAATAAAATTTAGGGATAACTCAAATATCTTAGATATAATTATTTCGAATAAGACCTACTTGAGCTTAGAGCTAGATGATAGAGATATTGAGAAATATAGTACTGAAATATATTATGCTATAACCAATATAAACAGCATAACACTTTATATACCTAAAATTTATCTTAAGGATAATTAGTACTTACTAATATTAAATATAAATACTAAAAAATAGTATAGAACTATCATAAAATATGATAGTTCTATACTATTAACAGATCATAAGAAATACTGTAATTATTTTGCTAAGATTTCTACACCATCTTCAGTAACTAGAATCATATGCTCCCATTGAGCTGACAATAATCCATCTTCAGTGTAAGATGTCCACCCATTCTCTTCATCTATGTAAAGATCATAAGTTCCTTGATTTATCATAGGCTCTATTGTAAATATCATACCAGGCACAAGTATCATACCTTCATTTTTATCTCCATAATGATAAACAAAAGGGTCTTCATGGAATTGTAATCCTATACCATGGCCCCCAAAATCTTGAACCACAGAATATCCATTATCTTCAGCATGTTTTTGAATTGCTGCTCCAATGTCTCCTAAATGTCCCCATGGTTTAACCGCTTCAATACCTTTATATAGGCACTCTTTTGTTACTTCTACAAGTCTTTTTGCTTCTTGGCTTACATTTCCTAACATAAACATTCTAGACGCATCTGAGTAATATCCATTATATATAGTAGAAACATCTACATTTACTATATCTCCATCTTTTAAAACAATATCACTACTTGGTATACCATGACATATTTCATTATTTATTGATGTACAAACACTCTTAGGGAAACCACTGTATCCAAGTGGGGCAGGTATTGCACCTTGTGATATAGTATAATCATGTACTATTTTATCAATATCATCTGTAGTCATACCTATCTTTATTTTTTCTGCTACTAAATCTAAAACAGCATTATTTATTTTAGCACTTTCTCTAATATTATTTATTTGTTCATCATTTTTTATAATATCATGACTAGGTACTTCATATCCTTTATTTTTTAGTTCTTCTATTTTTTCATCAAATTGCATGTGGCATTTTTTATATTTTATTTTACTACCACACCAACATTCTTCATTTCTGTTAAAATGCATGATTTCATCTCCTTATTAATTAGATTATATTATTATATCACTTAAATTAGATTATTAATATTTTAATTTATAATATCATACATGTTAAAACAACAAAAGAGACTGGTATATCCAGCCTCTTTTTATAAAGTTATTAATTTATTATGATAATGTCTTAAACTCATATCCATTTTCTTTAAAGTATTGTATTATTTGAGGAAGTGCTTTAGCTGTTTCCTCTTTTCCGTAAGTATCATGCATTAATAATACTACCATTTCTTTTCCTTTTGCTGTTTCAATTGCTCTGTTAACTAACTCTTCTGCGCTTTTTTTCCTACCTTCAGCATCTCCGTTTAATGCATTCCAGTCTATTGATGCCATATTATTTTCTTCTAGATAAGTATCTAAATGATCCATTCCCTGCCATGACATGTGACCACCTGGACATCTTATTACCCTAGTTGAAAAATATGGTCCAAGTACTTCTTTTAGCATGTTATCTGTTTTTTCAAAATCACTTTTGAATGCTTCTAAATCTAATTTCCTACCAGGATATAATTTATTATAGTCATGACTGTACGAATGATTTGCAATAGCATGACCTCTTGAAAACTCTTCTTTAATAAGTTTCTTAGATTCTTTGCCGCCTCTTTCTATATTTTGACCAGTTAGGAAAAATGTTGCCTTAACATCCTCTTCATCTAAAATTCTTAAAACCTCAGGAGTTACAGTAGTAGATGTTCCATCATCAAAAGTTAAGAAGACTATTTTTTCCCCATTATTAGAGTAATCATATGAAGAAAGTTTTTTAGATACTTCTAAAGCATCATATGAATATTTCTTACCTTCATCATTTACACCTATTATCATTTTCTTTTTTTCTTCTTCTTCTTTACGCTTTTTCTCAGCTTCTATTCTTTCTTCTTCAGCTTTTTTTTGCTTTTCAATCTTAATTTGTTTTTGCTCTACTATATATGATTTCGCAGCCCCAACACCTTTTACTCCAGTAAATACAGCAATCACAGATATCGTTACTACAATAATATTTTTCTTCATGCTTGATGTTTTTCTTTTTTTATTGCTGAAATTTATGGTACTTTTTTTCCTCATATTTTCCCCTCCTATTGTTGTATTAATTTGTCGTTTTTTCTCATAACTATATTATACTATTTATATACATAAAGTCTACGTTCTAAAGATTACAGTTTTGTTATAAAAAAAGCCATATACAAATTTTATTTACAGCTTAATAACTAAATAAATAAAATCTATATATGGCTTTTGTAATCTATCATGTAAGATACATTTATAGTAACTTTTCTTTCCATTCTTCTTCTTTAAAACCTATTACAACGTTTTTGCCATTATAAGCTATAGGTCTCTTAATTAGCATTCCATCACTTGATAATATATCTAATAGCTTTTCTGAAGACTCAGTTTTTACAATATCCTTAAGACCTAGCTCTCTATATCTAACTCCACTACTGTTAAAGAATTTCTTAATATCATATCCACTTGTATTATACATTTCTTCTAATTCCTCTTTACTTGGAGGATTCTTAACTATTTCTATATCTTCAAATTCTAAATTATTCTCTTTAAGCCAAGCCTTGGCTTTTCTAACTGAAGATCATTTTGAGTATCCATAAAATTTAATCATAAGTGACATCCTTTCAAATTTTGTATATTTTATTTATACCCTAGGACTATTGTCTAAATCAATTTTTTAATCAAGTGCCCATGGTACAACTTCGACTTCACCATAGCATCTATTCTTTAATCTATTAGAGTATTCACCTTTATATCCTATTATTGATAGTATAACCAACTCAATATATTTAGTTCCTATTTGAATAATATTCCACATATCTTCAAGTTCTAGTATAGCTCTATATCCTTTTCTACTTGGATGAACTATTTTATTTCTAAAGTATACGGTTATATCTACGCCATCAATAAACCTTGATTTTATGCTTTCATCAAAAATGTTAAGTTCATCTTTTCCATAAGGTATGTTACATATATCTAATAACATTCTTATATTTTTAGAGCTGTTATTTACATCGAATTCCTCATCATTTAATATTTTATGTTGCTCAACTAAAACTACATATGATAAAGTCTCAAGTGCAATTTGTATTGATATAATATTATTTTCAATTGTTGCATTTCCAAGAGATTCTATATACCAGTCTATTACATGTTTTATCGCCTCGCCATAATACGCATCTTCTAGTTTTTTACACATTAATGATAAGTACTTTTCTATGTTATGATAATTTGATAGAGTATCACACCAAGTAGGAACAAACTTAAATGGAGTAATAACATTTTCCCTCCAAAGTCTATATACATTAGTATCATTTATATAGCCTTTTGCTAGGCATATATCTACATATCTTCCACACATGAAACTTAAAGAAGAAGATATTCTATCTAAATATTTGTTAATATTATTAGTTTTAAATGGTCTTTTATCTTTTCTTTGTATTCTGCCTATATGAGTTATTATTGTACCTGATATTGACCTTAACTCCTCACTTAACTCTTTACGATAATCATATCTTTTATCAATAGTAATGATAAAGTCATTTAACTCAAATTCCAATCTTCCTGCAAATAACTTGTCCTCCTGTTTTATAAGCTTACCAGGAAGTTTATCCAAGTTTATTATATGAAAATCAAGATATTCTACACATGTATTCTTTGACTTAACATGATTATCATTTATATATCCTTCTATACTAGAATCATTTATATGATTTATAGATATTGAAATTGGTTTGTATCCATAAACCTCCAAAATAGCATCATCATAATCTAAGGCTAGGTGCTCATCTATCTCCTCTGAAAGTATTATTTCTGCTTTAAAATCTATAGACATAGGAGGTGTCATCTTATAAATCATCTTTCCTATACATTTGTATTTTTTGTCTAAGTAAATACAAAATTTTCCATCATAAATAATAATATCCTCATCTATATTGTAAGTTAAATATTCTGAGGATATAGTATTATCAACTACCTTCATACTAGCCCACCTTTACATTTTTATGATACAGTAATTTATATTATATCACATGATACATTTAATATAATACAAAATTATTTTTATATGCAAAATAAAATACTTTATAAGTAATTTTATAAAAAAAGTACCTATAAAGTATTTTTTATTGCCAAGTTAAAATATTCTCTTGCTACATATTCTTAAAAGCTTTAGATAGCATAAGTTTTATTCTATTTAATTGATTTACCTCACTTGCAGATGGATCATAGTCTATTGGGACAATATTTGCTTTTTCATATACTCTCTTTAATTCTTTTACGGGACCCTTACCTGTAATATGATTTGGTAAACAACCAAATGGTTGCATACATATTATATTTTCTACGCCTTCATTGATTAATTCTATCATTTCTCCTGTTAACAACCATCCTTCTCCTGTTTGGTTTCCTAAAGATACTATTGATGTTGTATTTTTTGCAACTATTTTTATATTCTGAGGAGCTGAGAATCGTTTACTTTTATCTAATTCTTTTTTATAATTTTTCTGATATATGTTTATTAAAAATATAAGAAATTCGCTACCAATCTTTCTAGATAAATTTCCCTCTAAGTATTTGTATTTATATATACTGTTTAATGAACAACTTAAAAAGAAATTAATAAAATCAGGAACCACAGCCTCAGCACCTTCTTTTTCAATTATATCTACAATATTATTATTGGCAATTGGATGAAATTTAACTAATATCTCTCCAACTAAACCTACTCTAGGTTTTTTTGTATCAATAATTTCTAATTCATCAAATTCTTTAATTATATTTTTAATATTATGTGAAAACTCACCGAAGCTTCCACGTTCTAGAGAATTTAAACAAATACTAATCCATTTTTCATATAATTTATTAGTACTACCCATTTCTTTTTCGTAAGGTCTCACTCTATATAATACTTTCATTAATAAGTCGCCATAAAGAGTAGCCATAAATAATCTATTAATCAATTGAAATGAAATATTTTTTATTAAATCATTTTTTTCTATTCCGTTAACACTTAAAGAGATAACAGGAATGTTTTCAAATCCAGCGTCTCTTAGAGCTTTTCTGAGAAATCCTATATAGTTAGTTGCCCTACAGCCTCCTCCTGTTTGTGTTATTGCAACTGAAGTCTTACTTAAATCATACTGACCTGATTTTAGGGCACTTATTAATTGACCAATTACAATAATGGCAGGATAACATGCATCATTATTTACATATCTTAAACCTTCATCTATAATCTCATTATTATTTTCTTTTAATACTACTATATTATAGCCACTTAAATTAACTGCCTTTTCTATAAATTGAAAATGAATAGGAGACATTTGTGGAACTAATATTGTATCATTTATTGATATTTTGTTAGTTCTTTCATATGTTATATTATTATTTGATAAGCAATCAGTTTCTTGTTTATGTTGTAATTTTCTTTCTTTGACTGCTGCTTTTAGAGATCTTAATCTTATTTTTGCTGCACCTAAATTATTACCTTCATCAATCTTTATAACTGTATATATTTTTGATGTCTCATTTAATATTTCTTGTACTTGATCTATAGTTACAGCGTCTAGTCCACAACCAAATGAATTTAATTGAACAAGTTCTAAATAATCTCTATCTTTAACAAAACTTGCTGCTTTATATAATCTTGAATGATACACCCATTGATCTACAACACGAAGAGGTCTTTTGAGATTAGCCATATGACATATTGAATCTTCAGTAAGTACTGCCATACCTAAAGAATTAATTAATTCTGAAATTCCATGATTTATCTCAGGGTCTATATGATATGGTCTTCCACATAGCACGATACCTTGAAGATTGTTAGCTTCTAATTCTTTTATTGCTTTTTCTCCAGCCAACCTTATATCTTCTTTGAAATCAAATTGCTCTTTATATCCCTTATCTACAGCTCTTGATATGTCTTCCTTCTTTATATTTTCAAAGTATTTATTAAGCTCTTTAAATAGTCTCTCTTTAAGTTTTTCTTTTGCATTTAGGCTTATAAAAGGATTAATATAATTTATATTATTATCTCTTATCTTTTCTACATTATTTTTAATTACCTCTGAATAAGAAATAACTACAGGGCAATTGTAGTTATTATCGGCATTATAATCTTCTTTTTCTTCATTAGTTATACATGGATAAAATATGTTTCTTACACCCTTTTCAATTAAGTTTTCTATATGACCATGTACTAGTTTTCCAGGATAACATACTGTTTCTGATGCAATACTCGTTATTCCTTTTTCATAGATTTCTTTAGATGATCTATTTGATAAAACAACTCTAAAACCTAAATCAGAAAAAAAAGTAAACCAAAATGGAAAATCTTCATACATGTTTAATACTCTAGGTATTCCTATATCGCCGTACTTAGCATCTTGATTTTTTATAGATTTGTATTTAAAGATTCTGTCATATCTATACTTAAATAAATTAATATTTTCTTTTTTTGAATCAATTACTTTTGTTGTGCTATTTAAAAGTTGCTCTCCTTTTTCACATCTATTTCCAGACACAAATAACTCACCATCTAGACATCTATTTACTGTAAGTAAACATTTATTTGAACATCCTTTGCATCTTTCAACATTACTGTCTAGATTTATTAATTTTAATTGATCTTTTGAAAGTAGTTTGGTTTTATAACCTTTTGTATAATTTTCCTTAGCTATTAATGCTGCACCGAATGCTCCCATAAGTCCAGCTATTGATGGTCTTGTAACTTGTTTATTAATCAATTTTTCAAAGCTTCTTAGTACTAAATCATTATAAAATGTACCACCTTGAACTACTATATTATCACCAATCTCATTTATATCTCTTATTTTTATTACTTTAAATAATGTATTCTTTATTACTGAGTAAGAAAGCCCTGCTGATATATCTGATATGCTAGCTCCATCTTTTTGTGCCTGTTTTACTCTAGAGTTCATAAATACAGTGCATCTTGAACCTAGATCTACAGGTGATTTCGCATATATTCCTGCTCTAACAAATTCATCAATATTCATAGACAAAGAATGAGAGAATGTTTCTAAAAATGACCCACATCCTGATGAGCAGGCCTCATTTAAAATTATACTATCTATTACACCATTTTTTATTTTTAAGCACTTCATGTCTTGTCCACCAATATCTAATATAAAATCAACATTTTTATTGAAAAATTTTGCCGCCTTATAATGAGCAATAGTCTCTATCTCCCCATGATCTACCTTTAAAGCTTTTTTTATAAGTCCTTCTCCATAACCAGTTACAGTAGAACTAACAATTTTACTTTTTACTGGTAACTTATTATAAACTTCATCCATAATTTTGATTGTAGTTTTTAATGGATTCCCTTCATTACTTCCATAGTAAGAATAAATCAAATCTCCATTTTCATTTATTAATACAGCCTTTGTTGTTGTTGAACCTGCATCTATCCCTAAAAAACAATCGCCTATAAAATCTTTTATCTCCTTAACCTCAATAAAATCTTTATTATGCTTTTCTATAAAATTTTTATATTCATCTTCATTCTCAAATAGTGGATCAAGAATGCTATTATTGTCTATACAGTTAGATTCAATTTTATTTAATTTATTAATAATATCTTTTAAATATACTTCATCTTCATTCTTAGCTAATAAAGCTGCTCCAATAGCTATGTAAAGCTGTGCATCCTCAGGAAATATAATATCTTTATCTTCTATGTTTAATACCCTTTTAAAAGCTTCCCTCAACTGAGATAAAAAGTAAAGTGGACCTCCTAAAAAAGCTACCTTGCCATCTATTTTTCTTCCACAGGATAAAACACTTACAGTTTGAACTACTACTGCATTAAATATACTCATAGCTATATCACTTTTTCTTGCACCATCATTTATTAAAGGCTGTATATCTGTTTTGGCAAATACACCGCATCGTGAAGCTATAGGATATATTACTTTATAATCTTTAGCGAGTTCATTTAATCCATTAGCATCGGTTTTTAATAGCGATGCCATTTGATCTATAAATGCACCTGTACCACCAGCACATATACCGTTCATTCTTTGATCTATTCCACCAGTTAGATAGGTTATTTTTGCATCCTCTCCTCCTAGTTCAATTGCTACATCTGTTCCTGGGTTATAAGTTTCAATAGCTTTTGTAGAAGAGATTACTTCTTGAACAAACTTTACACCAATTTTTTTAGAAATATCAATTCCACCTGAACCTGTAATTATAATTTTTATAACTACATCTCCAAGTTTGTTATAAACATCCTCTAATACTTCTTTAATTGATTTTTTTACATCTGAGTAATGTCTTTTATATTCTTTATATATTATATTATCACTACCATCTAAAACTACTATCTTTACTGTTGTTGATCCTATATCCACTCCTAAATGATATATTTCACTCAATGTTATCCCCCCCAAAACAAATGCAAAAGTTAAATCTACTACTATTATTTTTATGAGCACATACTATTTTTTATGATTTAATAATAAAAATAGGTAGCTATTATTAGCTACCTATTAGTTATATGTTAGATGTATTTTTATTCGATTAAACTTCTCTTTGCAATGTTGGCACAGTGATCTGATATTCTTTCAAGGTTACTTATTAATTCTAGGTATAATATTCCAGCGTCTATAGTGCAATTACTATTATTTAGTCTATGAATATGATTAACTCTTATAGATTTTTCTATTTGGTTAACTTCATCCTCTAATTTCAGGATCTTATTTGCTAAGTCTTTATCTTTACTATCGATTAATTTAAGAGCATTATTATAGTTTTCTAGTACTTTTTCATACATTCCCCTTACTTCATTCACACCCTCTTGTGACATTTCAACATTTTGAGAGATAATATCCTGTGCTAGTTCTGCAATATTTTCTGAGTGGTCTCCTACTCTTTCTATATCATTTATGGTATTAAAGAGATCATCTACAGACTCTATTAAATCATTATTTAAAGAAGTTTTAGATAATTTTAACAAATAGTTAAGTAATCCCCGCTGAAGTTCATTTATTGACTTCTCAGTTTCAAAGGCGACTTTTACTTCTTCATCTGATTTATTTAAAAATCCATTCATAGAAGACTCAAAACAAATTTTTGCCTTTTGTCCCATTCTTAAAGTTTCTTTCATAGTGTTACCAAAAGCTATAGATGGCGTTTCTAACATTCTTTCATCTAGATACAATGTACTCTTCTCTTCACCATCATCTTTATTCGGAACAAGCTTTATCGCTGCCTGTACTATCCATTTTGAGAAAGGAAGTAATGCAGCTACAGAAATTAAGTTAAAAAGTGTGTGAGTATTAGCAATTTGTCTTGCAACATCATTTGGATTTAACCTTGTAACTAATGCAACAATAGGTTTATTCAGCACTAGCATGAATAATAAAGTACCCATAATATTAAATAATAAATGCATTACTGCTGCCCTTTTTGCATTTCTATTTGCACTAACACTTGAGATTAGTGATGTAACGCAAGTACCAATATTGTCACCATATAAAATTGGTAGGGCAGCTGTTATTGGTATTATACCTTGTGTAGCCAGTGCAATTAACATTCCCATAGATGCACTTGAACTTTGAACTATAGCTGTTATAGCAAAACCTAAGAATAAACCTAGAATTGGTCTATGTCCAACAGTTGCTAAAATATCTGTGAATCCCTGAAACTCAGCTAATGGTTTAACTGCATCTTTCATAAACTCCATACCTGTAAATAATATCCCAAATCCAAGTAGTATTTCAGCGATATTTTTTACTCTTGTTCTAGGTGCAAAAAGATAAAGCACTATACCAATTCCAAGTGCTATAGGTGCTATACCTTCTAACTTAAAACTTACTAACTGAGCAGTAACAGTGGTACCAATATTAGCACCCATGATTACTCCAATAGCTTGATTAAGCCCCATAATTCCAGCATTAACAAAACCTACTACCATTACAGTAGCTGCACTTGAACTTTGTATTATTGCAGTTACTACGGTTCCAACTAATACACCCATTAATACATTGCTAGTTAAAAGTTCTATTGTTTTTTTTAATTTATCTCCTGCTGATTTTTGTAGCCCTTCTCCCATAAGACTCATGCCATATAAAAAAAGTCCTAATCCCCCGATTAAACTTATCGCTATATCCAAAATTAGTCCTCCTTTTGATGATATTTTTAATTAAATCCATCTAAGTATATAATTAACTATTTGGCTTTTTTAATTCATAATTTTTCTATATGTATCAATGAAGCTTCAATAAAAAAACTGATTTAAAATTAATTAATTTTAAATCAGTTTAGATTACTACCCTATAATCATAAATATAAAGTGTGCACTTACACCGGCAAAAATACCACCAATTGTATGAGCAATTATAGCTTTACTTGTTAACTTTCTTGCATTTAAAGCATCCATCATACCAACATGAGTACTTAAATATCCACTCCAACACATTCCCATTGCAGTAAATACAGCTATATCATTAGGAGTAACTACTCCGTCAGTTATAAATTGAGGTACTAGTGACATAGCAGCACCAACAGCTCCTAAAGATGTAATTGGAAATGCTATAGCTTCTGGAGAAGTGAATCCAAATAGTGGTTCAAGTATGAAACTTAATTTTTCTCCTATTATCGGAAGTAGCCCTACACCCTCATATGCTGCCCCTGTATATACTACAGCTCCAGTAGTAGGGTCTGTAGAAGGACCAAAAGTTAATAGCATAACTAATGTACAAACAACTAATACTCCAGGTATTATAGCAAGTCCCATTTCTACTCCATTTTTTCCACCTTCTAATATAGAATCAAGTACCCTTTGGAATGTATTACCATCCCTAATCTCTCTGTAGCCTTCATCTACTTCAGTAGTCAACGCTATTTCATTATCAACTACCTTATTTGAATCTTCGTATTTATAAAACTTTTTAGTAAAGTGTATCATTATTCTTACACTCATAATACTACCTATTATCGCAGCTATATTCCCAATAATAGCAGGTAGTACAAACTCTTGACCTTGCGAAATCATGAATGTAGTAAGTATAAGCCCCATACCAAATGATGTTCCTAAGTTACATAGTGCTGGTATTTGGTAGTCTTTGAAATACTTTGTGAAACTTTTATCTTTGGCAAATGATATTATGGCTGGGTTATCAGATAAATAAGTGGTGATTGCACCAGCAATACTCGCACCTGGAAGCCCATATAATGGCTTCATAAATACAGCAAATATTTTATTGACTAATGCAATAACCCCAAACTCTGATAAAAGCCCACTTAAGGCTCCAGCTAACACTGCCATTGCCATAATTAAAAATACTGTATTCAGCAATAAGTCGTGTGCTGTATTCATTATTACTTTAAACATAATACCAGCACCCATAACACTTGCTATATACCCAAAACCTAGTAATAAAATAAGTAAAAATATAAATGTTTCTAAATTTACATCTTTTACCCTTCTCTTTTGAATTTGACTATCCATACAAATCTCCCCTCATGACCTTTAGTTTTTTCTATCATACTATTATAAAGGTAATTTTTGTTAAATTCAACTTTATATGACATTTTTGATAGTTTGATTTTAAACTTTAGGTTTGTAAGGAATCTAATTATTAAGCAAATGCAAGCTCTTTCGTACTTTTATTATTATTATTTAATATTAACCCTTTTGCTACATAATTTGCTAAATCTACAGTTCTAGATGAATATCCCCATTCATTGTCATACCATGATACAACTTTAATCATATTATCTTCTATTATCATTGTAGAAAGTCCATCTACTATTGATGATCTTGAATCTTGTCTATAATCTATAGATACTAGAGGCTTATCACTATATCCAAGTATATTTTTCATCTCATTTTTTGAAGCTTTTTCTAGTACAGAGTTTACTTCTTCTATTGTAACGTTTTTTTCTAATTCACAAACTAAATCAACTAATGATACTGTTGGAGTAGGAACTCTTACAGAGAATCCATTTAATTTTCCTTCTAGCTGAGGTAATACTTTTGATACAGCTTTTGCTGCTCCTGTAGTTGTAGGAATCATAGATTCACAAGCAGTTCTTGCACGTCTTAAATCTTTGTGTGTTTTATCTAATATTCTTTGGTCATTAGTGTATGAGTGTATAGTTGTCATTAAACCTTTTTTTATTTTAAACTCATCATCTAATACCTTCGCTAATGGAGCTAGGCAATTCGTTGTACACGATGCATTAGATATTATATTATGTTTATTTTCATCATACTCTTTCTCATTGACACCCATAACAATAGTTATGTCTTCATTTTCTCCTGGTGCAGTAATAATTACTTTTTTAGCTCCTGCTTCAATATGTTTTTGAGCAAGTTCTCTCTTAGTAAAAATACCTGTAGATTCTATTACAATATCTACGCCTAAATCATTCCATGGTATTTCTTCTGGGCTATTAAAAGATAATATTTTTATTTCTTCAGAGTTAACGCATAGTGTATCTTTACCTTTTGTACTAACTTCGCCTTTAAATGTTCCATAGCACGAATCATAAGTAAATAAATGTGCTAGTGTGTCTACATCTGCTCTTGCATTTATTGCTACTATTTCTATATTAGAGTCTAGGTTTTCTTGAGCAATTCTTAATACTGCTCTACCTATTCTACCAAATCCGTTTAATCCAACTTTTATTTTCATATTAATTCCCCCTCAATGTGTATTAATTCTATATTTATAGTACACTATATATTTTATTAGTGCAACATAATCTATTTTTTAACTATATATACAGCTCTTTTTTCATAATCAAATCATATATATAATATTTTTTATGTTATTTTTCTTATTTAGTGTAGTTTAAATATCAAATTAACGTACAACAAAAGAGTTATCCTGAAAACTTTTTAACAAGCACTTAGTTTAATTGCTTGTTAAATGTTTTTTAAGGATAACTCCTTTATTAATTAGTGACTAATTCATTTTTCTCATTATTATGATAATAAATAAAGTCTATAACCTTACCACTTATACTTACAGCTATAAGGGAATAAAATACATCAAATATAGATAAATATAACAAAGATAATAATAGTACCATTATATCCGTTAATAAATAAACACGACCTACATTTAAAGATGTAGTCTTAGCAATTACTAATGCTAAAGCATCGTCTCCTCCTGCTGCACATCCTGCCTTTATTATAATTCCAACTCCACTTCCTACAGTAAGACCTGCCAATATGGTTACAATAAACATACTATCAAACTTTGGAAATATCGGTCCTATAGATTCAAATACCTTATAAAATAATGAAAAACTTATTGAGGCAATTACTGAATAGATAAAAAATTTTTTACCAAAGAACCTGTAACCAAGTAATAGAAGTGAGCCGTCAATTATAATATTTGCAATTGAGGGTTGTATATCGAATAAATTCTTAAGCAGTAGTAAAAGTCCTAACACTCCACCTTCTGTAATATTATTTACATAGTAAAAGTTATATACTCCAAAAGCTAGTATTATTGAGCCTATAATAATTAAACTCATTTTTTTCGCAAATCGCCGCCTGGCCATAATATCCCTTCCTTTTTCTGATTTATTAATATTATATATAAGTGAGTGTGTGTTGTATACTGCCACTTAGTTATTTTTTTAACACGCTAAATTTCATCATTTTTTTTAATGTTTTTTAGTGTATTTTTTTAATTTTATTGTATAGAACCTGCATACTGTGTTCTTTCAAGTGTTACAAAGAATAATCTTTTGTAAAAGTTTACATTAATTTTATAAAAGTTTAGTATTGATAAGTTTATGTTTATATTAATTTTTTATTTATTTACTTATACTAATATTTATTTTATTTTTTAATAAATCAATTTATTTTGGGTATAAATTTAGTATAATTAATTGAAAACTAAATTTATATTATTTGAGGTGACAAATTTGATAACTATTATTTCTCCTACTACTACTATGGATTTTACTAAAAAAGTAAATATAAAAAATTCATCTAATCCATTCTTTATTGAAGAAGCAAACTATTTAATTAGTATCTTAAAAAATTTAAAGGTTGATGAAATAAGAAATTTGATGAATCTTAGCGAAGACTTAGGGAAGTTAAACTTTGAGCGATACAATAATTACTCGAAAAAAGACAATCTAAGAGCTCAAAGTATTCTTGCATTTGATGGAGAAGTTTTTAGTTGTGCTAATATACATGAGTTTAATGAAGATGATTTTGATTTCGCTAATACTCATTTTAAAATACTATCAGGTCTTTATGGTGTCCTATCTCCATATGATATTATAGAACCTTATAGGCTTGAGATGAAAAGTAAATTTAAAAATAATTCAGGAGATAACTTGTATAAGTTTTGGAAAGAAAAAATAACAAATAAACTTTGTTGTGAGCTTGAAAATCAAACTAATAAGATACTGGTAAACCTTGCATCTTCTGAATACTTAAAGTGTATCGATTTAAAAACTATAAGAAGCTCTTATAGTTTTGTAGATGTAGTGTTTAAAGATTATCATCCTTCTACTGATAGTTATAAAGTCAAAGGGATGTATTCTAAGCAGGCTCGTGGTTATATGCTTAATTATATTATCAAAAACAAAATTGATATTGCCGAGGATCTAAAACTTTTTAATGAACAAGGATATACATTTAATGAATCTCTATCATCTGAAGAAAGTTTTGTTTTCACAAGGAAATAAATTTTAATTGTAAAAGCAAAAGAAGTATGAATATATAGTTATATATTCATACTTCTTTTTATATTTATCCATTTTTATTTAAGACTTCTTCTTAAATATATCCTGGCATTTACTTCTAGACCAATAAGCATAGCCCAACTACTCAAATACATCCATGTCATTAAAACTATTATACCTCCAATACTACCATAAATAACATCATATCTTGCATAATAATTAGTATAATATGAGTATCCAAAGGATACTATTAACCAACCAAAAGTTGATACTATTGCGCCTGGCAGAGCTTCTTTCATCATGATTTTTTTGTTTGGAGTGTATACATACAAACTTACAAAGATAATAATAACGGTCGTTATACCTCCTGTATATCTACAGATATTCCATATTTTCATAAAGATATTATCTAAACCTATTAGATTAAAAATAAAATATCCTAGTTTTTCACCATAAACTAAAAATATCATAGAAGAAAATATTAAAAGTAGTAAGATTAGTGTAAATATTAAGGCAATCCTAAGCCTCTTAATATATGATCTAGACTCTTTCATTCTATATGCTCTGTTTGTAGCCTTTATTAAAGCAACCACAGCTCTAGATGATGTCCACATTGTAAGAATAAAACTCATTATTATAAAGCTTAAACTTCTGTTGTCTCTAGCAGAATTAATTATTGAATATATAAGCTCAAATGCACTAGGAGGAATAATATTTTGAAGAAGCAATATATATTTATTTAGATGTATTACAGGAATATAAACAATAGTACTAATTGTAAACATTAAAAATGGGAATAAAGATAATATCAAATAAAAAGATATTTCAGCTGCTTTAGAATTTATATCACTATAGTATGAATTTCTAATAATTTTCAATATAGTATCTTTGCATATTATCATTATCTCACATCCCCCCTTAGCAAAGTATAAATTTAAAACTATAGCCTTATATATATTTATACTTTGACTATATATAAAAAAGACTAGGATTTTATCCTAGTCTAGTTATTTATTTACATTAATTTTTCTAATAAAGCATCTATGTCTTTGTTTATTCCATTTAATTTAGAATCAGCTTCTGCTTCATCAGCACCTTTTACAGCTACATAGAACTTAAGTTTAGGTTCAGTTCCTGATGGTCTTACTGCTACCCAAGATCCGTCTTCTAAGAAGTATTTTAATACATCAGCCTTTGGAAGACCATCTATTCCTTGCTTATAGTCTTTAGAATCAACTACTTTAGTATTATTTAATTGAGATAACTCATTTTCTCTAAAGTAAGCTATTATTTCTTGTATTTTATTAAGACCTTCTATACCTTTTAAAGTTATAGAAATAGTTTTTTCTTTAAAGAATCCATAGTTTTTGTATAATTCCATTAATCCTTCATATAAGCTCATACCTTTTGAGTAATAGAACGCAGCCATCTCAGATATTAAAACAGATGCAACTACACCATCTTTATCTCTTGCATGTGTTCCAACTAAGTAACCATAACTCTCTTCATACCCAAATAAATAAGTATTAGAATTAGTTTCTTCAAATCCTTTTATTTTTTCACCTATAAACTTAAATCCAGTAAGTACACTCATAACTTCTATGTTATTTGCTTTCGCTATATCTGCTCCAAACTCAGAAGTTACTATTGTTTTTATTAATGCAGAGTTATCTTTTAACTCATTCTTTTCTTTTAATCCTTCTATTATATAGTTAGTTAATAATCCACCAATTTGGTTTCCTGTAAGAAGTGCGTATTCCCCAGTAGTTGTCTTTACAGCAACCCCTACTCTATCACAATCTGGATCAGTAGCTATTACTAGATCTGCTCCTTGTTCTTTTGCTAAAAGTATTCCTCTATTTAACGCTTTTTGCTCCTCTGGATTAGGATAGTCAAGTCCAGCAAAGTTTGGATCTGGCATCTCTTCTTCAGCAACAACTAAAATATTTTCAAACCCAACCTCTTTAAGTGCTCTTCTTATTGGAACATTACCTGTTCCACAAAGTGGAGTATAAACAATCTTGAAATCTTTTCCTATATTTTCTACTAAGTCTCTTCTTATTACTTGCTTTTTAACTGCTTCTATAAAAGATGTATCATCATCTTCTCCAAGCATAATAACTAAATTTTTATTTTCTTCAGTTATTGTTGGTATTGTACTATAGTCTTTTATACTGTTTATTTCTTCAGTTATTGTATTTGCTATGTGAGGCATAACTTGAGCCCCATCTTCCCAGTATACTTTGTATCCGTTATATTCTGGAGGGTTATGACTTGCAGTTATTACTATACCTGCAATAGCGTGTAAGTTTCTTACTGCAAATGATAATTCAGGAGTAGTTCTTAAACTATCAAATATATATGCTTTTATTCCACATGCAGCAAGAGTATTAGCAGCTTCCATACAGAACTCTCTAGACATATGTCTATTGTCATGTGCTATTACAACTCCTCTATTTTTTTCTTCATCAGTTGTATTTTTTATTATGTAGTTTGCAAGTCCAAAAGTAGCTCTTCTTACTGTATAATTATTTATTCTATTAGTCCCAGCAGCTATTACACCTCTAAGGCCAGCAGTTCCAAATTCTAAATCTTTGTAGAATCTATCTTCTATTTCTTTTTTATCATCTTTAAGTTTAGCTAGTTCTTCTCTTGTATTTTCGTCGAAGTAAGGATTATTCATCCACTCTTCATATGTTTTCATGTAATCCATTGTTTTTACGCAATCCATAGTGTATTCCCCTTTGTTTGTTTATTTATTATCGTAGTAGTTTTACTGTAATTATTATTTTATATGTTTTTAACTTTTAAGTAAAGTTTTTCAAATCAAAAAATCTCGACATTCATCGACCGAATATTATATTTTCTGATTACATACAACAATAGCTACACAAAATAAGTGTAGCTACATTACTAGTAATTTTCTTCAAATATTAAGTTTAGCATTATTCTAACTAGCTAAGTATGTAATAAATATGTTACTTCTAATTAATAACAATATCTATTGTACGTCTTCCCCAGCTATAAGCCTCACTTTCACTTCCCATGAAGATATCAATTTTATTTCCTTTTATCGCTCCACCACAATCTTCTGCTACAAATGTCATCCCAAATTGTGGTATATAAACTTTTGTCCCATAAGGTATCACACTCGGATCTACAGCAATTGTGCCCCATTTAGGTACTGTACCAGTTGAAGTTATACCATCACCTGCATATGCAGTAGCAACAACTTTCATACCGTTTCCGCTTCTTGAACTTTCTCCTCTAGATGCAACTATAACCTCTTCTTTTATTCCCTTTTTTACAACTTTATCTACAACATCCTTAGAAATAGCCTCACTTACTAAAGCTTTATCTACTAACTCTCCATCATGGTATGTTAATTTGTAAGATAATTCTTTTTTCCCATTTTCTCCATCTTGTTCTATCTTTGTTTTTCCTTTTTCAAGGTTATTATCTTCAATTATTTTAGTCTCGTATTCAATATCCTCATATTCAGTTAGCTGCTTAACATTAACATCTACTACCTTAATTGTCATATAGTCCTCTAGCTTTGTGTCTACACTAGGGCTAATTTCATCGTCATCATCATACTCTATATTATTTTCTAGTAAAACTTCTTTAATAGAGTTT
Organism: Romboutsia weinsteinii; assembly: GCF_002250835.2. Taxonomy (GTDB): domain Bacteria; phylum Bacillota; class Clostridia; order Peptostreptococcales; family Peptostreptococcaceae; genus Romboutsia_A; species Romboutsia_A weinsteinii. Next base: position 100,740 of record NZ_NOJY02000007.1, read on the forward strand.
TTAAAGCTATGTACTTTTATTTCTTCTCCCTTTACAATCAAAGTAAGTCCTTCTTTTTCTAAAGTCCAATATCCACCTAAAAATACTATCAATAGTAATACAGCTAGAGTAGCTGATATAATAATTTTCTTATCTCTCAAACTCATTATTTTCCCCCCTATTTAAAATTTAAATAAAACGTAAACTTCTAGAATCTGATTGTCATATATTTGTAAATTATATTAATAGCTCTCTTAAAATATGTAACTAAATTGTAACTATATGTTTAGGACATGTCAATTGACTTTTTTGTCACAATATGCTCCACTTGTTTTTTCAATGGTTACAGATCATATTTTTAATTTTGATTTTATGTAAAAATAAAATAAGACCAACTCTCGTTGGTCATTTAGTGAAGTCTTTATATAATTAATACTAATGTTCCAAACACAACTAGTATCAATCCTATAAAAGATTTCTTTGTAAGTTTTTCCTTTAAGAAAATATATGCAAAAGATACAGTAACTAAAATACTTAGTTTATCTATTGGAACAACAATACTTGCTTTTCCTTCTTGCAAAGCTTTGTAATAAAATAACCACGAAAGCCCTGTTGTAAGTCCAGACAAGCATATGAAAATCCAACTCTTTTTATCTATATTTTTTATTTCACCTTGCTTTTTCATCATAAATACAATAACCCAAGCCATTATCAACACAACTATGGTTCTAATAGCTGTACCTAAGTTTGATTCAACATTTTCTATTCCTATCTTACTAAGAATAGATGTCATACTAGCAAATATAGCTGATAAGAATGCATATACTATCCATGAAATATTACTGCTCTTATTAACTGAATAGTTACTATTTTGTTCTTTCTTTTCTATCATTAAATATGTACCAAAACCTATTGCTATCATTCCAATTGTCATATATATGTTTATTTCTTCACCTAATAGTACAAATGCTAATACCATTGTAAGTATTGTACTTGATTTATCTATTGGTACAACTTTATTCACATCGCCTAGTTGAAGAGCTTTAAAATAACAGATCCAAGACCCCCCCGTCGTTAATCCAGACAAAATTAAAAATACTAAGCTTCTGCTACTAATGTCATATATACTATTTTGAGAACCTACAATAAATACCATAGCCCAGGCAAACAGAAGTATGACAATACTTCTAAGAGCAGTCGCTAGGTTAGAGTCTGTATTTTTTATACCTATTTTAGCAAGTATCGATGTTATTCCTGCAAACAAAGCAGATGCAAAAGCATACATTATCCACATAAAATATTCCTCCTATATCATATTAATATATTAATTATACACTAAAGGCGAATAATAGTCATTATCATAAAGTGAATATCAATTTTTAATTTCTTTATTTTTCTGAAATTACTTTGTTTTCTAAATAGATTAATTATAGTATAGATTCACACTTGCCTTAAAATATAAACTTTATTTACCTATTATTTTCATACTTTCATAAAATCTAGTAATTTCAATACCTACAATTCCATAAAATGGTTACGTCATTTATTTTTGTCGAATTTTGTATTTTTTCATTTAAAAAAATATTGAAATACACAATGTTTATATTATAATAATACTTGCGTTCTAGCAATTCGACATAATATGCAACAAGAAAGGTAAGAAAATGGAAAAGAAAAATCTACAGAAAAATCTTGGATTTGCTGCGGCTTTATCAACAGTTGTTGGTATGGTTATTGGTGGTGGTGTATTCTTCAAGCCTCAAGCAGTATATGAATTAACTGGTGGAGCACCAGGACTAGGAATGGTGGCATGGGTCATAGCAGGTATAATGACAATAACTGCAGGTCTTACTGCCGCTGAAATATCAGCTGCAATACCTAAAACAGGTGGTATGATGATATATATCGAAGAGATATACGGTAAAAAATTAGGATTTTTAACTGGATGGATGCAATCAGTTTTATTCTTCCCAGCTACTATAGCCGCTATATCAGTTATGTTTGGACAACAATCTGCTATATTGTTAGGAGACCAATCATTGGTTATACCTATAACAGTAGGTGTAATATTACTAGTAGGTGTATTAAATACTTTAGGATCAAAAACAAGTGGAGCTATACAGACAGTATCTACAGTTTGTAAGTTACTACCTCTTGTATTAATAATAGTATTTGGATTTTTAAATGGTAGTGGAGACAACTCAATAATGCAACCTATGGTTGGAGAAGGAGTTAAATCTTCAAGTATAATAGGTCAGTTATTAGTTGCAATATTATTTGCTTATGATGGATGGATTAATGTTGGTGCTGTAGCTGGTGAAATGAAAGATCCTGGAAAGGATTTACCAAAAGCAATAATAGGTGGATTAACTTTAGTTATGGGTGTATACGTTATAATAAATATAGCTTACCTTTGGGTGTTACCAGCAAGTGATTTAGCAAACTATGCTTCTCCAGCTTCAGTAGTTGCAGAAGTTTTATTTGGTAAAATAGGTGGTAAAGTAATAACTGTAGGTATACTAGTATCAGTATTTGGATGTATAAATGGATACTTATTAACTGGTCCAAGAATTACTTATACTTTAGCTCAACAAAAAACTTTACCTAATGCTTTAGGCAAATTAAATAAATACGATGTTCCAGCTAACTCTACAATATTAATGGCAGTACTTTCTGCACTATATGCTTTATCTGGACAATTTAACTTATTAAGTGATTTATCTATGTTTGCTGTATGGTCATTCTATGTATTAACATTTATCGGTGTAATAAAACTTAGAAAAACTCATCCAAACTTACATAGACCATATAAAGTACCAATGTATCCTGTAATACCATTAGTAGCAATAGCTAGTGGATTATTTGTTGTAATAGATCAATTATTCCTTGCAGGACCTAAAAGTACTATGATGTCTTTAGGCGGAGTTATAATAACTCTTATAGGATTACCAGTTTACAACTATATGATCAAAAAGAATGGATTAGAAAATAATAAAAGTATAAAAAATGCTGCATAAGTAGTCTAAAAGACCTGTAAATAATATTTACAGGTCTTTTTATTGTATAACTATTCCCATTAATCTAGTCAAATCAAGCGCTTGTACTACAGTAAACTTTGCTCCTTTTATATCTTTTAAAGTTAACTCTATATCTTCTATGCTACAGTTTGTGAAATCTACATCTGATAGTTTCATGCCTGTAAATACACTTTTATTTAGATTCACAGAATTTAATAAAAGCTTTTCATTTATTACATCTTGAAATACAGAGCTTTGACAATCAGAACCTTCAAAATTCACACCTTTAAATTTTGAAAAAGCAAAGTTAGAGAATTTACATATACTATCTTTAAATGTTACGCTAGTTAATACAGAGTCGTCAAATCTTGCACCTATTAACTTACAGTTTATAAACTCAACCCTATACAAACCACTGTCAGAGAAATTAATATTAGATAGATCACAATTTTCAAATACAACATCTGTTATATCACTCTTTTTAAAATTACAATATTCAAATGTAGTATTTTTGAATATGCAAGTATTAAATTTAACTTTAACATCTTCTATTCCATTGATATTTATATTCTCTATTAAACTATCTTCGATAGCTTCTTTTTCATAAATTGTATCGGCTACATCGTCAATATTTTCTAATATATTATTTATTATTGGTTTTTGTATTTTTACTTTTTTGCTCATGTTTTAATCCTTTCATGGTTATTGTAGACTTTATATTATAATCTAGTTTATAATAACATATTTATTGTAAAAGTATGTTATTTTTTCATATATAATTTAGCTAGTTTTTTGATATAAATCTTTATTAATTTTTTTCAATCATTTCTACTAGGTAGTTACATGTTTTATTATGTACTCAATTCTTATCTTTTATCATTAATTTCAAATCACTATTCATATAAATAAAAAAAGATGTATCGACAATACCATCAATACATCTTTTTTATTTTAATAATATAAACTTATCTCAGATTAGTCTTCTAATCTATAACCAACCTTAAATATTGTTTTAATATATTCTTTTAATTCTAATTTCTCTCTTATCCTCTGAACATGTATATCAACAGTTCTACTTTCACCTATATACTCATACCCCCAGACTCTATTAAGAATCTGATCTCTAGATAGTGCAATATTTCTATTTTGTAAAAATAACATAAGTAATTCATATTCTTTAGCTGTTAAGTATACATCTTCATTATTCATTTTTACAGTTCTTTGGTCAGTATAAACTTCTATATGATTAAATTTAACAACCTTTTCAGATTTATTGCATCTTCTTAATACAACTTCAATTCTTGCTAAAAGCTCTATTGTCTCAAATGGTTTTACTATATAGTCCTCTGCTCCTAATCTTAACCCTTTTACTCTATCAAGTACTGATTCTTTTGCAGTTACAAATATTACAGGTATATTGTAGCTATTTATTTCCTCAATCAGTGAAAATCCATCGATTCCAGGAATCATTACATCTAGTAAAATTAAATCAACTGTATCTTTTTCTAAAAATTCTTTTGCTTTAATACCATCTTCCGCACAAAATACTTCATAACCAACCATCTCTAAATTTATTGCTATCAAATCTCTTATAGCATCTTCATCTTCTACAACTAAAATACGCATACATACCTCCATATTTAATCTTGCTGATACTCTACAATTGACTTATTACCAGAATCAATTGTTACTGTAAATTTATCTTCAACATCACTTTTATTTGTAAATCCAATGGTTTGAAATACTCCCTCTAAGTCTCCATAGTTATCTTTTTTTATATTGGTTATCTCGTACTGGTTTAAATCAATATCTAATTGATTAGTTAACTTTTTAATTAGCTCTATAATATCATCTTTACTTAACTCATTATTATTTGTTTCTTTATTATAAGGTTCGTATATAAATATAGATGTTATTTTTCCTGAATAAGCATCTATTTCACATATGTAGCTACCTTTTAGATTGTATCTACTCCATGATATTGTCCATTTATATTGTTGAACTTCTAAAGATTCTTTATATATGGTAATATATTGATCACAATCATTACTATTTATTTCAATATCCAGTCCATTCTTAAAAACCTCAAGTGCTAAATCTATAGCTTTTTGTCTGCTTACTAAAACACTTTTTTCTTTATCATAGTCCTTGTAATCAACCACGTCTTTTTGGCTATATAATATGCCCTCTTTAATCGAAAATTTATTATTGTATATTAAGAAAGAAATTATAATCAATATAACAGCTATAGATATTAACATAGCTATTCTATTTTTCATCATTTTTCATCTCCTTCTCAAATTCTAGAGTTACCTCTGTTCCTTTGCCTATTTGACTATTTATAATAAATTTAATATTATGCAATTCACAAATTTCTCTACATATTGATAATCCTAATCCTATACCATTATTTTTTCTAGTTCTTGCCTTATCAACCATATAAAATGGCTCTAAAATTTTATCAAGGTCTTCTTGATTGATTCCTATTCCTTCATCTTTTATCTTAATAACATAGTTTAATGATTCACTATCATAATTTCCACAGATATTAATCTTTCCACATTCATTAGAAGCTTTTATTGCATTATCTATAATATTTGTCAACAAAACTATTATTAACTGCTTGTCTGCATATATATAGTGATCTTTAACATTAATAATTAAATCAATATTATTTATATCAATTTTATATTTTAATGAATTATATGAACTTAATACACATTCTCTTACTTGTATATGTTGTGAATTTATCTTTTTTTCCCTTAATAAAATTAATTTTAGAAGTGTTGAGTTTAGCACTTCTAGCCTTTTAGCTTCTGAATTAATATATTTTAAAGCTTTTATTTTAGTATCTTCATTAACCTTCCCTTTTAAAAGTAACTCCGAATAGCCTATTATAGATGTTATTGGTGTCTTTATCTCATGATTCAAGCTATCAATAAATCTTTGTTTTGACTCATTTACATAGTGTAACTCTTTTATATTACTTTCAATAACATCAATCATAGCATTAAAATTATTCTCTAGAACTTCTATTTCATCATAGCTTTTATGTTCTTTTACTCTCTTCTTATAATTTCCTTTTGCAATTTCAATAGATGCATTGCTTAATTTTACTATTGGTTGTGTAAGCTTTCTTGAAATTAAATACATCCCTATTGCTAAAATTGTTAAAGTAATTACATCTAATACAAGGAAAAACTCATAATTGCCTATCCTTTCATTGTATACTGGCTGAATATCTTTTGATAAAACTAGCTTAAACTCAATATTTTGTAAATTAATTACTGAGCTAACAAATAAATATCTTTTATTATCAATATTTCTTATAATGAATGTTCTATCGTTTTCTTTAGCTTTAATTACTTCTTCTCTTTCACTTAAAACATTAATATTAGAGTTAGATATTAGTTTTTTATTATCTTCTGTAAATATTTCAATATTTGGTATAGTTAAATTATCATTTATTACATAACCATTGATAATAATATTAAGCCACTCTTTCAGATTTTCTTCTGTACTTACATTGACTGCTGATGTAAAATCTGTGTTTAGATATAATATGGACTCTATATTAGAATACTGGTCTATAGTAGATTTCACTGTATTTTTTAAGTTGTTATTATGTATTTTTTCTATTAGTATGATACCAGTTCCATTAAATAAAAATATAAATAATATAACTGAATACAAAAATATCTTTTTCCAAAACTTCATATGTCCACCATTTATTCTAAATTTCTAGAATAACTTTCTATATATATTTCAAATATCTAGCGTTATCTATTTTTTCCATTTGAGTAATATTTATTGATATATATATGTATTACTATAACATAATCTCAGAATATAAAAATGCCTTAAAATAAAATTTATTATCTTAAGGCATTTGAGTAAATTATATATATCTAATTACTATTTTATATTAAATTTAATAATCCTAAGCAAGTGTTTTAAATGAATATCCGTTATCTTTAAAGTATTTTATTATCTTAGGCAACGCTTTAGCTGTTTGTTCTTTACCATAAGTATCATGCATTAATAATACAACCATTTCTTTACCTTCTGCCGTATTTACTACCTCTTGATATAGTTGATCTGCGTCCTTTTTTGCACCTTCTGCATCTTTATTTAGTGAATTCCAATCTATTGATGTTAAGTTATTTTCATCTAAATGGCTTGTCAATGCATCCATGCCCTTCCATGACATAAATCCTCCTGGACATCTAAGTACTCTTGTTGAGAAGTTTTCACCTAATATATCTTTTAGTAAATCATCGGTTTTCTTGAAATCCTCTTTAAAAGCTCCTAAATCTAGTGTTCTATTAGGATATAATTTCTTATAGTCATGACTGTAAGAATGATTAGCTATGGCATGACCACTATCAAATTCTTTTTTAACAAGATCTTTAGCTTTTTGTCCTCCATTGTCTACTGTTTGTCCTGTTATAAAAAATGTTGCTTTTACATCATTTTCCTCTAAAGTATCTAGTATTTGAGGTGTAACTGTAGTTGATGCTCCGTCATCAAAAGTTAAAAATACAACTTTTTCACCATCATTTGTGTAGTCATAAGTATTAATTTTTTTCTCAACCTTCTTAGCATCATATACGTACTTTTTACCCTCTTTATTTGTACCTATATACTTTTCGTCTTTTTTTTCTTCTTCATTTGTTGAACTATCTTTTACATCTGTATTTTGAATTATAATACTTTGTTTGCTATCATTAAGGTTGAGTACATTCTTTCCAATTACTACTATAGATATTATACCTGCTATTATTATCACTTTTTTGTATTTTGCTATTTTCATATTATCCTCCATCTTACTTCTAAATTGAATCTATTTCTATTTAATATTGATTTGATTAATCCCTATCTCACTATCTATATTAACTAAAGAAAATAACTGTCTTGTAACCCACTTGTATCTAGATTGTAAAATATACTGTTTAATTGAAGTTTTTTAGGATAATTTGCATAATTTTCTATGTTAAAGATATTTTATGTTTTAATAATAGATTACCTTTAATTTCCAATATCAAATTTCCAAGTATATTATTGATAATAATTATCAATAATGTTAATATAAATGATATAAATTATCATTTAAGGAGGGTAATATGAACTTAACATGTAATATTTCAAATTGTACAAATAAATTAAATTCATCTTATATAAAACGAATACTAGGTATGCTAGGTCCAGTTATTTTAGGATCTAAACCATCTGAGATTATTAATATTTCTGGTAAAGATATACAAAGACATGAGAAACTCGGTGAGATACATAAATTATTTGATTCATGCTCAAAGCTTACATACTATGTTATAGAAACATTAGATGGAGGGTTTAGAATATTATTTATAAATGAAAAATCGCTATCTATAGTCCTTCGCAACAAAAAATGTATAAACTTCCTAAAGTTTCTTGGGTATCCATCACAGTCTTCTTTAAGTTTGTATGTAGAGGTATTAGTTAACAAGCTTCAATCTGAAGATTTTCCTGATGAGATTGGTATTTTTCTTGGATATCCTATTAAGGATGTTATCGGGTTTATGGGTTTTGGAAAGTATGACTTTTATAAGACAATGGCTTGGAGAATATATGGAGATCCTTCTGTATCTTATGAGGTTTATAATAGTTTTATTAGAGATAAAGATATTATGAAGAAGATGGTTGAGTCTAATTCTATTGAGGATTTGAAGCAGGTTATTTAAACATTATAGTGTATATAGCAGTTGTAATAGAAAAAGAGGTGATTATATCAATGATATAATTACCTCTTTGTATTTTAAGTGAATACTTTTTTAATAAACAATTGTATGACTATTTCTGAGCCTTGAATTATAAGAGTATTTTTTACAAGATTCATTCTTGTAGTGCCAATTATATCACTGTTAAATCTGTGGTTTTCATTTGAAGTAAGTTCACATTTTCTAATTATATTTTCTAAATTATGCTCTGCAGATACTAATTTGACTAAGTCAATAGGATTTAAATTGACTTCTAACTTCGGCCACTGATCGCTGTACAATGTATATTTTATATTATCAAAGTTATAATTTGCAGATAAATATTTTATAAATTTTTCACTTCCCAACAAGTATCCCCCCTTAAAGCATCAATATTTCATCACATATTTTTTGGTAGTATAAAATATTATATTAATTCCAATTACGATAATTTATATAATATAATTATTACATATTTTATCCATATGAAAACTTTCGTTTTTGTATGTTTTTTTATCTATTTTGCAAATAATACTCATCTTTATCTTACCTAATTTCTTTTGTCGTCATTTCTGACTTTACAAAAACAAAACACCTATATTTATACAATATAAGTGTTTCATACTCAATCAATTTAAATTAATATCCACTGATTTTTAACATAGTTGAATGTCATAGTACTATTAACCTTCATTAGATTCTAAACTTTCATCATCCACAATAGTACAATTATTTTTATTCGCAATCAATGTAGAACCTAGTGCACCTGATATTAATGCTTTAATATCTAAACCAACAGCACCTTCTAATCCCTTTATTACCTTATCTGTAGTAGTCATGATGTCGCCTACCATCTTTGCTCCGTTACCTTCACCATACATTGTTATACTATCTACATTTGCTAATGGAGATGCTGCATTTTTAACTATCTCAGGCAATTTTTCAACTACCATTTCTATTACTGCTGCCTGTTGCATCTTATTCATAGCATCTGCCTTTTTATCTAGACCTTCTGCCTCTGCTAATAGTTTAGCTCTTATAGCTTCCGCATCTGCTTTACCTACTGAACTTATACCTTCAGCCTTTTTTTGCTCTGCTACTAACTCTGCTTCTGCTTTGTCTTTTAATATTTCATATTCTTTTTTAGCTTTATATTGTTCTACATCGGCTTCTTTTTGCTTTTCATAAGCCTCTGCATCTGCCTCTTGCATTCTTTTATACTTATCTGCTTCAGCTTGTTTTTTGATTTCAGCTTCAAGTACTCTTTCTTTTACTAAAGCTTCTTTTTCCCTTATAGCTATTGCCTTTTCTTGTTTTTCTATATCTGCATCAGCTCTAGTAGTTTCAAGTCTCTTTCTTTGTATCTCTTCTGTTATCTTATATACAGCATCTGCTTCAGCTTTTTTCTCATCTTCTTTTATCTTTAATTCTGACTGCTTTAGAGCTAGTTCATTATTTTTTATAGCTATATCTTGTTCTGCAGTTATCCTAGCATCATTAGCTTCTTTATCTGCTTTTGACTTTGCTTGTGCTATTTCTTTTTCAGAATTTGCTTTGGCTATTTCTGCATTTTTTTGTATAGTCACTATGTTGTCTATACCTAAGTTTTCTATTACTCTATTGTCATCTATAAAGTTTTGAACATTAAAACTTATTAATTCTAACCCCATTGCATTTAAGTCTGGCTCTGCATTTTCTTTTACTGCCTCAGCAAACTTTTTTCTATCCTTTACCATATCCTCTAACTTCATTGTACCTACTATCTCTCTAACATTTCCTTCTAGCACTTCCCTAGCTATACTCGCTATGTAGTTGGTATCTTTACCTAAGAAGTTTTGAGATGATAATTTTATTAAATCACTGCTACTGCCTACCTTTACGTTGACATTTGAATCTACCCTTACATTAATATAATCTGCAGTTGGCACTGTACTCGCAGTTTTAACGTCTATTTGTATTAATTGTAGTGCTAGTTCATCTTTTCTTTCTAAGAATGGTACTTTTATAGTGGCTCTTCCTATTACTACTCTAGGCTGTTTTCTAAGTCCAGAGATTATAAAGGCTTTATCTGTTGGTGCTTTGACATAGCCCCTAGATACTAAAGCTAACACTAAAACTAAGACTACTGCACCTACCGCCACTGGTATTAACATGGAACTATCAAAAAACATCAAAATCCCCCCATTATTTTATTGTTTCAAGAATTTACCCTTATTTAAGTCTATGTATAATTAACATAATTTATTTTATATTTTATAATAAAAGGCTCTGTTGACATCTTCCATCACCACGGGGATAATACAATAAAGATTTAATGTAACAAAAAGGTATTATCTTGGATACTAGATAATACCTTTGGTTATGTATTCTTTTCCATTTCTTATTTCTTGAATTTTAAAATATTTAGGGTAAAAATCTTATATCAATTTTTAGTCCTTCCTTTAATTTCGCTGTAGCTTTAATATTACCACCATGAGCTTTAATAATATCATGAGCTATTGCCATACCTAACCCAGATCCTTCAGTTTTATTTCTTGTATTTGTTCCCCTGTAATATCTCTTAAATATATTATTTAATTCATCTTCAGATACACCTTTTCCATTATCCTCTATTGAAATATATATATTGTTTTCATTAATTTTTTGTATATTTATCTTTATCTTTACATCATTAGTATTATGGACATAAGCATTTATTATAAGATTTATAAATACTCTTTTTATTAGGTCTTCATCAAGTTCTAACATTATCTCTTCATCTGAATAATTAAAACTTATGTTGCCGTCGTTATATTTTTCATCATTTATAATTTCAATTAATACATGCCTTATTAGAGAAACTATATTTATTTTCTTTTTATTTAAAATTAAAGTATTGCTTTTTAATCTAGTTGATAAATTTAAATCCTCTACTAGAGTTTTTATATACTCACTTTTGTTTATTATAGTATTACAACGCTTTTCTCTTATTTCATCATTTATTTCATATTGAGTATCTGCAATTATTTCTGCATTCCCAATAATTGATGTTAAAGGAGTTTTTATATCATGTGAAATATTAGAAATCCATTCTTCTCTCATTGTTTCTAGTTTTTCTCTTTCCTGTTTATTGCTATATAGCCTATCTGATAGTTGATTTAAACATTCTTCCACGTCATAATAAATACTTTTGTTTGCTTCTGGCTTTAAATACTTACCATTAGATAAATCTATTATTTTATCAACTATCCTACTTATAGGCTTTGTCACTCTTAAAGTATAAAAGAAACTTATTATCAATAATAAAATTATATTTATAGCAATTAATAGTGGAAATTTATGTGCTTTTTCAATTAATTTAACATCATAAGAATATGTTATTCTTTTTACTTTGTCAGAATTTAAAAATAGTAAATAAGTGTATGTATTATCATCTAAGATAGTTTCTTCTAAAAATAATGTTTCTTCTTCATTATTATACATATTTATAAGAGATACATTAGAATAAGAAGATACTGCTATATCAGGCTTATTATAGTAAAAAACTTCATTATTATTTTTATCTAATATTTGCAGTCCCATCTTATTTTCTTTTAAAAACTTTATTCCTTCATTATTAACTAAGACTTCATTATCTTCTGTTAAATATATATAATCTTTAAATCCTAATACAATTTTTTCAGGATGATAATTATATAAAGCTCCTTCTTTATAAATATTAGCTCTCATAAAATCAATATTTATAAATAAAATAATTAACCATGCTAATATGAATGATATAGAGTAATGAATAATCAATTTAGCTTTCATACATTACTCTCCCTTTATTATAAACTTATACCCTAAACCAATTACTGTATTTATATATTTAGGTTTTGATGGATTATCTTCTATTTTCTTTCTAAGTTTTCTTATATGAACTGTAATTGTATTATCATAACCAAAAAAGTCCTCCCCCCATACTTCTTTACAAATCATTTCTTTACTTATAATTCTATTTGGGTTATTTATTAAATACATTAATAGCTTAAATTCCTTTGCTGTAAACTCTAAACTTTCTCCACTTTTATATACGTCACCAGTTTCCTCACTTATTTCCATATCACCAAATTTAATAACTCTATTTTCCTTTATACTTTTATTGATAACAATATTATCAAAAGTTTTTAATCTAGCCTTTACTCTAAATGCTACTTCTTTAGCACTAAAAGGCTTAGTAATATAATCATCTGCACCTATGGCAAATCCTAATAATCTATCCATTTCTTCTGATTTTGCTGATATAAATAATATAGGTATTTGACTATATTTTCTTAATTCATTAAAAACATCATATCCACTTATATCAGGAAGCATAATATCTAAAAGTATTATATCTGGCTTAACTTTCTTAAATAGCTCTATACCATCTATTCCATTGTGAGATATAAAAATATTATTAAAACCATCTCTTTTTAAAACTGTATCTAAAATATCTACAATATCTTGTTCATCATCAATTATTAAAACTTTATATTTATCAAAAGTATTACTCATTTATATACATCTATCTCCTTTTATTTTTTAAGATTATAACATATAAACATGGAATTCATACTAATTTTCTAATGATATAAAATTATTTAAGATGGATTTAAGATGAAATTCATACTAATTAAATATAATTATAATAGTCTAGTATTATATAAACACACTTTAGTTTTTATACAATCAATTTAATTAAGGAGAATATATTTATGCAAAAAATTATGGAACCAATTTTCCACGTAGTTTATCTAGCTACCGTCATTACTTTAGGATTACAAATGTTAAGTAAATCAAAGAATAATCAATATTTTAAACTATTTGGTGCAATGGCAGTTATTTTAGGATTTGGTGATGCTTTTCATCTTTTCCCTAGAATATATGCTTTACTTACTACTGGCTTAGAAAATCATGCAGCTTCATTAGGTTTTGGTAAACTGATTACATCAATAACTATGACAATCTTCTATCTTATCCTTTATAAGATTTGGAAAATCAGATTTAGTGTTAAAGATTCAAAAAAATTAGACATAACAATGTATGTATTAGCAGCCTTAAGAATTATTCTTTGTTTATTCCCTCAAAATCAATGGTTTATAAATAATCCACCAGTCATTTGGGGGATATACAGAAATATTCCATTCACAGTTATGGGAATTATAATGATTTATCTTTTATATAGCTATGGCGCTAAAAACAATGATAAGGATTATAAAAAACTTGGTATAGCAGTACTATTATCATTTGCATTTTATGCTCCAGTTGTACTTTGGGCATCTGAAAACTTCCTTGTTGGTATGCTTATGATTCCTAAAACATTAGCATATCTTTGGGTGGTATTTATAGGTTATAAAGAATTTAAACAAACTCTTAAATAAAATCAAATTATTACTCATCTAAGCGGTGTGCAAAATAATAGACGATATGTTAAATTATCGTCTATTGAAAAACATCAGGAGGTATTATGACTTTATTTTTTAATATTTTGTTTGCCTGGATAGCAGTAATACTGGGAATACTTTTAAGCATCATATGGCTAATTAGAATTATTCAAAGGAAAATACAAAAATATCGTAATAAGAATTTATTAATAAAAATAAATAAATTCTTAAGAAAAAATCATATTAACTTAGGATATTTATTTTTAATATCATCCTTTATTCATGGCATACTATCATCATATTCAGTTATAAGTTTTAATTATGGAACGATTGGGCTAATAATAGAACTACTTTTATTACATACATTTTCTGATAAAGAGAGTATTGGCAATACATGGCTTCAAAGGCATAGAGAATTAACTGGTTTGCTTATTATTATTACAGTATTACATATATTTGAAGTTGGAGGATTTGTTGGATTTGATAGAGTTATTGATAGTATTAAATCAGATTTAAGCATTAAAACGGATGTAAATTATAACAACATAAGTAATGATTATAAAGATGGAGTATATGAAGGCACTGGATATGGTTATAGACCAGACCTTAAAGTCCAAGTAACGATAAAAAGTGGATTAATAGATGAGATATTAATAGTTGATCATAATGAAGTAGGCGAGAAATTCTATAGACCAGCTTTTGATTATATTCCTAAGAAAATAATAGATGAACAAACATATTATATTGATGGAATAAGTGGTTCAACTTATTCTTCAAAGGGGATTATAGAAGCTGTAGAAGATGCATTATCTAAGGCTAAAAAATAATTATTAACTAGTTTCGTAAATAGTTGCTGGTTAAAATATTGAGAAAAAAGCTTTATTTTGATAGAAAAGATGATGCATATTTGAACATAAAATACCCCCTTAAAGTTAATAGATTTTATGATTTAATCTATTAACTTTAAGGGGGTTATAACTCATTATTTCAAAGAGTACACAATCTAAAGTAACTTAATAAGTCCTTCTAACTCTTCAGATAAAGTTTTTGCAAGTTCAAAATCAGTATCTACTAAAGCCCTTGCTATCTTTGTTTCAACAGCCTTTTTCTTTAGTTCTATTTCTAAATAATCTTTGTCAAAATGGTTAGCATGAATCATTCTTCTAAACTTTTTCATACTCATTTTTCTAATAGTCTTATCTTCAATCATTAAAACATAATCCATACAATTATTTATAAATTGATAATCATGAGAAATCATTAAAATCGCACCATTATAATTTTCTATAGCATCTTCAAGTGCCATTTGAGAATAAGTATCTAAATGACTTGTTGGCTCATCAAGAAGTAACATATTTGCTTTACTTGATGATACTTTAGCCAATTGAAGAATATTTTTTTCTCCACCAGATAAAGACCCTATCTTTTGCTTAATATAGTCTGACCCGAAACCATATTTTGAAATGTATGACCTTATCTCTCCGTAAGTTTCAAATCCAGCGTCGTAAAACTCTTGAAGTATAGTATTAGACTCATCTAGTACTTCGCCTTGCATCTGAGATAAATAAGCCACTTCAATATCATTATTTATTTCAATTGAGTCATGATTATTTTTAAAGATTGATCTTAATAAAGTAGTTTTTCCAACACCATTTGTACCAACAATAGCTACTTTATCATTAGACTTAATCTCGAAGTTAACATCTTCTAAAAGTACTTCATCAAAAGCCACACTAAAATCTTCAACTTTTAGAGCAACAGTTTCTTCTATTTCATTATTAGTAGCTAAATTGATATTAGGCTGTTTAATATCTACAAACGGAGCTTTTATTCTACGAGCTTCTAATCTTTCTTGTATTTTAACTCTAGCTTTTAATGCTCTACCGTTAGAGGCTTCTGCATTATAAGTTGCTCTCTCTCTTAACTTTTCTATTCGTATCTCATTTTTTGCTATCTCTTCATCATCAGCAATAGATAATTCTTGTAATTCAATTTTGGTTTGAAGTAATGATAAGTTATAATCAATATACCTTCCATCAAATTCTTGAAGCTCTGTATTTTCAAGATGTATAATTTTGTTAAAACAATGATTTAATAAATATCTGTTGTGCGTAATAATTAACATTGTTTTTTTGTGAGAATTAATTAAATTCTTAAGAGAATTAAGATTTTCAAAATCTAAAAACACATCTGGTTCATCCATAATCATTAAGTCTTTATTATTAAGCATTTCCTTAATCACTTGGATAAGTTTGAATTCTCCACCACTAAGTTCAGATATCATTTTGTCTTTATGCTTGCTTAAGTTTGCAAGATTTAGTTTCCTATTAATATTGCTTTCGAAATCATCACCGTCAATTGCATCAAATGCATCTAAAGCTTCTTGGTACTTTTCTAGTAAAGTCTCAATGTCTGAAGATGTTTCCATTTCAGTACATATAGATGCAATTTGCTCTTGTAGCTTAATAAATTCTTCTGCTATATATTCAAAAACTGAAGTTTCTTTTGCTTTGTCTCGCTGTAAGAACTGGCTTACATACCCAATTTTGCAATTTGGATCTATTTCTAATTTACCATCGAACAGGTATCTTTCTGGATCCATGATTATATCTATTAGTGTACTTTTTCCGCTACCGCTTGCTCCTATAAAAGCGCAGTGTTGACCATCTTCTATTGTAAATGAAACATTATTATATAGATCTTTTTGCGGAAATGAGTAGGACAAGTTATCAACTTTTATCATATTATTACCTCTCTTTGTCATTTAAAAAGAGCTTATAAAAATAAGCTCTTCAATATATAATCTTCAAAGTCGCAATTTTGCAATTGATTGTATATATAGTAACAACATTCTTTTTGGATTTACTTTTGATAGAATAACATTTTTTACAACTAATTTCAATCATTTATGATAAAATTCATCTAATAAAATTTCATTAATTTCCTTGATTTCGCTATCATCTCTCACAAACTTTAAGCGTAAAGTTAATGCCTTAATAAATTTATACTACTTTAAAAACTTATGCTTTATATACTAAGTTCCCATCGATAAATGTATACAATACCTTAGCATCTGTATCCAACCCAAGTCTACCCTTAACGACTATGACGTCAGCATCCTTACCTATTTCTAAGCTTCCTACCCTATCATCGACTTCCATCATTTTTGCCGGATTTATTGTAACCATTTTCCATGCTCTTTCACAGTCGAGTCCTTCTCTAACAGCTTCTCCCATATGATGATAAAGCGATTCTTCACTCAGAATAGGTGAGTCTGTAATAATAGCTACATTGACCCCTTTATCATCAAGCAGTTTTACTGCTTCAATGTCAACTTTGCGCCTCTCCCCCGGTGATCGATAGGTAGCAATCGGTCCATAACAGATATCACATCCACTTTCGACAATTTCATCTAGATAATCCGTTGCACCCCACGCATGTTCTAATGAGAATCTTAGTCCATAGGCAGTTGCAACCTCTATAGCTGTTAGCATATCGTATTGAGTACAATGAATTTTACATGGAATATCTCCCTTAAGTGCAGGTACTATGGCCTCTAAATTTGCATCATATTCTTGTTTTACTCCACCTTCTTTATTTTCCATATAAGTCTTAGCTTTAGCAAATGTGTCCCAAAGCACATGTGCTATTCCCATTCGTGTCATTGGCAGGCGAGACATACTACCATATCTATTTTTAGGATTTCCACCTAATGCTATCTTTAATGCACAAGGGGCTTTTATTGTCATATCAAAAATATTAGTACCATATGATTTAGCAGCTATGGCTTGCCCACAAAAAACATTTCCACTTCCGGGTGTAATAAGTAGTGTTGTAATCCCATGTTCATAAGATACCTTAAACTCTCTAGCCAATGGATTCACCCCATATCTTGCATCAACAAAAGCAGTGTTAGGGTCTGTCATCTCATTAGCATCATCTACACCCATACTTTCGTTAAAGTCAAATAGTCCGATATGAGTATGGGCATCAATTAATCCTGGCATTACATACAGCCCTTTTGCATTGATTACTTCTGCTTCTTCATATATCAGTGATTTGCCAATGTCTACTATTTTACCATCTCGAAGTAATATATCCCCTTCAAAAGAAGGTGAATCCTCTACCATTGTACACAAGGTACCATTTATAATCAAAATCTCTTTCATTAGATAATTACCTCCCCATTTACAATACTTTTAACAACCTTCGCTGCATAAGAACGAACAGGGTGGTCTGTAAAAATAGATATATCTGCATCTTTTCCTACTTCAATACTTCCAATACGATCATCAACACCTAGCATTTTTGCTGGATTTATACACATCATCTTTACTACTTCTTCTGCCTCTATTCCTGCTCGATATATTTCTATTCCATTCCATATAAATACTTCTCGCCCCTCTGAACTTCCACCATTGCTATTGGAAAAAGCTATAAGGTTTCCGTTTTGTATTAATTCATTCACTTTTGATAAACTCATACTATGTTTTGCAAGTTGAGACATATAGTTTATATTACCTAGAATTATATTAGCAGATGCTTGTTTTATCTCTTCAATACAATCAGAGAACCCAAAGGCATCTACTATATTCAATGATACCTTCTTATCCTCTAGTATATGTAATAACCCCGTAATTTCCCCCTTAGTACAAGCTGCACAAAACACTGGTAATTTACCTGTATCAAAAGCTGATAGTATTATTTCATCACTCTCATTTAATTTTTCTTGTTTATTACATTTGGATTTTCGTAGTGTTTCTTCAAGAAGATAAAAAATTCCCATACGAGTCATAGGTAATTGTTTTTTTCCCCCGTATTCTTCTTTGACTTCTTTAGCTACACTACATTTTAGAGCTGCTTTATCTTTTACAATACGTTTATTCATCTTCATAGGTGCTGTCTTAAATACAGTAATCTGACCACCTACAATATTGCTGTTATCAGGTGCAATTCCAATGGATGTAATTCCACTTTTATAAAATTCCTGATTATTTACTTCATCAGGATCTATGCTATAACGTATGTTCAGCTCTGGTGTAATGGGACTTGTTGCCTCTTTATTGTCCGCATACCTTGTTGGCATACCAAGAGCCCCGATAGATGAATGTGGGTCGATAAACCCTGGAAATATATGCATATTATCTGCATCAACTACCTTTGCACCCTCTCTTTTTATTCCAACTCCAATCTCAATAATCTTATTACCTTCTATTAAAATATCGCTACATTCAAGTACAGTACCATCTCCTATATGTACAGTGCCATTTTTTATTAAATACATTTTTTCATCTCCCCATATAACAGCAAGAGACGATCCTAAAATCGTCTCTTACTAACCTATTTTAATATTCTCTCTTATTGACCTATTTAACAGATACTTCTGTCCAATCAGTTTGACCAGTTGTACTTACATGATATCCATCTACTTTTTTATTGATGTATGCACTGTCCATTGTTAGATATTGAGGTGCGATAATTGCAGTTCCTACTAGTATTTTTTCTGCCTCTAGATAAATATCTGCTAGTTTTTGTTCATCAGTTTCATTTTTTGCTTCTTCTAGTAATTCCTTAAACTTTTTAGAGTCCTCATTGTTCCATCCTGTTTTTTCTGCATTGAAGTTTCCACTTTCTGAATCAAACAGTGACAGGATACCGCTTGGCTCATTGTAATAAGGACCCCAACCAGCTGATGCCATATCATAGTCGCCTGCATCAATTTTTTCCCACATAATATTCCATTCCATCATATCAATTTCAACCTTAATTCCTAAAGCCTCTTCCCACGTCTGCTTCAATAGTTCAGCAATTTTTTTAGATCTTTCATTTGTTCCACGACTTGCATAACGGATAGTAACTTGTGATGGATCAGAAGATTTGCCTAATTCTTTTAACCCTTCTATTAATAATGCTTTCGGGTCTGGATTATCTTTTTTTAGTTGATCTACAATGTAATTTTTTCCACCAACTAACTCAGTGTAAGATTTATCCCCAATATTCATAGTATCTGGTATTGCAGATACTATAGTCTTTGCATTTCCGTCCCATACGGTTTCCTTAAGTCCTTCACGGTCCATTGCAATTGATAATGCTTGACGAATCTTAGTATTTTGTAAATATTCATTTTTCGTATTAAACATTATAAAGTCAGGTGCACCACCTGGAACTTCCTGGTTCACAGAATTATCTGCTGCCTCAATTTGTTTTGACCAGTTAGGATCTAATGTATAAACAATATCTAACTCCTTATTAATAAACGCTTGAACAGCAGTTGCTTCTTCTTGAATAACCTTGTAGTTCAATTTTTCTAATTTCATTTCATCAGCTTTCCAATAATTTTCATTTTTAGCTAATACCATTTCCGTGTTTTGATTCCAACTTTCAACAACGAAAGGCCCACAGTAAAGAGTCTTTTCTGGAGTTGTTCCATATGAACTTCCCCACTCCTCATATTTATCTTGTCTTACAGGATATAAAGAACATACAAGCTCTGGGAAATATGATGCTGGATTTATCAATTTAATCTCTAAAGTCATATCATCTGGACAGCTTACACCTATTGCATTTGGATCTGCACCATTATATAGAGCATCATTAAATCCTTCGATAGTTCCTTCATATAACCATGCATTTGTAGCCGCTACCTTAGGGTCTGCCATTAATTTTAGCGTATACTCGTAATCTTTTGCTGTTATAGTTTTACCGTCACTCCACTTTCTATCGTCCTTAAATTTGAAAGTATAAGTTTTTCCATCTTCACTCACTGTGTATTCTGATGCACCAGCTGGTATAATCTCATTCTTATTGCCTTCTGCTGTTCTATCTCTAAGTAGTGGCTCTGACACCATGTTGTGTGCTCGATTGTCTGGTGCTGTCGTGTTTAAAATAGGATTAAGACCTACTACAACACTACTAGACGAATAATTCAATACTTGCTCTGCTGTTGATTTACTTTCACCTTCTGTTTTCTCTGTGCTACTGCAACCTACAATAGATGATGAAACTAACGTTATAACAAATAAGCACGATAATAATTTCTTCTTAATTTTCATAGATCTATATCCCCCTCTTTATATAATATGCTTTCGGATTCCCAAGCCTTATATATCTAGCTCTTATCCCATATTATTTTAAAAATAACTTCCTTAATACCACCTATTACAATACTTCTATTGTATTGCTTTTCTCAATTTCCTCAACCCTATGACAAGCAGTAAAATGTTCTTCACGAATCTCCCTTAACTTAGGCGTTTCTTTTTTGCACAACTCAGTTGCATACTGGCACCTTGCCACAAATCGACAACCTGGTTTTGGGTTAATAGGACTTGGTATCTCCCCCTCTAATGGAATTCTCTTTTTACGTTTTTCTTCTTCTGGATCAGGAATTGGAATTGCAGACATCAAAGCCTTTGTGTATGGATGTCTAGGATTTTCATACAACTCATGGCTATTTGCAAACTCTACAATATGCCCCAAATACATCACTGCTACACGATCTGAAATATGTTTTACCATTGATAAATCGTGTGCAATAAATAAGTAGGTTAAATTTTTCTTTTTCTGTAATTCAATAAGTAGATTCACAACTTGTGCTTGTATGGATACATCCAGAGCTGAAATCGGTTCATCACATACAATAAATTCAGGCTCAATAGCTAATGCTCGAGCAATTCCAATACGTTGTCTTTGACCTCCTGAAAACTCATGTGGAAAGCGTAGTGCATGTTCCTTATTTAAACCTACAAGTTCCAGCATTTCATAAACCTTTGCTTTACGTTCTTCTCCTTTATATAATCCGTGAATATCAATACCTTCTCCAATAATATCCTCTACTGTCATACGCGGATTCAAAGAGGAATATGGATCTTGAAAAATAATTTGCGCCCTTCTTGTAAACTTTTTCTTGCTCTTTTTGTCTAACTTATGAATATTTACTCCATCTAATAACACTTCTCCATCTGTTGCTTGGTAAAGTCCCATCACAGTCTTACCACATGTTGTTTTTCCACACCCTGATTCCCCTACAAGACCCAATGTTTCACCTTTGTATATATGAAAGGTAACACCATCTACTGCTTTTAAAGTCTGACCTCTACCTACTTTGAAGTGCTTCTTTAGGTTATTTACATCTATTAAAACTTCTCTTTCTGCCATTATTATTCACCTTCTCGAATCATATTTTAACCGTATTTTCAGGTAGTCCACTCTTATCTGCCTTTGGATGATGTAACCAACAAGAGCTTTCTTGTGTTTCACTCAATACCTTAGTATCTGGATAATGTAGCCTGCAAATCTTCATTCCATACTCACAGCGCGGAGAAAATGAACAACCTTTAGGTGGATTTATCAAATCAGGTGGAGTTCCTTTTAGCGAATACAATGTTTCTTTATGCATACTTGTAATCTTAGGTACAGAGTTTAATAAAGCTCTTGAATATGGATGCGTAGACTCATAGAAAATCTCATCTACAGTCCCACGCTCTACTACTTTCCCTGCATACATCACTTGAATTCTATCTGCTACACTTGCTACTACACCCAAGTCATGTGTTACAAGAATCACTGCCATATTTAATTCTTTTTGCAATTCTTGAATTAAGTCCATAATCTGCGCTTGAATAGTAACATCTAATGCAGTCGTTGGCTCATCTGCTATTAAAATTTCAGGTTTACATGCAAGGGCAATAGCAATCATAGCTCTTTGTCGCATTCCACCCGAGAATTCAAATGGATATTGATTCATTCTTTGCTTAGCATTTGGAATCTTAACTAACTCTAACATTTCTAAAGAACGTTTATACGCCTCTTGTTTGCTGATGTTATTATGTAATAAAATACTTTCCGCAATCTGGTCTCCAATTTTCATAGTTGGGTTAAGAGATGTCATTGCATCTTGAAATATCATAGAAATCTTTCTTCCTCTAATATTTATCATATCTTTTTCTGGTTTCTTTAACAGGTCTTCTCCTCCAAATATAATTTGTGAGTTTTCACTTTTACCTATTATGGTATTTTCCTTAGGCAATAGACCTAATATTGCTTTTGAAGTTACTGTTTTTCCACATCCTGATTCACCTACTATTGCTAATATTTCTCCTTTGTTTAAGTGGAAATCTACTCCCCTTACTGCGTGGGATTGCCCCGCATACGTTTTAAAAGATACATGTAAATTTTTTACTTGTAATATTTGTTCACTCATTACAATCCCCCCTATTTTCTAAGCTTTGGATCTAGTGCATCTGATAAGCCATCTCCAATTAAATGAAACGATAACATCGTTAATATAATTAGTAAACAAGGGAAGAATAATTGATATGGATAAAACATCAATTGCAATTGTCCCGCTGAAGCCAATGCTCCCCAACTGGTTTCTGGTGGTCTAACTCCTAGTCCAATGTAGCTTAGAAATGCCTCACTGAAGATAAATCCAGGTATAGACATTGTAACGCTAACCATGATAATTCCTAATGTATTAGGCAATAAATGCTTTATAATAATTCTACCTGTTGAAGCACCTAGAGCCTCTGCCGCTTGCACATAATCCTGTTCTTTGATTTGTAAAATCTGTCCACGCACCATTCGTGTGGTACCTACCCATGCTGTGATACTCATGGCAAATACAAGAGAAAACATACTTCTTCCCATAACCATAGATAAAATTACAACAATAATCAAATAAGGTAAGTTACCAATTAACTCACATATTCTCATAATTATATCATCGACAATACCACCTTTTAGTCCTGCTAAAGCACCTAACAATGAACCAATAACAAACATTACAAATGTACAACTTAGTCCAATATATATTGAAATTCTTCCACCAACACAAACTCGAGTGAATAGATCACGTCCCATGTCATCGGTCCCAAACCAATGCTGTGAGCTTGGTGTAAGGTTCTTTTGTGTAGCGTCAATTTTCTGATAATCTATCCCCGTAAGTGATGGGCCAATAAATAATAGAAGTATAATTCCTATTAATAATACAAGACCCAAAATTGCCATCTTATTAGATCTAAATCTCCTCCATACATCTGCCCAATATGTAATAGATTTTTGTCCAATGTCTTCATTTGACAATCCTACTGTTCCAATTCTTTCAAACATATCATCTGCTTCTAAACAGACATCTTTAGAAAGAACATCCTGATCTATTATTTTCATCATTCCCTCCTCTTATTTATTTCCTTTTGCTACTCGTATACGTGGATCCACTATTCCATACAATATATCTACAACAATTAACGCTGCAACAAATAATATGGCAAAGAAAATAGTCAATCCTATAATCATTGTGTAATCATTATCTGAAACCGCTTTCACATAGTAGAAACCTAGCCCTGGAATAGAGAACATTTTCTCCAATATAAATGAGCCTGCAAATACACCTGCCAGAGCTGGTCCAATCATAGTAACAATTGGTATCATTGAGTTTCTAAGTATATGCTTTCTTACAGTTCTTCCTTGACTACATCCCTTAGCTTTTGCCGTAATAATATAATCCTCACTAATTACAGATAAGGTACTAGTTCGCATATACTTCGTATAAGAAGCAATGCCACCTATTGCATAAGCTGCAACCGGAAGTATGTAATGTTGCCATGACCCCCAACCATATACAGGAACTAATTTCCACTTGAAGGCCAATAAATATTGCAATAATGCTGCAAATACAAAGCTTGGTATACAGATTGCAAGTACTACCATAAATCTAATAGCATGATCTACTACTTTTCCTCTGTTTAACGCAGAGACCAACCCTAATCCTATTCCAATTGTAATCTGGAAAACTATTGCTATAAGACCAATTTTAACTGATACCCATACATTTTCTGATATTACATCATTTGCAGTTTTTCCTGTGTAAATAATGGATTCCCCGAAGTCACCTGTTGTAATTAAATTTTTCATATAAGTTGTGTATCTTTCAAATAGCGGTTTATCTAATCCATATTTCTCTCGAATAATTCCCTGTGCTTGTTCAGGCATTTGTCCTACTTTAGCTGCTATTGGATCACCAGGGGCTCCTGCAACTAAAAAAAACGTGGCCGTAGTTATTAAAAACAGTGTAACTGCTGCATAGACCAATCTTTTTCCAATAAATCTTAGCATTTTTCTTCCTCCTTTCGCCTATTTATATTTCCCTTCACTGTAATTCTAGCTACGCAATTTTGAATTGTCAATTTATTCTGATTATTAGTTTCCGTAGTTTTCCCGCAAAATTCTTCTTTTATAGTTTTGGTTATATACACTTTTTGTAAATACCTTAAAAATAATGGCTCTTTAAAGGTTTTGTAGTAAAATTAAGCTATCAATCGAAATTTTATTCCAAGTCTTATTTGTTTACCAAGTCTATTAACCTATTCATAAGTTATTGTTGATACGCAAGTTGTAAGATCTTACCAAAACTTCTACAGTACAGAAGTACTAAGAGATATCAATTTTTCTCTTAAAGAGAGATAAATTCTAACACTCCTTGGACCATCTGGAAGTTGTACGTCTATTATTTTAACAAAGCTTTTAGAAGCAACAAAATGTGAAGTAAGTATAAGATGCTACAAATAAGCTTGTAATCTCTCGTAGACTATTTAGATTTTTGGTTTAATAACGCTGTTAGCAGTATAAGTAGAGATAATAATATTATAAGGAGGATAAAAAGATGAAAGCTTATTCTAAAAAGGATTTTAAACAAACAGGGATTAATACTCATTCGTCCCCCCCTCCTTCTTAAAACATTTTCTTAGAAGTTGATGTTATAAAAAAAGATATTTATATTTTCCCAGCAATACTAAGTTTTGATAAAGATGTAATTTCAGTTGAGTTTCCTGATTTACCAGGTTGTTTAACTTGTGGTGATTCTTGTGGTGATTCTACTGAAGAATCTATTAAGTAGAAGAAAATAAGTTCTTGGACTTCATCTATACGGCATGAGAAAGATAATGACTTAATACCTTAACCTGCTAATATAAATAATCTACATGTAAAGCCTAATCAGGTTCCTGTATTAATAGATATAGTCATGCCTATTCATAGGAAATCTATAGAGAATCAAGCAGTGAAAAAGACTCTTACAATTCCGCAATAGCTAAATAAAAAAGCGCTTAAACATGATGTTAATTTTTCTCAAATATTACAAGATGCTCTTAAGGATTATCTTGGTTTAAATAAAAATTAAGCTCCTAACTATACTAGGAGCTATTTTTTATATTTATAAATAATTTTTTTAGATTAGATAATGCAAATAAACTAAGTATATATCTCATAGACTATTTTGATTTAAAGTAGTATTATTAGTATAGGATATATACTTAGTTTATTGTGAAATATTGCATTCTTTATCATAGTGTACCCCACCTTTTTATTGTATATATATTATTATGTGTTTCTTTTAAATTTTAAAACTAGGCTAGCAAAGTACTTCATTACATTCCTCAAATGACTTTGTTCTTTTATTATTGCTTCTCTCATAATATATATTCACATATCATATTTGTACCTACTTTCTTTACGATTGTTCCTAAATTAATATCATTAAGTATAAATGTACTGATGTTTTATGGCTTTATTATTTAAGTTGGTATTTTATATGATTCTATTTAATCGAAGGATAATAGTTTTAATTGTGATGATTGCATATGAGCGTCCTTTTCAACATTTCCTCTTACTTCTCTTTCTGCAGTAAGTATTTTAGTTTTAGAACTAAGTATAAGTTCTAAATTTAAGTGATAGATATTATCGAACTCATTGTAAATATTATCCCCCTTTTGAGCTGTAAAACATAATAGCTGAGTATTATATTTTTTAGCTATTTCCATTACAGGTTTAAGTAAGTGTTCTGAACTTATTTTACCAAATGGGTTATCCATAATTAGAACTTTTGAACTTTCTTTTGTTCTATCTCCAATAAGAGAACTTTCTTTTCTCATATAAGATAATAAACTTATTAATATTATAAAGTATGTAGCAAATCCTTCTCCTCCTGAGTTCTTTTGTGCTTTTTTCCATGTTATCGGAGATACATCTATTTCTTCTCCTGCAAATTCAAGTTTCTTAATCAGAATCTTTACATTGTGTATACCCACAATAGCATCATACAACTTATTAGTTGTCATTTGTGAAGCTATAAACTCATCTGGAGTTTGGTTTGAGCTTTCTCCTAATGCATATCTAACATCACAGCCATCTATTAGTTTATCTAAAAATGCTTCTACTTTGGTAGTAGCTACTGATTGCTCCCAATCAGGTTGCTTTATTTCTAGCATTTTAACCCTTTTATTATTTAGATTTATACTTGAGTTAGTATCTATAGAATCCATATGGCTATGCACATTTTCAACATACTTCAAAATAGTGTTTATTGTACTACGGTGTTCTTTATCTATTAATTTTAAATCTTCCTCATACTGAAGTCTTCTCTTTTCTAGAGACTCGAATGTTGCATTGATTGCTATTTCTACAGTAGTTGGATCATGTTTGAATTCTAGCAATCCTTTTATATTTTTTGCATACGGATTTATATCTCTATATTTAAAATCAGTAGATAATTGAGTAAATATCTTATCTATCCTTAATTTTATATCAGTTATACCTCTTTCTAAACCTCTATATAAATCTATTTCCTTTCCAGTAATGCTTAATAGTCTTTCTAAATTTATATCCGTATTTATGGTTCTCGTATTTATATCAGTTATTCCATCTTTTATGTAAGATAAGAATCCTAATTTTTCAGATGATGTATTTATTAAAGATATATTACTATCAATACTATCCTTTTCATTTAAAGTCTCTTTTATTAATTCTTGAGTAATATTTTTTAATTCTTCAAAATTAGTTTCTATTATTAAAGTTTTATCTATCACACCTTCTTCTATTTCTATCGTTGATTTATATTTTGAATAAGTTTCTATTACGTTATTGCTTTTTTTCTTCGCATCTTCTAAGGCTTTTTCCATTTTGCTACTTATTTTTGATGATGTAGTTAAAAGATTCTTCTCTACGTCTCTATGAGTTGATATCTCGCCTTTTGTTTGGTTGATAGATTTATTTATAAATATTTTTCGCTCTATTATATACTCTTTATTGTCATATTCCTGTAATTCAAATTCAAATTCATTTGATAATCCATTTATTTCTTTATCTTTACTTTTAATCTCATCATCTACTTTAGCTATTTCTGATTGTATTTCTTTAATATTTTTATTTGAGTCTTCTTTTAAAACTTTAAACTGAGCTTCTAATTTACTCTTTTCATCAGTCATTACTATAGGGTTTTCAAATTTTAGTTTTAATAAATTTATTTCAGTTAATAATGTTTCAGTTTCTCTAATAGAAGATTCACTCATACTAATTTCCTTATCTAAAACTTTCTCTAATTGCATTATTTCAGACAGTCTCTTAGTATGTTTTTCATATGTTTTTTCATTAAATTCAAGTTCATCATTTATTTTAACTGCATTATTAAATGCTTCATCTAAATTAGTGTAATCACTTGAAAATTGTTTTATTTCCTCTAGTTCACTTTCTAAATCTTTTAATTCTTTATTAAGATTTTCTATCTGTTCATTTTTCTTTGGAACAAGTATGTTGTTAAGTTCTAAAACTTTATTTGTTCTATCTTCTTTTGATTTTAATAAGGTTTCTTGTTTTGCCTTTAAAGTATTTACTTTATCTTCAGTAGTAGTTACTATAAGCTTTGTTATCTTGAAGTTTTGAATAAAGAATCTTTTAGATTCTAAACCTTTTCTATGGACTTCATTATTACGTATTAGATCTTCTAGTCTACTAATCTCATTTTTTATTTTAGAAATCATCTTAACTTTTTCAGTTTCATCTAATAAAGCTTTATTAAAGTTATATAGCATTTTTAGGTTGCCTACTTCACTTACATTATTACTAAATACGTATTCTATTGATGTGCTTATCTTATCTATATTTGCTATATATACAGTATAAGAACTCGATAATTCTACTTTGCTATTTTTCAATATTTCTATATCTTCTGAGCTAATAACGATAGAGAAAGGTAAAAATGGGTTTTTCTTGATTAAATCTTCTTTTTGCTCTGCTGATATATTAAGTTTCGATACATAATATAACCCTAGTTGATAATTTATATCTAGACCTTTTAGAAGGTTTTTAACTTCTTTAGGAAGTTCAACAACAACTCCTTTTTCTAGTTGTTCTATCTCTACTTGCATTTTATCCTTATGTGAAGTATCAGAGTTAATCTTTTGTTGTACATTTAATATTTTAGTATCAATTTCTTTTAATGTATGAATAGTGTCAAATATATTTTCTTGGTTAAGTTCTAAATACTCTAATACCAATCGCATTTTATTACATTCTGATTCTATATTTTGAAGTTCTTTTGTTTTAGAATTTAACTCATAGTCGCATTTAATCTCATTGTTTTCTATAGTATTAATTTCTTTCTCAATCTTTTTAATATCTTCTTCTAGTGCTACTAGTTCTTCATTTGTATTATCTATTATTGTTTGCTTATTTAATATTTCTTGATTTTTATCAGTTTCTAATTTATCAAAATAGATATCATCTAAAAATAATGGTGCATTATATGTTGAACGTAATTTATCTACTTTAGGCTTAATTTCCTCTACTATTTTATCTGACTTTATTTTATCTATATTTAACCTTTTATTTGCTTCAGTAATTCTTCCAATATCTTTATTTATATCTGAACATTCATTGTTAAAATTGTCCTTTTCACACTTTAAGTTATCTAGGACTTCATATTTTGCATCTAATTCTTCATTTAAAACGCCTCTTAATGAGTATGCTACATTTTCTAGTTTAGCTCTTATTTGTTCATTACTTTGATTTTCTTTTTCTCTTTTGGCTACTAATTCTTCTAATTGTTTCTCTTTAGCTCTCTTCTCACTATTTATTTTAATTACTTCCTGCAGTTTATATTCTCTTTCAAGATTAGATAATTTTTCTTCTAGTTCTTCAAGGTTGTCACTTTCCTTTTTAAGTACTTCCTCTGCTTTAATAGATTCATCGTACGC
Organism: Romboutsia weinsteinii; assembly: GCF_002250835.2. GTDB lineage: Bacteria > Bacillota > Clostridia > Peptostreptococcales > Peptostreptococcaceae > Romboutsia_A > Romboutsia_A weinsteinii. Next base: position 130,880 of record NZ_NOJY02000007.1, read on the forward strand.
TATATAGTATTTATAAGAAGCTTCTTTATATTTAATCATAGCTAATTCTTTTTGTAGTTCTTGTCCAGACTCGATGCATTTTTCTCTTTGGCAATTAAGAACCTTCTGTGTTATATGATTATATGTATATATATCTTCAATTCTAGATTTATTTTTTTCTATTTCCTGTAATACTTCTTTATGTTCTGCGTTAACTTCTAAGATATTATTTGCATATTGAGTATATTCAGATATTCCATCTACAATATCTATCGCATGTTGTTTGCTTTTTTTGTTCTCAAAGTATCTTCTAAAAGAATTTCTCATTTCTTCTAATAGTTTAAGTTCTTTATTTAACTTTGAATGTATTATTTTTAAGAACCATGCTTCTAAAAGTTTACTTTCGTCAGGGCAGTCTTTGAATAATTCTGTTAATCCACCTTCTGATGAGTTTATAGTTTTCATTATTGTTTCCCATTCACTACGTTCTATATCATAAGTCTTTAGTTTTTCATAATACTTTGTTCTTGATCCTTGAACATTTAGATTATAGTATTCCATAGCGAACTTATTTCTTTTCTTTATATTTGAAAATAACTCTAGAGTTTCTTGAGATGAAGATATTATATAACCTTCTTCAGTTCTTTGTGCAAATGGTATATTGTCAATACTATATTTATCAAATTTATCCTTGTATTCATATACATATGAATAAATATCTAATCCTCTATTGCTATCTGTAACTTCATTAGGTTTACACTTTCTAACCATTAAGCCTATAAGTACTTTTTCACCACTATCTAGCACCCATTCTGTAGCTATATATGTAGGTGTTCTATCGTCATTAAAATAATCTGTAAAAGGTCTACTTCCAAAGTCTCTATATTTAGGAGATACGAATGGAGATATCAGCATTTGTATCTGAACTGATTTACCACCTCCATTTTGTAGTAGTATCAACGATTGAAGACCTTCTAATTCAAAGTTTTGGTCTATGATTCTATTTGTTGAAGTATTTCCGTTATCTTTTACGTTGTATGTAAGATTTACTATTCTATATCCATTTAATTTAGCCATATTACTCACTCTCTTTTCTGATTGTCAGATTTTCTTGTGATTTTAACTTATCAAATAACGCTTCTGCATTTTTAAACTCTGGCTTATAAAGAATTACTCCACAAACCAGGTCCGTAAGTCTTGTTGTAGGAGCTATAATACCATCGCTTTCATACCACACTATAAGTTTTTCGTTATTTAAAAATAATAAGACTTTAGACATAAACCCATATCTAGTGTCTTTTACTTTGTTTTGATTATCTGAGCCTTTTAATGAGCTCCATTTATTTATTATATTTATAAAGGCTATATTATGCTCGTTCTCAAGTTCTTCTAGGTTATATTCACATGCCTTTTTAATACTTAAATTAACTCTATTTTCAAACTCATTATAGCTAACTTGGAACATAGCTAATTCGTCACTTGTAGAGTTATAAAATGTTGTTAATAACTCTAAGATAATGAAATTTGCTAAATTAAAATCTGTTTCATTGTAATTGCTTGATTTAAATATAGCATTTTTAAGTTCTCCTTTTGTATAGCTGAATAATCTATTATCTCTTTCTGGTATAAGGTATATAGTATTTTTAATTAATTCAACTCTTGTCTTATACCTTTGGGCTATAAGTTTTACAAGTTGTTGAATTTCTTCATCTGTATATGAGTCAAATAATGTGCTTTGCTTTTCTCTAGTTAAACTTCTATGTTCAGTTAAGTATGCGTATATATCTATAGCTGTTGTAAATTCACTTATAACTGTATTTTCTAACATCCTATATGTCTCCTTTGTTATTTTTGTGTTTTAATTATTGTAAAGTAAACTCAAATTGTATATTATTTACTGTAAGTTCCATACAATCCATTGTAATTTTAACCTTATCTAAATGGTCTATCTTTGACAATTTTATAGACTGAATATTTTTTAAGTTATTATTATTAATAGCTGCTAGTATTGCTTTAAGTGGTTGAAAATCTCCAGAGTTATCATATCCAACTTGTAACATACGTGCAGCTTTCTTTAAATCTTTAATATTAAAGTTAGATAAATCTAGTAACTCTATAAATACTTCTCTTAGCTGATACATATTTTTAGTTAATATTTCAAACTCATCTGTATCTTTTATATAATTTATAAACTCTGAAAGCATGAAATCTTGTTTTATTTCTGCTCCAAATTTAAATATGATTCCTAATATATTCTCGTATTGTTCTAGCTTTTCTTTATTCTTTTGTTCTTGTATTTTCTTTTGAATCATTTGCTCTTCTTGGTCTATTTTTAGAATTACTTTAGTTCCACTTTCCTCTTCTATTATTTTAGACTTCTGTGGGTCAAATGCAGTAGTAATGCAGTAGTCTTTTTTCATATTTTTTATAAATAAAGGAGAAAGTAAAAACTCCAAAAATTCTAACTTGCTTAAGTCTTGAGCTACTAAATTTGATAGTTCTTCTTTTATGTTTATTCTATCTCTTTTAAAATACTCAATAGAGTTATCTAGTGCTCTTGTAAATTCTTCTTTGAACTCATAATGCTTACTCATCATACTTGCGTGTTCGTAGACTACTTTAGAAGTTTCTTTCTTTATTAAATCTAGTTTTTTTAATTTTTCTCTTATCTCTTCTAACTCTTTTTGATCTCTATCATTTGTATATTTAAACTCAAATTCTTTTTCCTTTAGTTCTTGTTCTATAAGTTCTATTTCTCTTTCGTAACCTTTAAACTTATCCGTTTGAGTTTCTGCAATACCAACACTCTCGTTTGTTATGCGGTTATACTCTTCTATCGGAAATGTCGTTATGTTCTCACGAATTTTTACTATACCATCTATCAATGCTTTTATTTGTTTCTTTGAAAGAGCAAATATATTTTTAATATCTATCAATGCTTGATCGAAGTTTTTCCTTCTTAAACTTTCTCTAAATACAAACTCATGGAATGCAAGTTTCATATTTGATTCCATTTCTAGTGTTGAAAGAATTAAATTATATCCCATTTCAGTTAATTTATATGTCGCATCATTACTTGTAGAAGAGCGTTCATGTTCCACAAGTTGAACATATACTTTTTTGTATTCATTTTTTTCTATATCTAAGCATCTGAAAGCTGTCATGGTTCCATCATTTAGTATTATTTCGTTTACAATGCAATTGGCTAGCTTAGTGTAATTTTGATGTTCTATATCTTTATGAAAGTATTCTATGTTTATAAACTCTAAATACTCTGCCATATCTTTTAGAGTACATTCTTCATCTTTTAAAGATTGTTGAAGTATGTACACAAGTAATGCGTATACTATACTTACCTTTTCATCAAACTCTTCAAATCCATATGCAGAAGCTAGTACCTCTTTACGCTCTATACTTTTATGTAATAGTGCTTGAGGAGCGATATTTCTCATTCTGCTATAAAAGTTATTTAATACATCATTCATTGCTAAACTCCTTATCGTATGAAATTAAATCGTTAAAATTCAATGCTTCTTGAGGTATATATTTTCTTTCTGAAAGTATATTTTCTATTTTTTGTTGATATTTATTATCAAAGAAATCCATAAAAATTCCTTTTCTATTATCTTTTTGACCATCCTTCGTAACTGGTAGGCTGTTAATATCCTCTATAGCTCTACTATCACCTACTACTTTGTCTAATATATACTCATATCCCTCTTTAAAAGGTACCCAGTCTATCTTATCTATATTTCTCTCTCTGTAACTTTCATATATAGATATACCTGCATAGTCTATATCTCCAAAATAATAAAAAGTATTATTTATATTAGAGATATATTCTTCAGTATATTCTTCTATTTCATTTATAGATGGAAGTCTACCATTACCTCCTCCATATATTACAGTCGATATTTCAATACCAAGTACATTTTTAGATACTGTTTTTATATATTTTCTTATGGAGTAGAATGTATCTTGATTTTCTATAATTAATACGTTTTGCGGTGACCCTTTGCTAACAGAATAATAAGCTATTGGTTCACACGTTTCGTAATAATTAAAGAAATCTTCATCCAAACCTAAGTTTTTCATTATAGTATTTATTCCTTTTTGCTTTATGCGTTTTTCACGTCTAAATACTTCATAAGACCTTTCATTTGTAGATATACTCGTATTTAATAAGTGTTTTTTATTTTTTATATAATTACTAATAGCTAAGATATCTTGTCTATCTCTTTCATATGTACTTAGCTTTTGTTTATAGTAGCTTTTATCTAATTCTGGTGCTAAGTCATAATCAATTTCTTTTATATAATCCAAATAATCGTTTTCCTCTACTATGAGTTTATACTTCATAAACAAGGAAGGATTTCTTCCATTTTTTTTTGGACTATATTTTTTTAAAACATTTGTATGTTCTAGTTCATTAACTATACTTACAAAATAAGGATAATCATCTATATCTAAAATTTCTTGAAGTTTTGACCATTCAATTGAAACTTTACCATATTCCTTATTCCAATTTTCTAAGATTTTCTTATAATTCATAATCTTATATTATGGTATTTCTAAAATTATAGAAATACCTATACTCCTTCTATACAATTTTCGTGTTTTTTATTTTTATACTTTTTTACCATAATTCACTTCTTAAATTTACTTTTAATACATAAATATTATTTCGATATTTACATTATAATTCATTACTTTATTAAACTACAACAATAAGGTATGCATAAATGTGCACACCTCATTATTTATATAGATTATTTATTTGTTCTATTTCTTCTTTAATACTTTTAATTAGTGATTTTGGATAAATAACTTTTATATTATCTCCTTGTTGTAATATCCACATTATAAGTCCTCTACTTACCTTAGCTTCAAATTCAATTTTATATAAATCATTATTTATCTTTTTTAAATCAACATCTTTTCCAAATTCATCAATAAATACATTTAGTAGTTTTTTTCTTGCTTCTAATACTATTTTACTCACTTCTTTACCTGAATACATCTTAAATGATTTTTTAGTATAATCAACTGGATTGAACTTATTTTTACAGTCTTCTATATGTTTTAAATCATCAATTTCATCTTCAAGTATACTTAACTTTTTTATTCTATCTAATCTAAAATTACCTAATCCTCCAGCTCTCTTTATGTCTTCTCCTACTAAATAATATTTGTCTCTTTGTAAAATCATTGATACCGGATTGATGCAATACTCTTTTATACTATTATCATCATTTAAGCGAGGAACCATTTTTTTATCTTCATTGTATGAATAGTAATTAAATGATATCTTTCTATTTTCATTTATTGCTCTGTCAATTTTATCAATATTATAAAATATTTCTTTGTTTTCCGTTTTAGCTCTATCATCTATATAAGCATATTTTTGTATACTATACCTATTATAAATAGTGTTTAATTTGCCTAATTTAGTTATAATTCCCTCACTTTTTTTCTTCGTAATAAATTTACTTGCATATATACAATCTGCTAATATTCTTAACTCATATGGCTCAAATTCATGGTGTACCATATAGTATCCTTTAAAATTATTATTTTTTTCAATAATTTCTATATCAAATCCTAATTTAATTAAGTCATTTATATACTTACTTATTGTTCTGCTATCATTAATAGGTTGGATTCCTTTTTTTATCATCAATATATCAATTTCTTTTTTAGTTAGAATATTTTCTTCATTTGAATATTTTTTTAATATTTCTATTAAAGTATAAAACTTTATATGATTATCCTTTGGCATTGTAACCTTTCCTTCCTCACTATTATTTCAATTTTTCACCTTTTAAATTAACTACTCACAATAAGAGTTTAACCTATGTATTTTCATTTATCAAATTATAAGTATCTATGATTTAAAACAGCAGTATTATAAATTATTCAATAATATATAGCACAAAACTTCATGTGGATGACTTAAATGAATGAAATTGTAAAAGTTACTGACCTCTGTCAAAACTTTTATTCTAAAAAAGGAGAACTTGAAGTATTTAAAGATATAAACTTCACATTACACCAAGGAAAAATTCTGACACTACTCGGTCCATCCGGCTCTGGAAAATCAACAATACTAAATATACTAACAAAACTAATTAAACCAACTAGTGCTGAACTAATTATAAATGGAAATATCGGTTATATGTTTCAAAGATACTACCTACTAGAATGGCGAAATATAATGGACAATATAACTATTTGCCTTGAGATACAAAATAATAAATACCCTAAAGCAATCAATAGAGTTGAAAAACTATTTAAAACTTATGTATAATATACCGTGTTTAATAAAAGTAAAGTCTTACCTGATCCTGGCACACAAGTTTAAAAATTATATTCTTATTAGACTTGTTATTTTTTATGCTGTTTATAATAAACTCCTGAGTTCTTTTTAGTGATCCTTCTTCAATGTTTTTTATTTCTTGTATATTCTCTCTTTTAAATATATCTCTAGTTACTTCTATAATATTAAGTAAAAGCTTGTCCTTGTAATTAATCCTCTCATCAATACCCTCTTTTTATTACTATAATTTAGTAGTTTCTATATTGACAGTTTTGTAATAAAGTTATATTATCAATAATATTGTAGTTTTTTATATTACATAGAAAATTATGTTCATTTTAAAACTATTATTAAATATAATTTTTTATATTTAGATAATCATAAAATTAAAATAAAGGATGATAAAAAATGACAGAACAAAATTTAAACTTGATTGATGAAGTTAAAAGAAGAAGAACCTTCGCAATCATTTCCCATCCCGATGCAGGAAAAACTACATTAACTGAAAAGTTTCTATTATATGGTGGTGCCATTCGTGAAGCAGGCTCAGTTAAATCAAGAAGATCTCAAAAACATGCAGTATCTGACTGGATGGAGATTGAAAAACAAAGAGGTATATCTGTTGCATCAAGTGTTCTTCAATTTGAATATAATAATTTTTGCATAAATATTCTTGACACTCCAGGGCATCAAGATTTCAGTGAGGACACTTATAGGACTCTTATGGCTGCAGACTGTGCAGTAATGGTTATTGACTCTGCTAAAGGTGTCGAGGCTCAGACAAAGAAATTATTCCACGTTTGTAAAATGAGAGGAATACCAATTTTCACTTTTGTAAATAAAATGGACCGTCAAGGAAAAGATCCTTTTGAACTACTTGAAGATCTTGAAAATGTTCTAGGAATTCGTTCTTGTCCAGTAAACTGGCCAATTGGTTCTGGTAAAGAGTTCAAAGGTGTGTTTAACCGTCATAAAAATCAAGTTGAACTATTTGATGATGGTAACCATGGACAATCTATTGCGAAATCTACAACTGGAGATATATCTGATGAAAGATTTAATACTTTATTAGGTGATGCTCTTCATGAAAAACTTCTAGAGGATATTGAACTTTTAGATATTGCTGGAGATAATTTTGATTTAGACAGAGTATTAAATGGTGAATTGACACCTGTATTCTTCGGAAGTGCCCTTACTAACTTTGGTGTAGAACCATTTTTAGAATCTTTCTTAGAAATAACACCACCACCAAATCCTCGTAGCAGTAATTTAGGTGATATTGACCCTAATTCTAATAACTTCTCAGGATTTATATTTAAAATACAAGCTAACATGGATAAAAATCATAGGGATAGAATAGCATTCCTTCGAATTTGCTCTGGTAAATTTGAAAAAGGTATGGCTGTAACTCATGTACAAAGAAACAAAAAGGTTAAACTTTCACAACCTCAACAGTTTGTTGCACAAGACCGTGTTATTATAGATTCAGCTTATCCAGGGGATATTATAGGTATACATGACCCAGGAATATTTAATATAGGTGACACATTAAGTGAAAAGCAATCAAATTTACAATACACTGGTATACCACAATTTGCTCCTGAGCATTTTGCAAGAGTCTCTACAAAAAATGCTCTTAAGAGAAAGCAGTTCGTAAAGGGTATTACACAGTTATCAGAAGAAGGTGCTATACAGGTATTCAAACAACCTAATTCAGGTATGGAAGAACTTATTATAGGTGTAGTTGGAGTTCTTCAATTTGAAGTTTTAGAATATCGTCTAAAACAAGAGTATGGTGTTGAGATGCTAATGAATTCACTACCTTATCGCCATGTACGTTGGGTTGAAAATGATATTTCTAAATATGGTAGGCTTTCAATGCCAATGGATACACTACTAGTTGAAGATAAAAATAGTAATCCAGTAGTGTTATTACAAAATGAATGGTCTATTAGACATTTAATTGAAAGAAACGAAAATATAGTTTTAAAAGAAACTTCTTTATAAAAACAAATGTTAATCCCCCCTACGTCTATTTTTAAACGTAAGGGGGATTAATTTTATATCTTCTCAACGAATTCCCTATAGTTAACAAACACCCTTTATTAACACCTTCAATAAAACCATGCGAAGCAACCATACTTTCCCAATATCCAAACTCTAATTATCTTTAATCTTTATAATATTTCTTACTTGAACCTCACTTATATTAAATCTTCTAGCTATTTCTTTGTAATCACCCTTGAAGGTACCCCTAATGATTTTATTTCTAACAGGCTTAGTTATACTACTTTCATTAGGTATATATAAATTACTACCACCAACTAATTTTATTAATTCTTTAAAAGAATCTATACCAATAGCATCAACTATATCCTTTAAAGCATCTGGTATATCATCTTTACTTAAGTACTCCAACATTAAAATCCCCCCCATTAGTTAAACATACTTTTATAATCATACTTATATATATTCTAGCATTACTATCTACTTTTATGGGATAGCATCTTTCAATTTATTTATAAAGATAAAATTTAACCTTTTGTATTTTTACTACTTCACCATCTATTTTATATTCTACATATAAATCATTATTAATTATTTTCTAAAATCTTTTAAAATACTTATTTCTGCAAAGTTGATAATATTAAATTAAAAATAATTAGGAGGTAACAAATATGAAATGGTATCTAGACTTTGGACATGGTGGAAAAGACCCAGGAGCTGTAGGCTCAAGCTCTACAAAAGAAAGCGACACAGTACTAAAAATAGGAACACTAATAAAAAATAACCTGGAGGAAGCCTTGGAAAAGGTAATAATAACTCGTTATAATGACACCTACTATTCATTAGACTACAGAAGCTCCAAAGCTAACAAAGAAAACTGCGACTACTTCATAAGCATACACATGAACTCATCAACAAACAAATCTGCTAAAGGATGTGAAGTATGGGTATACGATGAAAAAAGTAAGCTCTACACTCTATCTAAAAACATATGCACAAATCTGTCTCAAAAACTAAATACACCTAACCGTGGAGTCAAAGTATCAAAAGAATTCTCAGTACTAAGAAAAACTAAAATGCCCGCTCTTCTAATAGAAATAGACTTCATATCTAATAGTGCAGTAGAAACTGCTTTGACTTCTAGCAAATACATAAAAGACATATCCGATAGCATATCATCTACTCTACTAGCTTTTGTTAATAAATCAATAGCTAATGACAGTGTATTTTACAGAGTATGTATAGGAGCTTATAAAGATAAATCTAATGCTATTAGATCTAAAAATGAAGCTATAGCTAAAGGATTTAAAGATACTTATATAGTTTAAAAATTAGATAAAACTTTTTTCTAAAAAACTTTAATATCCCGTAAAACCATAACTTCTTATACTTATATCAAGAAGCAAACATATTTTAAAACTTGTAACATTAGTAGCTAGAAAATAGGTTAGCTTCTAAAATAATAAAAAGGAGGTATAACTTATATGGCAGTTGTTGAAATTAAAGAACTTTCAAGCTTAAAGATAAGATTAGATTTAGGTATGGTTAATGGCAAAACTAAATCTAGAAGTAAGTCTTACTCTTATCTAAAGCATAACGCTCCTGCTCAAGACACATATGATGTAGGTGAAGCTATAATGTCACTTCAAGAGCACACAGTAATGGATATAATCAAGCAAGATAATACAATACTTGGTGCGTAGACTATTGTATAAATTTTAAAGAAAGGAGGATTTAATTATGGAAACTACTAGAAGATTACTTATGTCTTTTAAATGTAATAATGATAAGAAAGTGTCATTATCAGTGGAAGATCCAAGAGATGATGTAACTGAAGCAGAAATAAAAACTGTAATGGACTTAATAGTATCTAAGAATATCTTTACTCCAAATGGTTCTGAGATTGTAGAAGCTCTTGAAGCTAAAGTTGTAGTTACAGATACTACACCTTATGACTTAGTTATAGGGTAATAGAGTTTAATATAAATCAAAAGACTATGCTTTGAAACTTCTCACTTTCTCGCATAGTCTTTTTGCTTATAAAATTTAATTGAAAGGTGTGTATATGATGAATTCAGAAATTCAAACTTTGATAGCTTCTGTTGGTTTTCCTATAGCCCTTAGCATGTATTTGCTTGTTAGAATAGAAGGTAAGCTCCAGATGCTATCTGATAGTATTAATGAATTGTCTAAAAATATAATAAGTATGAAATAATACTAACGGTCAAATATTTTTATATTTGACTGTTAGTATTTTTCCTAATTAAATTCGTTCCTAACATCAATAATACTACTATCTAAGTTATATTTGCTATATTTATAGTTTATATATCCCGCTATATTATTTTCATGTGTAGACATTATAACCTGCTTATCGCTAAATTCATTTCTAAGTATCTCGGTAAATGATATAAGGTTTAATTCATCCATAGTCTGAACTGGATCATCAATTAGTATTACATCTAGTTGATTATTATATACTTTTTTCATAGCTAATGTGAAACTAATTATAAATCCTGCTAACTGTCCAGAACTGAATGTATTAACTATATCATGGGATGTCTTCATATTTCCTATAAACTTTAATCTGGTTATTTTATCTGATGTATCTGCACCTAACTGGCAAAAAACGCCCAAACCAGCCGGAAGATTTTGTAATATTTTCCCTGTATATATATACAATGGTATTTCTATCTTTGAAATTATACCTCTCTTGTATTCATTTATACATTTATCATATTCATCCTTCATTTTTTCAAATTTTTCTAATTTAAATTTAGTTTTTACCATGTTGAATTTTAACGTTTCTATAGTATTAATATCTATATTATTTTTTTCAATGATATGATAATTATAGCAATAATCTAAATAAGTTATTTTTTCATCTAATTCATTTATATTAATTAACTCTATTTTTTCATCATTTTCTTGGAAATAGTTACTGTAAACATAATCTAACTTTGATTTATTAAGAATAACTTGATCTATATCCGATAAACCAATTTTATTAGCTTTATCTTCGATATACCTATAAACAATATTGTTGATTTGTTCTAATGTATTATTTTTTTCTAAATTATCAAATTGCTCGTTAATATTTATACCTAAATTTTCTAACTTATTAAGTATAGGCTCTAATATACTATTATCAATGTATTTTATTATTTCTCTATATTTATTGTCATCTATAATATCTTCGAAACTAACTAATTTTATTTTTTCATCTAATTCTTTTTGTATCTTATCTATTTCTAAATTTATTTTTTCTGATTTACTTATTATATCTTTTTCAATGCCACCTAAAAGTTCTTCTATTATATTTGTATAATTACTTATGGTTTTAATTAGATGTTCTTTATCATCATACTTACTTCCGCATAAAATACATCTATTCTCATCTATACCAGATTCTTTTATTTTATCATTATCCGATAACATATTTTTAAGTTCAGATCTCTTTTTATTAATATCAATTAGTATTTTATTACTTTTATTTTTTAAATTTTCTATATTATTAGATTCATTTCTTATTTCATCTAATTTATTTATATCTATATGGTCTTTATATTTATCTTTATCAATCAGCTTCCATTCCTTATTATTTATATAGCTCTTAACATTTTTTAAAACTTTGTATTTTTCCCTATAAATCTTTAAAGCTTCTATATTTTTACCATATTTTAAGTGATATGAAATTCTATTAATAATATCTTTACTTTCGTAATATTTAGTAAGTTCATCTTTTACTTTTATATTTTTATATGTCTTGTGATTTTTAATTAGTAACTTTATACCATTTATATCTTCTAAGTAATTTTTATTGTCTATCTTTTCTATATCTAAATCCCAATCTAGATCGTTTCTTTCTTCAAATATTTTTTTATAGTTAGGCTTATTTGACAATTTATTATTAATATCGTTATTTATATATTTCTTTTTTGATATAATTTCTTCTTTTAATTGTTCATATTTACTATTATATATCTTGATTTTATTTTCTATTTGTTCATATTTCTCGCTTTTTAAATTATCTATTTGTAATAGCTTGTCTATAATTTCCTTTCTATCTTCTTCTTTCCTTTTTAAAAAACTTATTGGATCTTGCTGCTGTATATAGTTTATATAAAAATACTCTGGTTCTATTTGTAGTAATTCATTTATTATCTTTTTAGCTTCATCATTACTTTTCTTATTTTTTGAATTCAGTATATTTTCTAAAACAAATCTATCTTTTGATATATATGTTTCAAACCATTTACCTATATTACTTTCTTTCTCAAATTTTATTTTTTTCTGTGGTATATGTTTTAAAATTGATAAATACTCTTTTTTATTATCATCCAATAGTTCAAGCGCAACTATTAGGTCATCATTCTTATTATTAGTTATTAAGTTATCCTTGAATGACTTTACACCAGACCTTCCACTTACTTGATATAACCTAGATATGTTTCCTGTTAGTACAAGTTCTATTGCATCGTAAATTGAAGACTTTCCATATCCATTCTGTCCTGTCAGTATCTGCAGATTTTGTGAAATAATCTGTTCATAAAAAGTATTATCTTTATTATTTCTATCAAATACTTTAAAGTTTTGTATAATTATTTTATTTATCGTATATCCCATTAGATTCTCCCTCTTGCAGCATTAGCACTTTAAATCTTTTTCAACTTTTTCTAAGTATATTTTAATATCTTCGTTACTTAATTGTATATCTGAGATAGTACCATCATTATCGAATTCTTGAACTAGTTCAATATTTTTTTCTAGTATGTCAGCTATTTTTTTTTCAAAATTCTGTAATTCATTGCTATCAGATTTATTGTATACTGATTTTAGACTTAAGAATGGTAATTTTATAAACATTCTACACAACAACATATAAGAATATACTTTATTTTTTTCTTCGCTCTGTATTTTAGCGATATCAAATTCTAATATATTTTTCATACTTTGAAATAACTCTCTATTCATTAGGAATTTAGTCATATCGTCTAGATATAAGTTTATATTTTTTAATTCTTCATCGGTATACCATAATACGTATTTTTTATAAAAATATGGGTCTTCCTCTATCTTAAATATTAATTTCTTTTCTGTATTATTTAATTCTGAACCATTAGTCCTTGTAACGAATATAACAGAAGTATTTTTCTTCATCTCTTTATTAATATTTTCTACTGCAATACTATCTATCTTATTATCTAAGATTTCATCAATATTTACATTTGTTAAATTATCTATAAAGTATACTATATAGTTTTCTGATTTGACTTTACTTGAATAGTAATCTCCACACTCAAAACTTTGCATCTCAAAACTATTATCTTTAAATATTTTATGTAGTACCTCTTTCATCATTTCCTCCTATATTATCAAAAGATTTAAGCTCTATATTGCTTGATAATATCTTTTTACTTTCTTTTTCTGTATTATCATCCCAATGCTGATTTATACTCAATGTTTGTCCTATTGTATATTGTAAATTTATATGACAGTTTAATATAACATCATTATCCTCATATATATGTCTATTAAATATAGAATTTCTATCTAATTTTTTTAACAGTGAATCTTGTCTACTTATATTTATAAATGAAAACATATATCTACCACCTACATATTTTAAATATGTTTGCATATCTATATGTTCTAAATCATATTTATTTGCTTTAATTTCCTTAAAAACAAATTCTTGTAATTTTCCTGATTCTAGCATCGAACTTGCTTCATTGTAGTCTATACCTTTAATTTCAATATGTGGATTACTATTAATCATTAATGACTTGAATTCATCTATGCTCAATGATCTAATATTACGAACAATTTTTTTTATTCCACAACTATCACAATTATCTATTTCCAAACATTCATCATCGCAGTATATTTTAAACTCATGTTCTAGTTTTTTCGAATTTAGATATAAGTACTGCTGCTGACTTATTTTTGACTGATCCTGAGATATAATATCGATTATTTCTTTACAAGTTATTCTAAATATTGATTGGTCCTTTTCTAGAATATAATTTTCTAATTTACTAGCTAAAAAATAAACTAATGCATTTCTTAATTTTTGTATATAGTCTTCACATTGTTTATATTGTTTATCAGGTTCTAACTTATCAATTATAAGCTTTAGATTCTCAGATATAGAAAAATTAATTTTATTAAAATCTTCATTTATTACATTTATATCTATATTTTCAATATTATCTATATAACTTTTATATTCTTCTGTTAATTCTTCGCAATAAATTTTAATGTTATCTTCTGTTATATATTTTAATTCCTTAAATTTATTTCTTACTGTTTTTCTTATTGTTTTAAGTTCTGACTTACTATTTTTAAGTTTTAAGTTTTCTTTTATTACTTCCAAATCACTATAACTAAGTAACAAATCAGTTTCCTCTATATGCCTTTGTATATAATCATCTATCACAGATTTAATTTCTATATCTTCCTTTATTTTACAAAGACTTATTAAATGTACACCTGTTTTTTCTCCTAAGATAGATTGCTTAAATCCTAGCTCCCCATATACCTTCTTAATATCCTCTTTCGACATACTCTCCCTAGCTTTTACCTGATATATATCTTCATATATTAATTTATCATCACTATTTTTATATCCTATAGCAAAATCTTCCATATATTCATATTCTAGAATAAACTTATTCCATTCTTCTAAGTCTACTGAGTTTAATCTTCTTAAGAAGTACAATATTCCCATTCTTCCTTGAGATTCAAATCCATACCAACTAGATGTTGCATTATCAGAACTTGCTTCGAAAATTTCTTGCATAATTAATCCCCTTCTATTATTTCACAGTTATATATAATAATTATACATAACATGGAACTTATTGTAAAATAATGGAAGTTTATGTAGCTATTAGCCATATATCCTGTAATTCAACCTCTTCCCCTTAATCTCAACCCCATATCCCTTACTCATCTCAATTAACCTACTCCCAATAGCCTCATCAATCTCAATTAATTCCTCAAAACCCTTCTCACTACTAACAATCACAGGCAAATTATTAAAGTACCTATGATTAACCAACTCAAACATAATATTAACATCACTACTACTAACACTACCCTTAAACAAATCATCAATCAAAAGCACCCTAGCATTTTTATACCTGTTCATAATCTTGTGATAATAAACCTGATCCATGATATTTTGCTTAACCCTAACAATAACATCCCTATACCCCATGTACAAAACCCCGACTCCCCTATCCATAAGCTCATTACAAATAGCAAGAGAGAGGTGAGTCTTACCAGACCCAACCTGCCCCATAAACATTATAGAATTATTACTACTACTCTCTATACTGTCAAAATCTTTAACATACTTAGTAGCAACTCTATAAGCATTAATAGTATGAGTATCATAAGTATAATTGAAATTATCAAAAGTCTTGTTCCTAAACTCCTCACTTATCCCGCTATGTTTAAGTATATCCTCGGCCTCCCTAACTGCCCTACACTCACAAGGAATTGCCATTCCATCATCTATAATATAAGTCATATCTCTACACTTACTACATCTATACTCTCTATCTTTCTCTAAGATGCTCACTCTCTCTTCTAACAGACTCGATTTCTTCATCTGTTGGCTTTCTATAAATTCCTTCATCCTCTTCTTCAAGTGCTCTGGCATATTTAGATTTCGAAGGCTCGCACTTATATTTTCCATAGCTATCCCCCCTATTTTTTAACGCTATCTCATAAGCTTTTAAATCATTAATACTCTTAATATTGTTATCATTCCATTGCTTCAAAATCCCATTAATATACCCCTTATTGCACTTCCCTTTATTTGTTGCAATCTCTATTGCTCTTTTAAAAAGCTCATAATCCATACTCTCACATACTTCAATTAACCACTGACCAACAATAGGATTTATAAGTCCTACATTTTGTTCATATAAAGTCTTATACTTACTTATATTACTTACAAAACTCTTATCTACTTCTTCATTATCAAAATTATTTTTACTATCCAAATTTGAATTAACAAGTTTTTGTTTTTCTTCTTCTTTTTCTTTTTCTTTTTGTTTTTGTTTTTCTTTTTCCCCATAGTGGTTATCTAAATTGTATTTATCCTCAACCACGGGTATAGATACACTATCAATAGTGGTACTTAATTTTAAATTATGGGTATCTATACTGTATCCGTACCTATTACACTCCTTTAAAAATAATTCAATAAGTTCTTTACTTTTAACATTAAACAACTCTTTTTCTATACATTTTTTAACCTTAGGACTTACAACCTTATTGTGCTTTATCCAATTTTTTAAAAACAGCTCCTTAGTATCTTCACAGTAAACAATCTTTTCATATTCCTCAAATCTATATATAAGCTTCTCTACAGTTTCTCTGTTATATCCAGTTTCCGTCTCAATAATCCTTTTAGGAAGCTCATATATTCCACACTGACTTGTCTTACTATTAGTCATAAGATAAATATAGAAATACTTTTCTTCAGGTGTTAAATCAAGTACAAAACCATCTTGCCAATAATCTATGTGTATATGTCTATAAACTGCCATGTAAATCCCCCTCCCTAATTTAAAAGACCACGATCTTCTTCAATACTTTCATCCATAGCATCCACTAACAACATATCACTATCAATACTTTGCTTTATACTTTCATCAAATACAACAGCTCTTTGCATTTCAATGCTTAGTGGTGCGTATTTGAGTAGTTTTTTAATTACAGTTTTTTTAGCCATAGAGTCAAACTCTTTTTCCCATATTCCACCTTCAAAGTTATTAGAATACTTCTTACCATGATTTTCAACTTCGTCATAAGTCATAAAAACAAAGCTATATCCACTTGGATCTAGATGATAAACTGCATAGTATCCAATCACTTCTCCTCTATCTCCTTTTAAAAGAGGCTTATGAATTAACTTTTGTTCTAGTCCATAATCTATATCAAACTCATCATTTTCTTTAACTTCATGTGCATACAAAGTCTTTAGTTTCCCACTTCTATGAGCAAGTTCTAGTAATCCTTTGTATCCTATTTGAAACTGTACTTTATCTATTCCCTTAACTTTATGTGGTATTAAATAGGCTTGTCCTAAAGGTGTGTTTGGCTCAAGACCTAACTGTGCACTTTGCATCATAGCTGCAATAAAAGTCATAGGCTCACAATTTTGAAGTTTTGGATTTGAATTAAAAGCTGTTAAAGAAACTTTTTGAAACCTTTCACTGCTTAGCTCTTTTGGAAGTGCTAAGCCAATTTCCCCATTCATTTTTACAATTAGTTGCTTCATAGCATAACTCGGATTTATGGATATATTACTCCCCTTAGCTTCATTGTTTTTTAATGTTTCTTTTAAATTTGCCATTATTTTCTCCCCTTTTATTTATTTAATATCATTTACTATAGTATTTATAACTTTAACTGTAATTTTAGGCTTTGATTTGCTTGGAATTTAAATTCTAAACACTCTTGAGGTAGTAGCTTTCATGTACTTATCAGCTAACTCTGGGTGTTCTTTTTTTAATCTTTTGCTATCTAAACTATTTCTAGTTTGCTTTTTCCAAGTGATTTTTCTGTCTCCCAAGTATGCAATTTCATATTCTTTCATTTGTAATTGTAAATATTGTTCTATTGCTTTTTTCTCACTATCTAAATCTTTTACAAGCTCACAAACATCATCATATCTATTTAATAATTCTTCCTTCTCAAATAACATAAGCTCTTCCTCATTAGTATCTTTATATAATCCTTGAAGTACTTTTGAATAATCATCACTGCCATCAGGTGTAGGTAGTTCTCCTCCAAGTACACACTTTTCCCAAAACATTTTTTCCAAATCCATAATTTGATTTATAAGTTCTTCATCCCTATCTAATCTATGAATTACAAGCTCTTCATTGCCAATAAGTGCTGCTACATAACAGTGAGTAGCTCCTGTTACTGCCATATAGTGATAGCATTGTATCTGAATATGCATGGGTACTTCCTCTTTCCACAACTTCTTAGAGTAACTACCTGTAACCTTGCATTCTAAAAAAGCTTTTTCTCCTACAACTGCTCTATCTATATTTGCTAGTGCAAATGGATATTTATCATTTTTTAGTATTCCATTTACATTTCTAACTTTCTTATTTGTTTTTAAGCAAAATTCATTGGCTACAAAGTTTTCTAGTTTGTTACCAAGTTCCATTTTGTAGCTTACTTCTTCATTTATATCTAAGTTATCTATATTAATCTTTTTAGAATTTTGAGCAACGGACTCGCCTTTTGAGTCTTTGGCGACATGAAATGCTTCGCCGACACGTCGCTCAAGCGAGCGAATTTGAGCAACGGGATGTGAGCCTGCCGAACAGACGTTGGCGACATGAGCATAGAGAATTTTATCCATATATACACTCATCGAGCTTTTATAAGGACTAAGACCTAGTACGCTAGCTGCATCACTTCCTCCTATCCCTGCTTTTCTTTTCTCTAACCACTCTGCTCTTGTCATATCATTAGTTTCATTAGCTATATATGCATCCAAATATTTTCTCATTTATTTCCCCCTGTATCACATTATTTACTTACATTTGCATAAATAATAAAATTCAATTTTTTCTAAGAAATATAGTTGACCTTTGCCAGTTATAAGTGTTGTAGCTGAGATTATCTCTCCTTCTACAGTTTGAACTATCCTTTCTGAAACCTTAAACAATCCTTGTTCTATATAAACTTGTTTTGGCATATTTTTATCTTTTCCATTTCCAATAAGGTATCCATTATCTCTAAGCCAACTGAATAATCTGTTTCTGCCTATTAGTATATTGTTATTATTTAGTACTTTATCAAACTGGCCTATAGTTATAGCATCACTAGATGATGCTATGCTTTTTCCGAAGTTTGTATATGGTCTATCCAAAGTTATAATATCCTCTAGGTTTTCAGCCCTTTTTTGCGCTATAAATTTTTCCTCTTTTTCTTGTTTTAATTTAGTTGCTATCTGAATTATAAAATCTGGATTTTCTAAAGTTTTACTTATTACATCATCACTTAAATATGCTCCATGGTTTCTTATACTAGGTATGACCTCTTCCATTATCCATCGTTCAAATCTCATGGCACTTGGTAACTTTGACCTTATAATAAGTCTATATAGGTTACCTTCATCTATGAATTTTTTAGTAACATATTGAATTGCATCAGTATTATCACTTCTCTTACCTGTAACTACCCCTACGTCGGAAAAAATTACTCCTCCTTTTCTACAATGTCTTATTATTGCATCCCTAGGATTTGAGTATCCTAGAATTTCTGCAACTGGTATAGCTTCTATATACTCTTTCTTATTTTTAGTAATTACACTTAACTCCCCAAACTCACTATTTTTAAAGATTTGTAATCCTTCCATGTTGCTACCCCCTCTCAATATTACTCTTCGGTAACTTTATGTGTAAAAAAATGTCATTAACCTCTTCTAAATTAAGATCTAAGTATTGACTAATCTTAGCTGCTTCCTCTAGTGAAAATCTATTCTTAGCATTTTCCTTCATATTGTAACTTTTAGTATTTATCCCTATTTTAGTTGCTATAGCTTCTTGTGTAAGTCCTTTTAAAACCCTTTTAGATTTTAGTAATCTAAGTCCCATTTCCTTCCCCCTTGAGTATTTTTTATTTATCTTTACTTATTTTTTCTTACCGCTTTTACAATTACATAGTATTACTATATTCTTCCATTGTCAATTGCCCTTTTTGTAATTTATTTCAATAAAAGCAACTTTTTAAGCTTTTTTATTACCTTTTTTATAAATTTATTTCCCTTTTTGTAATATTGTGTTACTATTTACTTACCAAAATATTACAAAAAATATTTTTAGCAATGTGTTGGCGAAATGAATTTTTATAATAAATATAACCTAAAGGAGTGAACTACATTGGATACCATAGGATACAGAATATCTAAAGCTAGACGTTATATGAATATAAATCAAAAAGAGTTAGCTATAAGAGCTAATATAACAGAAGCTAGCTTATCTAGATATGAAAATGACATAAGAGAACCGAAAGCTCAAGCTCTTACACAACTATCAGAGGCTCTTGAAGTTTCTACTGACTATTTATTAGGGCTTACAGATGATATGGAAGTTAAAAATAATAGTTTAGTTGATAAATCAGATGTGGAGTTTGAAGCAATAATAAAAGCGACTGAAGATCAATTAATAGAGAGACGTGTAATGTTTGATGGTGAGCCAGCAAGTCAAGAAGCAATAGACGGTATGCTTAAAGCAATGAGAATGGGTATGCTTTTAGCATTAGATGAACAAAAGAAAAAAAGGGATAGAAATAAATAAATATATATTGTAAAAGGGGAGATTTACTTTGGGTAGGGGTGCTAAAATAAAGGAAAAAGTCAGGAAACTAAAAATACTTCATAAAAATAACACACCTCTAGAAGTTATAAACTATAGAAATATAGTGCTTTGCTATCTAGATGAAAACTGTGTGTCAAAAGGGTCTTATGAAAAATTTCAAGGCATTCAATGTATTTATATAAATGAAAAACTATGTGATTTTGAAAGAAGAATGACTTATGCCC
>NZ_NOJY02000080.1 GCF_002250835.2 Romboutsia weinsteinii
CTTCTATAGAGTCTACTTCTTTTTCTTCATTAGTATATTTTTTAGCTTCTAACTCTATATTATCTATATTTTTATTTAACATAGATAATGCAAGATTTTCTAATCCTTTTTCCTTTGCTATTGTAGCTCTAGTTCTTTTTTTCTGTTTATATGGCGCATATATATCTTCAACTTCTTGAAGTGTTTTTGCCTTTTCTATGTTCTTCTTTATTTCTTCAGTAAGTTTACCTTGTTCTTCTATTATTCTATTTACATCTTCTTTTCTAGACTGTAGGTTTCTTAGGTATGTTAGTCTTTCATGAAGTTGTCTTAAGATTACGTCGCTCATTTCCCCTGTCATTTCTTTTCTATATCTAGCTATAAAAGGTATTGTATTACCTTCATCTATAAGTTTTAGCGTATTATTTATTTGCTCATCTCTAAGGTTAAATTCTTTTTTTAATATTTCATTTATATTCATAAGACTACCTCTTCCTTTGATTTTTTATCAGTATATCATCGCTTAAAATAAGGCTCGAGAATTATATTCTCAAGCCCTATATTAAAATTAATTTTTTGTCTTATTCATTTTTAAATATTCATTTATGAATAAATCTATATTACCATCCATTACACTATCTACATTTCCCATTTCTGCATTAGTTCTATGATCTTTGACTAGTTTATATGGTTGGAACACATATGATCTTATTTGACTTCCCCATGTTATTTGAGAATATTTTCCCTGTATATCCTCAATTTTTTCTTTTTGCTCTAATTCTTTTAACTCAATTAGTTTAGCCATTAACATTCTCATTGCTCTATCTTTATTCATATGTTGAGATCTTTCATTTTGGCACTGAACAACTACACCTGTAGGAATATGGGTTATCCTTACTGCTGAATCTGTAGTATTTACATGTTGACCTCCAGCACCAGATGCTCTATAAGTGTCTATCTTAAGGTCTGAAGGATTTATCTCTATATCTATATTCTCGTCTAGTTCAGGTGTAACATCTATTGATGCAAAAGCTGTATGTCTTTTTCCCGATGGGTCAAATGGAGATATTCTGACTATTCTATGCACACCTTTTTCACTTTTTAAATATCCGTAAGCATTTAATCCTTCTATTAATAGAGTAGCACTTTTTATTCCTGCTTCAGGGTCAGATATAAGGTCTAACATACGTACTTTATATCCATTTTTTTCACCCCATCTTACATACATTCTTAATAGCATTTGTGACCAATCTTGTGCATCTAAACCACCTGTACCAGAGTTTATTGATAAGATTGCATTGTTCTTGTCGTACTCTCCATTTAATAAAGTCTTTATTCTTACTACATCTATATTTTTTTCTAATGTTTGAATAGATGATTCTATTTCTTTTTCAATAGAATCATCTTTTTCTTCCATTCCGATTTCAATTAGAACTTCTATTTCTTCTAAAGCTTCTAAAAGTTTTTCATATTCTTCTACAGTTTCTTTTAAAGCTTTATTTTCTTGAAGTGTTTTCTGAGCTAATTCATTGTCATTCCAAAAATCTTGCTCATTCATTTTTTCTTCATTTTCTTTTATTTTATTTTCTAATGAAGCTATGTCAAAGAGAAACCCTCAATTCTTCTATATTTGAAGACATAATCTCCACATTGCTTCTATATTCTTGTACGTTTAACATTTAAACCTCCAGAATTATCTACCACAACACTTTTTGTATTTCTTTCCACTTTTGCATGGACAATCATCATTTCTTCCTATGTGGTCATCTTTTTTTACTGTCTTATTGTCCGGATCATCAGTTGCACTAGAAGATAAATGTTCAACATCTATAACTTGCTTTCTTTCAACTGGTTCTTCTATAGTTATGTTGAATAAGTACCTTACAGTATCTTCTTGTATGTGCTTAGTCATATCATCAAACATATCGAATCCTTCCATTTTGTATGCAACAACTGGGTCTTGTTGACCTATTGCACGAAGTCCAATACCTTGACGTAATTGATCCATTGCATCTATATGATCTATCCAGTGGCTATCTACAGATTGAAGAAGTATAACTCTTTCTACTTCTCTCATTCTTTCAGACCCTATTCTTTCTTCTTTTCCACCGTATATCTTCATTGCTATTTCATAAGTTTGTTCTACTATTTCTTCAACTTTAAGTTTTTCCATATCTGGAATTTCTATGCTTCCCTTAGGCATAAAGATATGATATAAGTAATCTCTGAATCCATCTTCGTTAAATCCACTTTCTGTAGAGTAGATATTAGCAGCTTGATCTATGATAGATTTTATCATACCTTGAACTTGTTCTTGTAGGTTCTCTCCATCTAGTACACGTCTTCTTTCAGCATAGATTATTTCTCTTTGCTTATTCATAACATCATCATATTGAAGAACATGCTTTCTTATACCAAAGTTTCTTCCTTCAACTTTCTTTTGAGCCCCTTCTATAGACTTCGATAGTATTTTATGTTCTATTGGCATATCGTCTTCTAATCCGATTTTTTCTACTACACCAGATATTCTATCACTACCGAATAGTCTCATAAGATCATCATCTAATCCTATGTAGAATCTTGAGCTACCTGGATCTCCTTGACGACCAGCACGTCCTCTTAACTGATTATCTATTCTTCTAGATTCATGTCTTTCTGTACCTATTATAGCAAGTCCACCTGCTGCTCTAACTTGTTCTTGCTCTTCTTCAGTTTGCTTTTTATATTTGTCATGTAATTCTTCATATTGCTTTCTTGCAGCAAATATTTCTTCATTACCTTCTAATTCTAATCCTTCTATAGGAGAGTCTACTTTATTTATAACACTTTCGTCATAACCTAATCTCTTCATTTCTTTTTTAGTTAAAAATATAGGATTTCCCCCTAATACTATATCCGTACCACGACCTGCCATGTTAGTAGCTATTGTTACTGCTCCTAACCTACCAGCTTGTGCTATTATTTCAGCTTCTTTATCATGATGCTTAGCATTTAACACTTCATGCTTTATACCTCTTCTCTTTAACAGTTGAGATAATAATTCTGATTTTTCTATAGAAACTGTACCTACTAGTATAGGTTGCTTCACTTTATTTCTTTCTATTATATCTTCAGCTACAGCATTAAATTTACCCATCTCATTTTTATATACTGCATCTGCTAGATCTTCTCTTAAGATTGGCTTATTCGTTGGAATTTGAACAACATCCATCTTATATATTGCTTTAAATTCTTCTTCTTCTGTCTTAGCAGTACCTGTCATACCAGAAAGCTTATTATACATTCTGAAGTAATTTTGGAATGTTACAGTTGCTAATGTTTTAGATTCTCTTTGTATCTTTAATCCTTCTTTTGCTTCTATTGCTTGGTGTAAACCTTCTGAATATCTTCTACCAAACATAAGTCTTCCTGTGAATTCATCAACTATTGTGATTTCACCGTCTTTAGCTACGTAATCTACATCACGCTTCATTATTGTATGAGCCTTTAAAGCTTGATTTATATGATGATATAATTCTATATGAACTACATCAGTTATATTTTCAACATTAAAATAAACCTCTGCCTTTTGTATTCCCGAATCAGTTAAGGATACTGACTTTTGCTTTTCATCAACTTCGTAGTTTTCAGGCTTTAAAGTTAATACAAATGTATTAGCATCTGAATATAAGTGAGTAGATTTATCTCCAGGTCCAGATATAATAAGAGGAGTTCTAGCTTCATCCACTAATATAGAATCGACCTCATCCACTATTGCATAATTTAATTCTCTTTGAACCATTTGCTCCTTATGAATTACCATATTATCTTTTAGGTAATCAAATCCGTACTCATTATTAGTTCCATAAGTTATATCACACTCATATTGTGCTCTTCTAACTTGAGGGTTTTGTCCGTGAACTATTACCCCTACAGTCATTCCAAGGAATTCGTATAATTTGCTCATTTGCTCCTTGTCACGCTTTGCTAAGTAATCATTTACTGTTACTACGTGTACCCCTTTTCCTGTAAGAGCATTTAAATAAACTGGAGCTGTAGCAACTAAAGTTTTACCTTCCCCTGTTTTCATCTCTGCTATTCTGCCTTGATGCAGAACTATACCACCTATAAGCTGTACTTTATACTGTCTCATCCCCAATACTCTTCTAGAAGCTTCTCTAACTACCGCAAAAGCCTCTGGAAGTATATCATCTAAGCTTTGTCCACTATCTAATCTTCCTTTGAATTCTTCTGTCATATTTTTAAGTTCTTTATCTGACATTGCTTCAAATTTTGGTTCTAATGCATCTATAGAATCAACAATCTTATTAAACTTCTTTAATTCTTTTTTGTCTGCCATGTTGAATAAATTATCTAAAAATCCCATGATTAACATCTCTCCTCGCTCAATTATATATACTAATATTCATTTTAACATAAAAGCACCATATTTAATACCAATAATAGCATTTACACCAATTTAAGCACTATGATTTACAATATAATAAAAATGAGTATATTTCAAAAAATGCATCTACATAATATAAGCATTTATATTTTGAAACATACTCATTTATATTTTACACAGCTAAGCTTATAGCCAATATGTACAAGCATACATGATATATAAATATTCCTATGTAGATTATGTTAGTTAAGCAAATTAGCATTTTTGTAAACTTAGATATCTTCACCTTTATTTTTTCCATTAAAATCAATAATATTAATGTGGGTATTATTATCTTTACAATAATGAACATAGATGAACTATACTCGTATACTAAGTCTAAAAATTTATTTAGTTCTATATAAAACCCTAATCTTAAACCAACGTACGTTGCTATTCCATCAAAAGCATTTAGAAATATTAATAGTATTAGTCCATCATGTCTATTGCTTCTTTCTACCAAATTCTCCATATATCCTCCTATGTATACTAATCTATAAATTTACATAGTTTAATATAATTATATATGGATATTTAAGTTGTATATATTACTCTACTGTTTAATTTTTACTTATACTTTTGAATTAAGTTAGTTTATCTAATATAATAAATAGAGTATCCCAAATTAATTATCCTGAGATACTCTATTATGTACATTATTCGTGTTCTATTATTCCATAACCACCATTGTTACGCTTATAAACTACTGATAATTCATCTGTGTCTATATTTTTAAACATATAGAAGTCATGTTCTATTAATTCCATTTGTAATACTGCCTCTTCTGGACTCATAGGTTTCATATCAAACTTTTTACGTCTTTCTATTAATATTTCATCAAAATTATCATCTTCATCATATTCTATATTATCGTCTTCAACTAAATCATTTTCGTTGTATCTTATAGTTTTGTTATCTTGATGTCTATCTTGTAATCTATTTTTATATTTTCTTAATTGCTTATTAAGTTTATCATATACAACATCTATTGCTGCATATAAGTTTTCCTCTATATCCTCTGCTCTAACTATAGGTCCATTTATAGGTACTATAGTTACCTCTACTTTTTGTCTAGATTTTTTTGCACTTACAGTAACTTTTACTTCTGTTTCTGGATGAAGGTAGTAGTCTAATCTGCCTAACTTCTCCTCTATTGCATTTTTTATTCCAGTTGTTAGTTCCATTTGCTTTCCAGATATTATTATTTTCATAAGAACATCTCCCTTCAAGTTATACCAGTATATAAAATTATACTTTAATAAATTCATTCTACGTACTGTAATAGAATCCTTTAATTTTATTGTTAACTTTTATATTCTAAATATGCAAAATATAAAGAAGTTTATTTAATTTTATATTAGTATAATTTCTTAATGTGGATTAATAATAACAATATTATGTGGATAATGTGTATAACTCTGTTAATAACTATTGAATCCATCTGTTTTAAACTATTCTAAGTATTTCTTATATCCACAAATATCAACACAAGTTGTTATTAATATGTGTATTTATGTCAAATTTTTAATTTTTATGCATATTTTTTAAATTTAGTAATTATTTTTAGGTATAAAAAAAGCACCTTTAAAAGGTACTTTAAGATATTTAGCTGACCTGGTCTTTGCCCCCACACTCGCCTACTGGAGGGTTCGCTTGGGTTCGCCGCACTACTACTCTCTCTCGATTTTATTACCGGTAGGGCTTACTTCTAAGACGCACCATGATCATCAACTCAATTTTTAGTGTTAACTTACGTGGATCCCTTTGCCTGCGTCTGGCTTGGACTTTCAACCACAGACCTAAATATCACTTAATTATTCTAATATTTTATATCAAATATGTCAATAGAAAATTATTCTAATACATAACTATCGCTACTTCTAGTTAGTAATGTCATAATATATATTTTATTTACGCCTGTTTCTTTTAGTAACTTTGATATTTCATTCGTAGTCGCTCCTGTTGTAAATATATCATCTACTAATAATATGTTTTTATTATTAAGTAAATTTTTACTATGTTTAATGGCAAATACGTTTTTTAACTCCTGGAATCGTTCTTGTTTTTTTAATTTGTATAGCATTTTTGTATAACTTTTTCTATATATAGAGTCTATAACTTGCGCTGATATCTCTTTTCCTAAATGCTTAGCTATCTTTTCAGATTGATTAAAACCTCTCTTCTTAAGCCTTCTCTTGTGAAGTGGTACAAATAAAATATAATCAAATTCTAGACCTTCCACCTCTAACTTTTCTTTCATTATTGTAGCTATATACTTACTCATATATGTCTTATTATTATACTTTAGTCCCAGTATCATCTTTTTACTAGTATCATTATACTCTATACATGATATTGCTCTATCAAAATAGAAACTCTTGTTAAAACAGTAGCTACAACCAGATATCTCTTGTTTTTCTAATGAATGATTTATTATTGGCTTCCCACACTTTACACATCCATCTAATATAAAATGTAACTCTTCAAAGCAACTTTTACACATTGAGTAAGTGTTGCTCTTTTTTATTGGATTATCACATATAATGCAACTTATATTTTCAGGATATATAAAGTCTATAATCACATAAAAAAAGTCATATAATATTTTTATTTTAACAGCAACCCTTCTTGTTTAAATTTATTTAATTTATATCCCAAGTTGGAATACCTTTCGTTCGTCCTATTATTTTTTATCATATGCTCTAAGTATCTAACATCTCCAACTAGCACTACTAGCTTTTTTGCTCTTGTTACTGCAGTATATAGAAGGTTTCTACTTAACAACATAGGTGGAGCCCATGTAATAGGTATTACTACCACTGGGAATTCACTTCCTTGACTTTTATGTATAGTTGTACAAAAACTATGATCAATTTCATCTAGCTCATCATATTTATAAGATACTATCTTCACTTGGTCAAATAGTACGTATACATTCCTTTTGTCTTTATCTATATGGTATATATATCCAATGTCTCCGTTATATATACCTTCACCACTATCACTTTGGTCTTCATTTTCCCATTTTTTTGTATAGTTATTTTTTACTTGCATAACCTTATCTCCCACCCTAAGTATACGATTTTGGAATTTTTCCTCAACCTTGAACTTTTCTGGTTTATTAAGGTATTTTTGTAGTTCTGAGTTAAGATTAGTTACACCTAAGTCACCTTTCCTCATGGATGCAAGTATTTGTATGTCTTTCATTTTATCTACATTATAAAATTTAGGAAGTCTCTCATTAACTAGACCTATTATTTCATTTAATACATCTTCATTACTTGTTTTCTTTAAAAAGAAGAAGTCTTTTCCCTTTGAATTTAGGAATAATGGTTCTCCGTGATTTATTCTATGAGCATTTACTACTATCATACTCTCTTGAGCTTGTCTAAATATTTCATTCAACCTTACAACATTAATAACGTTAGAATCAATTATATCCTTTAATACATTTCCAGCACCTACTGATGGTAACTGGTCACTGTCTCCAACTAGAATAACCCTTGTACCATGCTTTATTGCCCTAAGTAGGTTATACATAAGCAAAATATCTACCATAGATACCTCATCAACGATTACAACATCTGCTTTTATAGGATCTTCTTCATTTTTTAAAAATAGTAACTCTTCTGAATCAGTTGCATATCCCATCTCTAATAGTCTATGTATAGTCTTTGCTTCTTTACTAGATGTTTCAGCCATTCTCTTTGCAGCTCTTCCTGTTGGGGCTGCTAAAAGTACTTCTTTATCATTATTTTCAAATACTTTTATTATTGTATTTATAGTAGTAGTCTTACCTGTTCCTGGACCTCCAGTTACTACAACCACACCACTATTCATCGCTTCTTTAACTGCTATAATTTGATTTTGAGCTAACTTAATATTTTCCTCATTTTCTACAATTCTAATCTCTTTCTCTATATCTATATTTAAATCGTCAAATTCGCATTGAGACAATTTTATTATTTGTTTACAAACTCCATTTTCAGCCATATAGTATGGAATTAAGTATACTAAATGTTCTCCGTTCATTTTTTCTATATGTATCTTTTGGTCGTAGGCTAAATCCATTATACATTCATCTACTATACCAGGTTCAACCTCTAATAGTTTGACAGAATCTTGTATTAAAATATTTTTCGGAAGATAAGTATGTCCACTACCTAGAGACTGATTTAATGCAAATAATATACCTTGACCTACTCTATCTTTAGAATACTTATCTATACCTATTTTACTAGCTATATCATCTGCTATTTTAAATCCAATACCTCTTATATCTGATGCTAATTTATATGGATTTTTATTTATTATTTCTATAGCTTTACTTTTGTATTTTTTATATATCTTTAAACAATAATTCGGAGTTATGCCATATGGAGATAGCTCTATAATTACATTCCTAAGTTCTCTGTTTTCTTCATAACTTTTAACTATTTGTTTTACTTTTCTGTCCCCTATTCCTTCTACTTCCTCTAGTCTTTCTGGAGTGCTTTGAATTATATCTAAAGTGTTTACCCCAAATTTATCAATAATTCTTTTAGCCATCTTTTCACCTATACCATGTATCATCCCAGAAGATAGATAAACATAGATCCCTTCTAATGAAGAAGGGGTTATTGGTATAAATTGATTCACCTCAAATTGAGCTCCATAAATTTTATGATTTATCCACTTACCTTCTACCTCTATACTTTCTCCTACTGATAAAGTTGGCATACAACCTACTATAACCACTTCATCTTTTTCATTAGCCAAGTGAGCTATAGTATATCCGTTGTCTTCATTTTTAAATACTATATCACTTACCATTCCTTCTATTCTTTCCATACATATTCTCCTACCAAACAAATACTGTTTCTATAATTCACGTAATTTGTAACTATTATACCT
>NZ_NOJY02000081.1 GCF_002250835.2 Romboutsia weinsteinii
CCTGAGAAGGAGTAGTTATTGGAGTACCATCTTTAGGAGCAAGTATATTATTTACAGATAACATTAAGAATCTTGCTTCAGCTTGCGCTTCTACTGATAAAGGTACATGGACCGCCATTTGGTCACCATCGAAGTCGGCATTGTATGCAGTACATACAAGTGGATGTAGCTTTATAGCTTTTCCTTCAACTAGTATTGGCTCAAATGCTTGTATACCTAATCTGTGTAGCGTAGGAGCACGGTTAAGAAGTACTGGATGGCTCTTTATAACATCTTCTAGAACATCCCAAACTTCAGGTTTAACTTTTTCTACTATAGACTTAGCACTCTTTATATTGTGTGCATATCCTTCTTTAACTAGTTTATCCATAACAAATGGCTTGAATAATTCAAGTGCCATTTTCTTAGGAAGACCACATTGATAGAATTTAAGTTCTGGTCCAACAACTATAACTGAACGTCCTGAGTAGTCAACACGCTTACCAAGTAAGTTTTGACGGAAACGTCCTTGCTTACCTTTAAGCATATCTGATAATGACTTAAGTGGTCTATTACCAGGTCCTGTTACAGGTCTACCTCTTCTACCATTGTCTATTAAAGCATCTACAGCTTCTTGAAGCATTCTCTTTTCATTTCTTACGATAATGTCAGGTGCTCCAAGCTCTAATAATCTCTTTAATCTGTTATTTCTGTTTATAACTCTTCTATATAGATCATTTAAGTCAGAAGTCGCAAATCTTCCACCATCTAATTGTACCATCGGTCTTAAATCTGGTGGTATTACTGGTATAGCGTCTAATATCATCCATTCTGGCTTGTTACCAGATTTTTTGAATGCTTCTACCACTTCTAATCTTCTTATTGTTCTAACTCTCTTTTGTCCAGTGCTGTCTTTTAAGTCAGCTCTAAGGTCTTTACTTTCTTGCTCTAAGTCTATGTTTTGTAATAATTGTTTTACTGCTTCGGCACCCATACCTACAGTAAAAGTATATCCATATTTTTCAAGAGCAGTTCTGTATTCTTTTTCAGTTAATAGCTGCTTAGCATTTAATCCAGTTTCTCCTGCATCAACTACAACGTATGAAGCAAAGTATAATATCTTTTCTAAAGATCTTGGAGACATATCAAGTAGAAGACCCATTCTACTTGGTATACCTTTGAAGTACCAGATATGAGACATAGGAGCTGCTAGCTCTATATGTCCCATTCTTTCTCTTCTTACTTTAGACTTCGTTACTTCAACACCACATCTATCACAAACTACACCTTTATATCTAACTCTTCTGTACTTACCACAATGGCACTCCCAGTCTTTTTGAGGTCCAAATATTCTTTCACAGAATAGACCATCTTTTTCTGGTTTTAAAGTACGGTAGTTTATAGTTTCAGGCTTTTTTACTTCTCCTCTAGACCACTGTCTTATTTTTTCTGGAGAAGCCAGTGCTATTTTTATCGACTCGAAATTGTTTAATTCAAACAAGGAGTTCTCTCCCTTCTATTTGAGATTTCATTAATTAAAAACTTAAAGATCAAAATCTTCTTCTTCAACTTCATCAAAAACTACATCGTCTTCGAAGCCTAAGTTGTCAATTACTTCTTCTTCTTCTTCAGCAAAATCATTTTCTATTTCTTCTATTATATGATTTTCTTCTAATTCTTTTTCGTTATCTATTATATCTAATTCAAATTCACTAACTGAGTCATCTAAATCTAGAGATTCTCTTACCTCTATTTCTTGATCTTCTTCAGTTAATACTTTGACATCTAAACATAAACTTTGAAGTTCTTTTATAAGAACCTTGAATGATTCTGGTATACCTGGCTCAGGGATATTTTCACCCTTAACTATAGCCTCGTAAGTTCTAACACGTCCTACAACGTCATCAGACTTAACAGTAAGTATTTCTTGAAGTATGTGAGCAGCTCCGTATGCTTCTAGAGCCCAAACCTCCATCTCTCCGAATCTTTGTCCACCAAATTGTGCTTTACCACCTAATGGCTGTTGAGTAACTAATGAGTATGGCCCAGTACTTCTTGCATGTAACTTATCATCAACTAAGTGATGTAGTTTAAGCATGTACATGTATCCAACAGTTATTCTGTTATCGAAAGTTTCACCTGTTCTACCATCGTGTAAAGTTAACTTACCATCTTCAGGATATCCTGCAGCTGATAATGCTTTTCTTATGTCTCCCTCTTTCGCTCCATCAAATACTGATGTAGCTACATGCCAACCTAAAGATTTAGCAGCAAGACCTAAGTGAACCTCAAGTACCTGACCGATGTTCATACGAGATGGTACCCCTTGCGGGTTAAGAACTATATCAAGTGGTGTTCCATCTTCCATAAATGGCATATCTTCTTCAGGTAATATTCTAGAGATAACCCCTTTATTACCATGACGTCCGGCCATTTTATCTCCGACTTTTATCTTTCTTTTCTTAGCTATATAACATCTAACTAATTCATTTACTCCTGGAGATAAGTCATCTCCATTTTCTCTAGTGAATACTTTCACGTCAACTATAATACCAGATTCTCCATGAGGAACCTTAAGCGAAGTATCTCTAACTTCTCTAGCTTTTTCTCCGAATATCGCACGAAGTAATCTTTCTTCAGCAGTAAGTTCAGTTTCTCCTTTTGGAGTTACCTTACCAACTAATATGTCTCCTGAATCTACTTCAGCACCTATTCTAATTATACCTCTGTCATCTAAGTTCTTTACAGCACTTTCAGCAACATTAGGTATATCTCTAGTTATTTCTTCAGGTCCTAATTTAGTATCTCTAGCTTCACATTCGTATTCTTCTATATGAATTGTTGATAATCTATCTTCTTTAACTAATCTTTCATTTATTAAGATGGCATCCTCATAGTTGTAACCTTCCCAAGTCATGAATGCTATGAAACAGTTTCTTCCTAATGCTACTTCACCTAAGTCCGTAGCTGGTCCATCTGCTATAACATCTCCTGCCTTGATTTGTTCGCCTTTCTCTATGATAGGCGTTTGGTTTATACAAGTACCTGAGTTAGAACGTTTAAACTTAAGTAAGTTATATCTATCTCTACTTCCATCTTCTCTTTTTATTATTATTTCATCAGCTGTTACTCTCTCTGCAATACCTGCATGTTTAGCAACAACAACTGCTCCTGAATCCTTTGCAGCTCTATACTCTACTCCAGTACCTATGATTGGTGCTTCTCTTCTAACTAGAGGCACAGCTTGACGTTGCATGTTTGATCCCATTAGGGCACGGTTGGCGTCATCATTTTCTAAGAATGGTATCATAGCAGTAGCTATAGAAACAACTTGCTTAGGAGATATATCCATGTAGTCAACTCTTTGAGTAGGAACTAATTCAACAGTCCCATTCTTAGTTCTACATACAACCCTACTATTTACAAACTCACCATTATCAGTTAATGGTTCATTAGCTTGGGCTCTTATGAATAAATCTTCTTCATCAGCAGTTAAATAATGTATTTCTTCAGTAATTCTGTTATTTTCTTTATCGTATTTTCTATAAGGAGATTCGATAAATCCAAACTCATTTATTTTAGCATAAGTACCTAATGAGTTTATAAGACCGATGTTTGGTCCTTCTGGAGTTTCTATCGGACACATTCTACCGTAGTGTGAATGATGAACGTCACGCACTTCGAATCCAGCTCTTTCTCTTGAAAGTCCACCTGGTCCTAATGCAGATAATCTTCTTTTATGAGTTAATTCAGATAACGGGTTAGTTTGGTCCATGAACTGAGATAACTGAGAACTACCAAAGAACTCTTTTATCGCAGCAGAAACAGGTCTTATGTTAACTAACGCTTGAGGCGTAATAGATTCCATATCTTGAACTGTCATTCTTTCTTTTATAACTCTTTCCATTCTAGAAAGACCTATTCTAACTTGGTTTTGTAATAACTCACCAACTGATCTTATTCTTCTGTTTCCTAGGTGGTCTATATCATCTATATTACCAACTTTGAAGAATATATTAAACTCGTAGTTTACTGACGCTATTATATCATCTAGTAATATGTGCTTTGGTATAAGCTCTTTTATTCTAGACTTTATAGCTTCTTTTATTTCTTCTTCATCACTGTACTCAACTAAAATTTCTTTTAATGTTGGGTAGTGTACTTTTTCTTTTATATTTAATTCGTCTATATCAAAACCGATGTGAGATTTTATGTCTACAAAGTTATTACCTATAACTCTTACATTCTTCTCGTCTTCAACTAATAAATTAACTACATTTATACCTGAGTTTTGTATTTCTTTAGCTACTTCATAACTTATCTTTTCGCCAGCCTTAACGAATACTTCACCAGTTTCAGGATTTACTACATCCTCAGCTGAAATCTTATCCATTATTCTGTACATTAAAGCAAGTTTTTTATTGAACTTGTATCTACCTACTTTAGCTAAGTCATATCTCTTAGGGTCAAAGAATAGTGCATTTAATAATGATGATGCACTTTCTACAGTAGGAGGTTCGCCCGGTCTTAACTTCTTGTAGATTTCTACTAAACCTTCTTCTACTGTCTTAGTATTATCTTTTTCTAAAGTTGCAGCTAATCTTTCGTCTTCACCTAGAAGTTCAATTATCTCTGCATCCGTTCCTATTCCTAATGCTCTAAGTAAAACTGTAACTGGTTGCTTTCTAGTTCTATCAACTCTAACAGAAATTATATCATTAGAATCAGTTTCGTATTCTAACCATGCTCCTCTGTTAGGAATAACAGTAGAAGATATTAACCTCTTACCTGTTTTGTCTCTTTCTTGGGCATAGTAAACTCCAGGAGATCTAACTAACTGACTTACTATAACTCTTTCTGCCCCATTAATTACGAAAGTTCCTCTATCCGTCATTAGTGGGAAGTCACCCATGAAGACTTCTTGTTCTTTGATTTCACCAGTCTCTTTATTTATAAGTCTTACCTTTACCTTTAGAGGTGCACAATATGTTGCATCTCTTTCTTTACATTCTTCTATATCATATTTAGGTTTATCATCTAAAGAGTAATCAACAAATTCTAATATAAGGTTACCAGTGTAATCTTCTATAGGAGAAATGTCTTCAAATACTTCTTTTAAACCTTCTTCTAAAAACCACTTATAGGAATCTACTTGTATCTCTATAAGATTTGGTACATCAGCTATTTCTTTAATCTTAGAAAAGCTCATTCTAGTTCTCTTACCTATCGTGACAGGATGTGGCATTCACTTTTCACCTCTCAATAATTAAAAATAAAACAATAGTTCATTCTAACGCATCTAATAATTTTATCATAATGTCAAGTATTTTTCAATATGTAACTTATACCTAATAACTTTATTCTTTTTATTAGCAGAAAATATGCATTATTTATTATGCACAAAATAACAAACTTAAATTCTATTTTTTAACAAATTTTTTTATACATAAAAAAAGAAGCTTCGAAGCCTCCTATTTCTATGTAAATGAAACAACAAAATATCTATATTTACATAATTAGGTTATTAATTATATAAATCGATTACAAATCTCTTTTTCGACATTTTTCTATTTAGTACTAAAGTAAAAAAGATGCCCCTAGGGACACCTTTTAAAGAAACTACTTAACTTCTACTGAAGCTCCTGCAGCTTCTAATTTAGCTTTCATTTCTTCAGCTTCTTCTTTAGAAGCTCCTTCTTTAACAGTCTTAGGAGCGTTGTCTACTACTTCTTTAGCTTCCTTTAATCCTAATCCAGTTATTTCTCTAACAGCCTTTATAACTCCTACTTTAGAAGATCCAGCTCCTGTTAATACTACATCGAACTCAGTCTTTTCTTCAGCAGCAGCACCACCAGCAGCACCAGCCATCATAACTGGAGCTGAAGCAGATACACCGAATTTTTCTTCAGCAGCTTTAACTAATTCATTTAATTCTAAAACTTTCATGTTTTCTATAGCTTCTAATATTTGTTCTATTGTCATTTTTAGCACCTCCGAATATTTTTGTTTATAATTTTTTTATTGATAAAGTTATTATATAACCTTATCTAATTTTTCTAAATCGACAATTAAGCTTCTTGTCCTTCTTGCTTCTTTATTAACGCATCTATTAAGTATGCGAAGTTTGAAACTGGAGCCTTTAAGCTACCAAGTAATTTAGCAATAAGAACTTCTCTTGATGGTATGTTAGCGAACTCAACTATTTGAGCTTCGTTGTAGAATTCCCCTTCTACTACACCCATCTTTAATTGCATTTTTGGATGAGAATCCATAAATTCTTTTAATATTCTAGCTGGAGCAACTGGATCTTCGTATCCGAATGCTATCGCGTTAGTTCCAACTAATAACTCGTCATTGAATTGATCTATACCAACTTCTTTAGCAGCTCTTCTCACTAAAGTGTTCTTGTATACCTTGTATTCAACACCAGCTTCTCTCATTTTCTTTCTTAACTCAGTTACTTCTTCAACTGTTAATCCTTTGTAGTCAACTACAACGGCAGCACAAGATTTTTGTAACTTTTCAACTATTTCAGCAACCACACCTGATTTAACTTCTACAGCTTTTCTCATCTAAACGTGCACCTCCTTCACCTAATAGGTTTAGTATTCGCCGCAATTTCATTTAAAAAAGCTTCCGTGTCAAAAGTAGACAACAAAAGCTTTAGTAATTTCAATTTATCTAAAACCTCGGTAGGATGTTTAAGCTTTCGCACCTACTGTCTACGGCAAATCTATTCATTTTTATATCAACAAAAGTTATATTAACATTTTTGTTTATCTATGTCAACAGTTTTTATTATTCTGCTATTTTAGCTGGGTTCATTTTAACTCCAGGTCCCATAGTAGAAGCTACTGTTACACTTCTTAAGTATTGCCCTTTAGCTGCAGATGGCTTAGCCTTTATTATAGCAGACATTAATGCAGCAAAGTTTTCAGATAATTTTTCAGAACCAAATGATACTTTTCCTACTGGAACGTGTATTATGTTAGTCTTGTCTAATCTGTATTCAACCTTACCAGCTTTTATTTCGTCTATAGCTTTAGCTACATCGAAAGTAACAGTTCCTGATTTAGGGTTAGGCATTAAACCTTTAGGTCCTAATACTCTACCTAGTCTACCTACTACACCCATCATGTCTGGAGTAGCAACAACTATATCGAATTCGAACCAGTTTTCACCTTGTATTTTTTGAACTAAGTCTTCAGCTCCTACGAAGTCTGCTCCAGCAGCTTCTGCTTCAGCAGCTTTTGCTCCTTTAGCAAAAACTAAAACTCTCTTAGTTTTACCAGTTCCGTGTGGTAATACAACCGCACCTCTTACTTGTTGGTCAGCATGTCTTGAGTCAACACCTAACTTTATATGAGCTTCTACAGTTTCATCAAACTTAGCAGTAGCAACTTCTGTTACTAAAGCTAAAGCTTCTGTAGCATCATATAATCTTGTTCTATCTATTTTAGTTAACGCTTCTGCGTATTTTTTACCTATTTTAGCCATTTTATTATTCCTCCTTGTGGTTAATTTCGGTCTTTCGACCTCCCACTTCTATACGAAGTGTCTAATTTAAAATTAGTCTTCTATAACGATACCCATACTTCTAGCAGTACCAGCTATCATACTCATAGCAGATTCTACTGATGCAGCATTTAAATCAGGCATCTTTAATTCAGCTATTTCTCTTACCTTAGCAGAAGATAAAGTAGCAACTTTCTTCTTGTTTGGTTCTCCTGAAGCTGAATCTAAACCAGCAGCTTTCTTTAATAATACTGCAGCTGGTGGAGTTTTAGTTATGAAACTGAATGATCTATCTTGATATACAGTTATAACAACTGGTATTATCATACCAGCTTGATCTGCAGTTTTAGCATTGAATTCTTTTGTGAATCCCATTATGTTAACACCGTGTTGTCCTAATGCTGGACCAACTGGTGGAGCTGGAGTAGCCTTTCCTGCAGGTATTTGTAATTTTATTTGACCTATAACTTTTTTAGCCATTGATCGCACCTCCTCAGATTATTTCATGGTATTTTAAGTATTAGATTTTCTCTATACCGTCAAACTCTACACTAAATAGAGTCTCTTTACCAAATGCACTTATGCATACTTTAATTTCTTTAGTATCCAGATTGATTTCTTCTACATTTCCTATTTGACCACTGAATGGTCCTTTAGCAATTTTTACAGTATCATTGATCTCTAGATCAATGTCACCAGTTGCTATTTTAGGAACAGATAAATCGATGCCCATAGCTTTAACTTCATCTTCACTTAATGGTACCGGCTTAGAACCTGGTCCTACAAAACCTGTAACCCCTTTAGTATTTCTTACAACATACCAAGATTCATCAGTGATTATCATCTTAACTAGGACATAACTTGGATACACTTTACGTTGTCTAGTCTTTTCTTTTCCTGTTTTTGTAGTTTCCACTACATCTTCAGTAGGAACCACCACTTGTGTGATACAGTCTTCCATACCTCTTGTTTTTACAGCTTTTTCTATAGTAGCTTTAACTTTATTTTCATGCCCCGAATAGGTATGTACTACATACCACATTGGTTGTTGTAATTCTGACATATTATTTTCTCCTTTTTATCTATTTTAGTATTAGTTTTAGTGCACCAGATAATACACTATCTAAAGCCCATACTAATATAGTAGACGAAATAACTACAGTTAAAACTACTCCTGTATTTTTAAGTAATTCTTTTTTAGTCGGCCATGAAACCCTCTTTAATTCTTGTTTAGTTTCCTTTAGATAAGTAAATAAACTGAATCTTTTCTTAGTTTTCAAGCCTTGATTCGCTTGGGCAGCCATTCTATACTCACATCCTTAATAAAAACTATTTTGTTTCTTTATGAGTAGTATGTTTCTTGCAGAATCTACAGTATTTTTGTAATTCTATTCTGTCTGGGTTATTCTTTTTGTTTTTAGTAGTGTTGTAGTTTCTTTGCTTACATTCTGTACACGCTAAAGTTACTTTAACTCTCATCTGCTACACCTCCAACTTATTAATACAATATATATATTGTTAATATAATACCTTATTTTATATTAAATAAGATATTATTACCTTCCTTGAACATTACTTTGTATAAGTTATCACAAAACCATAGTTGTTGTCAATGTTTTTGTATATTTAGTACTTAAAAAAAGAGGAGTATAAACCCCCTCTTTTTATATATAATTCACTTAAGAAGTTATAGAATAAATTATTCTACTATAGAAGCAACAACACCTGATGCT
>NZ_NOJY02000082.1 GCF_002250835.2 Romboutsia weinsteinii
ACCTAATACTGCTCCTATTATAGCTGGAACAACCCAGTTAAATCCTAATGATGCAAGAGGTAATTTGCTTACAAATGGTGCAACTCCCCATAATCCATTTGTAACACTTAGTATACTTACAAGTAATGTAGTATATGCTGCACCCTTAAATGCATTGTCATTTTTCACATTACCGCACACTAGTGTCATTATAACTAAAATCATTAACACCGGATATACAATCTCTAATATTGGAGCTGAGAATTGTATTATTGTGCTTACACCAAAGTTTGATACTACTGCACTAAATACACATACTGATATTACTATAGTCTCATACTTTAACTTTCCGTTAGTTGATTTTGAGAAGTAATTTCCTGCTGCTGAAGTTAACCCTATAGAAGTAGTTAAACATGCTAGCGTAACTATTACACATAATATTATTTTACCTGGATTACCAAGTAATGAAGCTGTTATTTCTACCATTAAAGATGCTTGTGGAGTATCTATTCCATATAGATTGGATAAAGTAGCTCCTAAATATGTAAGTCCACCATATACTAAAGTTAATGCCACACCTGCAACTAATCCTGCTTTCATAGTAAGCTTTACTTTATCAGCTGCCTCATTATAACCTTTATCACCTACAGAACTTATTATAACTCCTGCTAATACTGCTGCACCTAATGCATCCATCGTTAAGTAACCTTGAGATACGCCTTCTGCAAACAGACTCTTCTCTATCATTGAATCTGGATTTATACCTCCTATTGGATTAATAATACCGATTACTATTAATGCAGCTAATGCTATTAATAAAGTTGGTGTTAATATTTTTCCTATTATATCTACAACTCTAGATGGCTTTATTGTTAATATTAATGTTAATCCAAAGAATAATACCGAAACTATTATTGGAGCTATAACTCCCTTATCCCCTAATATAGGTAATATACCCATCTCATATGTTGTTGCTGCTGTTCTTGGTATTGCTAGAAGTGGACCTATACAAAGAACTGAGGCTGCCCCTATTATTTTAGCTAATCCTTTACCAGCTCTTCCTAAAACTTGGTCTAAATCTCCTGAACATTTTGCTGCAGCCGCTATAACTAAAAGCGCTAATCCTACATCAGCTAAAACAAATCCCCCTAATGAAGTTAACCAACTTTCACCAGATATAAGTCCTAAATATGGAGGAAACAATAAATTTCCTGCCCCAAAAAACATTGAAAATAATGCAAATCCTACTACTGCTACGTCTTTACTTTTACTATTCACATTATCTCCCCCTTTCCTTTTCTAAATTTTTTGAATATTTTTATTAATTATACATTTCTATATCCTCCATGTCAACATATTGTATACAAAATATTGAATAAAATAAAAATAAACTTAATTTTGTACTTACATTCAAAATTAAGTTTATTTTTATTCATTAATATATTCAATTTTTTAGTCTAAATTAAACTCTATTTAGATCGTTATACTAACATTATATGTTTTATTGTATTTTAGTTTTAAAATATTCTCTATTATGCTTCACTGCAGGACTATCAGGTTTATATTTTGCTGCCATTTCATTACATTCTATAGCTAATTTCATATCTCCTTTTCTATCATGACAAACACACAGTTGCACCCAAGGCGTGAATGTATATGTATCATGGTTTATCAAGCTCAAATTTCCTTCTTTAGGTGCTGCATTTATTGCTTGATTATACCAGTAAATTGCAATATCTAATTTATTTTCTCCAAAAAATTTATGACCCAATCTACAGCAAAAATCAGCTCTTGGAACATCATATTCAAATGATTTAAATAGATATCTTAATTCATTTTCACTATCCTTTTTATAGCTATAACAATCTGCTATCTTACTACATGCTCCTTTTATATCTTCTACCCATCCTTCATTAGTATTTATAAATTTTATGTATTGTTCTATTGCTTCATCGTATCTACCATTATCACAAAGTTCATTAGCATAATAGTATTTATCTCTTGTTGATAATTCTTTGCCTTGTGCTATAGATTCTTCGTAAATTCTTAAATTCCTATTTGTGTATGCTTTTTCTTTCTTATGAATCACATTTATATCTGAATTAATAATATTACCGTATACTTCTAAATACTCATGGACCTGACCTATCCATTTGAAATTTCTTTCTCTTTTAACTAATCGATTTCTTCTTAATGAAGATATAAATTCTCCTTTGGGACCTACAGTTAGTACATAATTCATAGTAACTGAATCTACCAAATTATTAACGTTACTTTTTAGTTCTCTAAACTTATCTATATCATCAGGGTTTAAAATGTCATCTGCATCTAACCAAAGTATGTAATCTTTTGTTGCCTTTGAGAATGAGTAGTTTCTTGCCTTTGAGAAATCATCTATCCATTCAAACTCATATACACTTGCTCCTAGATTTTTTGCTATTTCAATAGTATTATCAGTAGACCCAGTATCTACTATAATTATTTCATCTACTATGTCTTTTATCGATGATATACATCTTGCTATAACATCTTCCTCATTTTTTGCTATCATACATAAACTTATCTCCATATATACACCTCCACATTAATATCTATATGCTAAGGCTTTACATTTTAATATATCTTAGTAAATTATAAATTTATTATTAAGAGTATTAAGTCTTATTTGTATAAATTTTACAAGCTTTTATCAATTAACATTTTGTTAACTAACTCATAAAAATAGAGAAGAATACATATTCTTCTCTATTTTAAAATTGATTTATACAGTATTTATATATACTAGAATCTATCTTCATTCCAGTATTCATCATCATTTTGCCAAGATTCTTCATTTTCTTTATCACAATCATCATTCCAATAATTATCATCTTTTATTGGATTAAAGTTAAATTTTCCATTATCTTCACAATTTTTTCCGTAATTTTCTTTTATTTCGTTCATCCACTTATTCTGTTCTTTATCACACTTGCAACATTTACCATCTTTTTTTACTATCCAGCACTTACAGTATACATCAAATCCATCACCTTCAAAGCACTTGAAGCATTTATCAGGCATATCTTCTTGATCTTCTTTACAGCACTTATACTCTTCTTTTTCTTCTTCTTTGCAACACTTATAACATTTATATTCTTTCTCTTCTTCTTCTTCTTCTTTACAGCAATTACAGCATTTATACTCTTTCTCTTCTTCTTCTTTACAGCAATTACAGCATTTGTATTCATTCTCTTCTCGTTCTTCTTTGCAACACTTACAGCATTTATCATATTTATCGTATTTGTCATATCTATCTTCTTGCTCTTCTTGGTAGCACTTACAGCATTTGCATTCTTTCTCTTCTCGTTCTTCTTTGCAGCAATTACAACATTTATCCTCTTTCTCTTCTTTATCTTCTTTACAATACTTGTCATACTTGCTGTATTTGCGGTCTTTATCATACTTATCGTATTTATCGTATTTGTCATATTTCTCGTATTTGTCATATCTGTCTTCTTTGTATTCTGTATAAGATTTTTCCCCTTGATAGTACATATCATCATTATAACAGTTACAAGAATTTAAATCTTTGAACTCCTCAGCATATCTATCTTCATTCCAAGATTGATATTGTTTGTAGCATTTATTATCCTTTTTATTCCACTTACAATTATTATACATGTCTCCATCTCCATATTATAATATTCTAAGAAAATCTTTCATTTAACTTTCTTAATACATTATATTGAAATCTGCAAAAAATGTTATTAATTTGTTGATTTTTATACAAATTTTTTATTTTAAACATAAAAATAGAGAAGAAATAAAATTCTTCTCTATTTTTATATTATCTATACTAATGGTGCCTGAATTTGTGTAGTAAATAAAAACGCATGACAATGACAATCATCAAAAGAAGTAAATCCTTTTATAAGATGAACATGCTTATTAGTTCCTTCAATTTTTATTGCAGGACCAGTTGTCATCCATATTTTATGGAAGTGATCTAAGTTGTCTGTATAAGCCATAACTTCATGAACATGACTTCCAGATTTTGTTGGTATTGCATCACCTGTAACACCTGCAACA
This sequence comes from Romboutsia weinsteinii, assembly GCF_002250835.2. Taxonomy (GTDB): domain Bacteria; phylum Bacillota; class Clostridia; order Peptostreptococcales; family Peptostreptococcaceae; genus Romboutsia_A; species Romboutsia_A weinsteinii. The sequence goes on from NZ_NOJY02000082.1 coordinate 4,048, forward strand.
CGATGGTTATGTCTATCTTCACATTTTTCAGCTAATTTAACACTGCTTTCAAATTCATGAACGTGAGACTTAGTTTCATATCCCCCATTACATTCGCAATTGCATTTGCAACGGCATTCACAATTACATCTATCTTCATCATAATATTTGCAGCATTTATATTGGCTATAGTCTTCGCAATCATTATAATCATCATATCCATAGTCTTCGTAGTTATAGTCATAGCTATAATCTCTTTCACATTTATAGTTTTGGTTATTACATGATTGGTTTCCACAGTTTGGACAGCTCATTTTTATACATCTCCATTTTATGTTATTAAAAATCTTTTGAATAGATTTCTTAATATATGCTATGTATAATTGTCGAATATGTTCTTATTCTGTAGAAATTCATACATTTTTTTGTTGATTATATACTTAACCCACTTCTAAATTGGCTGTTATAAAGGTTAGCATAGAATCCTTCTTCTTCTAGTAATTCTTCATGTGTACCTCTCTCAATTACTTCTCCACCCTTTATTGCTAGTATCATATCTGCATTTTTTATAGTACTTAACCTGTGAGCTATTATGAATGTTGTCTTCCCACACATTAAGTTAGTCATGGCTTTTTGTATTGCCACTTCCGTTCTAGTATCTATTGATGATGTAGCTTCATCTAGTATAAGGATTGATGATTTTGATAATATAGCTCTTGATATTGCTAACAACTGACGCTGACCATGCGATAAGTTACTACCATTATCAGATAATATAGTATCATACCCATCTGGTAACTGCTTTATAAAATGATGAGCATGAGCTAACTTTGCTGCCTCTTCTATTTCTTCATCTGTTGCATCTAAATGTCCATACCTTATATTTTCACGTACACTTACTGAAAATAAATATGTATCTTGAAGTACCATGGCTATAGATTTTCTAAGACTATTCATCTTTATACTATTTATATTTTGACTATCTATAGTTATTTCTCCACTATCTATATTATAGAATTTATTAAGCAGGTTTATAATCGTAGTTTTTCCTGATCCAGTTGGACCTACAATTGCTATAGTTTGACCTTGAGATGCTTTTAAATCTATACCTTTAAGTATTTTTTTATCTTTATTATAAGAGAATTCAACATTATTTAAAGAAACATTCCCTTGTATATTTTCTAAGTTTACAGAATCTATATTATCTTTTTCTGGCTCTTCATCCATAAGTTCAAATACTCTTTCTGCTCCTGCCAATGCTGATTGTATAGTATTTGAAATATTTAGTATTTCATTTATAGGCCTATTAAAGTTTCTCATATAAAGAATTATGGTAAATACAACTCCTACAGTTATGTCCATACCTGAAAGTATAAAATATCCTCCGCATATAGCTAAAATTAAATAAGTAAGATTACTTATAAAGTTCATAACTGGCCCCATAAATCCAGATAGACCTTGGGCAATTACCGCACTTTTTGTAAGACTTGTATTTATCTTTTGAAACTCTTCTTTTACATGTTCTTCTTTGGAAAATAATATAGTTGCCTTTTGTCCTGATACCATCTCTTCAATATATCCATTTAGTTTCCCAAGTTGTTTTTGCTGCTTAATAAAATACGGTTGAGTATTTTTCATTATGATTTTTGTAGTAAGAAACATAATAGGAGTAGTTACTAACCCAACTATAGTCAATGTCGGACTTAATATTAGCATAGCTATTAGCATTCCTACTATATTTATAACTCCAGAGAATAGTTGTGTTATACTTTGAGACAATGTCATATTTATATTATCAACATCATTGGTAAGTCTACTCATCAAATCTCCACTTGAGTTTGTATCAAAGTATTTTAAAGGTAGATTCTGCATACTTTTAAATAAATCTTTTCTGATTTCTGAAGATGTATTTTGAGCAATATTTATCATCAACCTATTTTGAACAAATGTTGATATAGTACTTATAATATACATTCCAATAAGCATTAAACATATTTTATAAAGGCCACTCATGTTACCTACTACAATATACTTATCTATTATTTCTCCATTTAGCTTAGTTCCAAATATAGTTATAAGGGTTGTTACTAAACAGAATGCAAATATTAATGCTAGTGAATACTTTTTGTGTGATAAGTATTTTAACAATCTACCTATAGTTATTTTAGGATTTTTTAGTTTTTCAGATTTTTTTCCAAGGTTTATTCTGGGACCTGCTCCAGGTCTAGCTATAGTTACTTCTTTATTAGACAATAGAAAGCACCTCCTCACCTAATTGTGATACTGCAATACTTCTGTATATTTCACTATTAATTAGCAACTCTTTATGTGTTCCTATCTCAGATATTTCCCCATCATCCATTACTATTATCTTATCTGCATCCATAACTCCAGAAATTCTCTGAGCTATTATTATTACAGTTGAGTCTTTCATTCTATTTTTTAATGATTCTTGAAGCTTTGCCTCAGTAGCCATGTCAAGTGCACTTGAAGCATCATCCATAATTAATATCTTAGGATTTCTTATTAATGTCCTTGCAATAGAAAGACGTTGCTTTTGACCTCCTGATAAGTTTCTTCCTCTTTGTTCTACTTCACTTTTATATGTATTTTCTTTGCTACTTATAAACTCATAAGCTTGAGCATCACGCACACTGCTTTCCATTAGATCTATATCTGCATGATCATTTCCAAATCTTAAATTATCTTCAATTGTCCCTGAGAATAATATACTATCTTGCAAAACTACTCCAATATTTTCTCTAAGCTCTTTTATTTCAATTTCTGCTACATTTACTCCACCTATTAATACTTCCCCTTTACTCGCATCATATAACCTAGGTATTAAGTTAACTAAGGAACTTTTTCCAGAACCCGTAGATCCAATTATACCAACGGTTTCACCTTGATTAATTTTAAAAGAGATATTACTTAGAACATTGTCGCTATGTTTGTTATATCTAAACGAAACATCTCTAAATTCTATATCGAAATTATTTATTTTAATAGGATCTTTACTATCTTGAATAGAAGAATCAGTATCAAGTACTTCGTTTATTCTAGAACAAGAAGCTTGGGCTCTTGAAAAGTTCATCATAATATTAATAGTCATAATTACAGACCCCATTATCTGTATCAAGTAATTTACAAATGCCATTATCTTACCAACTTCAATATGTCCACTATTAACCATATTCCCACCAAACCAAAGAACTGCAACAACAGTTAAGTTCATAATTAAAGTTGCAATAGGCCATAGTATTAAATTCATGTTTTGAGAACGAATACTTTCATCTCTTAAATCATTATTTACTTCATCAAACCTTTCTCCTTGATTTTCTTCCATAGCAAAAGATTTTATAACTCTAACACCAAGTATACTTTCTCTCATTACTATATTTATTTTGTCTATTTTCTCTTGAACCGATTTGAACAATGGTAGTGACTTTTTTAATATAAATATTACCGAAACTACTATTATTGGTATTGCATATACAAATACCATTGATAACTTAGGACTTAATGCTACTGCCATTATAAGACCACCTATACACATAAAAGGTGCTCTTACTATCATCTTAAGTCCCATATTTACCATATTTTGAATTTGAGTTACATCATTAGTAAGCCTTGTTATTAAAGAAGATGTTTTCAACATATCTATTTCTAAAAATGATAGTGTCTGTATTTTATCAAAAAGTCCTTGTCTTAAACTCTCTCCAAGTTTCATAGATGCAATAGATGCAAATATAGAACAACCAACTCCTGCAATTAAACCTACAAATGCAGCTATTATCATCTGTGTACCTATTCTAAAAACATAGGATAAATCACCATTTGCAACCCCTACATCAATAATCTTTGCCATTAGTGTAGGTTGTAATAAGTCCATTGCTACCTCTATAATCATTATAAGAGGAGCAATTATAGCACAAATAGCAGCTGATCCTTTTAAATATTTTAATACTTTAATCAATATCTCCTTCTCCTTTCATTAAATTGTCATACAATCTATTTAATATATGTATAGTTTGATTTTTCTCTTCTTCTGAAAACCCATCGAAGCACTTATTATCTAGTTCAGTAAAAACCTTCTCAACTTTTTTCTGAGCATTTTTTCCTTTTTCTGTTAAAAATACATTTAGAATTCTCTTGTCCTTTATATTCCTCTCTCTAAAAATAAGATCTTCTTTTTCCATTCCAGCTAATATACTTGTAGCTGTAGCAGGTTCAATCCTGCAATAAGTTGCTAATTCTCTTTGACTACATCCAGGGTTATTCTCTAAAAAATCTAATATTTTAGGCTTTCCTTCTGTTAAAGAAATCTTACTAAATTGAGTATGAGCATTTTTTCTATGTGCCTTTATTACTCGTATTAGTGCAGAATGTAATGTCTTATTATTTGTTTCTTCCCTTTTAGTTTTCATATAACCTACTCCATCTTTATAAATTATTATCTTTTTCATAGTAAATAGTTAGATGCCTAATTATTAGCCATCTAACTATTATCCTAGCATATAAGAAATCCTATGTAAACTTATTCTTAAGTAGTGATATATATTTTAAGTTTAAGCTTATATAATATATTTTTTTCTCTCTCTAAATAAACTCTCTGTTTTCTGAGTGACATATATACTATTTATTCTACATTTTTTCTTAATTTTTCTATTAATTTTTTATTTTATTTAGTGTCATCTTTATAACCTATTTCATATTGTATATATTAAGGCAGGATAAATTTGCCTTGATAAATAATATGAAATAAGGAGTGATAACAATGGGCAACCATAACAATAATTGCGGCAATTCAAACAATAATTGTTGCAACCCTTGCAATCCTTGCAATAATGTGCTTCCTACATGCGAAGATACCACAACGGATTGCTGTACTAAAGGTATAAGATCTGCTCTTTTAGCTATTCAATCAACAGTAAGAGAAATGCGTATCCCAGGTTTTAGTGTAGATCTATTAATCACTACAATAGCTGGTGTTACTTATACTGTAACTATAGGATCCTCTAGTTCTCAAGTAAGAATAACAT
>NZ_NOJY02000083.1 GCF_002250835.2 Romboutsia weinsteinii
GTATATCAGCACAAAGTATATGTTTACTGATTAACGTTGACAAGTAATATTAAATAATATATTATTAATATTAAATAAAAACTAAATTTAGTGGAAATACTTAATACATAAAAAATTGCAAGGATGAAGAAGTAGTAAAAGTTGAAATCTTAACAGAGAGGAAACAATGCTGAGAGTTTCTAAGAGGAAAATTTTGAACCAATCTTCTAGCATAAAGACGGTAAAAAAGTCTTTACGGTAGGGACCGTTACATCCCCCTAAGGAGAGCCTAATGGCTAACTAGAGTGGTACCGCGGAAATATAACCTTTCGTCTCTATATTATTTATAGAGATGGAAGGTTTTTTTATTGAATAAATTAAAATAAATAGGAGGAAAATAGTTATGAAAATGTCAAGAATGTTTATGCCAACATTAAAGGAAGTACCATCTGATGCAGAGATAACAAGTCATCAATTAATGTTAAGAGCAGGTTTAATTAAAAAAATGTCATCTGGTGTATACAACCAATTACCTATGGGAATAAGAGTATTTAATAAAATACAAAATATAATTAGAGAAGAATTAAATGCAAAGGGATGTCAAGAAATACTATGTGCTGGTATAATACCAAGTGAACTTTGGGAAGAGTCAGGTAGATGGACAGCTATGGGTGAAGAAATGTTCAGATTAAAAGACAGAAATCAAAGAGATTACTGTCTTGGACCAACACATGAAGAAGTATTTACAGATATAGTAAGACAAGAGGTTACTTCATATAAGCAACTTCCAATGAACTTATATCAAATACAAGTAAAGTACAGGGATGAAAGAAGACCAAGATTCGGAGTTATGAGAACTAAGACTTTTACAATGAAAGATGCTTATAGTTTTGATATTGATGAAGCTGGTTTAGACAAATCATACCAAGATATGTATGAAGCATATACAAATATATTCAATAGATGTGGTCTTGACCATAGTCCAGTTCAGGCAGACTCTGGTGCTATAGGTGGTTCATCATCAGCAGAGTTTATGGTTAAATCAGAAGTTGGTGAAGATGATGTAGTATTCTGTAGCGGATGTGACTATGCAGCTAATATGGAAAAGGCAGAATCAGTAAAATACGAAGCATTCAAAGAAGAAATGAAAGAAATAAAAGAAGTTAGCACTCCAGATGTACATACTATAGAAGAGTTAGAAGCATTCTTCAAGCTTCATGCAGGAAGATTTGCAAAGACTTTAATATACGATGCTGATGGAAAGTCTGTAGCAGTAGTAGTAAGAGGAGACAGAGATGTTAATGAAACTAAAGTAGCTAATGCTATAGGTTCAGTGGTAGAATTTGAACTTGCTAATGAAGCAATGGTACAAGCTGCTACAAATGCAGAAATAGGATTTGCAGGACCAATAGGTGTAAAGACTGATTACTTATTCGTAGATGAGGAAGTAGCAGCACAAAACAACATGATAGTTGGTGCTAATAAGACTGGATACCATATAGAAAATGTTAACCATGGAAGAGACTTTGAAGGTGTGGTTGGAGACTTCAGAAATGTAAATGAAGGAGACAAGTGCCCTAAGTGTGAAAGTGCTTTAGAAATAGCTAGAGGAGTAGAAGTTGGACATATATTCAAGTTAGGAACTAAATACTCAGAATCTATGGGTGCAAACTACATAGATAAAGATGGTAAATCAAAGCCTATTATAATGGGATGTTATGGAATTGGTGTAGAAAGAACTGCAGCAGCTGTAATAGAACAACATAATGATGAAAATGGTATAATATGGCCTTTATCGGTTGCTCCATACCAAGTAGCTGTTGTACCAGTTAACATGAAAAAAGAAGAACACACAGAAGCTGCAGAAAAAATATACAATGAACTTCAAGCTATGGGTGTAGAAGTATTGCTAGACGATAGAAATGAAAGAGTTGGATTTAAATTCAAAGATTTAGACTTAATAGGTATACCAATGAGAATTACAGTTGGTAAAGATATAGTTGATGGAAAAGTTGAATTTAAATTAAGAGATCAAGAAGAAAAAGAACTAATAGGATTAGATGAAATAAAATCTAAAATAGAAGCTGAATTCGTAAAAAATAACGTAAAGTTAGGTTAATATAAATATGAATAGTATATATAGTCCACTAAGTTATCAACAATTGACTTAAACTGTGGATATATATACTATCTTAAGTAGAATTAAAAATAAACTTATACACAGATTTTTAATATCATAGGAGGTACGATTATGAGCGTAAGAGTAAGATTTGCTCCAAGTCCAACTGGATTTGTTCACATAGGTAGTTTAAGAACTGCTTTATACAACTACTTATTTGCAAAGAAAATGGGTGGAGAATACATATTAAGAGTAGAAGATACAGACCAAACTAGATTGGTAGAAGGTGCAATAGAAAACATGCTAACAGGTATGGCTTGGGGTGGAGTTAACCACACTGAAGGTGTTGTACTAGATGAAAAGGGAAATATAACTCAAAAGGGTGAATATGGTCCGTACATCCAATCAGAAAGATTAGATATATATAAAGAATATATAAAAGAATTATTAGATGCTGGTAAAGCTTACTACTGTTTCTGCACTAAAGAAAGATTAGATCAAGTAAGAGAAGACCAAAAGGCAGCAGGAGAAACTCCTAGATATGATGGTCACTGTAGAGATCTTTCTAAAGAAGAAATAGAAGCTAAAATAGCTGCTGGTGAGCCATATGTTATAAGATTAAGATTACCAGAAAATCACGTTATAAAGTTTAATGATTTAGTAAGAGGAGAAACTGAGTTCAACACTAATGACTTAGATGATCAAGTATTAATAAAAACTGATGGATTCCCAACATACCACTTTGCAGTTGTAGTTGATGACCATTTAATGAAGATAACTCATGTTATAAGAGGAGAAGAGTGGGTATCATCAACTCCAAAACATGTTTACTTATATGAAGCATTTGGATGGCAAGCTCCAACATTTGTACACTTACCAAACATACTTAACAAAGAAAAGAAAAAGTTAAGTAAAAGACATGGTGACGTAGCAGTTGAAGACTTCAAGAAGAAAGGCTATTTACCAGAAGGTTTAATAAACTATGTTGCATTAGTTGGATGGTCTCCAGAAGATAATCAAGAAATATTCACTATGGAAGAATTAGAGAATGCTTTCTCAGTAGAAAGAGTATCTAAGAGTGGTGGAGTATTTGATACGGAAAAATTAAATTGGGTTAACCAACATTATATAAAAGATGCAGATGATGCATTCTTAACAGATTTAGCTATACCATTCTTAGTAGAAGCTGGATTTATAACTGAAGAAGAAGCTACAACTAAATATGATTTCTTAAAAGGTATGGTATCAGTTCTTAAAGAAAAATTACAATATGTAAAAGAAATAACTGACCATGCATCTATATTCTTCGGAGATAATGTTGAACTAGAAACTGAAGAATGTAGAGAGTTTTTAAACTTAGAACATATACCTACTTTAGTAGATGCTCTACAAGAAAAAATTGAAAAAACAGAAGTTGTAGATGAAGGTTTCGTAAAAGCTATGTTTAAAGAAATACAAAAAGAACATGGAATAAAAGGCAAAAACTTATTCATGGGATCTAGAATAACACTAACTGGTCAAATGCATGGACCAGATCTACCAAAAACTATGGAAGTTTTAGGAAAAGAAATTTGTTTAAATAGAATATCTTATGTAAAAAACAACATTTTATAGTTAAAAAAGTCCACTATTTTCAGAGTGGGCTTTTTTTTATGTAAATATTTGATGAAAATATCTAAGGTAGAATCTAAAGGAATTACTATGCATGAGATTTAATAAATAAGTAATAAGGTAATCTAAGTTAATAATATTAGTATGGACAATTGAAGAGGTAATTAAAATAGATTAGTTTGATTTGTTTTTATTTTAGGGGGGTATTTATGTATAGTAATATAAATGATGTGAAAAATGAACTAAAAGAATTATGTTCGGAGTACGTACATGCACTAAAGGAGTTAAAGGATAATAATATAATATCGAAAGAGGTATTTGATGAGTGTAGTGAGAAAAAAGTTTTATTTTTACAGGAATAATCAAAAATTAAAAAAATAGATTTTTTTCAATTACGGAGGATATAATAGTAATACTATTAATTATTTGTATTTTCAATTATAATAATAAGATATAATAAACATGGAAGTTTATAACAATGCAGTGAGGTGATGAGTGTGAAACTATATAATACATTAACAAGAACTAAAGAAGAATTTATCCCATTAGAAGAAGGTAAGGTTAAGATGTATGTGTGTGGTCCTACTGTTTACAACTACATTCATATAGGAAATGCTAGACCTTTTATAATATTTGATACTTTAAGAAGATATTTAGAGTACAGAGGATACGATGTAACGTATGTACAAAATTTTACAGACGTTGATGATAAAATCATAAAAAGAGGTCATGAAGAAGGAATAGCTCCAGAAGAAGTGGCTAAAAAATACATAAATGAATACTTTGTAGATACCGACGGATTGGGAATAAAGAGAGCGGATGTACACCCAAGAGTTACAGATAATATAGAACAAATAATAAAATTCGTACAAGAACTTGAAGAAAAAGGATATGCGTATGAGGTAAATGGAGATGTTTACTTTGATACTAAAAAGTTTGAAGGGTACGGAAAATTATCTAGGCAAAAGCAAGATGAGTTAGAAGCTGGAGCTAGAATAGAAATAAATGATCAAAAAAGACACCCAATGGATTTCGTACTTTGGAAGTCTAAAAAAGAAGGCGAACCAGGTTGGAATAGTCCTTGGGGAGAAGGTAGACCAGGGTGGCATATAGAATGTTCTGTTATGTCTAACAGATACCTAGGTGAAACTATAGATATACATGCTGGAGGGCAAGATTTAACATTCCCTCACCATGAAAATGAGATAGCTCAGAGTGAAGCTAGAAGTGGAAAGCCATTTGCAAAATATTGGGTACACAATGGATATATAAACATAAATAATGAAAAAATGAGTAAATCAAAAGGTAATTTCTTTACAGTAAGAGATATATCTAAGCAATATGATTTAGAAATAGTAAGATTCTTTATGTTATCTGCTCATTATAGAAATCCAGTTAACTTTAGTGATGAGATGTTAAACCAAGCTAAAGCTGGATTAGAAAGACTGTACAATGCTAAAGAAAAGTTAGAGTTTACAATAAGTAATTTAAAAGAAAGTCCTATAACACAAAATGAGCAAGCACTTGTTTCTGAGTTAAATGGATATAGACAAAAATTCATAGATGCTATGGAAGATGATGTAAATACTGCTGATGCTATAAGTGTTATATTTGAGCTATCTAAGTTTATAAACTCTAATGTAAATGAAGAGTCTTCGTTAGAATTTGCTAAAATGTGCTTAGGTGAGTTTAAAGAGTTAACAAGTGTATTAAACATAGTAAATAAGAAAAATGATGATATATTAGATGAAGAAATAGAAAAGCTAATACAAGATAGAACTGATGCTAAAAAAAGTAAAAACTTCCAGTTAGCAGATGATATAAGACAGAAGCTATTAGATATGGGAATAGTTTTAGAAGACACAAGACAAGGTGTTAAGTGGAAAAGGGTATAATAATGACTAGAGAAGAATTAATCACTATATCTCCATTAGTATTAGCATATATAGGTGATACTGTATATGAATCATGCATAAGGGAGTATTTAATAAAGCAAAATGTAAATAGAAAAGTTAATGACCTTCATAAATTAGCAGTGCAGTATGTAAAAGCTAAGGCTCAAGCTACTATAATTCATGAGATAGAAAGCGAATTAACTGAAGAGGAAATAAGGATTTATAAAAGAGGAAGAAATCAAAAGTCACATACTTCTCCTAAAAATGCAGATATAATTGATTATAAGCATGCTACGGGCTTTGAAGCTTTAGTTGGATATCTACATTTAAGTAATGAAAAAGAGAGACTTCAATATATCGTTGATAAGGGTATCAAAATAGTTGAAGCTCATATGTAACATAAAAGACATTGTCTTATAAGGGCAATGTCTTTTTATGTTATAAAAGTAAAACTTATTAACTATTATAGATATCTAAGGTATAATAGAAGTTATAAATAATTTGAAGGAGGCTATTAAATTGATAAAAGTAAAATTATTATCTCACACACCAGAACCTGAAAAGGTAATATCTATGGCGGCTAAATTATGCTATTCACCAGTTGGAGTTGAAGGCATAGAAAAGAATTTGACAGATGAAAGTATTGAAAAGTTTTTAAACATGTTAATAAGCATGGGGCATGAATCGCCACTAGAACATGTAAGTTTTACATTTGCAGTAGAGGGTATTTCTAGAGCATGTTCTCACCAAGTGGTAAGACATCGTATAGCTAGTTTTTCACAACAAAGTCAAAGATATGTTAAATTAGACCAGTTTGAGTACATAATTCCTCCACAAATAGACGAGATAGAAGAAGCAAGAGAAGTGTTTATAGATGCGATGAATAAGGATCAAGAGTCATATGATAAACTTGTAGATATATTATTTGAAAAACATTATAATAATTTAATAAAATCTGGAAAAAATGAAAATGAGGCGAAAAGACAAGCTTCAAAAACAGCAATAGAGGATGCAAGATATGTATTCCCTAATGCATGTGAAACAAAAATGGTATTAACTATGAATACAAGAAGCTTATATAATTTCCTAGATCATAGATGTTGCGAAAGAGCACAGTGGGAAATTAGAGAGATGGCAACTCAAATGCTAGCATTAGCAAAAGAGGTTGCGCCAATATTGTTTAAAAATAGCGGACCAAAATGTGTTAAAGGTCCTTGTCCTGAAGGAAAAATGACTTGTGGAAATATAGTTCAGGTAAGAGAAAAATTTAAGAATTTGTAGGCGGTGGAAGAATTGGCAAGTATAGAAGGAAGAAATCCTGTAATAGAAGCAATAAAAGGTGATAGAGAAATAGATAAGATAATGATATCTAACTCAGCTAAAGAAGGATCTATAAAGAAGATCATTGGTATGGCTAAAGACAAAAACATAGTAGTGCAATACGTTGATAAAAATAAATTAGACGAGATAAGTACTAGCCACTCACATCAAGGAGTTATTGCTCAAGTAAGTGAATATAAGTACCATGAACTAGAAGACTTAATAGCTTCAGCTAAATCCAAAGATGAAGATCCATTCTTTATAATCTTAGATGAAATAACAGATCCTCATAACTTTGGATCAATAATAAGAACTGCAGATGCAGTAGGAGCTCATGGTGTAATAATACCAAAGAGAAGATCCGTACATATAACGCCTGTTGTAGCTAAAGCATCAGCTGGTGCTGTAGAATATGTTCCCGTTTGTAAAGTAACCAATATAGTAAATACAATAAAGAGACTAAAAGAAGAAGGATTATGGATTGCAGCTGCAGATATGGATGGAGGAACATTCTATGAACAAAACCTTACTGGTCCAATAGGAGTAGTAATTGGTAGTGAAGGATTTGGAATATCAAGACTAGTAAAGCAAAACTGTGACTTTATAGTTAAAATGCCAATGGTTGGGAATGTAACATCTCTAAATGCATCAGTAGCTGGAGGAATTCTTCTATATGAGACATTTAGGCAAAGATTATCTAAGAAATAGACTATGAGAAGAAATATAAAGTACTATTTAATAGTTGATGGTTACAATATTATAAATGCTTGGGATGAACTAAAAGAAATAGCAAAATATGATTTAGAAAATTCTAGAGAAAAGCTTGTAAATGAAATGATAGAGTATGCAGAATATACGGGCAGAAAAGCAATTATTGTTTTTGATGCATATAATGTTAAAAGTTCAAGAGAAAAAATTGAGGAGCGTAAACATATAACAGTAGTTTACACAAGAGAACATCAAACTGCAGATAGTTATATAGAAAAATTTATTAGTACATTATCTAGGTATGATGATGTAAAAGTTGCAACAAACGACTACGCAGAACAGCAAATTATTTTAGGAAAAGGGGCCACTAGAATATCTGCGAGAGAACTAAAATTAGATTTGGACCATGCTAAGAGTAAAATAAGAGAGAAAAATAGCAGTTCAGGGAAAAAAATTCAACGAAATTGGCTAGAGGAGCGATTAGACAAGGAAACATTGTCGAAACTTGAAAAGATTCGTAGAAACCATTGAAATTACTAAGTTTATTGAACTATAATAAACATATGAAATTGTTTTTTATGGGGGGATATACATGTTAGTAGCAAATGAAAAAGATTATGGTTTTATAGATAATTCTCAGCAAGATGAATATGATATAGTATTAAAAGCTAGTAATGGGGATAAAATAGCATTAGAGTACATTATTACAAAGTATAGAAATTTTGTAAAAGCAAAAGCTAAATCGTATTTTTTAATAGGAGCAGATAAAGAAGATATAATTCAAGAGGGTATGATAGGACTGTATAAGGCAGTTAGAGATTTTGATGGGAATAAAACAAACTCATTTAAGTGTTTTGCAGAAATATGCATAACAAGACAGATAATTACTGCAATAAAAACGGCAACAAGACAAAAACATATACCTTTAAATTCTTATGTATCACTAAATAAGCCTATATATGACGAAGAATCAGAAAGAACTCTTTTAGATATTATAGCAACAAGTATAGTGACAGATCCTGAGGAACTGATAATAAGTAAGGAAGAGCTTAGACGAATAGAATCTAAGATGAATGAACTGCTAAGCGACTTAGAGTTAGAAGTATTAGAATTATATTTAAATGGTAAGTCATATCAATACATAGCGGATAGACTTGAAAGAGATGTAAAATCAATAGATAATGCACTTCAAAGGGTTAAGAGAAAATTGGAAAAACATCTTGAAAACAGAAATGATTAATAGTAAAATACTTACCATAAGCTTATAGTAAGCATATGAAAATTATAACATAAACCTAGGAGGTATTTCAAAATGGCTAAAGCTAAATTTGAAAGAAATAAACCACACGTTAA
>NZ_NOJY02000084.1 GCF_002250835.2 Romboutsia weinsteinii
GTATATGAGAAGCTTATCGCCTACTCCAATAGAAAATCCAGAACAGCGTCTAGACTCTATATTAGTATTATTACTGCTAAGAGAAGGATATATAACTATAGAGCAACTTAGCCAAGAATTTTTAGTGAGCACTTCTTTAATAAAGAATGATTTAAAAAGATTAAATTTAAAACTTGAATACACAGATTTATATTTAGAGCGTAGAGCACATTATGGCATTCAAATAATAGGATCTATTCAAGAAAAACAAAAAAATCTTTTGAAACTTTTCTCAAAAGGAAATGGGAAGCTTAAGGAATTTTATAATCAGTTTATCAATAATAATCAAATAGAAAAAATAAGAAGCACAGTAGAAAATGTACTAAACAAATACAAGTTAGAAATAAATCTTGTAGAGCTTAAAGAACTAACACTTCAATTGACAATTTTTTATATTAAGGGAAGTATAAGAAAAGAACATAGACAAAATAAGCTAGTAGAAAGTAAAGAATCTAAAGAACTTATAACAGAGCAGATTATACAAGAAGTATTCTCAGAGCTTCAATATTTTATTGATGATGAGGAAAAGGATTACCTTGCTAGTTTTATAAAGAGAAAGACTAAAAGTAAAGAGTATGAAATAGATAGCTCTCAAAAGAATAAGCTACAACAAATTATTCATTACTTCTTTGAAGAAGTAGATAAAAAATATAGTACTAAATTTTTAGAAGATAAAGAGTTTTTTAATTTATTGTACTTACATGTAGCGTCTTTAATAGAGCGAGTTAAGAGAGAACAAAACTTAAAAAATCCGATACTAGATCAAATAAGTCAGCAATATCCAACAGTATTTAACCTGGCTATTCAGTTGTCTAAGATATTGGAAAAAGAATATCAAATAAAAATAAGTCAAGATGAAATTGGTTTTATAGGTACTCATATTGCAGTGCCATTTGAAAAAAGCAAAGAAAAAAGCTTTAGTCAAAAATACAAAATAGCCATAGTTTGTTCTTCCGGTGGTGGAAGTGCTTATCTAATTAAATTAAGACTTAAAGAGATATTCCCTAATGCTAAACTAAGAAATTTTTCATTATTAGATAAAGAAGATGTAGTAAAATTTTCACCAGATTTGATTTTTTCTATAGCTGATTTATCATTTGAAGTAAATGCTCCAGTTATTTTAATAAAAGAGATACTAGATGAACTTGATTATCTAAAAATTAAAGAAAGTGTAAGATTTGTAGATGACTTTGGAAAGGTAGCAAATCCTCAACAATATTTCTTGAGTTTATTTAATAAAAATCATTTCACATGCATAACAGAGAATGGAGAGTATAAAAGTATTATTTATACTATGGCACAAAAGGTAGTGGACCTTGGTGATTCTGGAGTAAGTTATCCAAGAGATGTATGGGAGCGTGAAAGTTTTTTAAGTACTATATATACAAATGGAGTAACAATTCCACATCCTATTGAAATGACAGGGAATAAAAACTTAATATCAGTTGCTCTTATACAATCAGATATTGAGCATGAGGGTAGAAAGCCAACAATTATATTCATGATTTCATTAATAAAGGGTAATCTTGAATTACATAAACAAATTAGTAAATATATTAGTGACATCATGCTAAGTGAAAGCACTGTTAATTATTTAAGACAATCACAATCCTATGAAGAATTTATGTATAAATTAAAGAATAGTTTAAGGGGGTAGCAGATGAATATAGATTTCCTAAAGAAATTATCACAAGCAGATGCAATAGCATCTAATGAGGAAGAAGTCAGGAATGTACTTTTAGATGAATTAAGAGATTATAGTGATAATGTAGTATGTGATGGACTAGGTAGTATTATTTTTTCAAAAGAAAACAAGGGAAATGCACCTAAGGTTATGATATGCGCTCACATGGACGAAGTAGGTTTTATTGTAAGAAGTATAAGTAAAGATGGTATGATTCATTTGATGGTAGTTGGAGGAGTTAAGCCTTTGGCTCAGCATCTTCAAAAGGTAAGAATAACAACTGATAGCGGAGATAAAATACCTGCAATCATTAATGGAACTTATAAAAATGATATAACTGAGGATTTATATGCTGACATAGGAGCTTACACTGATGAGGAAGTATATAACTTAGGTATTCAAGTGGGGGATATGGTAACTTATGCTACTGAATTTGAAGGATTTTCACTTCCTAATAGATTGGTAGGTAAGGCATTTGATGATCGTCTAGGATGTTTCGTTATGGGTGAAGTATTAAAAAATCTAGAAGGAAAAGAATTAAATAGTAATGTTTACTTTGCAGCAACAAGTAGCGAAGAGGTAGGTATAAGAGGAGCAAAAACAGCAGCTCAACTAGTTAATCCTGATATTGTATTTGTAATAGATGTAGGTTGTCACAAAAATGAATTTGTAAGAGATCATACTAATAAAAAGCAAATTGATAAAGGTGTAATGCTTATGCATTTTGATAGGACATTAGCTCCAAATAAAAAAATGATAAACTACATAAAAGAAACTGCGGATAAACTTAATCTACCTCTTCAACATGACATGTTTAAATCAGGGGGAACAGATGGAGGAGAAGCTCATAAGGTTAATGAAGGTAAGCCTTGTGTCGTTACTTGTCTTCCTGTTAGATATGGACATTGTGCATTTTCAATTGTTAGTCCGATAGACATTGAATCAATGATAAAGCTATACACAGAATTAATATTAAATTTTGATGAAGAACTATGTAAAAAAATAAAAAACTTTATATAAAAGGAGAAAATAAAATGGAAGCAACAGAATTTCAAGTTATGGAACTTATAACAACAGCAGGGGAAAGTAAGGCAAAAGCTTTTGAAGCATTAAAGATGGTAAAAAGTAAAAATTTTGATGAAGCTAGGTCTTTAATAGAAGAAGCACGTAAGATTGATGTTAAAGCTCATAGAATACAAACTGAATTAATTACTAAAGATTTGAGTGAAGATGAAGAAAGCCCTGCTATTGGACTACTTATGGTGCATGCACAAGATCATTACATGACATCTCAACTAGCAAAAGATTTAATAGAGACTCTAATAGAAGTACTTGATAACTAAAAGTGTAAAAAAATCTCTTTTAGTGGGTATATATGTGCTTACTAAAAGAGAAAAAATAAATTAAACTAATAAATAATTTTAGGAGGAATAATTATGAAAATATTATTATGTTGTGCAGGTGGATTTTCTACAAATATGTTAATGCAAAATATGAAGAAGGTTGTTAAAGAAAGTGCTAAGTTGGATGAAAACGATTTTGAATTTACAGCTATACCAGCAGATTCAATTGAAAGTGAAATAGATAATTGGGATATGGTACTTATAGGACCTCAAATATCTCATAAGTTAGATTTCTTAAAGGGGATATTAGAACCTCGTAATAAGCCTTATGCAATAATTGATAAAGATGTATATGGAAAAATGGATGGAGCAACAGTAATGAAGTTGGCTTTAGTAACATACAAAAAGCATGAAATGTTAAATAAATAAAATAAACATCAAGTAAATAAACAAATAAATTACGCAATAGGGGGATACGAATGTTCGCTAAATTTGAAGCATTTATGAATCGTGTATTTATGCCATTAGCGCATAAAGTTGATAATCAACGTCACTTGGGGGCAATAAAAGCAGCAATGGTAGCAATGACACCATTTACAATACTAGGGAGTTTCTTTGCTATAATTCCGGCACTTCCAAATATGATAGGGGAAAATAACCCAGTAAGTCAGTTTATATTAAATAATAGTGAAATATTAGATTTACCAGTAACACTTTCTATAGGTTTATTAGGATTATATGCCTGTATGTGTATTGCTTATAATTTGGGGAATCATTACAAGTTATATATTCCTGGATGTATAACCCTTTCAGCGTTTTCATTTTTGTTCCTAGTAGCATCTTTCACACCAGATGGTGCTTTAGAACTTGGAAATTTAGGAGCAAAAGGTCTATTTACAGCGATGATTGCATCCATAGGTGCTACGGAATTATATAACTTCTGTAAACGAAAAAATATTACAATAAGAATGCCAGAAGGTGTTCCAGACTTTGTATCTAAGTCATTTGAGTTAATACCAACTACTATAATAGTTTGTGGTACATTTATAATTGCGCGTTTTGTATCATTAAGTGTATTTGGAGAACTACCACCTCAAATACTTACTAGGTTCTTAGCTCCATTAGTAGGAAGTATGGACAATCCATGGGCTGTATTATTATTAAACTTCTGTATATGTACAGTATTCTTCTTTGGAATACATTCATCTGTGTTCAGTCCTATAACTCGTCCTATAATGGTTACATTTATAGCAGAAAATATAGCAGCTATGCAAGCAGGTCAACCAATACCTCACTTTTATACTGCAGGTGCATCAAGTGCATTCTTTGGGTTTACAGGAGCAGGTATAACTATGGGGTGTGTAATTGCATGTATGTTATCTAAAAATAAAAGTTACAAAAAGATTGGGCAAGTATCATTATTCCCATCCTTATTTGGTATTAATGAACCGATATTATTTGGAGCACCAATAATATTAAATCCAATAATGTTTATACCATTTGTATTTGGAGGAGCAATAATAGGTACACTTCCAATGTTCTTAATGCACCTTGGTTTATTGGCGAAGCCAGTATTTGATCCACCATACGTAGGTGTATTCTTAGAAGGATTCTTAACAAATGGTGACTGGCGTTCTATAGTAGCTAACTTAATACAATTAGTATTAGCAGTAGCATTATACATGCCATTCTTTAAAATTATGGAACGTCAAGAAGAAGCAAAGCTAAACAAAAAAGAACAAGAAAAAGAGCCAAGTAAAAATATATTCTCAGATGATGATGTTGATATATTAGATGATCTTGGGCTAGATTTCTAGGTATGATTATGGAGAATAGAATATATAAGATAAGAAATTTAATAGTAGAAAAAAATATAGATGCACTATTAATAAAAGGTAAAACTAATAAGAGATATATCGGCGCATTAACAGGAAGCGGAGTATATGTTTTAGTTACAAAAGATAATGCTTACCAGATCTTAGATGGAAGATATATTGAAGAGGCAGATAAAAAGACAATAGGCTTTATAAATAAAGTTGTTCCGCAAGGATTATATATACCGACTATAATCGAATTAATAAAAGAATTATCCATAGAGAAGGTTGGTATTGAAAATCAAGCTATGACTATAAAAGAGTATATTGATTTAAGTGAGGCTGGCTTCAATATTACATTGTTAACCAATGAGATAGGTAAAATGAGATCAGTAAAATCTAAAGATGAGATTGAACTTATTAAAAAAGCTTGTGAATTAACTGATGAAATATTTAAAGAAGTTATTGCAGAAATAAAAGAAGGTATGACAGAGCTAGAGGTCGCTGCATTAATTCAATATATGAGTATGAAAAAAGGTGCAACTGGTATGGCATTTGATACAATTGTTGCATCTGGTGAAAGGGGAGCCATGCCACATGGCCGACCTACTACAAAAAAACTAAAAAGAAATGAAGCTATAACAATAGATTTTGGTATTGTTTATGAGGGATATCAATCGGACATGACGCGTACTATATCTATAGGAACGCCTCCAAAGAAGATTCAGGAAATATATGCGGAAGTTCTAAAAGCGCAACAATTAGCAATTGAAGGAATTAAAGAGGGTGCTTATGCAAAGGATGTTGATAAGATTGCTAGAGATAGTATAACTGAGTCAGGATTTGGTGATTACTTTACTCATGGATTAGGTCATGGAATTGGTCTTGGGGATGGAGAGGTGCCTACATTAAATTCTAGAAGTGAAGATATTTTAGAAGAAGGTATGGTTATGTCTTGTGAACCAGGTATTTATATTCCTGATTTAGGTGGAGTACGAATAGAAGATGATGTAGTTATAGAAAATGGAAAAGGCGTTTCGCTCAATAAGACATCCAAAGAATGGATTATATTAGGGGAGTAAGATATGAAATATAATTTTGATAAAGTAATAAATCGAAAAGAAAGTAATTGCAGAAAATGGAGCAATCATGTCTTAAAAGAAAAATTTGACTTAGATGAAACTGCAATTCCAATGGACCTTGCTGATATTGACTTTGAATGCGCTCCAGCAATAAAGGAAGCTATAATGAAGAGAGCGTCAGTAGGTGATTATAGTTATACCTTTATATCAGATGAGTTTTATGAATCTGTAATAAATTGGAATAAAAGAAGATTTAATGTTGATATAGAAAAAGAATGGATAAAATTAACTTTTGGTACAGTTTCAACATTACATTATATAGTACAAGCTTACACAAAAATAGGTGAAGGGGTATTAATAAATACACCAGCATATGATCCTTTTGCAGAAGCTATAGAAAATAACAATAGAAAACTATATTGCAGCCCACTAAAATTAGAGGATAATAGATACTATCTAGATTTTAAAGATATTGAGAGTCAAATGAAAACTGGTAATATTAAAGTATATATATTCTGTAGTCCTCAAAATCCATCAGGTCGTGTATGGACAAAAGATGAATTATATCAATTATCAGAGTTATGTTTAAAATACAATGTACTTTTAGTAAGTGATGAAATTCATAGAGATGTAGTATTTAAGGGGGATAAATTTATATCTTTATGGAATGCACATCCAGAAATTCAAAGAACTAGTATAATATGCGTATCTCCGAATAAAGGATTTAACCTAGGAGGACTTAAAACATCATATGTCCTAGCACAAAATAAAGAAGTAAGAGAAATTTTATTAGAACAACTAAAAAGTAATTCTATAACATCTCCAAATGTATTTGCTATACCAGCAATTACTGCTGCATATGACCATGGCGAGGAGTGGCTAGATGAAATGGGAGAGTATGTTTATGGAAACTTTGAAATAGTATATGACTTCTTTAGGAATAACATACCTGAGGCTAAAGTAATGGAATCGGATTCGTCTTTTCTAGCGTGGATTGATGTAAGAGGATTATTTAAAAATGAAGACGAAGCTAAATCATTCTTTAAAGCGGCAAATGTAACAATGGTGGTTGGAAGTTACTTTGTTCAAGATGGAGAGGGATTTATTCGCCTTAACATTGGATGCCCAAGAAATACATTAAATGAAGCTCTTAATAGAATAAAACATACATACGAAACATTATATTGTAAATAAAAATAACCGTACATCTGTGTTATACAGTTGTGCGGTTATTTTTATTCACAGTGTTTATTAAGAGTTTATATTTTTTGAAAATATTGTTGACAAATTTAAAAGTAGAGCATATACTATGAATATAACATACCCCTGGGGGGTATAAAAATAAAGAAATAAGCAATAAAAAGTAAGTCATAATAAATAACTATAAATACCGGATGTGTAAACTATATAAAAATATAAAAAGGAGATTTAAAATGAGTAATTTAAAAAAAGCAAGTTATAAAATAACTGGAATGACATGCTCGGCTTGTGGAAAAGCTGCAGAAAGAGCAGTCAAAAAAATTGAAGGAGTAGTTAGCCAAAGCGTGAATATGGCTACAGAAAAAATTCAAATAGAATATGATACTACTAAAGTTAAGTTCGAAGACTTAGAAAAAGCAATAAAAAAAGCAGGATACAACTTACTTGAAGACGTTAGATATAGCAAGATAGATTTTAAAATAGGTGGAATGACTTGCGCATCTTGTGCAAAAGCGATCGAAAGAGCTGTGAACAAGCTAGATGGAATAGAAAGTATAAGTGTAAATGTAGCAACAGAAAAAGCAACAATAAGCTACGACCTATCTAAATTAAAATTAACTCAAATAAGAAATACAATTGAAAAAGCAGGATACAAAGTATTAGAAAAAAGTGAAAATAAAGAAGCAAGTATTGATGAAGATAAAGTAAGAAAAGAAAAAGAAATGAAGACTTTATTTACTAAGTTTTTAGTAGCTGTGGGATTTTCATTACCATTATTTTATATAGCAATGGGGCCTATGATATCAGCACCAGTTGGACCATGGCCAGTACCAAATATAATAGATCCAATGGCGAATCCTTTAAACTATGCCTTAATTCAATTAGTACTAGTAATACCAGTAATGATTGCTGGAAATAAGTTCTATACAAATGGATTCAAAGCACTGATAAATAAGAGCCCAAATATGGATTCATTAGTAGCAATAGGAACATTAGCAGCATTTTTATATAGTGTATATACAAC
>NZ_NOJY02000085.1 GCF_002250835.2 Romboutsia weinsteinii
CAACTATACTATCTCCTGTATGAACTCCTACTGGATCTATATTTTCCATATTACATACAGTTATACAGTTTCCATTACCATCTCTCATTACTTCATATTCTATTTCTTTCCAGCCTTTTATACTCTTTTCAAGTAAAACTTGACCAACTGGACTTAACTGTAAACCTTGAGTAAGTATTTCTATTAATTCTTCCTCAGTTTCAGCTATACCTCCTCCAGTTCCACCTAATGTGTATGCAGGTCTAACAACTACTGGATATCCTATTTTTTCAGAGAATTCAAGTCCACCTTCTAAGCTAGTTACTATATCACTAACTATAACTGGTTGATTTATTTCTCTCATTACTTCTCTAAATGTATCTCTATCTTCACCTTTTTTGATAGATTCTATAGAAGTACCTATTACTTCTACATTATACTTTTCTAATATACCAGCATCATGTAACTCAACAGCAAGGTTAAGTCCTGTTTGACCACCCATTCCTGCTAATAAACTATCTGGTCTTTCTTTTTCTATTATTTTCTCTATAAATTCTATTGTTAATGGTTCTATATATATTTTATCCGCTACTTCTTTGTCTGTCATTATTGTAGCTGGGTTACTGTTTATTAATACAACTTCAACGCCTTCTTCTTTTAAGGCTTGGCAAGCTTGTGTACCAGAGTAGTCAAACTCTGCTGCTTGACCTATTATTATTGGTCCTGAACCTAACACTAATGTCTTTTTTATACTATCTATTTTAGGCATAATTTTTTTCCCCTTATCTAAATATTTATAACTTCTACTTATACTAATTCTAAGAATTTATCGAATATATAGTCGTTGTCTTTTGGCCCTGGACAAGCCTCTGGATGATATTGAACACTGTATATTGGAAGTTCTTTATGTCTCATTCCTTCTACAGTATTATCATTTAAGTTTATATGAGTAACAATCATATTTTCTGGCATCTCAGATACATAGTACCCATGGTTTTGAGATGTTATAAACACTTTGTTTTCTTCTAAATCTTTAACTGGATGGTTTCCACCTCTATGTCCAAACTTAAGCTTACCTGTTTGTCCACCTAAAGTTAAAGCTAGAAGTTGATGTCCTAAGCAAATTCCACCTATTGGTTTTTTACCTACTAATTCTTTGATGTTTTCTATTACATCTTCTAAGTCCTCTGGATCTCCAGGTCCGTTAGATAAGAATATCAAGTCAGGATTTATTGCTAATATATCTTCGGGCTTAGTTGTCGCTGGGAATACTGTAACATCGCATCCTCTTTCTGCAAATGATCTTAATATATTTTGCTTAACACCAAAATCCATTACAGCAACTTTTTTTCCATTTCCTTTTATATGCTCTATTTCTTTTCTTGTCACAGTTCTTACTGCTTCTGTATTTGAGAAAGCTTCTAATTTAGTTTCTACATCTTCTAATGATGCATTTTCTAAAGTTATTATACCCTTCATAGTTCCATTATTTCTTAATATCTTAGTTAAGGCTCTTGTGTCTATACCTTCAAGACCTATTACTTTATTTTGCTTTAAGTATGTATCTAAATCCATTTCACATCTAAAGTTGTTTGGAGTATCACTCTTTTCTCTTACTATAAACCCTTTTACATGAACTCCATGTGATTCCACGTCTTCTAGATTTATACCATAGTTCCCTATAAGTGGATAAGTCATTGTTACTATTTGACCGTAGTAAGATGGATCTGTTAATATTTCTCCATATCCTATCATTGAAGTATTGAATACTACTTCTCCTATGCTATCTTTTAAATATCCAAAGGCAGTTCCCTCAAATATTGTTCCGTCTTGTAATATTAATTTCCCCTTCATATTATCCTACCTCCTAAGCATTTTCTATTTCTCTTACTATATTAAGAGCTGATTCTTTTGGATTTGTAGCTTTAGTTATAGGTCTTCCAACAACTAAGTAGTGAGCACCTTTGTTTATTGCATCAGCTGGAGTAACAACTCTTTTTTGATCTCCTACTGCTGCTGTAGCTGGTCTTATTCCTGGGCATACTGTTACAAACTCAGTACCGCAAGCTTCTACTATCTTATCAACCTCTTGAGCTGAACAAACGATTCCATCTATTCCTGATTCCTTAGCTAATTTAGCTCTTTTTATAGCTAATTCTTCTGTAGTCATATTACATCCTATATCTTGTAAATCTTGATTACTTAATGAAGTTAATACCGTAACCCCTACTATTATAGGCTTTTGGATATTTAACCTTTCTGCTTCTTCCTTTGCTGCTACTGCACATTGTCTCATCCCCTCTAGGTCTGATACATGTATTGTCATTAACCATACTTTGTCTCTTACCGCTGCTCTTACTGCACTTTGCATTGTATTTGGGATATCATGAAACTTAAGATCTAAGAATATTTTCTTCCCTTTTTCATTTAAGTAATCTACTGTCTTTCCTCTTGTAGCTACGTATTGCTCTAGACCTACTTTAAATATATCTACACTATCTTCTAACTTGTCTATTAATTCTTTCGCTTTATCAAATTCATTTGTATCAATTGCAACTATTAATTTTTCTTTTCCGTTTATCATGTCTACTCTCCTTTAATTTAATAAAGCCTTATACCTAACTTATGCTAAAAAATACTCCCACCTAAATAGGTGGGAGTATTTTATCTATACATAACTTTTCGTAGCTATGAGATATCTTTCCCAGCCTCTCTGGACCAGTTTAAAAGACTTTATTTTATTTTTTAATTAGTTTATATTTATAAAAAAACCTCTAGCAAAAGGCTAGAGGTTATAAATTCAAATTTACGTAATTTTATATACAACCTTTTCAGCCTCTCTGGACTATTTTTAAGGTATATTTTATTGTAGTTTTTTAATAATAACTTCATATCCTCTCTGGGATAATTTAAAGTCTTATTTGCGTTTATCTTTATCTTGTATACAATTATCACACTTATTCCATTTAATGTCAAGTTTTCTTTTATTTATTCCTCAACTTTAACATCTACAGTCATAAAATATTTTTTACCCAGTCTTTTCTTTGCTTCTACCTTCTTATACTCTACTTCTATATTACTATTCTTACACGCTATATCAAAATGTTTAAGAGCTATTCCCATACTAATCTTGCTGCTATCTTCAATATGTTTTTTAGGTTTCTTTTCATACAAATGAAATCCTCTTTTATCATTATAGAACATCCAAGGTTGTTCATTTCTTATAGAAGGAGCATATCTCACTACTTCCAAAATACTTGACCATTTTCTATCTACTCTCTTAGAAAAATCTTTGACTTTTTCTCTATCTACACTGGATTTTTTTGATCTAAATAATTCTTTAGTCTTTTCAGGATATC
The DNA here is from genome assembly GCF_002250835.2 of Romboutsia weinsteinii. Classification (GTDB taxonomy): domain Bacteria; phylum Bacillota; class Clostridia; order Peptostreptococcales; family Peptostreptococcaceae; genus Romboutsia_A; species Romboutsia_A weinsteinii. The sequence goes on from NZ_NOJY02000085.1 coordinate 3,339, forward strand.
CAAAGGCTATTATTGCACATGGATGTTCCAACTTACTCTCTCTGTCCTCATCTTCTTCATCAATTTCATCTAAGTCTATAAATTCTAAAATATCATCTCTTTTTAGATCACACTCTAGCCAACAAGTTGCTATACCTAAAGATGTAAGCTTCAAAATTATTTCTTCTCCAATATATCCGACATTTTGCAGATAGTCCTCACCCTTGTTAGATGTTATGACTATATAGTGAGGTGCTTTTACCTTACATTCTTTTCCCATTAAAAAATGAATTAAGTGACCTCTCTCTATAGGGTGTACCTTTATATTAAGGTTATTATTTAAATAATTCACATTATTACAAAGTCCCCTAACATTATCTATTAAGGCTTCTTTTATCTTTCTATTAGAGTAGCTTCTTGTAGATTTTCTATAAAAAATAGCATCGTATAACTCCATCTACTTCCTCCTAACCAAAATTTCTTATTTCAAACCCGCCTCTGTATAATATATCCCTTATTATTTTTACTATATTCGCGCAATTTCTCCATAAAATTTATATATTCTACTATATATTATAAGTTTTTTTGAGTATTTTTCTATAGTTTTTAATATAAAAAATAATTCATATTTAACCAAATTTTAAATAGTTTATTATTATATTTTTTTATAATTACTTACTTGTTTTTGTATTATTATGATAATTCTGTTGCACACTATATTTAGTGCTATAATTATATATAGAATATGATTATTTATAGATATAAAGTTTAATTCGCTCATATCACCAATGACAGAAGTAATATGGATGTTACACGAGCGAACAATATCAATAATTAATAAATTAGGAGGATAAATTTATGGATTTTAATAGGAATTTAGAAAAATACGCTGAGCTAGCTGTTAAGGTTGGAGTTAACATACAACCTGGTCAAACTTTACTTGTAAGATCACCTATAGAATGTGCTCCTTTTGTAAGAAATGTTTTAAAACATGCCTATGATTTAGGTGCTAAAAATGTTCATGTAGAATGGTCTGATGAAGAATGTACTTTAGTTAAATACTTAAATGCACCTGAAGAAACTTTTAATGAGTTCCCTCGATGGATTTCTGATCAATATGTTGATATAGCAAAAGAAGGTGGAGCATTTTTAACTGTTTATGCTCAAAATCCAGATTTATTAAAAGATGTAGACCCTCAAAGAGTTGCAAACTTCCAAAAAGCTTCTGGTATGGCACTTAAAGAATGGAGATCTTATACGTTATCTGATAAGTGCAAGTGGAGTATAGTTTCTATACCAACAGAATCTTGGGCTACTAAGGTATTCCCTGATGTTTCTAATACTGAGGCTGTCGATAAATTATGGGACGCTATATTTAAATGCACTAGAGTCGATAGCCAAGACCCTGTAGATGCTTGGAAAAAACATAATGCTGATTTAAAATTAAGAATGGATTTCTTAAACGAAAATAACTTTAAGACTTTAAGGTTCAAATCAGGGAAAACTGATTTAACTATGGATTTACCTGAAGGTCATATATGGTTGAGTGGCTCATCTCAAGATCCTAATGGTATAGAGTTTAATGCTAATATACCAACAGAAGAAGTATTCTCTATGCCTCATAAATTTAAAGTAAATGGTGTTGTACATAGCACTAAGCCTCTTGTTTATGGAGGTAATGTAATAGATAATTTTGCTTTAACTTTCAAAGATGGTAAAATAGTAGACTTCTCTGCTGAAAAAGGTAGCGAGACTTTAGGAAAATTAATAGATACTGATGAAGGGTCTCACTATTTAGGAGAGGTTGCTTTAGTTCCTTTTAAATCGCCAATATCAGACACCAATATTGTATTCTTCAATACTTTATTTGACGAAAATGCATCTTGCCATTTTGCTATAGGATCTGCTTACAGAACTTGTATAAAAAATGGAGATAGTATAAAAGATGATGAATTAGATAATTATGGAGTAAATGATAGCTTAACTCATGTTGACTTTATGATAGGTTCTAAAGATATGGATATTACTGGAGTAACTTATGATAACAAAGAAGTTCAAGTTTTCAAAAATGGAAACTGGGCATTTTAACATATAAAAAACAAGGGTTGTTGCAAGATGATTAAAATTAATCATCTTGCAACAACCCCTAAATTTATATTTAATATTACTTATTCTCTTCCATATATTGTTTCCAATCACCATTTTTAATTGGTGCTAGCTTATCATCTTTGTTGTAATCTGCTAATGGGTTATACTCATAATAATATGCTTTTATAACCGTACCTTCTGCAATCTTTACATTTACAATCTTTCTATTGTATTCATTCTCACTTTCTTTACCTTCTTCATAAGCTTCTAATTCATCAAGTTCTTTTAATACAGATTCAAAATCTTTAAATGTCATTAATTCTCCAACAACTTCTCCATCTCCTGAAACCACTGCTGGGTATCCTTTATTTTCTATGTGGAATAAATCTCCACCTATTGTTCCTTTTATACTCTCTTCAACCTTACCATCTAAGTAAGTTTTATAGTTGAACATATCACTTCTTAAACTTCCATATACGAATACTCTCTCAACTTCTATATTTTCCATATATGATTTCCAATCACCATTATCAACTGCTATTAATTTATCATCTTTATTGTAATCTGCTGATGGATTGTACTCATAGTAATAAGCTTTTTCTATACTACCATCTTCAAGTGTCACATCTATAACTTTTCTATTGTATTCATTTTCAGTTTCTTCACCTTCTACATAAGCTTCTAGTTCATCTAAATCTTTTAATGTAGATTCGAAATCTTTAAATGTCATTAATTCCCCTACTACTTCTCCATCTCCTGGAACTATAGCTGGATACCCTTTATTGTCTAAGTGGAATAAATCGCCTTTGATTGTAGCCTTTTTAATCTCTTCAACTTTTCCGTCTAAGTAAACATCATAGTTGAACATGTCACTCCTTAAACTTCCATATGCAAATACCTTTTCAACATCTTCTTTAGGAGCACTACATCCAGTTAAAACTAGTATAAGTGCTGATAATAAAGCTCCTACTAAAACCTTTCTCATTAATTTTGCCTCCGAATTTATTTTTATATTTTTTATTTAAAAGTTTAGTTATTCTAAACATTTAGTACTTCTTTTATCTATGTTTTGTTTTCCTAAATATTAAGTTAAATATAACTAAACTTCATCTTATTTAAAATAACAAATTATCCCTTATATGTCAATATAATTAAGCTTTAAAATAATTTATTAATATATTTTTTTAGATTTTTATTGTAATTAATTGATTTAGTATTCTTCAATACTTTATTTTACAAAAATACATCATATCTTTTGATGTAATGTCTGTGTACAAAGCTTGTATAAGATCTAGAGATAACATACAAAAAAAGAGACCATAAGTTATAACTTATGGTCTCTCTTTTTGTTGTTGACGATAAATATTTTATATTAATTAATCTAAATATTAGACTAACTTCTATCTTATTTGTATTCTATCTCTGTCCAGTCTATGTTTTCTACATATTCCTCCACTAAATTATAACACATCTCTGGATGTATTGTCTCTTCAGTTGAGATAGTTATTGTTGACATTGCTATTGCAAATTTAACTGTATCTACTAAATTAACTTGATTTGTGTAACCATGAGCTATACCTGCTACAAAAGAGTCTCCTGCTCCAGTTACATTTACAACTTTTACATTATTAGCTTTTATTTTTCCTTCTAATTTACCATTATTATAGTAAATACCATCTTCATCTAATGTTATAAATACATTTTCTATACCTAAATCTATAAAATGTTTACCCGCTCTTCTTAAATCATCTTCATTTTTTATCTCAAATCCACACATTATTTCAGCTTCATATCTATTAGGCTTTATTGTATGGAAGTTATTTATTAAATGTTTCACGTGTTCCGCTTTTGAAGCAGAAACTGGATCTAATATAAATTTAGTATGTCCATTAAATGTTTTTATTATATATTCTACTAAATCTGGTCTATCAGCATCTAATATCATATATTCTGAGCCCTTTATTATTTCTGATTTAGAATCAATAAACTCAGTTGTAAACTCATCTATTATTTTCATATCTACTACTGCAGATACCATCTCACCTTGCTCATTTAGAACTGCCATGTACGTAGGCGTATTACCACCCTTTATTATTAGAGAGTTACTCATATCATAGTTCATAACATTTGAATGCTCTAACATTCTAGTGCCTGTTTCATCATCTCCTAAGATTGATATAAACTTTGTATTAACTCCTACTCTTGCCATACTTTCAGCTATATTTCTACAAACTCCTCCAAAAGAAGTTTTTACTTTTCCAGGATTAGAATCGTTACATCTATAATGTCTATCTGTGAATCCACAAATGTCAAAAACTGATACTCCAAAAACTAATGCATAAGACTGTTTATTTTCTATCATTGTTAGCTACCCTCCCTAAAAATCACCTTCCTATTTTATCATATTTTTATGACTTTTTTCTACATTTTTTGCGCTTAAATAAGCATTATACATAAATTTACAAAAAAATAGGAGCAAAGCCCCCTATTTTCACTTAAATTTTATAAAATATCTATATTAAAAATTCATTTTAGCTATCTCTACTGCCGATTTTGCATCTTTTGAATAATAATCAGCCCCTATGTTTTTTGCGTATTCCTCTGTAAGTACAGCTCCACCAACAAAAACCTTAGCATCTATATTATTA
>NZ_NOJY02000086.1 GCF_002250835.2 Romboutsia weinsteinii
ACTTTATACTTATCAAAGATCTCTATTGTTTCTAGTATCTTATCATAAGTACCTTCTCTATCTGCACCTATCCTATTTATATCATTTATTTCTTTAGTTCCATCTAATGATATACCTACAAGAAAATTATTATTACGTAAAAATTTTGCCCATTCTTTATCTATTACATATCCATTAGTTTGAATTGAGTTGTTAATTTTTAACCCTGTTTTATTATATTTTTTTTGGAATTTTATTAAATCTTTGTAAAAATCAAGACCTACCAAAGTGGGTTCACCGCCTTGAAAAGTAAATGTACATTCATTCTTTGCAAATCTAAGAGCTTTTTTTACAATTTGCTCTAACGTTTTATTGCTCATAAATCCATAGGACTGCATTTCTCGATTATCAGCTACATCCTCATAAAAACAATACTTACATTTAAAATTACAATATCCCGATGCTGGCTTAATTAATAAACTTAATGGATACATTTTAGTCCCCCCCTATAGTGATGCTCCTGTAAATTTAATTATATTAAATATATTTATAAAAACCAATAAGATTAGAACTTTTGCAAAAAACTGTTGAGTTATATCATCGCTCATTTTCTTTGATCTATATCCTCCATATATAGCTCCTAATACTCCTCCTAAACACATTACAACCAATGTCATAATCCCAAACTCAGGAATATCATTGGATAAAACTGTTCTTACTAAGCTTGATATCTGAGAAAAAAATATTACAAATAGTGAATTTATAGCGGTTTCCTTTGGCTTCATTGAGAAAAAATAGTATATTGCAGCTATATTTAAAGGTCCTCCACCTATTCCTAAAAAAGATGATAGCACTCCAAGTGATAATCCAATTAATACACAACTCTTCTTATCTTCTACATTATGTGTTTCAATTTTATCTTTGTTTTTCATATAAAAAATAATTGCTACATTGATTAATAATAATAAAATTGATTGAATCATTCCTACTAAACTATCATTTCCAAATATCATTCTTGATTTATCAAACAATTCTTTTCCTAAAATCCCACCAATACAAGCACCGATTGCTAGATATAAAGTTATATCCATATTTATTTTAGTTTCTTCTTTTCTATTTCTTATAAGTGATACAGTAGACATTGTCAAAACAGTACATCCCGATAAAAAACTTAAAGTTGATACACTCATTGTTCCTAAGCTATCCATAAGAGGCTTAATAATTATGCCTCCACCAATTCCACTTATTGCTCCTATCAATGATGCAATCGCACTTATGATAAAGTATATAAACTCCATACACTCCCCTCCTACCATTTAACGTCTATTATCATATCATTTTTAACATTTTATTTTCTTCCTCTATCTATAAAACTTTCCTAAAAACAATTAACAGCTGACATATTATATAAAATAGAAATCAGCTGTTAATTCTTTATAATTAATTATGTGAATACATCTTTATTTCGCTTTTATTCTTATCTTGATAAAATATAAATCACACATTTAAAAATCGTTTTCCTCATTGACATAATATATTAAGCTTCTATTTGTGGCTCATTATAAATGTTATCTTCTCTAGAGTTATATGATTTAATCTCTTTTGCACGCTTCTCATTTATAAACGCTTCCATTTCTTTCTCTGTTTTCTTATCAATTGGGTAGAACTTCATTGCTACAACTGAACATATGAATGCTACAATAGGAATTAAAGTCTTCATATACAAGATAGCTTTTAATGTAGCTTCAGACTGTTGAGCAAGATTTGGTGCATATCCTACAAAATCAAGAACATAACCCATAATAAATGCCCCAAATGCTTGTGAAAGCTTATTTACAAAAGTAAATGTTGAAGATACTAATGCAGATCCATTAACACCAGTCTTCCACTCTGCGAAGTTTGCTGAATCTAATACAGCAGATCTAGCTAACATATTGGTAATAGCACCAATGCAAACTGATGATAATATGAAGAACATTACGAAGAAAGTATTACTTGTAGGAACTAATAATAATCCAAGTGCTGCTACAATCGCAAGTAATTCAGCTACTATTATTCCATTTTTCTTACCAAGCTTACCTACATACCATCCTACAATTCCAATCAATACGAAAGAGAATATAGTAGTTGCCCATCCTGTTAACCCCATAAGATGTGTTTTTTCACCCATATTATATTTGAAGAAATACATATTTAATCCATTTCCAACTTGAAGAGCTAAACTATCTGTTCCAAAACTTATAAGTACCATAAGTAAAGCTGTGTTAGAAGTAATAACTTTCATACTTTGTTTGAAAGTTATCTTCTCGCCTGACTTAACTTTGCTCGCTTCTATCGGATTATAAACATCAAGCTTTCTAACAGACATAGCAGATATAATAAACATAATTGTAGAGAATACAGCAAATATTACTGCTACAGTAAACCATGATTCTTTATTACCATCTCCACCAAACCAGCTTAACATATAAATAGCTAATGAAGTCGCTGCTAGGTTTCCTATATTTCCAACTGCTTGGAAGATTGCTTGAACTTTTGTACGACGAGTTGCACTATTACTTAAAATAATAGGAAGTGCAAGTTGAGGAATCTGTACACATGTCCATGCTAAACTGTATAAAATATAACTTGTATAAGCATAAACTATTTTTCCTCCCATACTTAAATCTGGAGCCATAAACATTACTACAAATATAATTCCTAATATTGGTGAACCAAATATTATGTAAGGTCTATATTTACCAAATCTTTTTGAATTGGTTCTGTCAATAATCATACCCATAATAGGATCTGTGAATGCATCCACCATCCTAGCAACCATAAAGATTGTTCCTGCAACTGTAGCTGGAATACCTAATATGTTTGTGTAGTAGAACATAATATATGCACCTACAAAGGCAAATATAGCAGTATTTGCAATATTACCTATACTATATAAGTAGACCTGTTTTTCTGAAGCTTCAATTGAATTATTCATTTTTTAACCCCCGTATAGTTTTACTTTTCTTAATAAATATAATTTTTTGTTACTTACATTATAAGATTATAACACTCTCCTTTTCACTTCTATACTTTACAAGTTGATTATAAATTATAATTAATATATTTTCAATATATTTTAACTTTTTTGATATTTTCTTAATTATACTAACATTTTCATATTAATAGTACATTAAATTAATTATTGTTTTTAATAATTAATAATGCTATACTTACATTGAAATTAACATTAAATCATATAATATTTCAGTGTTTATTAATCTTTATTACATATTTAATATTTATTATAATAAAAGTTTTATTTTTTATAATAAATAATTAATTATACATTTAGAAAGGATTGAGTTTTATGACTAAGAAAAAAAATATAATTTTAATACTATCCGACCAACAACGATACGATACTATTAGCGCTTATGGGTTAAATGATATATGCAAAACACCACATATTGATGCTCTTGCTGATGAAGGTATGAAGTTTACCAATGCATTTACATCTTCTCCAATCTGTGCTCCATCTCGCGCAAGTGTTATGACAGGGCTATACCCTCATAATCATGGTGTAATAGATAATTTTACAGATATTAAAGAAGGTACTCCTCTTCTTGGAGAATGTATGAAAGATCAAGGTTATTATTGTGGTCTTGCTGGTAAATGGCATGTTTCAGCTACAAAAACACCTGAAGATTGTGGGTTTAATGGAAAACCTTTTATGGGATATGGATTCCCAGGAAGTCAAGTATTTCCTAGTTTAGTATTTAATCAGCCACCAGATAATTCACCTAATTACTACGAAGAGTACTTAAAAGATAGTGGATTTAATATACCTGATGTTTCTAATGGTTTCTTAGGTAATAATCCTGCGCTTCAAATCCAAGAAATGTATGCTAAGCATGAAGGACCTGTTGAAAGTACTATCGAATATTTTGTCGCACATGAAGCTAATCGTTTAATAGATGAAGCAATTGAAGAAGATAAGCCCTTCTTGATCTGGGCAAACTTCTGGGGACCTCATTCTCCAAGCATCGTGCCTGAGCCTTATTATTCTATGTATGATCCAAAGGATATTAAAGAACATCCAAGTTATAAAGAAGATTTTAATGATAAACCTTATGGTTATTATCTTACTGAAAAAATGTGGGGACTTGGAGATTATGGATGGGATGGATTTGCAGACATTTCTTCTAAATACTATGGCCATTGTACAATGATTGATGACATGGTTGGATTAATTGTAGATAAATTAAAAAAATTAGGAATTTATGAGGATACTATTATTATTTATAGCGCAGATCATGGAGATTGCCTTGGAGCTCACAAGTTGATTGAGAAGGGTGCATTTACTTTTGATGAAATATATAGAATACCAATGATAGTTAAAGGACTTGGGAATAAGGATAATAATAGTTTTGTTTATTTACAAGAAATTATGCCAACACTTCTAGATGTAGCAGGTATGAAACCTTCTAAACCTGTTGATGGTGAAAGCCTTCTTCCTTTAATGTTAGGAAATGAGAGAAGTAATAATAGAACAGAGGTCTTTGGTGAGTTCCATAATCATTTTTATGTGTCACGCCAAAGAATGGTAAGAGATAATAAATATCAATTTACATTTAATGAAAATGAAAAGGGTGAGCTTTATGATTTCATCAATGACCCATATCAATTAAATAATTTATGTTATGATGAAAAATACTCAGATATTAAAAGAGAATACATAGAAAAATTATCTCGCCATTTGAAAGAAAGTAATGATCCAGCTAGTGTATGGTTTAATCGTATCAAAGAATTTTATTAGAATTTTAACAATTATATATTCTTCTTGAAGATACTAAAAAGAGTATAAATAGATTTGTGTAAAAACAAATTTATATATACTCTTTTTAGTATGTAAATAAGATAAATCTAATGAAATCTTGATTATTCATTAATAAAATAAGCATCAATAACCCTAGCACTTGCCCCTACAGCACCATTAATAGTTCTATATCGTACTGGTTCTATATTAGAAAAATAGTTATCTCCTATAAAGTTTAAATCCTTTTCAATATATACTTGGAATTGCTTAAATATCGTATCCTCTTCAAATAATCGACCATGTAAGAAAATTTTAGTAGGATTTATTATAATAGATAAATTTGAAATCGTCATACTTAGATATTTCAGTGCTTCTAATATATATTGTCTTATAACTTCATCACCTAAATTATATGCAGTTATAATATGCTCAATATTTATCTCTTCATCATTTTTGACTAAGCTATCTAAAATAACAGAAGCATTATTTTTGATCAATATCCTAGCCATCTTTATTAACCATCTTTCACTCGCATAAGTATTAAGACAGCCATTTTTTCCACATTCGCAACTTTTCCCATCCACTTTAACAATTGTATGACCTATTTCTCCAGATATATAATTTTCGCCTTTAAATAATTCTCCATTAATCACATTTGCGCAGTACATTCCAATTCCTAAATGGAAAAAAGAAAAATTTTCTGGACTTTTTTGAGGTTCAAATAAATATATCCCCATGGCCATACATTTTACATTATTATCCATTACAACAGGTAATTTAAATCTCTCTTTGATTTGTTCAGGAAAGAAACATTTCCATACATTCGAATCTGAGAATAATTCTTTATTATTATTATTTATCTTACCTGGTACACCAATACCTATACCCAAAATCTTATCCTTGATATCTTGTTTTTTTTGCACAAGTATTTCTACATTTTCAATTATAAATTCTGTTATATTGGAAATTTCATGGTATGTTGTTAAAAATATTGATTCTTCTATAATCTTCCCTTTTAAATTAGTTATACAAAAAGATACATGCTTTTCATTAAATTCTATTCCAATTGCATAGCCATAATCATGATTTAAATCAATTAAAACACGTTTTCTACCTGGTGTATTGTCATTTTGTTCAACTTCACCTAAGTCTACAATAATTTGTTCACTTATCAGTTCAGCTATTGTGGTTGTTACTGTAGCAGGTGTAATATCTGTTTGCTCAGCTATAGTAGCTCTTGATACAGGAGCATTTCTAAAAATATACTCTAATATTCTAGTTCGATTAGATTTTTTTATAGGCTTCATGCTATCCCTCCTTTACTAGGTACGTTTTGTTAACTTAAATCGATTTATAAATTTAAGAGTAAAATACTACTATCATATATTAAAATTAGATATATTATTACTTCAATTATTAATATGTTTATATATAGAAATATCTAATTCTATACAATTTATTGCAAATAATATGACTCTTTTACTTGTATCCACTATTTATGATACGTCATTTACACATAAAAAACTAGCCTTAACTACTACAATTCAATAGTCAAGGCTAGTTTTATACTTTACTTGTGATGCGGTTTATTATTATTTATTTTAAATAAATTTTCCATTTTAATTAATCTTGCAACTATAGATTATATTATGCAGCTACACAAGATTGTTCTATAGACTTACTTGTAGTAGTCTTTATATTACTTATTACATTTATTGCTACGAATGTTAATGTCTCAGAAACTAGAGTCCCTGCCCATATACCATTTGCTCCGAAAACCTTAGATAATATAATTAAAGCTATCGGTAAGAATATAATCGATCTAAATAAGCACATTAGTGTTGCTGTATTAGGCTTTTCTATAGCTTGATAATAAACTATAGTTCCTATATTTAGCCCTACTAAGTAGTAACTTAAGCTTGATAGCTTAACTGCAAAGTATGCTGTATTTAATACTGTTAAATCATTTGTAAATATAGATATTATTTGTCTACCAAATATATAACATATAGCTACAAAGAATGTAGTTGTAATTAATCCTGCTATGCAGTTTATCTTATAAAACTTTAATACTTTTTCCCTATCTCTTCTACCAAAGTTATAACTTATAAGTGGCTGTGCACCTAAAGTTAAACCAAATAGTACCATATATATATTAGTTCCCAAATAATTAAGTATACTGTATGCTGCTATCCCTGTTTCTCCCATAAGCTTCACTATAATCATATTATGTATTAATACTATAATAGAGAAACTTATTTGGCATAAAAATGATGGGAAACCTATTTTTAATAATCCACTTATAACTTCCATTTCTAGTTTAACTTTTCCAAAAGTTAAATTACCTCTTTTATTTATAAAGTGAGGTAAAAGTATAGCCACTGTTACTATTTGTCCAAGACCAGTTGCTATAGCTGCTCCTTTTATTCCTAATCCAAACTCAAATATAAAGATATAGTCTAGTACTATATTAGTTATAGCACCAGCTATTGTTGATACCATTGCAAGTTTTGGTTTATTATCATTTCTTACAAAACTATTTAATACTATACCTACTAAGTTTGGTATACAAAATAAAGCATAATATCTTAAATAATCTACTGCTAAATTTTGTAATATGTTTGTGGCTCCTAACATCTTTACTATAGCGTCAGTAAATACTACACATAAAATACTTACTACTATAGATACTATTAATAAAAACTTACATACTTGTCTAAATATGTTTACAGCTTTCTCTATGTTTTTAGCACCTGCATTTTTAGATACTAGTGCTCCTCCACCTACTGCCATCATATTAGCTATACCAACTAGCATTACAGTAAATGGTAGTACTATATTAACTGCTGCAAGTGCGTTATCTCCTACACCCTGACCTACAAATATTCCATCAATTATTGTATAT
>NZ_NOJY02000087.1 GCF_002250835.2 Romboutsia weinsteinii
GTAGATATAGAAGGAAATGATGTTGCATGTTTAATAGGAAGAAGAGGAGAAACATTAGATTCTATCCAATTCTTAACAGGTCTTGCTCTTAATAAGGTAAATAAAGACTCTCATATGAGAGTACTTGTAGATATAGAAAACTACAGATCTAAAAGAGAAGAATCTTTAATAAGATATGCAAGAAAAGTTGCTAGAGAAGTAGCCAAAACTAGAAAAACTAAGAAATTAGATTATATGAACCCGTATGAAAGAAGAATAGTTCACTCTGCTCTTCAAAATGACAAGTATGTAAGTACATATAGTGAAGGAACAGATCCTTATAGAAGATTAGTAATAGAGTATAAAAGATAAAATTTAACCTCCTAGACAATAGGGGGTTTTATTTTTGCGATTTCTTTTATATAATGTTAAGATTAAGGCAACAATTAAATTAATAACATAGATAAAAATAATAATCATAAGAGGTGAAAAAATTGTTTATAGATGATACTATAGCAGCAATAGCAACGGCTCCCGGTGAGGGCGGCATAGGAATAGTAAGAATTAGTGGAGAAAAATCACTTCAAGTTGCTAATGAAATATTTAGATCGATGACGGGAAAAAAAATACAAGAGTACAATACAAGAACTCTTATATACGGAAATATAGTAGATAACGACCATGTAATAGATGAAGTATTATTAGCATATATGAAAGGACCAAATTCATATACGGCTGAAGATGTAATAGAAATAAATTGCCACGGTGGATTTATTTCAGTGAAGAAAATATTAGAATTAATATTATCGAAAGATGTAAGATTGGCGGATGCTGGAGAATTTACAAAGAGAGCATTTTTAAACGGAAGAATAGACTTATCTCAAGCTGAAGCAATAATAGATGTAATAAAAGCAAAAACTGATATGGCTCATGAAGTAGCTCAAAGTCATCTAGAAGGGTCTTTATCTAAGAAGATAAAAGAGTTAAGAATGAATGTTACGGAAGTATTAGCTCACTTAGAAGTTGCAATAGATTTTTCGGAGGAAGATGTAGAAGAAATAACTTATCAAACTCTTAGCGAAAGAGCTGAAGAACTTAGAACTCAGATCAAAAAACTATATGATACTGCTGAAAGTGGAAAAATACTTAGAGATGGTCTAAAGACTGTTATAGTAGGGAAACCAAATGTTGGGAAATCATCTTTATTGAACTCAATACTGGGTGAAAATAGAGCGATAGTTACAGATATACCAGGTACAACTAGGGATGTAATAGAAGAGTTTGTAAATATTAAGGGGATACCTCTTAAAATAGTTGATACAGCTGGGATAAGAGAAACAGAAGATATAGTAGAGAGAATAGGTGTTGAAAAATCTAGAGAATCTTTCAGCAGCGCTGATTTAGTTATAATGGTTCTAGACTCATCTAGAAAATTAGATGATGAAGATATGGAGATACTTAAGAATATAGAAAGTAAAAAAACAATAATTTTATTAAATAAAACAGACTTACCTCAACAAATTGAAGAAGATAAGCTAAATCAATATGTTGACAGTAATAGTATAATAAGAATATCAGCATTAAATAACGAAGGAATAGAAGAATTACAAGATAAGATAGAGGGAATGGTCTACAAAGGAAGTGTTAAAAACTCTTCAAGCGTAGTGATTACAAACTCTAGACATAAAGATGCATTACTTAAAGCATATGAATCTATAAATGACGCTATAGGTGCTATAGAGCAAAATATGCCATATGATTTTATAGAGGTCGATTTCAAAAATATATGGGATTATCTTGGGTATATAAACGGAGACACAATAAAAGAAGACCTACTAGATACAATATTTAGTAACTTCTGTATAGGTAAATAAATATTAATGATGTTTTTCGTGAAACATTAATATTTAATGGAAAGGAGACATAAATGATAAAGTTCGATGCAGGTAAATATGATGTGATAGTTGTAGGGGCAGGACATGCTGGATGTGAAGCAGCCTTAGCTACTGCAAGAATGGGACAGAAGACATTAGTTGTAACATTATCATTAGACTCTATTGGTATGATGCCGTGTAACCCATCAGTAGGTGGAACAGGTAAGGGTCAATTGGTAAAAGAAATTGATGCTTTAGGTGGACAAATGGGGATAAATGCCGATAAGACAATTATCCAAAGTAGAATGCTAAACACAGCAAAAGGACCAGCAGTTCACTCGTTAAGAGCACAAGCAGATAAGTTTAAGTATCATACAGAAATGAAAAAAACTATAGAAGACGAACCAAATATAGATGTAGTTATGGACGAGGTAGTTGATATATTACACGAAGGAAATGTAGTAACAGGAGTAGTAACAAAGCTTGGATGTGTGTATCACGCAAAGGCGGTTATACTTGCTACAGGGGTATACCTAAACTCTAAGATATATATGGGAGAAGTATCATTCTATGAAGGTCCTAATGCTCTAGGATATGCAAAACATCTAACAGAGCCATTAGTTAAGTTAGGACTTAACATGAGAAGATTCAAAACTGGTACACCAGCTAGAATCCATAGAGATAGTATAGATTTTTCTGTAATGGATATTCAAGAAGGAGATGAAAGAATAACTCCATTCTCATTCTTAACTGAAAAAATAAGTATAAATCAAGAGCCATGTTATTTAACAAGAACTAATATAGGTACTCATGATATAATAATGGACAACTTAAGTAGATCAGCTATGTATAGCGGAAAAGTAGAAAGTACAGGAGCTAGATATTGTCCATCAATAGAAGATAAGGTTGTAAGATTCAACGATAAAGAATCTCATCAAATATTTATAGAGCCAGAAGGTTTAGATACTAAAGAGATGTATATCCAAGGTATATCTACAAGTTTACCTTATGAAGTACAGATGCAAATGTATAAGAGTGTAGCTGGTCTTGAAAATGCAAAGATAATGAGACCTGCTTATGCAATAGAATATGATTGTATAGATCCAACTCAATTAAAGATAACGCTTGAAATAAAGGGTGTAGAAAACTTATTTAGTGCAGGTCAATTTAATGGTACTTCAGGATATGAGGAAGCCGCAGCTCAAGGTCTTATAGCTGGTATAAATGCAGCTCTTAAGATTGAAGGTAAAGAACCTTTTGTTTTAGATAGATCAGAAGCTTATATAGGAGTTTTAATAGATGATTTAGTTACTAAAGGAACTAACGAACCTTATAGAATGATGACATCTAGATCAGAATATAGACTATATCTTAGACAAGATAATGCAGATATGAGACTTACTCAAAGAGGATATGATATAGGATTAGTTCAAGAAGATAGATACCAAAGATTCTTAACTAAAAAATCAGAAGTTGAAAAAGAATTAGAAAGATTAAAGACTGACAGAGTAACTCCTAAAGAAGTAAACCATCTTTTAGAAGAAATGGGAGCATCTGAAATAAAAGTAGGTCTATCTTTATATGAGTTTATAAAGCGTCCTGAGGTAACTTATGAGTTAATTGATGCTATAGGTAAAGGTGCAGGAGAAGACGTTTCAGACGAAGTTAAAGAGCAATGTGTGATAATGACTAAGTATGAAGGTTATATAGATAAGCAATTAAAGCAAATAGATCAGTTTAAGAAGTTAGAAAATAGAAGACTTTCTGAGGACCTAAACTACTCAGCTATAGATGGTCTTAGAATAGAGGCTAGACAAAAGCTTGACGCAATAAAGCCAATATCTATAGGACAAGCATCTCGTATATCTGGGGTTTCACCAGCAGATATATCGGTACTTCTTATATACTTAGAGCAAATGAGAAGAACAAGAGGTGGAAAAGATGAGTAATAAAGATATATTAAAAAATGGACTAGAAGACTTAGGAATAGATGTAAATGATGAAATGTTAGAGCAGTTTAAAATTTACAGGGAAATATTAGTGGATTGGAATCAAAAGATGAATCTTACTGGAATAGAAGATGAGAAAGAAGTGTACATCAAACACTTCTTAGATTCTGTTTCAGGAGTTAGTAACGGATATATTCAAGATGGTATGTCTCTTATAGATGTTGGTACTGGCGCAGGATTTCCTGGGCTACCACTTAAAATATGCTTAAAAGATTTAAACTTGACTCTTTTAGATTCTTTAAATAAAAGAATCAATTTCTTACAAGAAGTTAGTAACAATATAAGTCTTGAAAATGTAGAATTTATACATGGGAGAGCCGAAGATTTCGGAAAAGATGAAAATTATAGAGAACAATATGATATAGCTACTGCTAGAGCTGTAGCAGGGTTACCTATCTTAATGGAATTATGTGTACCATTTATAAAAGTTGGTGGGTATTTTGTATGTCTAAAAGGACCTAATGCAAATTTAGAATTAGAAGAGTCAAAGGCGGCTATGGAAGTACTAGGCGTTGAATTTATTGAGAAGATAGATGTAGAACTTCCAGACTCTGAACTAAAGCATAATATATTAGTCTTCAAAAAGGTAATAAATACACCAGAAAAATACCCTAGAAAAGCTGGGAAGCTATCAAAAAAACCTATAAAATAGGTAACAAGATAGATAAAAAATTAGAGTTTTAAAAGAAATAAATAATGTTTAGTCAAAAAACTGCTTAAAAATAGAAGGATTATGTAATTACATGAAGAAATAGTATACTCATATATATCTAATGTAGAATTAAGTTTGTAGGGAGATACTGAAATTCAAATATATTTATATCTAATGAGAGAGGGATGTTATGGAAGAAAAAAGAGTTATGGAGATACCTATAGAAAATATAGTTCCAAATCCATATCAACCAAGAAAGTTGTTTTCGCAAGCAGCACTAGAAGAGTTAAGTAATTCTATAAAGATTTATGGGATATTACAACCTATAACAGTAAGAGTTAAAGATGATAAATATGAATTAATCGCTGGAGAAAGAAGATTAAGAGCTGCAAAGCTTGCAAATCTTTCCGCTGTTCCAGCAATTATAAATAATATGTCTGACGAATCTTCTGCTGTGTTAGCTTTACTAGAGAACCTGCAAAGAGAAGATTTAAACTTTATTGAAGAAGCATTGGGCTATGAAAATTTAATTAAAGAACATAGTTTTACACAGCAACAATTAGCTGAAAAACTAGGTAAGAATCAATCTACTATAGCTAATAAGCTTAGAATATTAAGACTTCCTAATGAGATCAAGATAAAGCTAGTAGAAAATAACTTGACTGAAAGACACGCTAGAGCACTTCTTAAGCTACCAACTGAGGTGCTAATGAAGGAAGTTGTAGATAAAGTAATAAAACATGAGCTAAATGTAAAGAGAACTGAAAAGTTAATACAAGATATAATAGAAAACCTAGAGGCTCCAAAGGAAGAGGATAAAAAGTTACACGTAAAGGGATCTATGGGGATTAGAATATATCTAAATACTATGAAGCAGGCTTTCGATGCCATACTAGGTACAGGAATTGAAGCTAAGTATAATGAAATAGACAAGGGAGATTACATGGAAGTTGTTGTAAAAATTCCTAAAAAATAGAGAGATTACTGCTACGCAGTAATCTTTTTTTAAAAAGTTTAGGGGGGAAATCTTATGGGCAAGGTTATAGCCGTATTTAATCAAAAGGGTGGAGTAGGTAAAACTACTACAAATGTAAATTTAAGTGCTAGTATAGGACAAATGGGGAAAAAAACTCTAGTTTTAGATTTAGATCCACAAGGTAACACAACAAGTGGATATGGTATTGATAAAAGTAGTGTAGATTATACAATATATGAGATAATGCTAGACGGCTTAGATATCAAAGATGCTATAATAAGCACAGAATTTGAAAATGTAGATATAGTAGCTGCTGCTACAGAATTAGCTGGAGCAGAAATAGAGCTTACTAATATGGAAGATAGGGAGTATATCCTGAAAAAGGCAATAGAAAGCGTTCGTAGTGAATATGAATATATCTTTATAGATTGTCCTCCTTCACTAGGAATGTTAACTATAAACTGTCTTACTGCAGTTGACAGTGTTTTAATACCAATACAATGTGAATACTATGCTCTTGAAGGTGTAAGTCAACTTATGGAGACTATAAAACTAGTAAGATCTAGGTTAAATCCCAATATAGATATACAAGGTGTAGTTTTAAGTATGTTTGATGGAAGAGCTAATTTATCTATTCAAGTAGTAGAAGAAGTTAAAAAGTATTTTAAGGGTAGTGTGTATACAACTTTAATACCTAGAAATGTAAGATTAGCAGAAGCACCAAGTCATGGTAAGCCAGTAATTTACTATGATAGCAGATGTAAAGGTTCAGTAGCATATCTAGAATTGGCAGAAGAGTTTATAGATTTAGAGGAGGATATAATATAATATGGCGAATAAAGTTGCGAAAAGAAGCAATAGACTTGGAAGAGGACTGAGTGCATTGATACCTGATGTTAAAGACGATATAGATAGCAAAGAAATAATAAATATAGAATTAAGTAAGGTATATCCAAATGAAGGGCAACCGAGAAAAGTATTTGATGATGAAAAAATTGAAATACTGTGCGAATCTATAAAGAACTATGGAGTTCTTCAGCCTATAGTTGTTAAGCCTGATGAAGAAGGTAACTATATGGTAATAGCAGGAGAAAGAAGATATAGAGCTTCTACTAAGGCAAAGTTAAAGCAAATACCTGCTGTAATAAGAGACATACCTATGAAAGATATAATGGAAATTGCACTAATAGAAAACTTACAAAGAGAAGATTTAAACTCTATAGAAGAGGCTTTGGCATATAAAAGTTTAATTGATCATTATAACGTAACACAAGAAGAGATATCAGAAGCTGTAGGTAAGAGTAGACCACATATAACTAATACTATTAGATTATTAAACTTACAACAAGAAGTAATAGATATGATAGAAAATACTACACTAACAGCTGGTCATGGTAAAGCTATACTTAGAGTTGCAGACCCAAAATTACAGTTAGAATTAGCAAAAAAAGTAGCTGATGAAGAACTTTCAGTTAGAGTAACAGAAAGTTTAGCTAAAAGAATATGTGAAAATAAAGAAGAAGAAATACCTAAAAAAGCTAAAGAAAAGGATATATTCATAGTAGATGTAGAAGAAAGACTAAGAAATATATTTGGAACAAAAGTAAGTATATCTAAGGGAAAGAAAAAGGGGAAGATAGAAATAGAATATTATAGTGATGAGGACTTAAACAATATACTATCTATGATGATGGAAGAAGACTAAACGGAGGAAGGAAAATAAAAAATGATTTATTTAGATAATGCAGCTACAACATATCCAAAACCAGAGTCAGTTTACGATGCGGTTTCAGATTGTATGAGAAACTACTGCGCAAATCCAGGCAGAGCAGGTCATAAATTGGCAATGAGAGCAGCTAGGGAAATATATGATACAAGAGAAAATATAGCTAAATTATTTAATATAGATAATCCAATGAATATTATATTTACAAGTAACGCAACAGATTCATTAAACCTAGCAATTAAGGGTGTTGTTAATAGTGGAGATCATATAATAACGACAAGTATGGAACATAACTCCGTAATAAGACCTATAAAATCACTAGAAAAGCTAGGAGTAGAGAATACTATAGTTCAATGTGACAAAGAGGGATTCTTAGATTGTAAAGATATAGAA
>NZ_NOJY02000088.1 GCF_002250835.2 Romboutsia weinsteinii
GAGTTAGAAGCTAAAAAATATACTAATGAAGAAAAAGAAGTAGACTCTATAGAAGATGCACTAAAAGGTGCTAGAGATATAATTGCTGAAATAGTTTCAGATGATGCAAAAATAAGAAAATATATAAGAGATATTGCGTTAAGAGAAGGAATAGTAGTTACAAAAAATACAACTAAAGAAAAATCAGTTTACGATATGTATTATGATTACAGTGAAGCAGTAAAAAGCATGGCACCTCATAGAACTCTAGCAATTAACAGAGGTGAAAAAGAAAATTTCTTAAAGGTTAAACTAGAATTAAACTCAGAAAAAATATTAAATCACATAGTTAATGAATATGTAAAAGATATTAACTATAAAAACAAAGAAGAGATAATGACATCAATAGATGATTCTTATAAAAGATTAATATTCCCATCAATAGAAAGAGAAATAAGAAATCATTTAACTGAAATTGCTCAAGAAAGAGCTATAAGTGTATTTGGTAAAAATATAAAGAGTTTATTACTTCAGCCACCAGTAAAGGATAATGTAGTAATGGGATTTGACCCAGCATTTAGAACTGGATGTAAAATAGCTGTGGTAGATGAAAATGGAAGACTACTAGATTACACTACTGTATATCCAACAGAACCTCAAAATAATGTAGAAGGCGCAAAAAAGACTTTAAAAGAATTAATAGAAAAGTATAATATAAACATAATATCTATAGGTAATGGTACAGCTTCAAGAGAATCAGAAAAATTTGTTTCTGATATGATAAAAGAAATGGATAGAGAGGTTCAATATGTAATAGTAAATGAAGCTGGAGCATCAGTTTACTCTGCATCAGAGCTTGCAAATGAAGAACATCCAGATATCAATGTATCTATAAGAGGAGCTATATCTATAGCAAGAAGATTACAAGATCCACTAGCAGAACTTGTTAAAATAGATCCGAAAAGTATTGGTGTAGGGCAATATCAACATGATCTAAATAAAAAGAGATTAGAAGAAGTGCTAGGCGGAGTAGTAGAAGACTCAGTAAATACTGTTGGAGTAGATTTAAATACAGGATCTTATTCTTTATTTGAACATATTGCGGGTATAAGTAAAACTATAGCTAAAAATATAATAGAATACAGAGAAGAAAATGGAACTTTTACATCTAGAGCCCAACTTAAGAAAGTAAAAAGATTAGGACCTCAAGCATTTACACAATGTGCAGGATTTATGAGAATTTTAGATGCAAAAAATCCTCTAGATAACACAGGAGTGCACCCTGAGAGTTATGATATATGTAAAAAAATGCTAGACATGTTGGGGTATTCTTTAGAAAATATAAAAAATAGAAATATTGACGATATAGATAAAAAGGTACAAGAGATAGGCATAAAAGAGTTAAGTGAAAAATTAGAGGTAGGTCAAGTAACATTAAAAGACATAATTGCTGAGATTAAAAAGCCAGGTAGAGACCCTAGAGAAGAGGGAATAAAGCCTGTACTTAGAACTGATGTCTTAAAAATAGAAGATATAACAGATGGTATGATATTAAAAGGAACAGTTAGGAATGTAGTAGATTTTGGTGCATTTGTAGATATAGGTATAAAAAATGATGGATTAGTTCACAAATCACAAATGAGCAATACCTTTGTAAAAGATCCTATGAGTATAGTTACGGTAGGAGATGTAATTGATGTGAAAGTTATAGGAGTAGATTTAAATAAGCAAAGAGTATCTTTATCTATGAAGATATAAGATATCTTAAGGAGGAGATTAGATGATATTTATTAAAAATGGAACAATAAATACAATAACAAATGGAACGATAGTAGGAAATATACTAATAGATAACAAAAAAATAATAGAAATAGGATCAAATATTGTAGCTCCATTGGATGCTGAAATAATAGATGCTACTGGTAAATTAGTATTCCCTGGATTTATAGATGCTCATACTCACTTAGGTCTTTGGGAAGACGGTATGGGATTTGAAGGAGCAGATGGAAATGAAGAAACAGATCCAATAACGCCACAACTAAATCCTATAGATGGAATAAATCCAATGGATAGAACATTTGAAGAAGCTAGAAATGGTGGTATAACATCTGTTTGTACTACACCAGGAAGTGCAAATGTAATGGGTGGACAATGTATAGCTATAAAAACATTTGGTAGAAGAATAGATAATATGATTATAAAAAATCCTGTAGCTTCTAAAATTGCTTTTGGAGAGAACCCTAAGAGTTGTTACGGAAGAGATGAAAAAACACCTCAAACAAGAATGGCGATAGCAGCGCTTCTAAGAGAGCATCTTAAAAAGGCAGAGGAATACTTAGAAGAAATAGAGTTATACGAAGAACATGAAGACCATGATAAGCCAGAATATGATATGAAAATGGAAAGTTTAATTCCAGTATTAAGAGGAGATATTCCGTTTAAGGTTCATGCTCATAGAGCTGATGATATGTTTACGGCTATGAGAATAGCTAAGGAGTTTGATATAAAAATTACATTAGACCATTGCACAGAAGGTCATCTGATAGTAGAAGAATTAGTAGAAGAAAATTATCCTGTAGTTGTAGGTCCATCTCTTTCTGAAAGATCAAAAATAGAGCTTAGAAATTTAACATTTGATACAGCTGGTATATTATCTAATGCAGGAGTAGATGTAAGTTTAATGACAGACCATCCAGTTATACCAGTGCAATATCTTCCAATATGTGCGGGAATAGCTGTAAAGCATGGCATGAGTACAGAAAAAGCTATAGAAGCTATAACTATAAATCCAGCAAGAACTCTAGGAATAGAAGATAGAGTAGGATCGATAGAAGTAGGAAAAGATGCAGATATAGTTATATGGGATAATAATCCGATAGAAATTCAAAGTAATGTATTATTTACGATAATAGATGGAAAGATAGTATATAAGAAGAACTAATTACTCTCAAGTATAACAAGTAAAAAATATTGACAATAATCAAATTGTTAAGTACTATATAATTAGAAATAAGGAAAACTAAATAGCAAAGAAGTTCTTCGGGGCAGGGTGAAATTCCCTACCGGCGGTTATAGCCCGCGAGCTACCTAGGTAGCATGATTTGGTGAGATTCCAAAGCCGACAGTAAAGTCTGGATGAGAGAAGAGAGTTATGGAAATTTTTTATTAGTACACTAATAGTTTAATTTTTGTATTTAAACTATATCCATAAAAGAAGCTCGAAGAAGAATCCTTCGAGCTTTTTATTTTTTCTTAATACAAAAATTAGGAGGAGATCTTATGCAAGGTACAGTAAAAAATAAAAAAACAATTTCAACACAAGTCTTAGTAAAGGTAGCAATACTATCGGCAATAGCATATATACTAATGTTTATATCTATGCCAATACCAGGAGTATTTCCAGACTTCTTAAAGATTGATATATCTGATATACCTGGAATATTTGGAGGTATGGCTCTAGGTCCAGTTGCTGGATTTGTAATAATAGCTATTAAAAATTGTCTACAAGCTATAACAGCTAGCTTTACAGGTGGTATAGGTGAGTTAGCCAACACTATAATTGGAGGAACATATGTATTTATACTTTGTTACTCATATAAAAAAAGAAGTGATATAAAAGGTGTTTTAGTAGGATTCTTATTAGGTACAATTGGTATGACTATAATGGGTGCAGTTATGAACTACTTTGTGATGATGCCACTATATGGTAAAATGATGGGATTAGACGCAATAATAGGCATGGGGTCAGCTATAAATCCTAAAATAAATGATTTACTATCATTTGTAATATGGATGATAGTACCATTCAATATAATAAAAGCAATTATAATGTCATTAGTAACATTGCCTCTATATAAAAAAATGGGAAAATTAATTAAAAAATAAATATCATGAGATATCTTTACCATAGTATTTGTAATAAAACTATATTAAAGATATCTCTTTTTAATTTAAGTATACACTTGTAACCATTAATCTCTAATAAAGAGTTAGTATTTACTAAGTCTTCGTAAATCCTCAAGCCATCCTTGATTGTCTATTAAAACAGAATATTTACCAAACGATACAAGTCTATTATTATCAAAAGCACCTATAAATGCTCCGTTACTATCATCTACCCATTTATGAAATACTTCTGGAAGATAGCCAGATCCATCCCAAATATCTTTACACAAATATATTACCTCTTCATAGTCATCATAAGTTAAGCTTTTAAAATTAGTAATTATAATATCTCCCTATAATAAGTAATAGTAGCATAAAAATTTAGTGATATAAGAATAAACTTATAGCATATTTTCAACTTTAATTTTGAAAAGATACGTAAATTATTATGAGTAAGTACTTTATAATAAAATAAGGTTATAATATAATAATATCTAGTTGATAATTACAATAACGGTTATAATGGAGATGAAATCATGGTCAAAATATATTTAGATGGTGAGAATGAGACAAGAGAAATTGGATATAAGCTAGGAACATTATTACAGCCAGGCAGTGTAATATGTTTAGTTGGTGATTTAGGATCGGGAAAAACAACAATGACTCAAAGCTTAGCCAAAGCTCTTGAAGTTGATGACTATATAACTAGTCCTACATTTACTATAGTAAATGAGTACGAAGGAAAAATGCCACTATATCATTTTGATGTATATAGAATTGGGTGTAGTGAAGAAATGTATGATATCGGATATGATGATTATATAAACTCAGATGGTGTTTGTATAATAGAATGGTCGAATTTAATAGAGGATATACTTCCGGATGAGTACTTAGATATAGAGTTAAGATACAAGGATATGGGAAGAGAAATGATATTAAAACCTATAGGAAAAAGATATGAAAAATTAGTTGAGGAGTTGACGAAATAATGAAAGTATTAGGTATAGATACGTCTTCAATGGCAACAAGTATAGCTGTCATAGAAGATAATAAATTAATCTGTGAATACACAGTTAATACCAAAAAGACTCACTCGCAAAAGCTTATGCCAATGATAGAGAATATGCTTATGATGAGTGATTTAAAAATAAAAGAAATAGATATGATAACAATATGTATAGGACCGGGATCTTTTACAGGATTAAGAATAGGAATGGCTACAGCTAAGGCTATAGCTCATGTGAATAATTTACCTATAGTAGGTGTAAACTCATTAGAAATGCTAGCGGCAAATATGGACCTTTGTGATAAGAATATATGTTCAGTATTAGATGCTCAAAGAAATCAAGTTTATACAGGAAAATATTCATTTGAAAATGGAAAATTAACTGAATTATGTGATGTAGATGTAGTTGAGATTGAAACCTTAATTGATGAACTATCAGCTACTGATGAAGAGTGGATAATGGTAGGAGAGGCAGTATATAAATATGAAGAAATGGTTAATAATACTAAAAATATATGTATACCTCAACCTTCTCATAATGTAAGTAAAGCAAGTAGCTTATGTTCAGTTGCAATAGATAAATATAGTAAGAATATTGATGTTAAGGATTGTTACACAATATATCCTATGTACATCAGAAAATCTCAAGCAGAAGTTCAATATGATGAAAAGATGAAGAGGTTAAATGATGGAAAATAATTTAATAATAGAGCAAATGACTTCAAAAGATATTGATGGTGTATTTGAGGTTGAAAAGAGTTGTTTTGAACATTATTGGTCAAAAGAATCATTTAAGAAAGAGCTTACAAATGATTCAGCAAGATATCTTATAGCAAAAATAGATGATAAAATAGTTGGATATGTTGGTATATGGTTAATTCTAGATGAAGGTCATATAACTAATGTGGCTGTTCATAAGGATTATAGAGGACAAAAGATAGGTGACAAATTAGTGCAAGCCTTAGTAGAACTATGTAAAGACAATAACATATTATCTATGACTCTAGAAGTAAGAGTATCAAATATAGTAGCTCAAAATCTTTACAAAAAGTATGGATTTAAAATGGCTGGAATTAGAAAAGAATACTATAGTGATAACAAAGAAGATGCTATCATCATGTGGAACCAAGTAAAAGAGGTGTAAATTTATGAAAGATATAATAACATTAGCGATAGAGAGTAGCTGCGATGAGACAGCAGCATCAGTATTAAGAAACGGTAGAGAGATATTGTCAAATGTAATATCTACTCAAATAGAATTACATAAAAAGTTTGGTGGAGTAGTACCAGAAGTAGCATCTAGAAAACATCTAGAGAATATAGATGCAGTAGTACAAGAAGCTCTAGATGAAGCAAATATGCAGTTTAGTGATATAGATCATATTGCTGCTACATATGGACCTGGAATGGTAGGAGCGTTATTAGTTGGTCTTTCTCATGCTAAAGCATTAGCATATACTTTAGATATACCCCTTGTAGGTGTAAACCATATCGAAGGTCATGTTAGTGCAAACTATATAGAGCATAAAGATTTAAAACCACCATTTATAACGTTAATAGTTTCGGGTGGTCATACTCACTTGGTAGAAGTAAAAGACTATGGTGAATATGAAATCTTAGGTAAAACAAGAGATGATGCTTCAGGAGAAGCTTTTGATAAGATAGCTAGAGCTATGGGGTTAGGATATCCAGGTGGTCCTATAATAGATAAATTAGCTAAAGAAGGCAATAAGCATGCTATAGAATTCCCAAGAGCTTATATAGATGAGGGATATGACTTTAGCTTTAGTGGATTAAAATCTGCAGTATTAAATTATCTTAATGCTAAGAAAATGAAAAATGAAGAGATAGTAGTTGAGGATGTGGCAGCATCATTCCAAGAAGCAGTTGTAGAAGTACTTTCTACAAAAGCACTAAAGGCAGCTAAAGAAAAAGGTTATAGTACTATTGCCTTAGCTGGAGGAGTTGCATCAAATTCAGCACTTAGAGAGAAGATAACAGAAATGTCAAAGAGTGAAGGCATAGAAATAAAGTATCCTTCATTAATTCTTTGTACTGACAATGCTGCAATGATTGGGTGTGCAGGGTATTATAACTTTATAAATGGAAGAATTCATGATATGAGTTTAAATGCAGTACCTAATCTTAAGATAGGTCAGAGATAGGGATATACTCAGATAATTTCATAGGATTTATATAAAAAAGGTATGAAGTTAAGATTTAGTCTATACTTCATACCTTTTAATATTAATTCAGTTCTTTAACAATATTAGCGGCCCATTTTTTAGAAAGTGCTCTAGGAACACCAAACATAAACTTAGCAATTTCTTCTGTATAAGTTAAAGCAACTAATACGAAAATAGGTAACCCTTTAAACGCAGCTAAGAAAGTCAGTGGTAGAGAAACTAGCCACATACATCCTAATTCTAAGAATAAGGCAAATTTTGTGTCTCCCCCACTTCTTAGAACACCAATCACTATAAAGGCATTAAATGCTTTTAAAGCCATTAGAGAACCCATTATAACGAATATTTTTATTATATCAGGTCGAAGTGCATTTGAAACACTAAATACATTTAATAATACTGGGATACATAATATTAATAGACCTCCAAATATTAACCCAGCTATACATACTAAAGCAGAGAATTTTTTAGCATATGATATAGCTCTATCAAT
>NZ_NOJY02000089.1 GCF_002250835.2 Romboutsia weinsteinii
GCCATATATAGGCTCAAACTTATTGTATTCAGCTTCTGCTAGATTCTTTCTTGCTATACTTCCTATTACAGCTCCAGGTATAGCACTCAATATGCATATATTAGTAGCATAAATAGGGTCTACAAATACCATAAGCACTAAAAACGTCACAATAATAGATAAAATCGAATTTTTATTATCAGATAATATACTTATTACAGCATATGGTACTGATAAAAATAATCCTAATATACCTAACATAGGAGCCTTTGCTGTGGCTAAAGCTAACAGTATCGCTACGATGATTATTCCTAAGGTCTGAGACAGTTTAACTTTATTGTTCAATTTAGAATCACTCCCTATTGTCCATATGTTTTTTTAACTCAGATAGTTCCCCATACCATCTTTCTACGCTGTGGTCTTCACTTATTCCTAGTTTTATCTTTTCTTTAACTTTATAATCGACTTCCTTGAAGCTTATCCCCAATCTTTTTGCTAAAAGATACGTTATCATAACTATATTTGCTAGAGTGTCTTGAAGTGCCTCATCTAGTGGTTTAACTCCTTTAAACAATAGATTAAATAAGTCACCTATACTCATTAATAATTCCGTCTTCATCCATTCTACTATCTTTATATTCTTCGTTATCTCTGAACCTTTATCAAATCTCACAGTTGCCCCCCTCCTTAATATATAAATATTATATCATAAATTATAACCATATAAATAATAAAAAAAACGAGCCCCGTGGCTCGTTTTTGTATTAGTCTAATAAATCTTAGTCTAATGTGTATGGTAAAAGCGCTATGTTTCTAGCTCTCTTTATTGCAACTGTTAATTCTCTTTGGTGCTTAGCACAAGTTCCAGAGATTCTTCTTGGTAATATCTTACCTCTTTCAGTTACGTATTTAGTTAATCTTTGAGTGTTCTTGTAGTCTATTCTAGCATCTTTAGAAGCACAGAATTGACAAACTCTCTTTTTCTTACGTCTCTTCTTGTTTATCATAGTAGTTCCCTCCTTTTTCTAGAATGGTATATCGTCGTCATCTATAGCTTGGAATCCTTGAGGATCTAAACCTTGAGGTTCAAAACTCGGTTCAAAGCTAGGAGCTTGACTTGGATATGGGTTGTCCGATTTATTTTTATTACTATCTAAAGCTTGTACTGACATAGTACTTACTTTAGTAAAAGTTCTTTTTTCGCCTGTTTGTGTTTGGTAGTTATCTACTCTTAAGTTACCTTGCACTGCAACTAATCTACCTTTCGATATATAGTTGGCACAAAACTCAGCAGATTTCCCCATAACCTCTACAGGTATAAAATCAGTATCTCTGGTTCCATCTTTCTTAGTAAAGTCTCTATTGACTGCTATAGTAAAGCTGGCAACAGCAGTTCCTGTTCCAGGTATATATCTTAACTCAGGATCCTTCGTTAATCTACCTACTAATACAACATGGTTCATAAATTCACCATCCTACTCTCATAATAAAACTAGTTATTAAGCAACAACTATCATGTGTCTTATTACGTTTTCGTTTATCTTTAAGTTTCTGTCTATTTCTTTAGGAACATCAACACCAGCGTTGAAGTTAACTAATACGTAGTAACCTTCAGTAAACTTAGCTATTGGGTAAGCTAATTTTCTAGTTCCCCATACGTCAACCTTAACTACTTCACCTTCAGTAGCAACTACTTCCTTAACTTTGTTTAGTGCAGCTTCTCTTACTTCTTCATCAGCATTAGGCTTTACTACGAAAACTAATTCATAATTCTTCATTATTTTTTCACCTCCCTTTGGACTTAACGGCTCTACTTCGTAGAGCAGAGAAATGAGACTTAAATCTCATACCTGCATATTTTATCATTCATTTACAAAATTGTCAATTTGATTTTCTGTCTAATATTTATTATTACAGTTTTTTTTGATGTTAATACGTATATATTTGATTTATTTAGATAATAATATAGCTATATAGCCCCCATAACTTAAATATATTTCATCCCAATCTCCCCTAAAAAAGGATGGTCTAATGACCATCCTTTTTTTATATACTAAAATATTATAAACTTATTTATATTCTATGCTTCAGCCTTTTCTTCCATAAATGATTTTAAAACTGAACCTAATCTCTTAATACCTTCAACTATTTTTTCTTCTGGCATAGTTGAATAGTTAAGTCTAAAGCAATTTTCCTTACCACCATTAGGGAAGAATGATCCTCCTGGAACATATGCAACATTATTTTCTAAGCATTTTTGCATTATTACTTTTGAATCTAGATGCTTAGGAAGCTGTACCCATGTAAATAATCCACCTTCTGGATGTGTATACTCCAATCCTTCGGGAAATTCTTCTGCAATAGTTTTAAGCATTAAATCTCTACGCTTTCTATACACTTCTTTTATATTTTCAACATGTTTATCTAAATCGTATAAGTCCATAAATTTACTAACTTCTCTTTGAGATATTGTAGAGGCTTGTAAGTCCGCACCTTGCTTTACAAATATAAACTTACTCAATATTTCTTCTGATGCACAAGTCCATCCTAATCTATACCCTGGGCAGAAAATTTTTGAAAAAGACCCTAGGAATACTACTAGCCCTTTTTTATCCATCGATTTTAATGATGGTAAGCTCTCACCCTCAAATCTTAATTCCCCATATGGGTTATCCTCTATTACAGGTATTTCATATTTATTTATTATTTCCATAAAAGCCTTACGTCTTTCTATTGGCCAAGTTCTTCCCGTAGGGTTTTGAAAATCTGGTATGACATAAATCATTTTTACTCTTTCTGTAGTTTGTAGTGTTTTTTCTAACTCTTCCATAATCATTCCATTGCTATCTGTTGGAACTTCTATAAATTTAGGGCCATATGCTTTAAATGCATTTATAGCTCCTAAATATGAAGGACTTTCACATAATACTACATCACCCTCATCTAAGAACACCTTACCTGCAAAATCTAACCCTTGCTGAGATCCATTTGTAATTAATATGTCATCTTTGGTAACGTTTGTCTTACTTTTACTATTCATTCTATCTGCAATATGAGCTCTTAAAGGATTATACCCTTCTGTTGTAGAATATTGTAATGCTTGTCTACCTTGTTCCTCTAATACTAGCACTGATATTTTTTCCATTTCTTCAACTGGAAATAGTTCTGGTGCTGGTAATCCCCCTGCAAAAGATATTACTTCTGGATTTTCTGTAAGCTTTAGAAGCTCACGTATCTCAGACCCCTTTAATCCATCCATTCTTCTTGCATATTTGATAGCCATAATTAATCCCCCCTGAAAGATTTTTTATCTACCTTAATTATATCAAAGCTTAGAACATTCCGATACTTATCTTACCTTATTTTCCCAACCTTTTTTGATTATTCACTAATTATCTTCTTGGTTCTTTTTTCTAATGTCTCTCTATCTAACATAATTAATCTATCACACTGTGTGCATCTTATTTTTATATCCATACCTACTCTTGTTATTTCAAAAGTTTTGCATCCACAAGCATGTTGTTTTTTTAGTTCTACAATATCTCCTACCTTAAGATTCATTGGCATATTATCAATCCTCCTAACTTACCTTATTTACTTCCTTTGATCCGTTTTCTAATTTCTTTATATTATAAATTCCTTTATACTCAACATTATTTGCTTCCAATATCTCTAATATTTTGTCCATATCCTCATATTGGAATCTGATTGATATTCCACAACTCGCTGTTATTTCTCTAGGAGTTGGTAGTGTTATAGATTTTATACTATTTTCACCAAATAGTTTATCTGATCTTATTGCATGATGTGTCGAGCTAAATGATACTATATACATTTCTTGCATTTTACTAACCTCTTTTCTGCTATTTTATTTTAGTAGTTTTGTTAAAATAAAGGCTACATAAATAATTATGTAGCCTTCTAAGTTCTTATATAGATATAGTTTGTGATGAATTTTTCATTGTATCCAATATCGTATACATATTTGTAACTGTACCTACTTGTAAGCTCTCTTTTAAACCATAATAGTCTAAGCAAGTCCCACAAGATAATATTTCAACACCTGCATCTTCAAGTATCTTAAGGTGTTCTACAGTTGCTTCGTTTTCAGTACTTAGTTTTACACCACCATTTACTAAAAGTATGTATTTTGGGTAAGGCTTACTTTCTGTTAGTGTATATATAAATCCTTTTATAAGTACACTTCCCAATTCATCATTTCCACTTCCCATTTTGTCTGAAGATATGAATATACACTTATCCTCTAAGCTACTATCTTTAATTTCTTTTATTATAACATTTTCTCCCTTTTTTATCTCTATAGATATTAAATCTTTTTCTTCCTTGATTATTCTAGTCTCACAGTTTATAGATTTAGCTAACTTTAGTATATTTTCTTTAGCTATTTCATTATCTACTGTAGTTATTACTAGACCTTCTTCTATATTATCTAACTCTTTTTTAGTATTTATTACAGGCTTTGGACAAGCTAATCCTCTTGCATCTATTTCTATAATCATTTTCATTCCATCTCCTTAGAATTATTATCTTTTATTTTATCACAAGGATTATTTTGCTTGTTATAGATAATTTCAATACATTCATAGATTTGATTTAATTTATCTTTAATAGTTTTATATTATTTTCAAAAATTACAGCCACTGTATTATCTTTAATTAGCCTAACATCTTTTATTTTATCTTTAAATTTTTTTATTTCTTTTTTCTTGTTATTGTATATAGTATTTTCTGCGTATGTTATATAACTTTCATTTATTGCTTGTATCCCCTGCACATCTACATTATTTTTAATACTTTCATATTTATCTTTCTCCATATAACCAACTTGTCCATCTTTACAATATACGTATAACTTGTTATCTACAACTTGACTTATATTGCTTATTTCACTTACCTTAATATTATTTTTTTCATTCAAGCTACTATCTAAAACAATTATTCTATCACTAAATAGTAAATAAATATATTTATCTACTACTACAGAATCAATAATTATATCCTTAAATTCTACCAATTTATCTAAGTTACCTGTTTTATCGTATAGGTTAACCTCACTATTTGCTTTATCCTTGGTTTTCATTCCTACTACTGCTATCTTCTCTTCTAATACTTCTACATCTGTTATCCTATTTGAATACTCGATTTCCTTTATCAAGCTTTCATCTTGATCCTGAAGTTTAATATATTCTTTACCATCTTTCTCATATATTGTCATAAATAAGTACATATTTATGCTTTTATATAATATAGTTTGCTGTGGAACATTTTGCTTAAACATAGTTCTACCTTCTTTGTCTAGACTAAATGCCATACCGTCAGCCAATATATCTATATATTTGTTACTACTTATTTTGCACTCCTCTAACTCTTTTTTTAGTGAAAATATTACTTCACCTTTGTCATTAACTATAGAAACTTTCTTATCATTAAATAAAACTAAGTTACCTTCATATACCGAATACTCTACTTTATCATTTGTGCTAATAGTTTTGATTTCTCTAGCATTGACTTCACTTCCTTGTGAGAAATTAAAAATCTTACTCTTACTTGGGTTAATAAATATAATTAATAATAAAACTACTACTGCTATTATCTTTTTAATCTGCTCCACCTCCTTATTTTCTATAATTTATTCTATAAAAATAAAAGAGACTCCTTTAAAAGAGTCTCTTTAAATTATTTCTAAGTTTCTATACATGCATACTCCCTTTTGGTAGTATTCCAATTCTTTATCCTTTGATATAGTCGAATATAATTCTCCTAAATCTATGTATATATTTGCCAATATTTTATTATTACCTACTTCAGATATAATGTTTATACACTTATTTAAATACTCTATAGCTAGATTATTTTCATTTTGCTTTCTATACATATCTGAGTAGAATCTTAATGCTCTATATTCATTAAGTTTATTCTTACCTTTTATTGATGAAGCTAGGGCTATCTTACAATATTTCTTTGCCATCTCATATTCTTCATTCTCTACATAAACTTCTATTATTTTAAATAGTCCAGTCATCATATAGTCATCTTCTGAATCTTTCTTTATATCATATACCTTATATGAATACTCTAGGGCTTTATCTCTATTTCCTAGCTTTTTATATATCTCAGATATAGTCAAGTATACACTTGCCATACCAGTTTTATTATCTTCTTTTTCTAAAATATCTAAAGCTTTTTTGAAGTATTCTTTAGACTCTTCATATTTACCCATGTTTAAGAAGTTATTTGCTTTTAAAGATATCATTTCAACTTCTTCCATTGAGCTGTTTTTCTTGTCTAAGCTATCTACTTTCTGTATATACTCTAACGATTTCTCAGACTTATCTAGTTTTATGTAGCAATATGCCATCTTGCTGTATAAGTCCTTATATGATTCAACACCTTCATTTTTACTTTTATCTAAAACATCTTCTGCAAAATCAAATCTACTTATAGCTCCTTTATAGAAACC
The DNA here is from genome assembly GCF_002250835.2 of Romboutsia weinsteinii. GTDB lineage: Bacteria > Bacillota > Clostridia > Peptostreptococcales > Peptostreptococcaceae > Romboutsia_A > Romboutsia_A weinsteinii. The sequence continues at coordinate 6,460 of NZ_NOJY02000089.1, forward strand.
ATCTTTCATATATATATTCCCTATATTTAAATAACATTTAAATATATTGTCAGTATCATTATCCTTAATAAAGAAGTAAAGCGCCTTCTCAAAATCACTTACTGCCTCGCTATAATTACCATTTTTTAAATTTATTGTAGCTAATAGAAAATTACATTTTCCATAGTTATCTGTTAAATCATATTTTTTGCATATCTCGATAACTTCAGCTATTTGTCTTTGTGCATTTTCTAGTTCATTACACTTTATATATACTTCACTTTGTAGTATTAAATTATCTGTTATCTTTCTAGATTGCATTTCTTTTGTCTCTAGTAAGTAATCAATACTTACATCTAGTTTTCCAGATAGGTATTCCAATAGTTCGTAGCTTGTGTGAGACTTATCTCTTTCTATATGGCTTATTTGTGCAGCAGTAATTCTGTCTCCAGCCAGCTCCTTCAATGTCATATTTTTTTCTTTTCTGAGCTTTTTTATTTTCTCTCCTAAACTAAGAATATCCATACTAACCCCCCTTGAAAGCATTTTCTCATAATATAATTATAACTTATATTTATATTAAACACACTATTTAAATTTACATTTTTTTCATCATTTCTATTAAAAATTACTCTTTTCACCTAAAAATATAGTAATATTTTATATTTCACTTTGAAATCTGAAATAATGACAATTAGTATGTAACATATAAACAATTCATTTATCATATCATCAGCACTTAATTTAGTTCGTCTATAAAAAAGGTGGATAATGTCTAAATATAATTTCATTGAAAATATTTAGACATTATCCACCTTTTTGATTTAATTATTATTAGAGATTTCTTTTAGTGCTTCTATTGCAGAATCAATTTCTTCTTTAGTATTAAAGTATCCCATACTAAACCTTACCGCACCTTGTTCTAGTGTACCTAAGGTCTTATGAGCAAGAGGTGCACAGTGAATTCCTGATCTTGTAGCTATATCATACTCACTATCTAGTAAAAAAGTTATCTCTCCAGAGTCCATATCGCCTATATTTATAC
>NZ_NOJY02000008.1 GCF_002250835.2 Romboutsia weinsteinii
GTGATTAGTTATAAATTCCAATTTATCGAGTAGATTTGAGATGGAATATTAATATAATGCGAAATACAAATAGTTCTGATATCATGGTATAAAAATTAGAATTTAGAGAGGGGATATTATGGAGGAGAGAGTATATTTTTATATTCCAAAAGTTGAAGAGTTAACGTATCGTCAAAAAATAATGAGCCAACCAGATACGATGAGTTATAACAAGGGATATGATGTTTCTTATGAGGGGTATCATAAAGATACAGGATGTATAGATTTTCCAAAAAACAAATGGATGGATTGGTATTTTAATAGGGTTAATAATAAACCAGAATATTTTTATGCTTATATTGCAAAGAAAGAAGACAATTCTTTTATTGGAGAGGTTAATCTTTATTTTAATGATAATAAGAAGTGGTATGATATGGGGATTGTACTTGAAGCAAAGTATCGTGGAAAAGGATATTCGTTAGAGGCTCTTAAAAAGTTGATGAAGGTTGCTTTTAATGAATATAATGCCTTAGCAGTTCATAATTATTTTGAGATTACAAGACAATCTGCTATTACAATACATAAGGCTGTTGGATTTAATATGATTAATGAAGTTAATGGAATTGTTGAATTGCTAATTACTAGAGAAGATTATTTTGATAAGTTTCCTACAAGCTCCAATTTACATGGCAAAGGAAAATAGGAATTTAAGAATGGAGTTGTTTAGTATGAATAAAACTTCTACAAGTGAGTATTTAGATTTACAGGTAAAATTACCGAAAGGAATTTTGATTAGACAGTTTACTGAAGCGGATTTTCCTTTGATTAAAAATTTGTATGAACAAGAGGGGTGGATGACCTTTATAAATAGAGAAGTTGATGCATTGCAAGCGTGGAAAAATTCAACTGTTGCACTTGTTGCTATTGATGGCAATAATATAGTTGGGCTAGTTCGTGCATTGAGTGATGGAAAAATAACCACTTATATAGCTGAAATTATAGTTGATATTAACTATCGTGGCAAAGGTATAGGGAGAGCATTATTAGAGGTATGTCATAATTTATATCCAAATACAAGGTTTGATTTGTTATCATCTGAAAGTGCAGATGAGTTTTATAAAAGTAATAAATTCAGAATAGTTACAGGATTTAGAAAGAGCTATTAATAATTTATAAGTATATATTCCGAGAGGTGAAAATATGGAAATCTGGGATGTTTATGATAAAGATAGAATTAAAACTGGTGAAACAATGGTAAGGGGTAGCAAATTTAGAGAAAATACTTATCATATGGTAGTTCATGTATGTATTTTTAATTTAGAAGGCAAAATGTTAATTCAACAAAGGCAGCCATTTAAAGAGGGATGGCCAAATATGTGGGATATTACTGTTGGAGGGAGTGCTATATCAGGTGATACAAGTCAATTAGCAGCAGAACGTGAAGTTTATGAAGAAATTGGGTACAAGTTATCATTGGATGGAATAAGACCAGCTCTTACAATAAATTTTGATAGAGGGTTTGATGATGTGTATTTAATCCAACAAGATATAGATATATCAAAACTAAATCTGCAATATGAGGAAGTTAAATCAGTTAAATGGGCTTCAAAGGAAGAAATATTATCTATGATTGATGAAGAAACCTTTATACCGTATCATAAAAGTTTAATAGAATTGTTATTTTTTATGAGAAATAGCAAAGGTATACATACTCGATAAATTCCAATTTGTAGGGTAGTTTTAATGAAGAAATTTAATATATTGCGAAGCAGAAGGGTAGGAGCAGAGCTCCTACCCTTTTTTTATCTCACAACCTCACCTAAGTACAGAAAGAGCAGTCAATCTCTGTAGACTAACTGCTAGGCAAACTTAAACTAAAAAATTAGTAATTAAACTCATTTAGCAAGGACTATTGTTTCATCAAGTGGCTTAAAAACTTACTGCCTACACCATTTCCTTGAAGGCTCTCTTTAACACAAAATTGGTCAATATAGTATTCCATTCCATTTATCCAAGGTTTTTTAGCACCTACACTTAAGGCAACAATATCTTCATGCCTCATTAAAATATAGCCTATAAAGTAATTGTTGTTCATATAATTTTCAAAAAATGTAACAACTTGATTTCTTGAATTATATTCATCTACCTCCTAAAAATAAATAAACTCAGTTTCAAATTATAACTTATTACTATGTATATGAGTATTATACTATTTTCAACAATATAAAAAATATAGAAACATTTGTTCGAATAAATTTCACTGGAACACTTGTTCTTTTAACTGTATAATGCTATCATTAAATTAAGTTAGAAATGAGGGAGGTGATGGGGGAACATGGACAATCGTGGCGAAAAAATGAGATATAAAATCCTAAAAGAAGTAAATACTTTTATAGATGAAAATGGATTTTCACCAACAGTAAGAGAAATAGGAAGCTTGGTAGGACTTAGGTCATCAAGTACAGTGTTCTATCATTTGGAAATACTTGAGGAACTAGGTAAAATAAAAAAACATCCAAATATATCTAGAAGTATAATTGTAAAAAAATAAAAAGGGGATAAAATTATGCAAATATTTAGGAATGAGGAATTTGGGGAAATTTCAGTAGTGGTTGAAAAAAACAGAGAGTATTTTGAAGCAACTAAGGTGGCAGAGATTTTAGGATATTCAAATCCAAGAAAAGCAGTACTAGACCATTGTAATGATGGAGTAACGATTCGTGACGTAGTGGTAGTAGCTGGAATAAAAAAAGATGGAAGTCAATCAACTAAACGTGTTAAAAAGAAGTTTATAGATGAAGGAAATCTTTATAGATTAATAATGAGATCAAAGCTTGAATCTGCTAAGAAGTTTGAAAGATGGGTAGTAAATGAAGTGCTACCAAACCTTAGAAGAAATGGAGTTTATATGAATGAAGAAATTATAGAAAATATAATACAAAATCCAGACTTTCTAATAAAGGTGGCAGAAAATCTTAAAAAAGAAAAGCTAAAGGTTCATGAACTTAACGAAACAATAATAAAATGTGAATCACTAAAAACTCTAGGAGAAACTATTGGTGATTGTAAAGATGCAATAAGTATAGGTGCATTTGCAAAGGTACTACATGGTTTAGGAATAGAGATTGGAAGAAATAGATTGTTTGCATGGCTTAGAAACAATGGATACTTAATGAGTCAGTATTTAGAAAATCAACCAAAGCAAATGTACATAGAACAAGGATTATTCAAAACTCGACAAACTATAATAAATACTGAAGAGGAATTTAAAATAAGAATAACTACTTACATAACAGGAAAAGGGCAGAAGTACTTCATAAAACTTATTGAGGAGGACTTTGGATATGGGAATGTTCAAAAATATGTTTAATAAGAGTGAAAAGGAAAATAACCTACCATTTGGAAGCAATGAGTGTGGTAGATTTTTAAGAGAAACCTACAAAGACAGTGTGGACGAGGTAAAGATTTTAGAGGAAAATGTATATGAAAAACTTAATGAGTACGATGAAATAGTAGAAAACATATCAAAGCTTGAAACAAGGAAAAAGATAATTGAACATATTCTACAAAGTGAGATGAAAGAGTGCGAGACAGCATTTTGCAAGGAGAGAAAGATTACTTGGAAACCAGTAATTAAAAGTAGCATAGATAGCAAAGTTTTTAAAGACGAAAATCCAGAACTTGCTTTAAAATACATAAAGGTAAACAAAAGTAGGGTATTTAAGATACGCTAAGGGGGATAGAGTATGGCTTTGTACAGACATGTAAGAACAGAGTTTTGGAAAGATCCTAAGGTGCAAGAGGAGATGACTCCAGAAGACAAGTTATTTTTTCTGTATCTGATGACTAATACTTCGACTACTCAAATAGGTATTTACAAAATTACTAAAAAGCAAATTGCGTTTGAAATGGGATATTCAATAGAAAGTGTAAATTCTCTTATGGATAGATTTGAAAATTATCATAAGCTTATTAGATATAACAAAGATACTAGAGAAGTCGCTATAAAAAACTGGGCAAAGTACAATCTAAATAAAGGTGGAAAACCGATTATAGATTGTGTAAGAAAAGAGCTTGGGGATGTAAAAGATAAAGAACTTTTAGATTATATTTCAAAAGGGATTATAAAGCAGGAAATAAAAATAATATTTGATGAAGCATACAATAAATTGAGTAATTTCAATGAAGAAGAGAAGTTTAAAAGCACACCTAATAGTGAATGTCCTAGTGAACAATACGATACGTACCACGATTCGTATAACGATACATCGACGATAGGTGGACAAAAAGAAAAAGAAAAAGAAAAACAAAAAGAAAAAGAAAAACAAAATAAGACGAGTAGGTATGTTTTATTTTATGAAAAGAATGTAGGTACAGTAAATGAATTGGTATATGATTGGCTAGTAGAAATAAGCAATTTTATTGAGTTTGATCTTTATAAAAAATCAATTCAAATAGCTACAGATAGAAATAACTGCACCAAGGCATACATAGGAGGCATATTAAACAAATGGATGGAGAAAAACATATATAGCCTTGCTGATCTTAATAAATATATGGAAACATATAAATTTAAAGGAGAAGAGAATAATGATAAATCAAGGTATATCAGAGAACTTGAGAATGAAGATAGCTCAATCTACCAAAAGCCAACCAAAGAGCAGCTTAGTGAAATCAGAAAATTCCTTGGTGACAAGTAGATATAGATGTGATAAATGCAGAGACTTAACTTTTATTATAAATGACAATGAAGCTATACCATGTGAGTGTAGAGCAGTAAGAGAAGCTGAAAACATACTTAAAAAAAGCGGAATAAGTGAAGAGTTTAGGAAGAAGACTTTTGAGAATTTTAATTATTCTTTTGATATTCAGACTGTAGATGCTTTTGGAAAGGCAAGTAGATATGTAAGTAGCTTTAATGAAATAAGAAAAACTAAAAACAACTCAATAATGTTTATGGGACAAGTTGGTTCTGGGAAGACTCATTTGTCCATGGCAGTTGCAAATAGGTTGATGGATAATGGTATTAGTGTTATTTACATGCCATTTAGGGATGTGATTACTAGCATTAAGCAAAATATGCTAGATGATGCATATTATCAAAGGGCGATGAACAGGTATAAAAAAGCAACTGTGCTTTTGATTGATGATTTGTTTAAGGGAAACATAACAAAGAGTGATATTAATATTATGTTTGAAATAATAAATCACAGATATTTTAATTCTCTATCTGTAATTGTTAGTTGTGAACATACTTTTGAGTCCTTACTTGATATTGATGAGGCTGTTGGAAGCAGGCTTATTGAGATGAGTAAGAATTACTTAGTAGAGATAAAAGGGAGAAAACTAAACTACAGAATCTATGGTGGGTAAATTGATATAAAAAAGTCCTAGGATGATATTTCCTAGGACTAGATTAAAAAAGGAGGGATTTGTATGATAAATAAGCTGAAATTAGAAGATGTGCCAGATGCTTATAAGGATTTGGCAGAAGAGATTGGATTTGAAGCATTTAAGAAATTGATTGATTTTACAGGAGGAGGGGTTATATACATTCCTCAATTATCTGCAATCAATGCATGTGTTAGAAATAGGGAAATAAGAGAAAATTTTAATGGTAATATTAAAGAACTTTCTAAAAAGTATTCTCTAAGTGAGATGCAAATTAGAAGAATAGTTAAAGAAGAAAAATAAAACTAAAAGAAGAAAATTACCCAGTAGGATTAAACGCTAAATAATCAAATTATCTTCCACATATAGGAGTAATATAAAAACATACTTTATAAAAAATAAAATAATGGATAATGGTATTATGTACTAGATGTACATTCAAATGGGAGATTATGTATGAGTAAACTACTAATAATTGATAGTGGTCACAACGAATATGTAAAAGGAAAAGACGAGATAGGACTTATGACAAGATGTAATAAGGCTAATGATTACTGGGAAAATCATAAAAAGCCTAACTATTTGTTCTTATTTTGGAGTTGAGTATAGACCTATTCATAATAGCTTAGATTATTCTAATGGAAATTACAATAAAAAAGCTAAGACCACTGCAAACTTAGATAAAAGATGTGGCAGAGGAACTAACTTTAGTATCATTACAACAATACCCAAAGGAACAATAATCACTGTTAACTATTGTCTAGATAATTGGTTTTCTACTTATGATTTTGGGGTATTAGGATATGTAAGTGGTAAATATATTAAACTTATATAGTATATAGAAGGTAGTTGATAGTAGTATGTTGTATATTATACCTTATATAAGAATTTAGATAAAATTATATGGTTAATTACTAAAGAGTAGCTTGTAGCAGGATAAAGCTATTTATAAAAATAAGAGTGCGAGACATTGATGGAGGAATATGTTATGGCTAAGCTAATTGAGGGGTTTAAAACTAGTGGGGGGAAGCATTGTATAACCACAGCATTAAGACAAGTGTTTGACTACTACAATTATCCATTAAGTGAAGAGATGATATTTGGAATAGGATCAGGATTATCTTTTGTATATATTAATCTCGAAAAATCTCCAATGGTATCTGGTAGAACTAAGCCCTTTGAGTTTGAGAAGTTACTTGGTGAAAGACTTAATATTGATATAAAATGCAAAAGTAGTAGTAAGTATATGATTGCTTCTAACAAGGTAAAAAAGTTAATTGATAGTAATAACCCAGTTTTAATATATGTGGACATGGCTTATCTTGATTATCTAAATCTTGGTGAAGATAATCACTTTGGTGGACATGCAGTAGTATTATTTGGTTATGATGATGAAAATAGGAAGTTTTATATAAGTGATAGAGATAACTGGGACTATCCTATCACAACCCCAAAGGGAGACATATCTAATGATTATCACGTAGTAGATTATAAGGAGTTGGAAGTGGCTAGAAGTAGTAAGCATAGACCTTTCCCTGCAAACAACAAGTATCTATCAATAAATCTAAATGAACCAAGAGAGATTACTTCACTTATAATTCGCCAAGCAGTTAAAGAAACTTGTGACAATATGCTAGATGCTCCTGCTAAGTTGTTAGGACTCAACGGTATTGAGAAGTTTTCTAAGGAAGTATTAAAATGGAAAAAGTTTGATGATGATAAGTTGAAGTTGGCTGGAATTACAAACTATTTTCAGATAAATGCTGATGGAGGTACCGGTGGAGGAATATTTAGAAAGATGTATGGAGATTTTTTAATAGAGGCAAGCCACATATTTGATAGTTATAGGATGAGAGAGCTTGGGATATTGTATGTTGATATTTCTAAAGAGTGGGATAGGATATCAGATTTAATGTGGCAACTATATGAGACTGGAGATGTTAATTTACTACAGAAGATGTCTGATATATTAAAAGATATACATAGTAGGGAAACAATGGTACTAACAGAGCTTAGAGAGATAGTAAGCTAAATACAATTTAACAATTAGTTAAAAGAAGCACTCAAATATAATTGAGTGCTTTTTATATACTAATTTACTTAAAGAAATTAGAAAAATTAGACTTAGGACTTATACTTGAGTTTCTTTGGTATTTTACAACAGATTTAGTTGTAGAATCAATACTAACAAAAAATGCATCGTTAGAATCATTTTTATTAATAAATATATAGTCATAGTAGGAATTTAATTTATCATATGTATAATTGTTATTGTTCATATTGAATTTACTTATATCGATATCTAAAGTATCTATCAGTGAATCTATTATAGATAACACTTCATCATCACCAATTGGAGATATTGGAGATGTTACTTCAGCCTTTGCACCATTTTTAACATACAATTCAGCTACTTGACCTGTTACAGAATCTACTACACACACGTAACCACTAGAGCTTGTAGAATTATTCCAGCCTAAATGCCACTTATACTGTTTTTCATTTGAAGAATCTCTAGAAAGATTTATATATCTTGATATATCTGAATTATCTAAATCAATACCCAATCCTTCCTCAAAGGTTTTTTTAGCTATACTTATTGCTTTTTGCCTTGTTATAAGATTATTGTTTTTTTCTATCTCTGCTTCGTAGTTGAATACGCTACTTTGAGTGTATAACAAGTCTTCTTTGAATGAAAAATTTAATTTAATTATTTCTACCAATATAATAGAAATTGATACTATTACTAATGCTGATAACAATTTTTTCATTAATGATCTCCTTTATAAAGTTAAAAATAACTTTTATCAAAACCGTACTTCAATATTTTGCTAATAATTTAATTAAGCCATTTTTGTATATTATATCAATGAACTATGTATTTTAATCTAAATTATTTGAATATATATGATACTTTATAATTTTATATAGCTTTAAATATTGCATTTATTAAGTATATATAAAGTTAGTTAAAAAATACATAATTGTAGTTTATATTACAAAAATATATGTTTTATCATGTAGATGTAACGAAGTTGTAAAATATTTTGTTTTAGGAAAATAGAAGGCTGATATTATTATAAAACAAAAATAAAATATGGTTAATTGATAATTAATTATTGCAAAACGATAAAATAATGCCTATAATTTATTATATACTTAGTATTTAGGGGGAATATATGAGATCAGATTTTATAAGAAATGCTTTGTCGACTTTTTTATTTTTAATATCAATATTATTGGGAGGACTTACTATAATATTACTAATTCGAAAAATATTTGAATTAGCGTCAGATTATAGTTTTTTAAAGCTAGTAGAATTTACTTTTCTAGTTGTATATACATGTAACTTTTTTATAGTAACAGTAAAACTGATATTATTATTAGAAAGTTCAGGATCTACACCATTTATATTTGATAATGTTAAAAGGCTTAAAACTATGGGATATTGTTTACTTTTTAATAGTATATATGATTGTGTTATGGATTTTAGACTAAATCTAGATGCAAATATTAGAATCTTTGGTACTGAAAATGGAGGAATATCAGGTCCTATGATTGTTTGTTTATTAGCGGCCTTAATGTGTTTTGTAATGGCAGAGATATTTGACAAAGCTATAAAAATAAAAGAAGAACAGGACTTAACAATATAGGGAGGTACTATGGCTATTATTATGAAAAAGAGAGCAGTATATTTTATAATTACATTAGTAGTAATGGTTATGGGGTTATTATCAAGAAAGTTTATGTTTATATTTCCAAAGGATATTGCACCATATGTAGGTGATATGATTTGGGCTATGATGGTTTATTTTGGTTTTAGATTTTTATTACCAAATTTTAGTTTATTGAAAAGTTTTAGTATGGCAATTATATTTTCATTTGCTATTGAAATAAGTCAGCTATATCAAGCAGATTGGATAAATGCTATTAGAAGAACTACTTTAGGGGGATTAGTACTTGGATATGGATTTTTGTGGGAAGACATATTAAGTTATTCTATAGGAATAGTATTTGGAGTAGTGATAGATAAATATTTGAGATTAAAAAATATACAATAGTTGAAAAAATAGGGGGATACTTATGCAAAATAAGATGTATTTATCTGAGAAAGATAACAAGCTTACAGGGGTATGTGGAGGAATTGCTGAATTTTTTGGATTTAATTCAACAGTACTTAGAGTGATTTTTGTATTATTTATTTTAATGGATTTTGCAAGCGTACCGATTTATATAGCTTTAATATTTCTTATGCCTAATAGGAAAGACGAGAAAATAAAAAATATTCAATAGTACTCTACATTAGATACTTTGTGAGTTGATAGGTTAAGTATAGAATATATTGGAATATAGAGGTATACGCTATATATAAATAGAGAAGTTTTTTTATTGGGGTGAAAATAATGATTAGAGAATATAAAGTTGAGGATAAAGAAAACATTATCAAAATATTACAAGAAGGTTTAGTTTTAGATATGTCATATATTAATGAAGATTTTTCATCAGAGAATAATACTATTTTAGTATATGAAGATGAAGGAATCAAAGGTTTTGCACTCATTGAACCACGTAATAAGGTTACTAAGTTTTACAATATTAATATTTATGTAAAGCCTAACTGTAGAAAGAATGGTCTTGGAACTAAACTATATAATGAGGCTGTAAGTTATTTAGATGAAGTAAAGCCAAACACTTTATCTACTAAATATGTAGATAAGGAAAATGTGTCAGAGTTTTATAAAAAAATAGGATACAAAAAATGGTTTTCATTTTATGAAATGACTTATAATGGTGATCCAAAAGAAGAAAGTAAACTTAAATTTGTAAATTATGAAGATAAATATTATGAAAAGTATGTACAGTTATGTGCAGATGGTTTCTATGATTTGAGAGCAGAAAATGATATACAGCCATATATATGTAGTAATCCTAATGAAGAAGATAGGAAAAATACTATTAAAGAAAAAGATGATATATATTTATGTATAGATGATAATGATGAGATAGTTTCTACTGTTAAAATTAAGGGTGGATACGTAGATGATTTAATAGTTAGTAAAAGTTATGAAGGTAAGGGTATAGGGCAAGAAACTACGAAGTTTGCTATAAATAAGTGTATTAAATCTGGAGTAGATAAAATAACTTTAGATGTAGTAGTTTGGAATGTCTCTGCAACTCATATCTATAAAAAATTTGATTTTGATATAGTTCAAAAAATAAATGTATGTAGGCAGTTTACTGAGAAATAGTCTTTATAGATAATATCTAGTGTAATTTACATGTAAGTAGACTAAATGTGGGAGAGACAATATGAAAGGTTTAGAACTTAGTGAAAGGTTTTACTTTGAGGTAGTAAAATCATTAATCGATAATGAATTTCCAATGCTAAAAGATAAATACTCTGCGGGACTTATAGGATATGGATCTGATGTACTTGAAAATGATGATGAATTATCAAGAGATCATGAATGGGGACCAAGATGTTATATATGGTTAAGTAATGATGATTATGAAAAATATGCATTAGATATAGATAAAACCCTACTAGATAAACTACCATTATCATATAAGGGGTATAAGACAAGATATGTTTACGATGAAGATTATAAAGCATTAGTAGGAGCAAATACAAAGAGAAACTCTATTCATCATATTGCAATAACAACAACAGAAAGATATATGAAGATTCAATTTGGTATAAGTAAAAAGAATGGAGAGTATCCTCTAACAGATATAGAATGGCTATGCATTCCGGAACAAAAGCTATTAGAGCTTACCAGAGGAAAGATTTTTTATGATCCAATAGGAGAAATTACATACATAAGAAATGAGTTTAAATACTATGATGATGAAGTGTGGAAGTTCAAACTTTTGTTTTGTTGGAAGGAAATATCAAATTTAGAATTAATTCCGTTATGTTTTGCTAGAGGAGATGAAATTGGAGGAAAGGTTTGTTTAAATAAAGTCATTGAAAATATAATAAGAATAGCATATTTATATAATAAAACTTATTATCCAGGATATATAAAATGGTTTGGATATGAATTTTCAAAGCTGCCCAAGGTAGCCGAAGATATAGAAAATCAAATAAAAGAGTGCCAATGCTCATCAGATATAAATTTAATTATGAACAATCTAAAGAATATAGTAAAACACTTACTAAAAGAACATAACAAAATGTGTATCACAAAACATATAAGTATTGAAAATAATAAAACTACTAGAGGATTATGTGATATATCTGTTAAACATATTCCTGATATTATAGAAGAAAGCTTAACAGAGAAATTAAAGGATTTAGGATTAAGAGGTTCATGTGATCAATGGATTAGTAACTCAGATTTACTAATATGGTCTGAGAAATTTACAGACTTAAAGCATATTTATGAAGAAGGTAAAATGCTAGAAAGAAATAGAGTCGGAGATATGATTATATAATTAAAAATATACTAACCTCTCATATTTATGCATAAAATGAGAGGTTTTTTAATCTACAATTTACTATACTATATATAAAGGTATATAAAAGTATTGAAAATTTATCTAAGGATGGTTAAAGATACATGGCAAACTACAAAGAAATAACTTGTACCGCAGCGTGTAATAAATTAAAAAGAAAAATGCCCTATACTTGGGACTTAAATATATATAGAGGATGCGAGCATGGTTGTAAATATTGTTATGCAATGTATTCTCATGACTACCTAGGTTCAAATCAGTATTTTAGTGATATATATGTTAAAACAAATGTTGTCGATAAATTAGAAGAGCAATTAAAAAGTTCATCATGGAAAAGGGAAATAGTTAATATAGGAGGGGTAACGGATAGCTATCAACAGATAGAAGAAAAGTATAAATTGATGCCAGATATACTTAAATTAATGATAAAATACAAAACACCTTGTATTATTTCCACAAAGTCAGATTTGATTTTGAGAGATTATGACTTAATAGAAGAACTTGCTAATATTACATATGTAAATGTTGCAGCAACAATCACAAGTATGGATGAAAATATAAGAACTAAGATAGAGCCTAATGGAGTAGAATCTATAAGACGTTTTAATATGTTAAAAGAATTCTCTAAAACAAATGCATCAATAGGCGTACACTTTATGCCTATAATACCTTACTTGACAGATGATTATAAAAATGTAGATACTTTATATTATAATGCAAAAGATAGTGACGTAGATTATGTTCTGCCTGGAACTCTATATTTAAGAGGTAAAACAAGAGGCGAATTTTTTTATTTTATAAAAGAAGAATATCCAAATTTGTATGAACCTTTAAATTTATTATACAAAACGGGAGGAGCAGATAAAGAGTATAAAAATAAGTTATATAAAATGGTAAATGAAATCAAAGTTAAGTATGGTATTTCAAGTAGTTACTCAAAGCCAATGAAAGAAAAACTTAGTAAACAAGAAGGCTCTCAGTTATCATTTTTTTAGTTGATTAAAAAATATAAGTAAAAGAGAATCATAGATTTATAGCATAGCTTATGGATCTTTTTTATTTTTAAATATATATTCAATTTACTTAGCTTGCACTATCTAAAATACTTAAATTAATATTAATTTAAGTATTCAGAGTATGTTTATTTAAGTAGTTTTAATACCATGAGATGTAAAGAGGGAGGAACTATGCTTAATTTAACTTTAAATAATAATCCTAGATGTAATTGTAAATTAGAAAGTAAAGTAAAGCAACAGGTCTGGGAATTTGAAAATATTCCATACATAAAAATTGAAGGAAATAATATTAAAAAAGATTACACAAGTATTAAAGTAACTCAAGATAATAAAGAACTATTTAGTGATTTTATACAAATAAATAATAATTCATTTATGATTAAATTTGAGTTAAAGGATGCCTTGAATAAGACTAATAATATTAAGGTATTTATGGATAATTATGAAGAGGTATTTAATATTAGTTTAAATAAAATATTTGGTACTGTAAAATATCTAGATAACAGTTCTGTAAAGTATCCAATAATTAACTGCACAAATTCTGATATAGTAGCAGTAGGAGATGAAAATGGAAACTTTGAACTTTTACTAAATGATAAGGAAAATAGCATTGGTATTTTTGACAATAGGTATTCTGTAGATATGCTAGAAGTGTGGATTTATAACGTAGATCTAAAACAAGATATAAGGCTAGATGTTAAGATAGATAAATGCGAAGTATATGGAATTAGAATGTGGGAGCAAGAACATAGTGATTGTATACATTTTATACCTATGTCTATAACTAGAATAAATGACGTATATAGTAGATTAGAAGACTCTAAAGAAGAAGTAGATATTTTATCAAATAAAGATTCTTGGCCTTATCTAAAGAAAGAGGATATAGATGTTTATTACAATAACAACAGTGTTGAAATTGTATCATTCTCTAAATTAGATGATTTCTTAGGAAAAATAAATGGGAAAAATATTTTTAGAAATGGATATGTTATTTCAATACCTAAATTAGACAAAACAGAAGGCGATTTGATAAAAATAATATTTAGGGATAAATACCTAATAAATAATACTATATCTATAGGAGTAGGCGAAGGGTATTACTTAGTGAAATAAGATCTATAAATTATAAAGTAAAATATATATTTAGTAAATATTATTTCTTTATGGTTTGCTATTATATCAAGTTAAAGGATTATTTGTTGAAATTTTAATTAAATATAGGGGGACTCTAGATGCATAGTTGGAGTATAAAAGAAAGTAAGAATTACATATTTCATTATCATAAAGACTCTGTAGCGGAAAATATGATAGATGAAATAATAAATAACCAAGAATATTGTTTTAATCATATATCAAAAGTATTAAATATAAATTTTGGTACTAAAATCAAGTATTACCTATGTAATTCATCAGAAGAAGTAGGTGCTATTTATGGAGATAATGAACCATGTAATGCTTTTGCAAGAAAACCAAATGAAATATTTGCACTTGTAAATGAAGAAGTACAATGCATCGGCTATCATGAAGATTCACATATACTATCTTACTCTATATCAACTCCAAAACAAGTATTTATCAGAGAAGGGCTAGCTATGTACTTTGATAAACACCATTGGGGTATTAGTAACTCTAATTGGGTATCTTATTTTACTGCTAGTAAAAAATATATAAGCATATCAGCTCTAATCTCAAATGAAGAGTTTTATAAATATCCATGGAATATAACATATCCAATAGCAGGAGCATTTACAGACTATCTCATAACAATATATGGAATAGAAAAATACATAGAGTTTTATAAAGTTCTAGATAGTGATTTTGAAGGATGTTTTTATAAAGTTTTTGGTATAGGTTTTAAGCAATTTGAAGACAACTTTATACATTATATAAGTAGCTTAAAAACAAGCAAAGAACTATTTAAGTTATTAGAAAGCTTAATGTAAGTAGTAAAAATACTCTACTATATCTAGGGGGTGATATATTTGATGTTTAATAAGTTAATACCTGAATTAACAGTATTTAATATAGAAGAAACAAGAGGTTTTTATTTGAATATTTTAGGTTTTAAACTGGAGTATGAAAGGATAGAAGATAATTTTATTTTTGTATCTTTTGAAAACAGCCAATTTATGTTTGAACAATTGCATGATGATGGTTGGAATATAGGCGATCTGAAATATCCTTTAGGAAGAGGAATTAATTTTTCTATTGAAGTTAAGGATATCGATCGTTTATATGATAAACTGACTAGTAATAATGTTACTCTTTTTAGAGAGCTGATGGTTAGTAATTATAAAGTTGGGGATAAAATAATTGAACAAAAAGAATTTTTACTACAAGACCCAAATGGTTATTTATTAAGATTCACAAATTAAGCTATCCTATAAATTCCAATTTAGAAAATAGATTAAACAAACAATATTAATACTTTGAGAACTAAAAAGGTAGGAGCATATCAATATGCCCCTACCTTTTTAGTTCTCAAAGTATTCAACTAATAGATCATTTAAAAAAGTGCTTAGTTAGTATATATTAAAAATTATAATAAAAATTTTAGATAAATTTGTCAGGTTTTTTGATTTAAATGTGAATTAGTTAATGTAGAAGCTTTTACATTAGAGGAGGAGAATAAATTGCAAGATAGATTGATGATTAAATATATAAGAAAGAAAAATCCAAAAGGGATGGAAATTCTAATTGATAATTACAGTGGTATTATAACATCAGTAGTAAGAAGTCACTTAGGATCGCTTAAAAATTACGAAGAAGAATGTGTAAGTGATGTTCTTTTATCCATATGGGAGAGTATAGAAGGATACGACAAGAAAAAAAATTCATTTAAAAATTGGATATGTGCTATTGCTAAGTACAAATCAATCAACTATAGAAGAAGATATCTAGCTAAAAGTGAAACAGTAGATATAACTGAGGATATATATTATATGGATGAAGAACTCATAAAGTCTGAAGTAGAGGAAGACATAGAAGAGATACTAGATTGTTTAAATGAAAAAGATAAAGAACTTTTTATTAAGTATTATATTGAGGGATATGAATTAAGTGAAATAGCTATAAAAAATAAGACAAGCGTATCAAATTTACATAGTAGACTATCACGAGGTAGGAAAAAAATAAGAGAAAATATTGGAAGATAGGAGAGTTGAGATATGAATGATAACTTTAAACTTTTAAATGAAGTAGAAATTGATTTAGATAAATACACAGATTTAGAAATTGATAATAAAGAAGAGCTTAAACTAAAGATGAAAAGTAAAATACAAAAAGAACGCAAGTTTAAGAAAAGTATAATAGCAGCGGCAAGTATTGGAATTATAAGTGCTGGAGTAATTGGTGCAGGTATAATAAACCCATCACTAGCAGAACAGATTCCAATAGTACATAATATATTTAAAGAGTTAAATTATATGTTAAAGCTTGGATATATTGATTACAATGATATTCAACCAATTGGAGTATCAGAAACATCAAATGGGACTACAGTTACTATTGAAGAAGCAATAAGTGATGGAAGTAATGTGTTTTTAACATATAGCATAAGAAGCGATAAAAAGTTACCTAGAAGTGGTGAAAGTATACCAGAAGAATACAGGGTTAACAGTATAGACGTAGGAGATTTAATTTTTTATGGAAAAGAAAAAACTAGAACAAAAGGATTATCTATAGCAAGTGGAGGATATGATAGTGGATACTTCAAAGATGATTATAATTTTATGGGTATGATTAGATATGAAATTTCTAGTAATAAATTTGAAGTTCCAGACTCAGTTAACTTAGAGTTAGAAATAGATTCAATTGGATATCCAGAACTGGACTATGAAAAGATGATAAAAGGTAATTGGAAATTCAATTTAAATATAGATACAAAATCTAATATAAAAACAATAGATATAAATCAAACAAAAGATGCTTTCAAAATAAATAATGTTAGTATTAGCCCTTATAGTATAGTTGTAGATTATGAGTTTAAAGAAAGTTTTATAACTACACGTGAAGAAGAGAAAAATAATATCTTAAAGAGAGTAAAAATGGATGTGGATAATTATAAAGAAGCTTATTATACGGGTTATACTTATGAAGAGGTTAAAAGGGATAAAAAAGATAATCTTATAAGTTTTAAAGATGGTGTGGTTAGAGATAGAGCATGTATATTTCTTAATCCAGATTTAGTGAAAGAAACTCCTAAAGAATTAAAGATTAGTTTTAAAGCAGTAGGAATAAAAGATGCAAAGGATACTGTTTTTAATATAAAATTGGATAATTAAGAATCTAAAGTACAAATAAAAATACAGCAACCTAATTTTTAGGATTTGCTGTATTTTTGATTTATTACATTTATAGTGATTTTAGGTGTCCACAAAAAGATCTACTTTAGTGGACACTTGATTGTTATACATTCTGATATAATTAAATTAAATTATTTTCATAATTAGGAGGGGAACTATGGAGAATATAGATAATGTATTAGAATTTTATGAGAATGGAGCAGAGAATGGAAGATTAGAAAGAGGACTTGGGAAAATAGAATTGTATAGAACTAAAGAAATCTTAAATAATTATATTAAAAACAAAAATAATACAATTTATGATGTAGGTGGAGGAATAGGTGTATATTCATCTTGGCTTGCAGAAAAAGGCAATGATGTTCATCTATTAGAGCTAGCACCTTCAGCTGTAAAAATTGCTATTGAAAATCAAAGTAAAACGATGTTTATTGCAGAAGTTTGTGATGCAAGAAATTTAGATAGAGATGATGAAAGTGCAGATATAGTTTTACTAATGGGACCTCTGTATCATTTACAAAATAAATGTGATAGAGCACAGGTATTAAACGAAGCTAAAAGAGTTTTAAAAAAGGGAGGACTATTATTTTCAGTAGGTATATCAAAGTTTAGTTCTACAACCTGGGCATTATCAACCTATGGTAAAACGAACAATTTCTTAGATGATGCTATTTATAAAAATATGATAGAAAAAGAACTTCTATCAGGAGTTCACTTAAGACCAAAAGAATATCCATACTTCATAACTCAAGCTTATTTCCATACTCCGATAGAACTTCAAAAAGAAATTGAATTAATAGGATTTGAAACTATACAAAAACATGCGATAGAAGGATTAATTTGGTTTACACCGAGCCTAGATGAGAAATGGGAAGAGGAAAAAAGTAAGGAACAACTTTTAAATATAGTTAGGCTTACAGATACCGAAGATTCAGTTATGGGAATGAGCCCACACTTTATGATTGTTTCAAAAAAATAATTAGTATAAGTATTGATTATAAATTGTCCAATAAAACATTTGTTTTAGTGGACATATGATGTGCTATACTTAATTTAGGGGTGAAATTATGGATTTTATAGTATACCTATTGGTATATATTCTATTTACACCTATATTGACAATGATTCATGAGCTAGGTCATGCTATTCCAGCTTTGATATTTACAAAAGGGGATGTAAGTGTTAATATTGGAAATTCTAATCTAAAAAAACAAATAAAACTTAACCGGTTGGTTATAAATATTTATGGATATAGGTCTATAATAGATGTGTCTTATGGTTATATTAATTGGAAACCTATAGATAGTAAATTAAAATCAATTATAATGATTGCAGGTGGTCCGATAGCATCTTTGTTTACCTCAGGATTATTGTATTTTAGTTTATATAAAATAGAACTATCTTACTTGATGATAATAGTATTTAACGCAATGTTGTTATTTAGCTTAGGTCAGTTTATAGTAACAATTTTGCCAATGAAGTATGGTGATAATAGTCCTTACAAAGGTTTTACAAGCGATGGATACAAAATAGTACAGTGGTTAAAGTTGAAAAATACGAATTAAACATCTAGTTAAAATCTAGGTGTTTTTTATGTCCAATAAAACATATATGTTAGTGGACATTCTATAATTGTGATATTGTGCTATAATTAACTAAATATTAAAATAAGGGGAATAAATTTTTATGGAGATATTAAATAGTGAAAGGTTGATATTAAGAGAATGGGGGGAAAGGGATAGCTCAGACTTATATGAATATGCTAAAAGCGATTTAGTTGGTCCAAATGCTGGGTGGAAACCTCATAAAAGTGAATGTGAAAGTAAAGAAATAATTAAAATGTTTATTGATAATAATGATACTTATGCGATAGTCTTAAAGTCAGAAAATAAAGTTATAGGTGGAATCGGATTGCACAATAGAAAGCCAGATGAAAAACTTTATGATATAGAGCAAAGAGAGATTGGATATGTACTAAACCCAAGATATTGGGGGAATGGATATATTCCAGAGGCTGTAAATTGCTTGATAAATTATGCATTCAATGAACTTGATTTAGACTTAATTTGGTGTGGTCACTTTGATTTTAATAATAACTCTAAGAGAGTAAATGAAAAATGTGGATTTAAATATAAATTTACAAAAGATGAAAAATTAAAATTATTAGATAATAAAGAAGTTAAGACACTTTATTATAATATTTTGAAATCTGAGTACATAAATAAGTAGTAAAATGAAGAGTAATATTTAAATATTGCTATTTTATTCTGATTAAATATCATTATTATAAATAAGATTAGCTCAATAAGGGATTGTTAAAGAAATAAAAATGGGGTTTTCTTTAACAAAATATTAGATTCACAATTTTAATATAATGAGGACTTGAAGGTAGGGAGCATATTAATATGCGCCCTATTTTGTTGCTAAGTAAGATAGTTAATAAAATCAACAACAGGCAAATCGAGTTATTATAAATATACACAATAAAATGTACTACATTAATAAGAAGCTAAAGTAATTGAAAAAATACCCAGTAATAACGATACCAATTGTTACTATAGCTATAAATATAGCCAATAACTTTGGCTTAACAACTTTACTAAGCATTATCATTGATGGTAGAGACAATGCGGTAACACTCATCATAAATGCAAGTACTGTTCCAATAGGTACCCCTGCCATAAATAAAGCCTCAGCTATAGGTATAGTACCAAATATATCAGCATACATTGGAATACCTATTACAGCAGCTATAATAACAGAAAATGGATTATCGTGTCCAAGTACTGCAAGTATTGCCTCTTGTGGTATCCAGTTGTGTATTAAAGCTCCTATACCAACTCCGATTAAAACATACTTATAAACATTTTTTATAATAGCCAAAGTATCTTCTTTTGCATAATTTAATCTTTGTTTTTGGTTAAAGTTTTCAGATTCATCATAAAGATCCCTAGTATGTTCAGTATATGTTTGAATTTGATCCTCTAATTTAAGTTCCGCCAGCTATTGCAATTATAAGTCCTAGAACTACATATAAAATAGATACGTTCATACTAAAGAACCCAGCTAATAATAGTAGTGACGCTAAATCAACCATTGGAGAAGATATTAAGAAGGCGAAAGTAACACCTAGTGGTAAACCTGCATTGCTAAATCCTATAAATATTGGAATACTAGAACAAGAACAAAATGGAGTTACAGTCCCTAAAAGCGCTGAAACTGTTGCACCTGTTATTCCCTTAAATTTTGTAAGAATTTTTTTAGTTTTCTCTGGTGGGAAATAACTTTGAATATATGATATGAAAAATATTAAAACACCTAATAGTATAAATATTTTTATAGTATCATATATAAAAAATTGAATACTACCTCCAAGTCTTGAAGTTACATCAAGGTTAAATACATTTTCAACTAACAAAGTAGTTAAATCTGATAACCATTTCATCCCTAATACTTGATTAGTAAAGAAATTAAATATGTTCATAAAAACGCCCCCCCCATATACATCAAGAAAAATTGATGTTAAAAATATAAAAATGTAGCTTTTTAACAAAACTAAAAGTTGATATAACGAATTAGTTAAATTTTGGAATCTATACTATTCATTATATCAACTTTTTTTGATTTGACAATTCTATTATAAAAATAAATTTTGAATGACTTCATAAGTTAATACTTTTGAAATTGCATCCTTATTAGCAGAATAGAAATTCCATTTTCCTTCAGATGTCTTATTTATAAGATTTGCAGAAAGTAGTAATTTTAAGTGATAAGAAAGTTTTGATTGAGATATATCAAATATGTTAGTTAACTCGCACACACACTTTCAGCAGAATATAGCTTTTTTAATATATCTATCCTTATAGGATCAGATAATGCTTTAAATACAAAATCTATATTATTCATGTTAATAACCTCCAATGCTTTATATTATTATAACAAATTTTATATTATTAATTAAATTAAATATTAATTTAGTATAATTTAATAATAATATAGATACTTATGTAAATTATAAATAATAGAAATTGTCGACAGTTAAATCAATTTTTTTTGATTTAATTGTTTACAAAATAAAAGTTTTAGCATATCATATGATTAAAGGTGAATATGATAATCTGAAAAGGAGAATTTATGAACATCATACAAAAGTTAAAAGCGCTAGGAGATGAAACTAGACTTCGAATTGTTAATATTTTAAGAGATGGACCATTATGTGTTTGTGAAATAGAATCTATACTTCAAATAACACAATCTAATGCATCTAGGCACTTAAATAAGCTTACGAATGCTAATTTAGTAACTTATTACAAAGAAGCAAAGTATGTTTATTATAAGTTAGATGAAAATACATTAAAAGATTATACTTTTATAGAACTTATTTTACGAAATGAGTTAGAAAAAGATGAAATATTAAAATATGACATTGAAATTTTAAAAGCATATAAAGATGCAGGACTTAATTGTGAAACAGTGTCACAAACTAAAGATATAATTTCAAGTATAAACAAAAGAAAATAAACTTTGGAGGTAGTACAATGAGAATAGCAGTAATATCTGATATACACAGTAACGTGTACGCACTTAATGAAGTTTTATCTGATATACAAAAAAAAGATATAGATATGACAGTATGTACAGGTGATTTAGTAGGTTATGGAACTCGCCCAAATGAAGTTATAGAAACTTTAAGAAAAGAAAATATTCTTACTATAATGGGAAATTATGATGAAGCAATAGGTAACTTAAAAATAATATGCGGATGTGACTATCCAGATCCAAAGGATGCTGAGAAGGCTGGGCTTTCAATGCACTTTACAGGTCAAGAAACTACATCTAAAAATAAAGAATATCTAAGAAACTTACCTAAAGAAGCAACTTTTACTTTTAACAACAAAACTATAAGGTTTGTACATGGAAGTACAAGAATTATTAATGAATACTTAAAGGAAAATTCAAAAGAAGCAGATGAAGTTATGAGTGAATTAGTTGAAGATATATTAGTTTGCGGCCATACACATATCCCATATGCCAAGTATTATGGAGAAAAATTACTTGTAAATGCAGGTAGTGTTGGAAAGCCGAAGACTAATAGGCCTGATGCAAACTATGTAATTATAGATATAAAAAATGAAGATGAAGTATCAAAAACTTCTTCAAGTGTTGAAGTTGAAATAGTAGAAGTAGCTTATAATTTTGAAAAAATGTCAAAGGAAATTGAAGAGAATGATACACTTCCAAATGACTTTGCAAGGCTTATAAGACTTGGAAGTTCAAAGTAAATATATATTTAAGATAAATTAATTTATCTTAAATTATAAAAACTCATATTCATATATGTGAATATGAGAATATGAATAGGAGGAATAATAAATGAGTAATAACAAGAAAAAAGCTGGTATAGCAGTTGATGTTAATGCTAGTGAAAAAGAAAAAGGTGGGGGACTTGGGTTCTTCGAAAAATATTTAACCATATGGGTTGCACTGTGCATAGTAGCAGGAGTTTTAATAGGGGTGTACTTACCTCAAATACCTCAAACTTTAGATAAGTTTACTTATGCTCAAGTTTCAATACCAGTAGCTATACTTATATGGCTTATGATCTACCCGATGATGCTTAAGATAGATTTCACATCTATAAAAAATGCAGCAAAGCAAAAGAAAGGTTTAGCAGTTACTTGTGGTACTAACTGGTTAATAAAGCCTTTCACAATGTATGCAATATCATATTTCTTTTTATTAGTAGTATTTAAAAATATAATACCTGCTGATTTAGCAAAAGAATATTTAGCAGGAGCAGTTTTACTTGGAGCGGCTCCATGTACAGCAATGGTATTTGTTTGGAGTCATTTAACAAAAGGAAATGCTGCATATACATTAGTTCAAGTTGCAGTTAATGACCTTATACTTTTAGTAGGATTTGTTCCAATAGTTGCACTTTTATTAGGAGTTACAGATGTTTCTGTACCAATGGATACATTATTATTATCAGTAGTTTTATTCGTTATAATACCGTTTGTTGCAGGATACTTCTCTAGAACTATGATAATAAAGAAAAAAGGATTAGACTATTTCGAAAATGTATTCTTAGCTAAGTTTAATGGAGTAACTGTAATTGGATTATTATTAACATTAGTAATATTATTTGCTTTCCAAGGGCAAAAGATAATCGATAATCCTCTGCACATAGCATTAATAGCTGTACCACTTACAATACAAACATTCTTTATATTCTTTGTAGCATACCTTTGGGCTAAGGTTTGGAAGTTACCTCATGATATAGCAGCACCAGGTGCTATGATTGGTGCTAGTAACTTCTTCGAGTTAGCAGTTGCAGTTGCAATAGCTTTATTTGGACTTAATTCAGGTGCGGCACTTGCTACTGTTGTTGGGGTTTTAGTTGAGGTGCCTGTAATGCTTGCACTTGTAGCAATAGCTAATAAAACTAGACACTGGTTTGCAAAGTAAATATCAAAATATAATTAACTATTCATGGGAAGTCAAAATTTAACATTATGTTAGGCAAGGCTTCCCATAATTGTATAAATTTTTAGAGATAGTTTAGGAAAACTCAAAATTCCTTTTAAATATAAGCAATAAATTAAAATTATAAGGAGAATTATTATGAAAATAGAAATATTTGAACCTACAATGTGTTGTTCTACAGGTATATGTGGTCCTAGTGTTGATAAAAATTTAGTTAAAATAGGAGAAGATATAGAAGCATTAAAGAATGAATTCGAAGGAATAGTTATTGAAAGATATCAGCCACAAACTCATTCAATGAAGTTTATGGCTAATATGGAAGTTGGAAAGCTTGTAAAAGAAAATGGTCAAAAGATACTTCCTATAACTGTTTTAAATGGAAAAGTAATAAAAGCTGGAGCATATCCAACTCTAGAAGAATTAAAATCGAGCTTAAGAGGTGAGTAATATGACACAGTTTTTATTTTTCTCAGGAAAAGGTGGAGTTGGAAAAACTTCAATGGCATGTACAACAGGAGTATATAATGCAGATAAAGGCTTAAAAACTTTAATAGTAACAACAGATCCTGCTGCTAACTTATCAGATGTTTTCGAACAAGAAATTGGTCACAAAATAACTAAAATAAATAATATAGAAAATCTTTATGCTATGGAAATAGATCCAGATGAAGCAACAAATGAGTATAAAGAAAATTTACTTGCTCCTATGAGAGAAATTTTTGATGAAGAAATGATAAAAATAGCAGATGAACAATTAAGTGGTCCATGTACAGAAGAAATGGCATCATTTGATAGATTTATTGACTTTATGGAAATAGATGAATATGACGTTATAATATTTGATACAGCTCCAACAGGTCATACTATAAGATTATTAGAACTTCCAATAGATTGGTCTAAGCATATAGAGGAAAGCGCACAAGGTAGTGGACAAACTTGTATGGGACCAGTATCAATGATACAAGACAGCAAAGATAAATTTGACAGAGCGATATCAAAACTAAGAGATATTTCTCAAACAGACTTTATATTCGTTATGCAACCAGAACAAACATCACTAGATGAAACTATAAGAGCATCGCATGAACTAAGTGAGCTTGGAATATCAACTACAAAGGTTATAATAAATGGATTTATACCAGAAGATGAAGCATTAACACCTTTCTTCAAATCAAGATATGAAATGCAACAAGGCTATTTAAATAAGGCGAAAGGCATTTTTGATAATTTACCAATAGATACTATGGAGCTATTTGATAGTGAACTTAAGGGTGTAGATAGATTTAGAGTAAGTGCTTCTATATTATTTGAAGGTAATAAGCCACAAAAAACTACTAAGGCAGAGTACAAAAATATTTATGATATAAAAATAGATAAAAATGAAGGTGCTAAAAATCTTATATTACCTAATAAAAATTCGGTAAGAAATGTATTTTTCTCAGGAAAAGGTGGAGTTGGAAAAACTGTAATGGCTTGTATTACAGCAGTCAAATGTGCCAATGAAGGATCAAAAACACTTCTTCTTACTACTGATCCTGCAGCTCATATTGGTAAAGTATTAGATAAGCCAATACAAGATAGTCCTGCTCCTATAGATGGATGCCCTAATTTATATGCAGCTAAAATAGATCCAAAGGTTGCTTTTGAAGAATACAAAGAAACAGTATTAAAAGATGCTAAATCTAAATTTAGTGGAGCAACAATAGCTACTATGGAAGAAGAATTAAATTCTCCATGTACTGAGGAAATGGCAGCTTTCCAAAAGTTTATATCATATGCTTCAGAGGAAGAATATGACGTTATAGTGTTTGATACAGCTCCAACAGGTCATACTTTAAGACTGTTAGAACTTCCTATGGATTGGTCAAAGCAAATCCAAATGAAGGCAGGAGTTACTTCTGAGATAAGTGAAGAAGATAAAAAGCAAAAAGAAAAGTTTGATAGAGTTATCGCTACTATGAAGGATAAAGAAAAAACTACTTTTAGTTTTGTAATGTACCCTGAAAAGACTCCTATAATAGAAGCCTATAGAGCTAGTGAAGAGCTTAGAACTGTTGGAATTGAGACTCAAATGGTTATAGTAAACCTTATAATACCAGAGGAACAAGCAACTACACCATTCTTTAGAAATAGAAGAAATATGCAAGAAAAGTATTTAGGTGAAATAAAAAGTGACTTTGAAAATTCTGAGGTTGTGAGAGTACCTATGTATGATAAAGAAATAAAAGGAATAGATATGCTAACTAAGATAGGCAATGTAATATTTTAATGAATTTTAAATAACAGAGGGGATAAACATATTATGAATAACAATACTATGGAGTTAGAAAGAGTAATAGATTTAGAGAAAGTAAGAGTTACAGCAGAGAATTACTATAGAGATGGAGATTTCTATTGCTCAGAAGCAATAGTTAAAGTAATAAGAGATGAATTTAAAGTAGATATATCTGATGAAGTAATATCTATGGCATCAGGATTTCCAGTAGGAATGGGTGGTTCAGGTTGTACTTGTGGAGCTGTTGCAGGTGGAATAATGGCACTTGGACTATTCTTTGGAAGAAGTGAAGCAAGGGATGAAAAAGTAGGTAAAGCTATGGAATTATCTAAAGAATTACATGATTTCTTTAAAGGAAAAAATAAATCGGTATGTTGTAGAGTATTAACAAAAGGTATGACACTTGGAGAAAAAGAACATATGGATCAATGTGTATTCTTTACAGGTCAAGTAGCAGAGGAAACGGCAAAGATAATATGTAGAGAGTTAAATATAGACACGAAATAAAAACAGTATAAAGATCAACTAAGGAGAAAAAGAAAATGGCAGAAATATTAAACAATAATAATTTTGAATCAGAAGTAGAAAATGGAGTAGTTGTAGTAGATTTTTTTGCAACTTGGTGTGGTCCTTGTAAGATGTTAGCGCCAGTATTTGAAGAGCTAGGTAATGAAATGAATGAAAGTGCTAAATTTGTTAAAGTTGATATAGATCAAAGTATGGAAATTGCTAGAAAGTTTATGGTATCGACAGTTCCAACAATGATGATATTCAAAGATGGAAAGCAAGTAGATACTATGGTAGGTTTTATGCCTAAAGATTCTATAAAGGCTAAGGTAGAGGCTCACATATAAATTAAAATATTAGGGGGATAATAAATGTCTAAAAATTGGTATCCAGTTATTAATTATAGTAAGTGCAATAATTGTGGTAAATGTGTAGAGAATTGTAATTTTGGAGTGTATGATAAAGATCAATATCCAAAGCCAGAAGTAATTAATATAGAAGGATGCATAGAAGGTTGCAACGGATGTGCAAACTTGTGCCCAAATGGAGCAATTAAATATAGAGATACAAGAGAAAGTGGATATTGTGGGCCAGGATGTAGTTGCAAAGGTGGATGCTGTTAATTAAATTGTATAAAGAGGAGAATTAATTTGATAATTCTCCTCTTTCATTTTATGTATGGAGGAATATTAATGAAAACTTGTAGCAGTTGTGGTATAGGGGTGTTAATAGAAGGTAATAAAGTCAAATGTTTTAAATATAATACTGAGAAAGACAAAGAAACTAGTAGTGATGCGTGCTTATACTATATAGACTTTATATACGAAGATGGTGAGCTTTTGAATCAACTTCAGCATCTTCTTTTAAAGGAACAAGATTTAAAATCAAAGCATATGAAAAATACAATATAATAAATAAAGCATTTATGTACAGATTAATTGAAAAAATATAATTTCTATTTTTTTATAGGGATTATACTTTTTTATTTTAAGTTATTTGAAATTAATAGTAGTAGAAACTTATATAGAAAAAACTAACATCAAAAAAAATTGATTTATATGGTATACTTATGATAAACTATATCACACAAATCAATTCTAAATAGTAATTAATTGAAAAGGTAATATCAAAAAAAATTGATTTAGTATAATGTATATATTTTAACTTAAACCAGGATAAAATTTAATAGCATACTTTGAATTTAAAAAATACAGTTCTTATACTTTCAGG
The DNA here is from genome assembly GCF_002250835.2 of Romboutsia weinsteinii. GTDB lineage: Bacteria > Bacillota > Clostridia > Peptostreptococcales > Peptostreptococcaceae > Romboutsia_A > Romboutsia_A weinsteinii. The sequence goes on from NZ_NOJY02000008.1 coordinate 27,645, forward strand.
AGGTACAAGTAAATAGTTTTCATCACTTAGGTGTAAATAAAGTTGCTCTAGAATATATAGTATCTGCAACTTGAAAAGATGGAGTAGTTGAGGCTATAGAAAAAGTAGGAGAAGACTTTGTTATAGGAGTTCAGTGGCACCCAGAAATGATGACGAAAGAGTTTCCTAAAATGAAAAAAATATTTATGGCGTTAATTGAAGCTGCATCTAAATAAAATGTAAAAAGAATATGTAAAATACGAAATATAAAGGAGAAATAAATGAAAAAAGTGGATTTGACACAAGGAAAGGTACTATCTGTAATAGCAGCGTTGGCTATACCTATAATGGGTAGTTCACTTTTACAATTTACCTATAATATAGTAGATATGTTTTGGGTTGGAGGACTTGGAAGCAATGCCGTAGCCAGTGTTGGTTCATCAAGCTTTTTTATAGGCCTTGGGTACTCTATAAATACGCTAGTAGTTATAGGCGTAGGAATAAAGGTTTCGCATGCATTAGGTAAAAATGAAGAACATGAGGTTAAAGCATATATAAACTCAGGAATATTTATTAATTTTATATTAGGTCTTATATATGCACTTATTCTGATATTGGCTGGAAAGTACTTTATAGGATTTTTAAATCTAGGAAATGAAGTCGTAGAAAATGGTGCTAACTTATATCTAGCTATAAGTGCTCCAATGTTATTTTTCTCATTCTTTAACTTAATGTATATAAGAATACTTGGAAGTTATGGACAGAACTCAGGAGCACTTAAAATAAGTGCTGTTGGTATAATCTTAAACATAATACTAGATCCAATATTTATATATGTATTTAAATTTGGAGTATTAGGGGCAGCTATAGCTACACTAATAGCAAATATAGTTATGTATATAATGTTTAGGGTAAGCTCAAAAGGGTTATTTAACTTTGATTTTAAAATAGGAATAGATAAGGATAAAGTTGTTGAAATAATAAAACTAGGATTCCCGATGTCATTTCAGAGAGTACTATTTACTATAGTAAATATAATACTAGCTAGAATAATATCTATATTTGGATCAGATGCAATAGCAGGTCAAAAGATAGGACTTCAAATAGAATCAATAACATTTATGGTAATTGGTGGATTGAATGGTGCGATAGCAAGCTTTACAGGGCAAAACTATGGTGCTAAAAAATACGATAGAATTGTAAAAGGGTATCATACATCTCTAAAAATAGGTGTAGTATATGCAATTATAACATCAGTAGTATTTTTATTAATACCAGAGTATTTAGTCACTATATTTATAAAGGATACTGCCACTATAGAAATCGCTAGTATGTATTTAAGAATAATTGCAATTTCACAAATATTTGGTGCTATTGAAATGGTTTCAAATGGTATGTTTACAGGTCTTGGAATGCCAAATATTCCAGCTATGATAAGTATAATATTTACAGTACTTAGAATACCAATGGCACTAGTATTTATAAAGTATTTCGGTGTAAATGGTGTATGGATTAGTATATCACTATCAAGTGTTTTAAAAGGAATAGCATCATATATAATGTATAGAATTAAGGTTAGAAAGGATGACAAATATGCTTAAGACAATGAAGAATTTATTTACTAAACAAGAACTATTAAAAGGTAATTTTGGAGTTGAAAGAGAAGGACTTAGAGTAGATCCAAAAGGAAAATTATCAGAGAAACCACATCCAGTTATTTTTGGATATAAAATGTGTAATCCATATATAACAACAGATTTTTCAGAAAGTCAATTAGAACTTATAACACCAGCATTTTCAAGTACTAAAGAGACATATAAATTTTTAAATGCACTTTATGACATAGTATCTATGGAACTTGAAGATGAGTATTTATGGCCACAATCTATGCCAGCTATAATACCAGAAGATAAAGATATACCAATAGCAGAGTTTTGTGGATGTGAAGAAGGAAAAATCGCAAGAGAATATAGAGAAGAGTTACTTCTAAAATATGGAGGAAAAAAGCAATTAATATCAGGAATACATTATAATTTTTCATTTAATGAAAACATAATAAAGAAACTATATGAAAATAGCAATAAATCAAGTGATTATAAAGATTTTAAAGATGATATATATTTAAAGGTTACTAGAAATTATCTAAGATATAGATGGTTACTTATATACCTTTTAGGATGTACAAGCGTTGTACATGAAAGTTATAATGAGGACTGCGTAAAACAACTTGATGAAATATCAAAAGGAAGTTTTTCAAATGAAGGAGCGCTATCTTATAGAAATAGTGAATGTGGTTATAAAAATAAAATAGATCTATTCCCAAGCTATGACAGTGTAGAAGAGTATGTTAATAGCATCAATAAGTTTATAGATGAAGATTTTATTGATAGTCATAAAGAATTATATGCTCCAATAAGATTAAAGGCAAAAGATCCTAAATCATTACTTAAGTCTTTAGTAAGTGATGGAATAAATTATTTAGAATATAGAAGTATTGATATAAACCCATTTGAAAAAGGCGGAATTACTTTAAATGACTTGCATTTTATAAATGTATTTAACTTATTTTTATTAATTGAAGATGAAAGTAGTTATGAAAATTGGCAACAAGAAGCACTAAACAATCAGAATATAATAGCAACTCGTGGACAACATGATGTTGAGTTAATAAAAGATGGAAAGTCTATATCTAAGGTACAATGGGGACTTGAAATTTTAAATAAAGTTAAGGTTATAAATGATGAGCTACAATTAGGGTATGAAGACATAATAGAGGAAACAAGAAAAAGAGTCGAAGATTATAAAGAAACTTATACTTATAAAATTATTGAAAAAGTAAAAGAAGAAGGATATATAAATGCTCATTTAAATATTGCTAAAAAATATAAAGATTTAGCTTATAACAATAGATTTAAATTGGAAGGATATGAAGACCTAGAACTATCAACTCAGATTTTAATGAAAGAATCTATTAAAAGAGGTATCAAAACAGAATTAATTGATAGAAGTGATAATTTTATATCTCTTACTAAAGACGATAAAATAGAGTATGTAAAGCAAGCAACAAAAACATCAAAAGATAACTATGTAACTGTTCTTGCTATGGAAAATAAAGTGGTTACTAAAAAAATACTACAAAAGAGCAATATAAGAGTACCTGATGGTAGTGAATTTGATAATATTGAAGATGCAATAAGTGAAATTGATAACTTCACAAATAAGCCTATAGTTATAAAGCCGAAGTCTACAAATTTTGGGACAGGTATAAGTATATTCCCTCAAGGTGCTAGTGAAGAAGATGTTACGAGTGCATTTGAAATAGCATTTAAATATGATACTACAGTGTTAGTAGAAGAATTTATAAATGGTAAAGAATATAGATTCTTAGTTATAGGAGATAAAGTGGTAGGAATACTTCATAGAGTTCCTGCAAATGCAGTAGGTGATGGAGTAAAGTCTATTAGAGAGCTTATAGAGATTAAAAACCAAAGTCCTCTAAGAGGCAAGGGGTATAAGACTCCATTAGAAAAAATTGATTTAGATGAAAATGCAGCGTTATTTTTAAAGCATAGAGGATTAGATTTTGATTATATTCCTAAAAAAGATGAAGTAGTGTATTTAAGAGAAAATTCAAATATTAGTACAGGTGGAGATAGTATTGATTACACTGATGATATACCTCAAATATTTAAAGATATAGCTGTTAAATCCTCTCAAGCTATTGGTGCAAATATTTGTGGGGTTGATATGATGATAGATGATTATGCTAATGAAAATTCTGAGTATGGAATAATTGAGTTAAACTTTAACCCAGCTATTCATATTCATTCATATCCTTATATTGGGACTGAAAGAGAAATTGCTAAAGAGATATTAGATATTTTAGAATTTATCTAATATAAATCAAATTTAAAAGATACAAATAAATAATATATATGAACTCATATTGATGTTCACAGTTCGGGTAAATTTAAACAATTTATAACTATTAGAAGTAATTATAAAAAATGGCTAGGTACTGATGTGTTTTTAATACTTCTAGCCATTTTTGTTTATTGTAACTAAATTATATAACAGAACCAAAATAAATGTATATATACATAGATTTATAGTTACTTGGGTACCTCCTAGTTTATATGCTCTCTTTTATTTTCCCTACGATAACTCTTAAATCTATTGTTATAGTTTTTATATTAGATTTAATCAATTCATTAATTTGTTCTTTGCTTAAGCTAGATGTTAAAGGAGTCATTTTTATAAAATCTTCTAAATTAGAAGTCGTTGTTTTATAAGTGATTCTTTTATCATAAGCTATGTCTAAATTATCTTTAAATGCATTTATAATGTCTTTATTAGAATAGGTGTATTTTTTTATGTTTTCTTTTATTTCAGACCTTATTTCCTTCAAATAGTGTTCCTCTGGAACTACCTTTATTACGACTCCATCTTTATTTAAAACTCTGGTGAATTCTCTATAGTTTGAAGGTGAAAGTATATCTAGTATTATATCAAATTTACTATTTTTAAATGGTAGGTTTGATAAATCTGAAACACTCCATAATATATCATTTTCGTGTCTTGTTGCAAAAGAAATACCCTCTCTTGATATATCAATTCCAAATAGCTTGCACTTTTTATTGATTTTTTCTTCTAAATATAGCTGGTTTAAATAATATCCTTCTCCACAACCAGTGTCTAACACATAGTTGATATCTTTATTGCCGCTATATTTACCTACTATATCTATTATCTCTCTAGAAAGATTCTCATATATTTTCTCATCGTATATTTTACTTCTAGATTCAAATAAACTTTTATCATAAATTGTCTTAGCATTATTTTTTAATAAATTAATATATCCTTTTTTAGATATGTTAAAACAATGGTTATTTTCACATACTAAGCTATTTTCATTTATAGTTTTTATAGTGTTTTTACAAACTGGGCACCTAAGTATTTCTATATTATCATTAAGTAATATTCTTAAAACTTCAATCTTTTTTAATTTTTTCATCATTCATAATCTCCTAAATTTAACTGTTAGTATTAAATAACACGGAGTTATGACATTATATTAAATTTATATTAACGATAGCCACAACTCGTGTGCTATCCTCTTAATCTCATGTATGAAAGTACGCTCATTTTACTAACCTCCTTAATTTAGTGTAATAAAGATATCATATCATTATCTTGAACGCAAGATTTTTATTAACGTAAAGATTTAATACATTTTACCTTATTTTCATTTGAAATTTTTCTTATATATTTTACTATACCAAAAAATTCAAGGATAAATTAGTATTGTATTTAACGGTGTTAAGTAGTATTATATAAGTTATCAAATAACCAAGTTGATTAATACTTGATTTAAGGAGTAAAAACTATGATACATTCTATGAGATTAAGATAATACCGCAAGTTTTGATGCGGTGATCCCGTATTACAAAACTTGCTTTTAATTAAAAAAACAAATTTTGTAATAATAGGAGATATAAATATGAATAACAATTGGAAATATAAATTTTTAACAATATGGTTTGGTCAATCAATATCATTTTTAACAAGTGCAGTATTACAAATGGCACTAATTTGGCATTTATCTGTAAGCACTGAATCTGCAGCAATTTTATCTTTTGCATCAATAGTAGCATTTTTACCTAATGCTGTATTAGGTCTTTTTGCTGGTACGTTAGTAGATAGATGGAATAAAAAAATAGCTATGATAGGTGCAGATTTATTTATTGCTACTGTAAGTTTAGCTCTAGCTATATATGGTTTGTATGCAGAAATTCCAATCTGGCTTGTTCTTGTAATATTATTTGTAAGAAGTATTGGTACATCAATTCATACACCTGCAATTAATGCTGTAACACCTTTAATTGTTCCAGAAGATAAACTTACTAAATGTTCTGGGTATACTCAAACAGTTCAGTCAATTGGATATATGGCTGGGGTTGCTATTGCTGCAATTCTTTATCCTATTTGTAGTCTTAGTACTATTGTAATGTTTGATGTGGTCGGTGCAGTATTTGCTTCTATAACAACTTCATTTGTAAAAATACCTTCAAACCCGACTGCTCAAAGGCAAGAAAAAACTAATTTATTGTTAGAAATGAAAGAAGGATTTAATGTAATTAGAAAAAATGAAGGTGTATTTGCTCTAATTTGTATAGGTGCCATATTTATGTTCATTTACTCACCAATAAATGCATTATTCCCATTAATAACCCTAGGTCATTTTAATGGAAGTACAATGCATGCTTCAATTACTGAAGTAACATTTTCTATAGGTATGCTTATAGGTGGTATGGTTCTTGGAGTATGGGGTGGATTTAAAAATAGAGGATATACTATTGTTTCAGCAATAGCCTTAATGGGTGTTGCTATAACATTATCTGGAATTTTACCAAGTAGTGGATTTTGGATATTTGCAGTTTTATGTATAGTAATGGGATTTGCAGTTTCTTTTTATTCAGGTCCACAAGTTGCTTTAATACAAGAAAAAATTGATATACAGTATCTAGGTAGAGTATTTGGATTTTTCGGTAGTGTAACATCTTTTGCTATGCCAGCAGGTTTAATTCTTTCAGGATTATTTGCTGATAAACTAGGTGTAAATAACTGGTTTATATTATGCGGTATTGCTTGTATATCTTTAGCTGTGGTTTCGTTATGCTTTAAGAGTGTGAGAAATACTAATAAATAGAACAAACTAAATTATAACTACGGATGCGATAGCACTAATAAATAGATCTTTTACATCCGTAGTTTTTAATTATATAGATATTTTTATGCCATTTAAAATTATCTTCAAACCCTTCATAAATTCAACTTCTAAATCTAAATTAGTGTTAACTATTCCTAAATTTCTGAAAAGGGTATCTGATTCATCTACATTTTCAAAACAAAAGTTTTTTTCATCTGATACAAAAGATAGCACATAATTATTAATTAACGTAGAGCTTATAAATACATCTTCTTCCTTTACGCCTAAATTAAGTATTAACTTATTTATATTTTTTATAAGTTCTAGTCTTGAAGGAGTAATAGGAGGTGTCATCTGCATTATTTCAACTGAGTCTCTAATTGATTTTAATACTAATCTATATTGAATTATTAAATCAATTAATAAGTCTTCATCAGACTCTTTTGTTGTACTTTGACTAATTTGCTGACATATATATTCAGAAATAGAAAGTAGCAGTTCACTTTTATTTTTAAAATGCCAATAAATAGAAGTAGCACTTACATTCAATTTTCTAGCAATTACTCTCATAGAAAGCTTATCTATTCCATCTTCATTTAATATATCAATTCCTGTAGATACTATTAAACTTTTTGTTAAACGTATATTTTCATCCATCTCTATACCACCCTTCCTCATATATATTATTATACCAGAAATTTCAATAATAATTAATATTGCACTTAACAGTGTTAAGTGGTATTATTAGTTTATCGTAATTAGTAAGAATTATGATGAAATAAATCTAAGGAACCCAGTTCCTATACTATATTGTTAGGAGATATTTTAAAATGATAATTAAGTTTATGCGCTTACGTTAATTCTAGGTACATTTCATTTATATTTACCAATTTTGTTTAGATACATTTGGGATATTTGATTGTACCTTTGTAAAAATTTAAAATTAAACATCAAAAAATAAATGAAAAGAGGAATAAATAATGAATGAAAAAATAACTAGAATTAACGGAATTGATATATGTACAGAAAGTTTTGGAGACTCGTCTAAACCAGCAATCTTATTAATAAATGGAGCAACAAACTCTATGGTTTATTGGGATGAAGATTTTTGCAAGCAGTTAGCAGACTCAGGAAGATTTGTTATCAGATTTGATAATAGAGATGTTGGACGTTCAACAAATTATGAACCAGGTACATCTAACTATACAGTTACAGATATGGCAAATGATGCACTAGGAATACTTGATGTTTATAATATAGAAAAAGCACATATTATAGGAATGTCATTAGGTGGTATGATTGCACAAGTAATAGCTTATAATCACTCTGACAGAGTACTAAGTATGACTAATATGTCATCAAGTCTTTACGGATCTGATGAAAGTGAAAGAAACTTACCATCTATAGATGAATGTTTATTTAGCTATTATGCAAAAGGTGCAGAAATTGATTGGACAAACAATAATGAAGTTATTGACTATTTAGTTGAAGGTGGTAAAATGCTTTGTGGACCAAAGCGTATCTTTGATGAAAATAGAACACGTAAACTAGCTACACAAGATGTTAATAGAGTAAATAATATCCTTAGTATGTTTAATCATTCAACTCTAAAAGGTGATGATTTCTATGAGGATAAGATTAAAGAAATAAAGATACCTACGCTTATAATTCATGGTACAAATGATGTTATACTTCCTTATGAACATGCATTAGCACTTCATAACGAATTACCTAATTCATCTCTAGTTACTCTTGATGGAGCAGGTCATGAGATTAACTTCTCTGACTGGAATACAATGATAGATGCTATCATAGAACATACTTCAAAATATGAGTAAAACTTGTTTTAGAATAAATATTTTAAAATAGTTAAAATATACTGTATCACTAAAAATGGAGGGCAATTACCCTCCATTTTTTAGTACTAGATTAAATACTCTTCATACTTTATATAACTCTATTTGATTACATTCAAGATCAAATAGAGCTATATAATCTATATACCTAAAGTCTAAAACATCTTCATTTTTCTTTATATAAGGTATTATTTTACCTTCTGGATAAGGAACCTTTACTTTACATCTGATATGATTTTATTTTTGCATAAGAATATAAAATTTTATTAGATATTAAAATGTAGTTATTTATAAAATTTAATAAATTGATAAAGTTGTATTTTAAAATTAATTAATAATTTAGGGTACAACTTTTTTTATAATCTACAATAGGAATACTAGAGAAAGAACAAAATGGAGTTACAGTTCCTAATAGTGCAGAAACAGTTGAACCCGTTATTCCTTTGAATTTAGTTAATATTTTTTTAGTTCTCTCAGGAGGGAAGTAACTTTGTATATATGATATAAAAAATATTAGTACAGATAAAAGTAAAAAAATTTTGATTGTATCATATATGAAAAGCTGAATATCTCCTCCTAATCTAGAAGCTACATCTAGATTTAATACACTTTCAACAAAGGATGTTACTAAATCTGATAGCCACTTCATACCCAGAACTTGTTCTGTGAAAAATTTAAATATGTCCATACGACCTCCCTAAAATACAACAAAAAAAATTGATGTTAAAAATAAAAAAAGATATTAATTAAACATCAAATTATTATCTAATATTCATTATATCAATTTTTTTTGATTTGATAACTATTTATAAAAATAATTTTTGAATTACTTCGTAAGTCAATATTTTAGAAATACTATCTCTATTTACGGAATAATAATTCCATTTTCCTCTAGCAGTTTTGTCTATAAGATTTGCTGATAGTAGTAATTTTAAATGGTAAGATAACTTAGATTGAGATATATCAAATATATTTACAAGTTCACAAACACAAACACTTTCAGCAGAATATAGTTTTTTTAGTATTTCTAGTCTGATAGGATCAGATAAAGCTTTAAATATTAAATCTATGTTATTCATCTTCTACCTCCAATATTATTTATTATTATATCAAATATTTTATATTCAATGATAAAGTTTTTAACTATAGTTATTAAATTTTATATATTAGTATTAGAAGCTAGTGAAAGTTAAATTATAAGAATATCATAAGGTTATATAATTTATTCTATATTTAGAAAATGAACTAGAGATACAATAAAACTAAAAAAGGCTACAGAAATTTTAACTACTTATAGAGAGTTATAACTAAATATAAAAAAACTAAGGAGAATATAATAGAGCTTATGAGAATAGCAGTAATTTCAGATATACATAGTAATATATATGCACTTGATGAGGTTTTAATTGATATTGAAAAAAGAAGTGTAGACATGATTGTTTGCACAGGTGATTTAGTGGGATATGCTACAAGACCCAATGAGGTAATAGAGACTTTAAGAAAAAACAAAATACTTACTATAATGGGTAACTATGATGATGCAATAGGAAACTCAAAAATAGCATGTGGATGTGACTACCCAAATCCTAAGGATGCTGAAAAGGCAGGGCTTTCAATGCATTTTACAGGAAGTAATACGAGTGATAAAAATAAAGAATACTTAAGAAGTCTACCTAAGGAAGCAATATTTACTTTTAATAATAAGACAATAAGATTTGTTTATGGAAGTACAAGATTAATAAATGAATATCTAAAAGAAAACTCTAAAGAAGCTGATGAAGTTATGAATGAGTTAATAGAAGATATATTAGTTTGTGGACATACTCATATACCATATGCTAAGTATTATGGTGAAAAACTACTAGTAAACGCTGGAAGTGTTGGAAAACCAAAAACTAACAATCCTAATGCTAACTATGTAATTATAGATATAAAAAATACTGATGAGGAAATTAATAGTTCTTCACATGTTGAGGTTGAAATAGTAGAAGTAGCTTATGATTATGAAAAGATGGCAAAAGAAATAGAAGGTGATGAAATACTACCAAATGAATTTGCAAGAATTATAAGAGAGGGTAGTGCTAAATAGCTATTACATAAGTTAAAATATTAGTTATTAATTATAAAACTGTAATCTATAATAGTAGAATTTATGGGTATTAATAAAGTCATATAATAAACTACTAATAAATACAGGAGATAACTACTTTGATGAATAAGAGCGATAGATTAATAATAAATGAGTACAAGAATTACTTTATAAGAAAAACTAGCACAGCAACAATTTACATGGATATTAAAACGATAAATGATATAAAATCATATGAGTATTTTGCGGTATCTAGCTTAGAGGACTTAGAAGAATTAAGTACGGAATATAAATTATATGATAGCAGTTACGAAGAATTTAGAATAGCGATGGGAAAGTTTGCTTTGGGATTAAGTAAGTCATATAAACTGGGGATAGATATTAAAGATAAGGAAAAATTTATAGATACATTTTTAAATCTTAATAGTAGATTTGAAGAATTAGAGCGCAAAAACATAATGAAAGATGCATATGTGTGGAAATAGTTATATTTAGAGTTCACTATATTTTAATTTATATAGTGAACTCTTTTTAGTTTATATTACATTAGCAAAAACTTTTGATGAATAAAGCAGAGTTATACAAAATATGGAAGTAAGTAAAGTATTCATTGATTAAAAACTAGAGTAGTTTTTTTGCTTAAAATAATGTATTATAAGTGAGGTAATATACTATGGGGACATTTAGAAATTGATAATATTATTTTGGGGGAATAGATTAGACATGATGAGGTGACTGCAATAAAAACAAATATTCTATCAAAAAAGATAAAAAAAGAAAGATTAAAAATCAATAATTTAAATGACTTCAAGAATGCATTAAAAGAAGAAGGTTATGAAATAGATGATTGCAATGAAGAAGATTTTAAATATGAGATTGCAAGTTATTTTGATGTAGATAATAGTATAGTAGATAATTTGTTTACGTGCCTTATAAAAGAAGAAATTGTGTATAGATCAAATAATATTAGAGAGCTATTTGACTATATAAAGAAAATTACTATATTTGAAAGTGAGCACGACAGATTATGTAAAGAAATAGGGGAAATAAAGACATTAATTATAGATAGAGTTGAATATGAACGAATCCCAAATGCTCAAGAGAACGTAGATGATTTGCTAAAAGAAATAGAAAAAATATCAAATAAGATTTCTGGAATAATGAGTGAAGAAGATAAAGTTAAGCTAGAAGAATTAGAAGAGGAAATAGATAAGTACTATGTTTATGCAAAAGATGTTGAGTTGCTAAAAAAAATGATACTTTCAAAAAAAGAAGTTGTAGATGAAGCTTACAACTCTCAATCTAGAGTTAAAACAATATCTATAAATATACCAGATAAAATAAATTATGAGTATATTAAATCAAAGAAGGGCTCTGTAGAGTACTATCAATATTTAAATAAAAACATACCTAGAATGAAACGTTTAATAAAAAATATTAATAAATACATTAAAGTTGAAGAAAAGGAAAATTCAATATTTAAAATAAATCAAAGTGAAGCATTACAAGACTCTATAAATATTGCAGTTGCAACGTTTAATAGGAAAAAATTTAGAGCAATAAGTGGCAGTAATGAGATAAGTGATTATTGCAAATCACCTCAACGAGACAAGGCTACTTTTAAGAGTAGAAAAGTTAATAAGTTAGGTCAATTAGGTATAGGATATGATAGAGTTAATGATAGTGAAAAAAAGATATTTGAAGAAATACACAAACAGATAGAGAATAAAACTTTAAAAAATCATGGGAATCTTGTTTTGTATAGTAAATGGGAGCCATGCCCAAGTTGCTATTTAGTAATTAATCAGTTTTGTAAAAAGCATCCAGATATAAATGTACAGGTGAAATATATTAAAAAATATGGTGCATAGTAGTTATGATATGTAATATAGTCACGATATAAAAACCGTATCACAAAAAAGTGATACGGTTTTTATATGTAAGTTATACTACCTATAAATATAAATATAATGAAAGATATAAAAATAAGATAAAATATTATAGTTGACAACGAAACATTGTTTTGTTAATATAAAATTGTTCAGTAAAACAATGTTACGAAAAGGGATTTATCTATAAATATTATAGATAAGGTTTTGTAACAATTATTTACTACTGATATACGTTATGAAGTAAATAAATAAGCTAAATACAACAGAATTGATAGTATGCTTCTTTATGTTTTATGTAATTAAATAAAAAATTATTAAAAAATATATAGATTTAATCAATTTTAAAACGTAACATTGTTTTTGATTTTGAAACTGTGAAGGGAGAGATATATATAATTTTAAATATCATTTGATAAAGTTCAAATGAAAGTTTGTAGTTAAATGAGAATTAGAGCCTATCTATAACAATGAGTGTAACAATGTTTCGGAAGATCTAAATATCAAAATTTTAAATCAAGGAGAATACAAATATGAATCAAAATAATACTGTTATTTCGGTCAATGGACTAGAAAAGTCTTATAAAAATATAAAGGTACTTAAAGATGTAAATTTTAGAGTGGAAAAAGGTAGTATATTTGCACTATTAGGATCAAATGGTGCAGGAAAAACTACTGCTATTAAAATTTTGACAACACTAATAAATCCAGATAGAGGTAGTGCTAAAATATGCGGCTTTGACGTTGTGGACAAAGCATATGAAGTACGTGGGAAAATAAGTCTTACAGGACAGTATGCAGCAGTGGATGGAATTTTAACAGGAAGAGAAAATCTACGTATGATTGGAAAACTACGTCATATAAAAGATGTAAATAAAAAAGTTGATGAATTACTTGAAAAATTTAAGTTGCAAAATGCGGCAGACAGACCAGTATCAACTTATTCTGGAGGGATGAGAAGAAGACTTGATATATCTATGAGTTTACTTGGGAATCCATCTGTAATATTTCTTGATGAACCAACTACAGGGTTAGACCCGCAAAGTCGTATAGCTATGTGGAATATTATAAGAGAATTCTCTAGCTCAGGAATTACTGTGTTTTTAACAACTCAGTACTTAGAGGAGGCCGAACAACTTGCCGACCAGATTGCAATCTTAAACAAAGGAAAAATTGTAGCTGAAGGAACTCCGTCAGAATTAAAAAGACTTCTTCCAAAAGGACATATTGATCTAAGATTTAATAATGACAAAGATATAGAATCTGCACTTGAATTACTTAATGAATATAAAACAAGTCTAGATACAAATAATCAGACTATTTCTGTAAGTACAGATGGAAGTATTAAACAAATGACAGACATGTTGAAAAAACTTGAGAATGCAGAAATAGAAGTTGCTGAATTGGCTCAAAAACTACCAACACTTGAGGATGTATTCCTAAAGATTGTTGAAGCAAATTAAGGAGGGAAATAAAAAATGAATAGTATATCAAAATTTAATAATGTTTTAAGCGATACGATGGTAATGAGTAAGAGAGTAATGAGCCATGCATTTAGAAGTATGGATACATTAATAACAGTAATCGCAATGCCACTTATGTTTATGATTATGTTTGTCTATGTATTTGGAGGGTCAATTGATACTGGAAGTGTAGATTACATAAATTATGTAGTACCTGGTATTACAGTTATGTGTATTGCTAGTGGTATAGCTTATACTGCTGCACGTTTAAACAGTGACATGACTCAAGGTATAATTGAGCGTTTTCGTTCTATGCCAATTGCAAAATCATCAATACTAGGGGGGCATGTACTAACATCTTTAGTGTTTAATGCTTTTTCAACTATAGTAATTATAGTTTGTGCCATAGTAATGGGATTTAGATCAGATATAGGAATTACTGGATGGCTATATATAGCAGGAATACTATTATTATTTACTCTTGCTATGACATGGGTAGCAGTTATGTTTGGTCTATTAGCAAATAGCGTAGAAGGCGCCAGTGCTTTTATCTATATTTTAATGATGCTTATTTTTATAAGTCCTGCATTTGCACCAACTGACTCTATGCCTAAAATTGTTCGTATATTTGCAGAAAATCAACCAATGACACCAATTATTGAGACTGTTCGTGCTTTGATGATGAATGAACCTGTTGGTAATAATGCTTTGATAGCAGTACTATGGTGTGTAGGTATTATTATTGCATTTTATATAGGATCAATGAAAATTTATAAACGTAAGACTTCATAAGTAAAATAATAAATAAACCGTATCACAAAACGTGATACGGTTTTTATATGTAAACTATATTATCTTACTATTGGTATTTTTACTATTAATGGAACTGGAGAATTAGTAGCATCTCCTTCTATTCTAAACTCTAACGCATCTCTCATATAAGAAACTCCATTCATAGCTCTTAGATTCAATTTAACTTTCGTCTGACTAACATCACAGTATGGAAGAGCATATACGTCTATATTAGAAGTTCTCATTACACTTTGACGTACATAATTTCCAACACAAGCTGTATTAAACTTAGCTCCGTTTATACCTTCAAGAGTAATATCAAATCCTTTTTCAAGCTCTTCAACTTTTACACTAGTTTTATTTGTAACAACTTTAGGTGTAGCAGATACTCCAGTATCATTTACTACTGGAATTTTAACTGTTAAATCTTCATCTGTAGTTAATACAGATGAATCTATAGTTATCACCCAGTTATCTATGTACTCTATACCTGCATTTGGTTCATACACACCAAATTCAATAGATTTTCCATCACGACCTACAGCTAAAGAAGTTTCTATATCGTAGTTTTGACTTATTGCATCTTTTATTTCGTAAGGATCACCAGTGTTAAACTTAGCACCATCAAGAACTAAATCAATCCATAATTCTCCACCACCATTTTCTAAAAACTTAGAGTATTTAACGTGTGATTGTTTTGAATTTAGAGTAGCATTTGAAGTTATTTGATTTTCTAAAGAAGTTGTGTTTTGAAGCATTGATACTGAGTTTTGTGGAGCAGTAGCTGCAAATACTGATGAAGAATTTGCAACAAGTACACCTGCTACTAATAGAGATTTTACAATTTTGTTCATTTTTTATTCCTCCCATTTCACCTAATAAATTTTTAAAACAGAAAATGATTTAAGTTACAAAAATGTTCCGTATAGGTACAGCCTTTGATCTTTGTCACTTTTTATTTTTAAAATACATTGAGATTACTTAGTATAGAGGATATTTAGACATTAAAATGAATAATTTATCTCCATAATAAAAAATACCCTCAAAGAGGGCATAGTTTTTCTATCACAATGATAACAAAAAGTTTTACTAACTCTTCGGCAACTGGCTGGCATAGTTTTTTCAAACCTTAACCCCTATAGCTTTGCGTCCCTAGATTTCCCTAGGTTTGCCTATTAAATTTTGAACTTATATTTTAACATCAATTTCTTTCTGTTGAGTATATATTATACTACAATATAAAAATATTCAAGATTAAATGTGGAATTTTTCCAAATAATATGATTTTTCTTTATTTTTCTTGTAACCTAATACATAAAATTAAAATTTAAAAAATATTTGATTACACTATAAAAATTTGGGATAAATATCTAAATACAAAAATCAGACCTTATTTTGGTTTGATAAAGGTATAAATTAGGAGGACAACCATGGATTTTAACAAAATTGCTAAGGCAATATTAGAAAACGTAGGTGGTGAAGAAAACATCAAAGATGTAATACATTGCCATACGCGATTAAGGTTTTCATTAATAGATTCTAACAAAGTGAATAAAGATAACCTATCAAAAATAGAAGGAATAATAACTGTAGTAGAAAGTATGGATCAACTGCAGGTAGTCATAGGAAGCAAGGTGGATAAAGTATATAAAGAGCTTGAACCTATGGTAAATAAGAATATAAAGTCACAAGTGCATGAAAAAACAAAGGGAAGTGCATTTAACAAAGCCCTTACAACTATGGCACAAATCTTTACGCCAACAATATACGCATTAGCTGGTTCTGGTATGATAAAAGGAATACTAGCTGTTGTATCAATGTATTACTTAAATACTCAAAACATTGATATTAAGCAAAATGATACATACATAATATTAAGTGCAGCATCCGATGCAGTATTTTATTTCTTCCCAATAATATTAGGATATACTGCTGCCAAGGTATTCAAAACACATGAAATCATTTCCATGGTACTTGGAGCAACCTTATGTTACCCAGGTATAGTTACATTAATGGCTGAAGAAAGAGCGGTAACATTATTTAATATTGGAGTTACAAAAGCAAGTTATACCTCATCAGTAATACCAATAATAATTGCAGTTTGGGTATTATCATATGTTGAAAAATTCTTAAAGAAAGTTATTCCAGATGTTATTGAAATGATAATGGTACCAACGCTTTCAATATTAATAATGGTACCAGCTACTTTATTAGTATTTGGACCTATTGGAATATATCTTGGAAATGGTGTAAACTGGTTATATCAATTACTTATGAACTTTAGTCCAGTACTTTGCGGTGCATTTATAGGTGGAATGTGGTGCGTATTAGTTATATTTGGAGCGCACAGACCAATATTACCTATAGCTATAAATGATATTGCACAAAATGGACGTCAAAACTTATTAGCATTTGCAGGGGCTGCAAACTTCTCACAAGCAGGAGCAGCTATGGGTGTATTTTTAAAGTCAAAGAATAAATCACTTAAAACTGTTGCGCTATCAGGTAGTATAACAGCGCTATTTGGGATAACAGAGCCTGCAATATATGGAGCAAACTTACGTCTTAAAAAACCTATGATATGTGCAGTAATATGTGGTGCAATAGGTGGTGGAGTAATGGGATATGGAGGTGCATTTGGTATAGCATTTGCAAACCAAGGTGTACTTACTATTCCAGTATATGCACAAGCAGGAGCAAAAGGATTTTTAGCATATCTAATAGGTTGTGCTATAGCATTTTTCGGTTCAGCGATACTTACTTATATAGTTGGATTTAAAGATATAGAAGAAGAAACAGTAGAAACTACTGATACTTTACAACAAGCTATTTAAGAGAAATAAATAGCATTGACTATTAAGGTTATGGTGTAAATTATAAAGCCATAACCTAGTTAAATATATAGACATATAGGAGGAGCAATAATGAAAAATATATTCCCAAAAGATTTCCTATGGGGGGCATCATCTTCAGCATTTCAAATAGAAGGTGCGTGGGATGAAGATGGAAAAGGAATGACTGTTGCTGATTTTAACTCATTTAAAAAATCAGAAATACAAGCAGATAGTAAAGTTGCAACTGACTTCTACCATCATTGGAAAGAAGACATAGACCTTATGAAAGAGCTAGGATTAAAAACATATAGATTTTCATTATCTTGGGCAAGAATTATACCTACTGGAGATGGCGAGATAAATAAAGCAGGAATAGATTTTTACAACAAGGTTATAGATTATCTTATAGAGTGTGATATAACTCCATTTGTGACTTTATACCATTTTGATTTACCATATGCATTAGTTGAAAAATACAATGGATGGGAAAATAGAGAGTGTGCCTTTGCATTTGAAAGATATGCTAAAGTTTGTTTTGAAAACTTTGGAGATAGAGTAAAGTACTGGCAACCACACAATGAGCAAAATCTTATGATGCGTGTTAAAGAGCGTATGAATATATATGAAACGGATGCTTATTTAGTAGAAAAAATACGTGCACAAATGGATTATCATATGTCACTAGCTCATGCACTTGCGACTAATGCATGTCATGAAATGGTTGAAGGTGGAAAAATAGGACCATCAATATCAGCTACAGTAACTTACCCATACTCAAACAAACCAGAGGACGTATGGGCAGCCAAATTAAATGATAACTTCAAGACTAATTATTTACTTGATATGCATTATAATGGAGAATATCCAGGTTACTATATGAGATACTTAGAAGAGTTAGACATAGTACCTAACATGCTAAAAGAAGATAAAGAAATACTAAAGAAAGCTAAGATGGACTTTATAGCATTTAATTACTACCGCACTTTATGTGCTAGACATCTTGACGCAACTACTGAAAATCCAAAGGGAACTCGCGAAAGTGAAATCGACTATGATTTATATGGATACTTCAAGATTGAAAAAAATCCTAACCTAAAAGCAACAGAATACGGAGCTCAAATTGACCCTGTAGGTATGAGAATAGCATTAAATGAATATTATAATAAATATCATTTACCTCTTATAATTACAGAAAATGGTCTTGGAACAGGTGATGTATTAACTGAAGATGAAAGAGTACATGATGATTATAGAATAGATTATTTAAGAGATCATATAGATGCTTGTAGAAAAGGAATCGAAGATGGAGTAGAGCTTATGGGATATTGCCCATGGTCAGTAATAGATTTATTAAGTTCTCACCAAGGATTTAAAAAGCGATATGGATTTGTATATATAAATAGAGAAGATCATGACTTTAAGGATTTAAGAAGAATTAAAAAAGATAGTTATTACTGGTATCAAGAAGTAATAAAATCTAACGGAGAGAACCTATAAAAAAGAGTGCATTAATTGCACTCTTTTTTTATTATAAAGAACTTTTATAATTGAATATCAATTAGTATTGGGTTAGTATAAAGTGATATGATTAATTTGTAGAAACTAGGGAATATAATAAAAAGAAAGCTAAAAATTTAAACTAAAATTATTAAACAATATACATAACATGACGATACTATTAAGAGGGAGATATTATGAAATATAATATTAAAAAGGGTAGTATTGGTATAGCTCTTATACCACATAGAATAAACAGACCTGAAAATCAAATAACTATTAGGTACAAAAAAATAAGAGAAAGTAAAATAGCTAAGCAAATAAGAATTTCAATAGAAGAGGGTATTGGATATGACCAAATAGCCAGAAATATTGGAATTTCAAAAATAGATGTACTAACTATACACAATAAGTACTCACTTAGATATGGAAATGGAATTACAAAAGTAAATATTGTAGATATGATAAATAGGGGAATTAATACAAGTGATATTGCTGAGTTTTTTGATTGTAAAGAAAGCAAAGTAATAGCAATATTAAGAGAGATTGATAATAAAGACTATATAAAGGTAGAAGAAGAAATAGATACTGCAATTCAAGTAAAAGAGTCTCTGGATGAATCATTAGATATAAAATCTATTTCTAAAGAGTTAAAAATTAGTAGATACGAAGCATTTACAATATATAATAAATATTTTGAAGTATATAGCGATAAAGTAATAGATTTAGAAGTGGTAGAGAGTTTAATAGATTTAAAATTAAGCAATAATGATGTTGCTCAATTTTATGGTATTACCAAAGAGCATGTATTGAAAATCAGAGAAATTAATAGAGAAATGAAAAAGAAAACACCAAAGCATGATACAAACAAACCTATCAATATAGGTAGTACTAAATCAGAGCATATATTAGACAAAGCATACAAATCTAGCAATAAAGATTTCTACGAATTAAAAATGAAAAATAGATCAAAATGGTAGTGAGTGCATTAAGTGCACTCTTTTTTTATTGGCACAGAAGAGGATTAGTTTACAAAATAGAAACACTTTTATATATAATAGTATGTTTATTAAAGAATATACTATTATATATAAAAGGGGTGATTAGATGGACGTAGTTGAAATGGTAAGAATGGTAGTGGGTATATTTTTAGTTATATACGGACTAGGTGTATCGGCATATCAAGAATTCCATGATGTTAAATATGTAGACCAGCATAATGGAGTTATAAATGGGATATTTTGTATAGTAGCAGGTATTCTATGCTGTGCAACTACTATCCAACGAGGAGTAATTATTGGTGTAATTGCTATACCTTTATGGGGATTAGAACAAATAATCATAGATAAAATCAAAGCAAGTAATAGACATATTAATAAAATAGAAAAATGATAAATATATTTATCATTACACTAGAATCAAGTTAATAATTTCCAATATGGGAAATATTAAAAAAGTCTGTTGATGAATTTTAGTATTTATGTTATTGTCGAAATAGACGATAATATAACATATTGGAGGAGCAAAACATGTCTTTATTTAACAAATTAGCAGGTTATGGTTCAATGGATAATTCTTTTGAAAAAAAGCTTGCAGATTACATGATTGATGGGGAAGAAATAATAATGGGGTTTACTTTTATAAGAGACTCAATAGTATTAAGTAACTATGGTATATACATGATGGATGTACAAGGAATAACTGGAAAAAAGATTGAAGTAAAATTCTTCCCAGGTAAAAATGTAAAGAGTATATCTTTTGAATCTGCATCTACTTTTGATTTAGATGTAGATATAAAAATAGGGGTAGATGGTAATTCAGTAGTAGGACAAAGTGGAATACCTCACAATGCACCTATATCATTTAAAGTTCCAAAGCAACAAAGCGAAGAGGCTAAGCAAATAGTAAAGCTTGTAAAGCAATGCTATTTAGTAAAATAGAATAAAATATATGGAAGCTAGTAAATATTACTAGCTTTTTTGTATGAAAAAATATACAATTATATAAAATAGTCAGAATATTCAAAGATATTGTGATTAGTTTTTAACAATTATAGATTAAATACATAAACTAAAAGTCTTTGTAATAAATCTATAATATGTACTTATAAAAATTAATAGGGAGGGGAAAAGATGAAAAAATTATTTAACAAATGGAATAAAATAAGTTTAGTTAAAAGAATCTTAATCGGCTTAATTATTGGTATTATTCTAGCATTAACAATTCCAGATGTTGCAAAACCAATCGTAATATTTGGATCATTGTTTGTTGGAGCATTAAAAGCGGTAGCTCCAATACTTGTATTTTTCTTAGTGATGTCTGCTATTTCTCAACATAAAAGCGGTAAGAAGACTAACATGAAATCAATCATAGGACTTTACCTCTTAGGTACATTTTTAGCAGGTCTTGTAGCAGTTGTTGCAAGTTTTATGTTCAAAATATCATTAACTCTAGGTGCTGGAGTAAATGATATTGCACCTCCAGGGGGAGTAGTTGAGGTATTAAAGAACTTGCTTATGAATGTTGTAGATAATCCAGTTAAAGCTTTATTTAATGCAAATTATATAGGTATTTTATCTTGGGCATTAGTTTTAGGTCTTGCACTTAAAGGAGCTGCAACATCAACTAAAACTATGATAACTAATACTGCAGATGCCTTATCACAAGTGGTAAGATGGATAATTAACTTTGCACCACTTGGAATTATGGGTCTAGTATTTGATAGTATAGCTACTCAGGGTATAGAAACATTACTTAGTTATGGTCAATTAATAGTTTTATTAGTTGGATGTATGGCATTTGTTGCACTTGTAGTAAATCCAATAATAGTATTTATTGGGATTCGTAAAAACCCATATCCATTAGTACTTAAATGCTTAAAAGATAGTGGTCTTACAGCATTTTTTACTCGTAGTTCAGCAGCAAATATTCCTGTAAATATGGGATTATGCCAAGAATTAAAATTAGATAAAGATACTTATTCAGTTTCCATTCCACTAGGTGCAACTATTAACATGGGTGGAGCTGCAATAACAATATCAGTACTAACACTTGCAGCAGTTCACACTTTAGGTATAGAAGTAGATATTGGTATGGCTTTACTACTTAGTTTACTATCAGCTGTAAGTGCATGTGGTGCATCAGGTGTTGCTGGAGGATCATTATTATTAATCCCACTTGCTTGTAGTTTATTTGGTATTCCAAATGATGTAGCTATGCAAGTAGTAGGTGTTGGATTTATAGTTGGAGTTATTCAAGACTCTTGTGAAACAGCACTTAACTCTTCAACAGACGTATTATTTACTGCTGTAGCAGAACTTTCTAAGAATCGTAAAGAAAAAAGTAAAGCAAAATAAGAATTAATTTCTAGTAGAATAGAATGAAATATATCAAAATAAATAATTTTAAGAAAATTAAAAAATAATTGACAAAATAAAAAATACATTATATTATATAAATATAAATTAAAAAGAAACAACAAACGCAATGAAAAGGAAAGTATCTTTAAGAATACTTATACAGAGAGTTCCTATTGGTGAGAAGGAGCAAAGGATATTAAAGAGAAAATGGCCTTGGAGCGGTGTACCGAGATCTATTAGATTTAGGCTACAACGGGTTCACCCGTTACAGTGATAAAGTATAACCAATATTTGGCGTACTTGATGAGGTTTGTATCGTGAGATACAAACAAATTAGGATGGTAACACGAAGCATACACTCTCGTTCCTAAGACTTAGTTCTTAGGGTCGGGAGTTTTTTTATTGCAACAAAACCACCTAAATACTTCAATATGCTAATTATCGAAACATACATAAGCGTCGCGCGGGCTTATTTATTATAAAAGATAAGATGGTTAAAAGAAAATAATTTATAGAAAAAACAAATATAAAACTAAGTTTTAACAAGATAATAAAAGGAGAGATTAGATATGAAAAATGATATAAAAAAAGGTAATCCATTTGCCTTATTACCACTAGGAGTATTCTTAGTACTGTTTGTTGGAAGTGGTGTAATAACAGGTGATTTTTATAAGATGCCAGCACTAGTAGCATTTTTAATAGCAGGAGGAGTAGCGCTATTATTTAACCCAAAAGTAAGTTTTGAAACTAAATTAAATGAATTCTGTAAAGGTGCAGGAGATTCAAGCATTATACTAATGATTATAATATTCTTACTTGCAGGATCATTCTCAAGTGTAGCTAAAGCAATGGGTGGAGTAGACTCAACAGTAAACTTAAGTTTATCAATACTTCCATCAAATCTACTAGTAACAGGGTTATTTATAATAGGATGCTTCATATCAATATCAATGGGAACATCAGTAGGAACTATAGCAGCACTAGCACCAATAGGACTTGGAATAGCTGACAAAACATCTATACCAGTAGCTTTAGTATTAGGAGCAATAGTTGGTGGTGCTATGTTTGGAGATAACTTATCTATAATATCAGATACAACAATTGCAGCAGTTAGAACACAAGGTTGTGAATTAAAAGATAAGTTTAAGGTAAACTTCTTAATAGTTTTACCAGCAGCAATAATAACCGCAATTTTATTAACAGTAGTAACATCAGGTTATAGTATAGATTTAGCTGGAAATAATGAATTTGAGTTTATAAAAGTTGTACCATATTTATTAGTTTTAATAGGAGCTTTATGTGGAGTAAATGTATTTGCTTTATTAGGTAGTGGAATTTTATTTGCAGGTATTATAGGGTTTGTAACAAATTCATTTGATGTATTAGGATTTATAGAAGCAATATCTGGTGGAATAGCTGGAATGTATGAATTAAGTTTATTATGTATAGTAATTGGTGGAGTAGTTTCACTTATAAAGTTTAATGGTGGAATAGATTATATACTTTACTTTATCACTAGCAAGATAAAAAGTAAAAAAGGTGCAGAGTTTGGTATAGCAGCTTTAGTAAGTGTTATTGATTTATGTACAGCAAACAACACTATAGCAATAGTTGCAGCTGGACCTTTAGCAAAAGATATAGCAGAGAAGTATGATATAGATAAGAGAAAATCAGCAAGTATATTAGATATATTCTCATCATGTTGGCAAGGGGTAATACCTTACGGAGCACAATTATTAACAGCAGCAGGAGTGGGAGGGATATCACCTATAGAGATAATTAAATACCTTTACTACCCAGGATTAATGTTTGTATGTGGGATATTATCAATAATATTCTCTAGTGCAATAATAAGAAATGTAAAGTCTAAAAAAGCGGCTTAAGTATAAACATAAAACTAAGTGTGTATTTTTTCTTTAGATAACAGAGTATTAAATCGATTATCTATGGAAATGTACACACTTTTTTTAGAAATATATAATTTAAAAGCTTATGTTAACTAAAATATTTGATATTTAAATTTAAATTAAATTTCTGAAAAATTATTTATAGTGTTATTTTGATATAGAATCAAAATGATATTTTTGTTAGAATTAATAATAAATATTAAAATAGAGATATAAAAGGAGCAAAATATGGAATTTACTATAGAAAATATAATGGAAAATTTGAAATCATTAGGTGATGAAAAGCGATTTACATATAATAAGAAACAAGGGGTCGGAGATAATCAATTTGGAATTACACTTGGTAAATTACGCCCTTTAGCTAAGAAAATAAAAACTAACCACCAACTAGCACTAGAGCTATGGAACACTGAAAATTATGAAGCAAGAATACTATCTGCTATGCTATTAGATCCTAAGAAATTAACGGAAGAAGAGGTACATAAATTTATGGACAGCACAGAATTATTAGTTCTAGTAGACGAGCTAATATTTCATGGGGTTTCTAAGAGTTATATAGCAAAAGACTTAATGAAAAAATTGTTAAGTAGTGAAAATGAAAAATATGAAAGAGCAGGCTGGGATTTAGCAATTACATTAAACTCAAAAAATAAATTAGATAAGCAAGAAATGGATAATCTTTTAGAACAAGTAGAAGCTAATCTTAAAGAGGCTTCAGATGTTACACAATTTGCAATGAATCGTACTTTGTGTGAGATAGGTATCAAGCATGACGATTACACAGAAAGATGTATACAAATGGGTGAAAAACTAGGAGTTTATAAAGATATAAAAGTTGCAAAAGGTTGTTATTCAAGTTATGCTCCAGAATGGATAAAAGTGGGGCTAAGTAAAAGAAAATAGAGCAGTAGTAAGTTAATACTCAAAAAGGAGTTGTATTTATATGATTAATTATCATTTAAGGACAACTCCTTTTTATTTTTTATCTGATAAAATAAAAGTGGTTCGCCAACATGTTGATCAGAGCGAATTTTTATTGTTTCAAATTTAGAAAAAATTACTACGGATTTATCAGATAAAGTATAATAAAGTCAGATATGTATAAATTGGAGGAAATTATGAATATTTTATTAATAGAAGACGACATAAAATTAAAAAAATATATAAGTGAATATTTACAAGCATATGATTACAGTGTAGAAACAATAGAGGATTTTGATAATGTAATGGACAGGGTAAGAGAAGTAAATCCAAATTTAATTATATTAGATATTAACTTGCCTAAATTTGATGGATTTTATTTTTTAAGACTTATAAGAAAAATCTATACTACACCAGTAATTATACTCTCAGCAAGAAGTGATGAAGGAGAGCAGATAAGGGGGATGGAACTTGGTGCAGATGACTATATAACAAAACCATTTGTAGTAGGTATATTGCTTGCCAAAATAAATGCATTACTCAGAAGAATAAATGAATATAAAGAGACTGAAATTGATGAATATGAGATAAACAAAAGTAATGATGAGTTGAGTTTAATTCATGAAAGTATGAAACTTAAATATAAAGATGTAATAGTAGAGCTTACAAAGAATGAGTATAGACTCTTAAATATACTCATTCGTAAAAAGGGAGAGATTATTACAAGAGAAGAAATGTTAGAAGCATTGTGGGATGATGTGAGTTTTGTTGATGATAATACTCTAACAGTTAATATGACAAGGGTAAAGAAGAAGTTAAGCGATTTAGGAATAGAAAATACAATCGTAACTAAAAGAGGGGTAGGATATGTATTTAATAAATCTAATAACTAAAGTTGCAAAAACAAAATCTAGAGATTTATTGTTATATGCAATAAACACAATAGTAATCATATTTTTTTACTATCTATTATTTGATAATAGCGAGATTATATATCCTTTAATATTAAGTGCTTTCATAGTATCTATTTACTTTTCTATTGAAGTTATTAGATACAAAAGCTTTCAAGAAAAATTATACGATAGTAAAAGAAGTCCAAACTACGATGGAAGTAATTTAACATACTCAGAAGAAGAGATTCTAAATAATATTAGTGAAATTCACCAAGATTATCAAAATAAAATATATACCTTAAACCAACAAATAAAAGAAAGAGAAACTTTATTTTCTCAGTGGATTCATAATATGAAAACATCGATAACTGTAATTGATTTAGCTTGTGAGCAAAGTAATATTAATAATGAAAATAACAAAAGTATAGAGGATATTAAAGAAGAAAATAACATGCTTAAGAAAAACCTTGAAGAATGTTTAAATCTATTACGATTAGATGACTTCTCTAGAGACTACATAACCGGTAGATGTAGTTTAAGAGAATTAGTAAATGGTGTAGTAAATTCTAAAAAAAGAGATTTTATATATAAAGGTGTATTTCCAAAGGTAAATATACCTGATGATGTATATGTGTATACTGACAAAAAATGGTGTTCATACATAATAGAGCAAATAATATCAAATGCCATAAAATACTCTAAAACTAAAAGCGGAGATACAGTTGAAATAAGTTATAAGAATAATAACAATACAACAATAGTTTTTATAAAAGATACAGGAGTAGGAATATCTAAAGAAGATTTACCAAGAGTCTTTGACCCATTTTTTACAGGAAATAATGGGAGAAAAGATAGAAATGCTACAGGAATTGGTCTCTATATGGTTAAGCTTGTATCACAAAAGCTTGGTCACAAGATTGAGATTGAGTCAACAACTAATGTTGGTACTATTATAAAAATCATATTTTAGAAAGCTTTCATAAATGTAAGGTTTTGTAAGTGAAATCAATTTGAGGATTATGGATTTTACTATATATTAATTTTATAAGTAATAAGTACTTATGAAAATTAATGAGGGGAGCAACACAAAGATGGAAATATTAAAGATAAACAACTTGACTAAAGTCTATAGTAGCTATAAAGGTGCAAAGGAGGTAACTGCATTAGATGGAATAAGTTTTACTGTAAATAAGAGTGAATTTGTTGGAATAATGGGACCAAGTGGTAGTGGAAAAACTACTTTACTAAATATATTATCTGGGGTTGATAAAAGTACATCAGGAGAAACAATAATAGATAATCAAAATATTAGTAAGTTAAAAAAAGATAATTTAGCATTGTTTAGGAGAAAAAATATAGGTTATATATTTCAAGATTTTAATTTACTAGATAGCTTGGACGTGAAAGAAAATATATCATTACCACTAATACTAGATAAGAAATGTCCAGATGAAATTGAAAAAAGAGTGGACAACCTTATGAGATTTTTTAATATAGAAAATCTAGGGAAAAAGTATCCTTATAATATTTCAGGAGGGCAAAAACAAAGAGTTGCAGCAGCAAGAGCACTTATTAATGACCCTAAGATTATATTTGCAGATGAGCCAACTGGAAATCTTGACTCAAAGTCTGCAAATACTATAATGAACACAATATCAAAAATGAATAATGAAATAAATAGTACAGTCCTAATGGTAACTCACGATCCATTTGCAGCATCTTTTTGTAAGCGAATTATTTTTATAAAAGATGGTAAAGTAAAAATGGAAATTACGTCAGATGGAGATCGTAAGAGATTCTTTGATAAAATACTGGAGGTTCAAAGCGTTATAGGAGGGGAAAACTAATGACTTTTTCTTCTATAGTAAAAAAGAATTTTTCTCATAATTTTAAAAAATACATATCTTTTTATTTTGTTAATTCACTAATTATAGCCATGCTATTTATGTATGGAAGCTTAATGTTTAATTCTGCGATTGTAGAGGAAGTAGGAACATCTTCTTTGTATTATACTGTTAATATGGCACTAATGGGTATAACATTATTCTCTATAGTTTTTATAACATACACTAATATATCTTTCTTAAAAAACAGAGGTAAAGAGTTTGGTATGTATCTTACTTTAGGAATGACTAGTAAAGATTTGATAAAACTTATACTAATAGAGAATTTTGGTGTAATGGTAGCATCGTTAATCACAGGAATTATAAGTGGTTGTGTATTTGGAAGATTATTCTATATGGGATTAAACAAAATATTAGTAGATACTAATATTGTCTATGATTTGAATTATAAAAGTTTTTTATTAAGCATAGGAGTATTTGTACTAATATTCATAGGTAATATTATTTTTAATATATTTTATATAAAAAGAGTATCAATAATAGATGCAATAAAGGCAGACAAGAAAAGGGGAATAGGAAATGCTAATATAACAGTAGGTTTTATAAGCTTAATATTATTAGTAATATCAATGTATTGTCTTCCAAAAACAATGTTAAGAGAAATTTTCAAAGAACAATCATATATGATAGGTGTATTTGTATTTTTGTTATTAATATGTCCTTATATGCTACTGGGCTCTTCTATATCATTGATTAAAAAAATACTTCATAAATTTCCAAAGCTATACAATAATAATTTGTTAGTTTTATCAAGTCTATCACATAGATTTTTAGATTATAGAAACCTCTTGTATATACTTTCGCTATTAATGGCTGGTGCGATGTTTTATGTAGGATATAGTTATTCTATTTATTCATCTTCAAAAGAATATGTAAACTTAGATAATCCTTATGATATTATGTTTATTGAAAGTGATAAATACAATAAAGTAGAAAAAGAAGAAGTAAAAGATGCTTTAGGAGAAAGTAAAAATAAAATAGAAAAATATAATGTATTAGAATTTATAGAAGTTCCTATGTTTAAAGAAGAAAAGGATGTTTTAACTTTTTGGGATGACAAAAGGATTCTTATAAGTGAAAGTAATTACAACATGCATATGAAATCTGATATTAACTTAAATCCAAATGAAAGTATGTATATAACAGTTGCAAATGAAAAAATGGATTATGAGCATCAATCGAGTATATTAACTGTTATGGATGAAAATCAACTAGAAGAAGTACAAATAGTATCAGCAGGAAATAATTATAAACTAAGCAAAGAAAACTATAAACAAATTGCAGGAACAAGTTCATCTTTATACTTAGACAGTAAAAATATAAAAGAAGAAAAAAATGTTCCATTTATAAATGCTAGAGCTACATCAATTCTATCAACATATTCAGCACTTGTTATAGATGATAGTGATTATGATTTTTTAAAAAGCAATTTAAGCGAAACTTCATTTAAGAGTGCTCATTTAATAAATATTAAAAATGGAGATAAAGTTTTTGAAAATTTATTGAATTATTTAAGAGATAAAAATGGCTTTGATGATTCTTATTGGAATGAAGGAAATATTTTTGGAATAGATGGAGAAGGCGAAAGAGTTGTAAGAGAAGACTATAGACCTATTTACAAAGAAGAATTAGTTAAATTGCAATTAGATAATAATGGCATGATGTTATTTACTATGATGTTTATAGGTATATTATTTGTAATAGCCAATGGAGTAGTATTATATTATAAAGTTCTATCAGATATACAAGATGAAAAAGAGAGAATGACATCTCTATACAGAATAGGTGTGTTAGAAAAAGAAGCTGTATCTATGATAAGTAAGGAGTTGGCCATAACTTTCTTTGTACCTATAGTAGTAGGTGGAGGATTGGGATTATACTTCTTGTATGTGATGGTATCAAATTCTGGCATGACAGAGTTGCTTATGAGAAAATCTATACTAGTATTAGCTATAGGAATTCTTATTCAATTCATATTTTATTTAATCAGTAAAAGAAGATATATTAAGGAAAGTATGTAAATGTTGATTACAAAAAAGACCATTAGTAAAACATACTAGTGGTTTTTTTGTATTCAATATTTACAAATATAAGGAAAATATATTAAAATATAGTTAACAAAGTAAACTATATTTTAATATACTATACGAGGTTAACTAAATGAAAGTGGTGAAAAAATAGGTGCAAGATTCAAATTTGAATTATATGATGGAAAAAATGCAAGAAATAAGATTGTTTAGCAGAAAACTAATACATCGTACAACTAAAGAGTATAAAATACCAGCACAGCATTTAGATTTACTATCTCAACTTGCACTTAGTAAAAAAAGTATGACTCCTATGGAACTTAGTAAAATTATGGAAGTAAATAAAACAGTTATAAGCCGGATAATAGATAAGCTAAGTGAAGGTGGATACTTAATAAAAGCTAAAGATCAAAATGATAAAAGAAGCTATTCTATTTCAATTACAGATCTAGGTATAGAAGAAATTGATAAAATATACACCTATTATCTAGAACCAATATACAAACTTCGTAAGAAATTAGGAGACGAAGAATTTTTTGAATTAATGTTTTGTATAGAAAGAGCAAATGCAAAGTTAAACGAAGACTAATATATAAATTATTTATATAATATAAAGATATAGTAGGGGGTAGATAAAAAATGACATTCTATCAATCTATGCAACTAGGTGCAAGGGAGTTAAAACCTTTAATAAAAGATAGTGAAGAGAAAAGTTTAAAAAGGAAATATACTACAGCTCTTATACTTAAGAGCTTTTTATGCATTTTATTTTGTATGGTTGTAGTTATATTTTTTAGTAGTGTTTTTGGGCAAGAAAATAGCATAGTAGGTGTAGTTACTATTCTTGCATTGCTGACGTTTAGATTTTCAAATTTAGATTTTAATGTTAAGCAGTCTGCATTTACAATTTTGGGTATTTTTGTGATTTTAATATTGGGACCTTACTTAGCGTCAATATCAAATCCAATAGTAGCTAGCTTAATAAATTTTGTATCTATATTTACGATAGTTACTTTATCGTGTCATAATATAGCTTTATCTAATCACTCAATACTAGTTTTATCATATTTACTTTTATATGGATATGAAGTACATGATATAAACATATATATTAATCGTATATTTGGATTGATATTAGGTGGAATTATTGTAGCGGGTATTTTTTATTATAAGCAAAGAAAAGTTGAATTTAAAAATACATTCTCAACAATAATTAAAGATATTGATTTTAAGAGTGAGCGTACTAAATGGCAATTAAAGCTTAGCATTTTAATATGTACAGGTGTATTAATTGGAGAGCTTATACATTTACCAAGAGCAATATGGATAGGCTTTTCGTGCATGTCAATATTACAGACTAGTCAAGATAAGCTAGAACTAAGATTTAAGGAAAGACCTAAGTTTATTATTTTAGGGAGCCTAGTGTTTGCTATAGTTTATCTGATTTTACCGCAAGCTATCAAGAGTAATATCGGTATAATAGGTGGTTTACTTGTTGGTTTCTCAGCAACGTATAAGTGGCAAACTGTGTTTAACTGCTTTGGAGCCTTATCAACAGCTATACCTATTTTAGGCTTTGAAGGTGCTATAATTTTCCGTATAATTAATAATTTATTTGGAGCTATATATACTAAGGCATTTGATAAAGTATTTAATAAAATTGATGATATGATTTCAAATAGAGATGTAATAGACGAAGAGATGGCGTAAATTAGATATATTACTTAATATGTACTAGGTATAGATAAAGCTACAATGAAGTACCTTATAGAATTAAAAAATAGAATTTATAGACTAAAAATAAAGAGTTTAAAGTTATTTAGCTCATACCTTATTCGGTATGAGCTTTTTATGTTTTCACAAAAAGAAAAAATAAATCTTCATACTAACAACAAATAGACTAGGTATTATTTTATTATCAAGGATAGGAGTGATGCAATGAGACTAAAGAAATTAATTATAGTAGGAGCAAGTGTATTAATTTTAACTACTACAGGTCTGTATATACATAATAAGTTTACAGAAGATGAATCTAAAATCTCTTCAAATAATAAAATGGAAGAATTTAAACAATTTGATGAGGTTTATAGTAGTGAGATAAACAAAAATTACGATGGAAGTTACCTAGATAGGCTGGTAACTATGGTTGAAGCTAAGGAAGAATTTAAAATTAAAATCAAAAATATTGATAAAAATGCTAAGGTAACTCTCATAAACTCATCAATCGGAGAGATGACAGATCTAAATTATACAGAAGGCAATGGATTTGTTTTAGATACTAAACTTAATGAAGGTATAGACTATGGGATTCTTTTGGATAACAGGTTGATTGGATCAATAAGAGTTGTAAATGGATTGGAAAAAGCAGATAAAGAGAAAATCTATGAAGAAGTAATGGAAAATTTACAATGTGGGCTTTAGGAGGTAGAAAATGAACTATATATTACTATTTTTAGAAGGAATAATAACCTTTATATCACCTTGCATATTACCAATGGTACCAATATATGTTTCCTATTTTGCAGGAGGAGACATAGACAATAAGAACAATAAAAATAGAGCTTTAATACATTCAATAGCATTTGTAATAGGTTTTACTTTTATATTTACCTTATTAGGTGCAGCGGCAGGAACTGTAGGCTTAATATTTAACAAATATATGAGACAAATCAATATAGTATCAGGATGGATTATGATTATATTTGGTCTAAACTATCTAGGTACAATAAATATAAAATTTCTACATAAAAGCTTTAAATTAAATAATTCAACAGAAAACAAGAAATCAACAATTATGTCTACAGTATTATTTGGGATGATATTTGGAATTGGATGGACGCCATGTGTAGGACCATTTTTAGGGTCAGCACTAATGATAGCAACAAATTCGGATCATTCATTTACAGGAGTATCTATGCTATTAACTTATAGCTTAGGTCTAGGAATTCCATTTATATTATCTGCACTTCTTATAGACTCAGTAAAATCTACTTTTGATTTCATAAAGAAAAACTACAAGATAATCAATAGAATATCTGGTGTTTTACTTATAATAATTGGATTTATGATGATGACTGGATACTTGAATTTCTTATTAGCTATGCTTACATTTTAATTTATAAAAGGAGTGATAAATTTGAAAAATAATAAAAATAATAAAAGATATATATATATAAGTGTTATAATGGTAGTCTTGATAGTCTCAGTTAAAATTGGATATGACTATTTATCAAATAATTATGATAATAGTACATCTATAAGGGAGGCATCTTTAAATACTAAAGCAGCACCAGATTTTACAGTTTATGATAAAGATAATAACAAGGTAAATTTATCAGATTACAAAGGAAAAAAGGCTGTAGTAATAAATTTCTGGGCAAGTTGGTGTCCTCCATGTAAGTTTGAGATGCCACATTTTCAAGAAGCAACAGAAAAATATAACAATGATGATATAGAAATACTAATGGTAAACGCTACAGATGGAATGAGAGAAACAAAAGAAACAGCAAAAGAATATATGGAAAATGAAGGATATGATATGAATGTTTTATTTGATCTAGACTATAGTGCAGCTCAAAGCTATCAAGTAAGCTCACTACCAAGGACTGTATTTATAGATAAAGAAGGAAATATAGCTTATGATCATGTAGGACTTATTACAAAAACTATGCTTAATGAAGGCATAAAACAATTAATAAAATAATTAGAATACCTGTGGAGGTAGACTTTATGAAAGAGACTATACTTATTGTGGACGATGAAATAAAGATAATAGAAGTCATAAAACTGTATCTAGAGAATGAAGGGTATAATATAATACAGGCAACAAATGGGATTGAAGCACTAAAAAAGCAAGACAAACACAATCCGGATTTAATAATATTAGACTTGATGTTACCTGATATATCTGGAGAAGATGTATGTGAGCATATAAGAACAGGATCTCAGGTTCCAATAATTATGCTTACAGCAAAGTCGAGTGAAGATAATGCTCTAAAGGGATACTCAGTTGGAAGTGATGACTATATAACAAAACCATTTAGTCCAAAACAACTAGTTGCAAAAGTTAATGCAATGCTTAGAAGAATTAAAGGAAACCAATATGAAACTTTAACTTTCAACAATGAACTAAAAATACATATTGAAAATAAGAAGATAGAGTACAACGATGATGAGATTATACTAACAGCTTCAGAATATAAAATTTTATCTGTATTAGCTAAAAATCCAAATAGAGTATTTTCAAGGGAAGAGCTAATGGACTATATAAGCGATGATAATAGTTTTATTTATGATAGAATAATTGATACGCATATAAAAAATATAAGAGCTAAATTAAATCAAGATATTAAAAACCCAACATATATAAAAACTATTCGTGGTATGGGGTATAGATTCAATGTTTAATAAATTAAGGTATAGATTAAGTTTTATTTTTATTTTATTTTCTTTAAGTATCATTTTTTTAGTAAATATAGTAAACCATCATTATATTGAAAAGAAATTTAATATATATACTAGTGATAGAATTCAACAATCAAAGCTAGAAATTAAAAATAAAATAGCAAAAACATATAATGATAATTCTTGGGATGAAAAAAGTATTGAAGATATAGGATCAGATGCAATAAGTTCAGGGTTGCTTATAACAATTAAAGACAAAGATAAACATACAATTTGGAATGCAAGAGATTATAATAATATCAAATGTGAAAAAGTATTAAGTAAAATTAGAGAAAATGTAAATAAAATAAATCCAAATTCAGATATTGTAAATACTTTCGAACGATTTAACCTAAAACAAGGTCAGACTGAAATAGGAGAGTTGGATATTGAGTATATAGGTCCTATTTATTATGAGGATTCAGACGTTGTATTCTTTGAAATGTTAGATAGAGTATTATTTATACTAGCGGTGTTATTCTTTATTATATCTATTATAGTAGGGGGAGTATTATCTTATGCTATTGGAAGACCTATATTAAAGGTAATAGATGCTACAAACTATATATCAGAAGGAAATTATTCCAAACGCATAAATGAAGATCATAGTATATACGAAATAAATAAACTTGTAAAATCAGTAAATATGATGGCAAGAGATTTAAATAAGCAAGAGAAAATAAGACAAGAATTGACTAATGATATATCACATGAACTTAGAACACCTCTTACAACTGTGCAAGCACAGCTTGAAGCTATAATGGATGGTCTATGGGAGCCATCTCAAGAAAGATTAAAAAGTATATATGATGAACTTCAAAGATTGAATAGGCTAATCGTATCAACTGAGAATTTATCAAGATATGATAGCAATAAGCTGGAATTAAATAAATCTAATGTGAATTTAAAGTCAGCAATAACTACTATTTTGACTAATTTTGAGAAGCAACTATCAGATAAAAGTATAAATTTACAAGTAGATCTAAAAGATATTAATATTAATGTGGATAAAGATAAAATAAGCCAGGTAATAATTAATATTATCTCAAATGCTATAAAGTATACTCCCAATAAAGGCGAGATATTTGTAAAATGTTTTAATAAAAATGATAATGTATATATATTAATAAAAGATAGTGGAATAGGTATTAATAAAGAGGATATAGACTATATATTTGAAAGATTTTATAGAACAGACAAATCAAGGGCTAGAGAAACGGGAGGAATTGGTATAGGACTTACAATCTCTAGAGAAATAGTCAAAGCTCATAAGGGGAGTATAAATGTATATAGTAAAGTAAATGAAGGCAGCAATTTTATAATAAAATTGCCAATAAAATAAATAATATAAAAATATGAGCCCATTATTAAATGGGCTCATATTTTTACGCCATAACAAAACTTTTTCTAATAATAAGATTAGAATTTAAATAAATTGTCTTTTGAAGTGATCTATTATCAATAATTCTTTCTGATAATAGACTAATAGCCGTCTTACAAAGTTCATCAATATCAATATGGAAAGTACTAAGTGGTGGAGAAACATATTTAGCCACATCTATATTATTTACACTTATAAGACTTACTCTTGAAGGTATAGATATATTGTGCTCATTTAGAGCTTGAAGTACTCCTATAGCTATCGGGTCAGAGGCTACAAAAAATGCTGTAGGTAAATCTTCCTTTAACTCATCAATAGCTTTTTTTCCTAATTTATATCCATTATCTACAGAAAAATATTTGTCTGAAAATATATTTTTAGAATTAAGTAGTCCAAGCTTTTGCATATAATCTCTAAATGATATTTCTCTAATATCTTTTTCGTATAGATTAGTATTTGGATTATTATACATTCCACCAATAAATCCAATGTCAGTATGACCATTTTTCACAAAATAATCTACTGCCATTTGAGTTATTCTCACAGTATTAGCATTTACAGAGTCGTATGTATCAGGAGCTGGATTTGAGTCTATAAAAACACCATTAGGAGTTATACTTTCAAGTTTTGAGATTTCAACTTCAGAAAACCCTCCAATAGCTATAAATCCATTTATATCCTTAGGAACTTTATTTACTCCATCTTGTTGCTTAATAATAATTAATTCCATATTATTTTCGTTAGCATACTTTTCAATATTAATACGTATTTCTTTAAAATAAATATCCTCCAATTCTTTTCTATCAGCAATCCAAAATAGTAAAGCGACTTTTTCAATAACTGTTTGTATATATTTTCTATCATATTCTAAAGCAAGAGCTGTTTTTATTATCTTATTTTTAGTTTCAGGTGAAATCGATAAAGATGTATCGTTATTTAGTAACCTTGAAACTGTAGATGGTGAAAATCCAGACTGCTGTGCTATTTCTTTTATAGTAACCATGTACCCCTCCGTATACTTTAATGTATAAACGTTATTATTTACCCTACTACTTTATTATAATATATTTATTATAGAAAGGTAAATTAATTTAGTAAATATATTTACTAATATTATGAAAAATAATTACTAAATATATTTACAAACAATATAGAGTTAGAATATAATTTAATTATCGAAACGTTTTCGAGAGTGTTGAGGAATAGATATTATATATAAAATGAGAGCAAATTATACCGAATTTGCAGAAGATGTAATATTAATTATGTCACTACAAAAACACATTGCAACTGGCTGACAAAAGGATAAATGGGGGAATAAAACATGAAAAATGTATATGAAAACGAAAAAAGACTACTTCATGGGGGGGACTATAATCCAGATCAATGGTTAGATTATCCAGAAATATTAAAGGATGATTTAGACTTGATGAAACTGGCTAATGTCAATACTATGACCTTGGGAATATTTGCTTGGAGTGCACTGGAGCCAAGTGAAGGAAATTACAATTTTGAATGGTTAGATAACATAATAGATGATATATACAATCAAGGTGGAAGAGTCATACTGGCTACTCCAAGTGGAGCAAGACCAGCTTGGTTGTCTCAAACATATCCAGAAGTATTAAGAACAAATGAAAGAAGAGAAAAGATGCTTCATGGTGCAAGGCATAACCATTGCTTTTCATCGCCTGTATATAGAGAGAAAACACAAGCTCTCAATTACAAATTAGCTCAAAGATATAAAGACCATCCTGCAATAATTATGTGGCATATATCTAATGAATATGGTGGAGAGTGCCACTGTGATTTATGCCAAGAAAACTTTAGAATCTGGTTAAAAGATAAATATAAAACTATAGATAATGTAAATAAAGCTTGGTGGGGACCATTTTGGAGTCATACTTATAGTGATTGGTCACAAATAGAGTCACCATCATCTATTGGAGAAAATGCTGTTCACGGATTAAACTTAGATTGGAAAAGATTTGTTACTGATCAAACAATAAATTTTTATAGAAATGAAATAAAACCTATGAGAGAACTATCTCCAAATATACCTATAACTACAAACTTTATGGCAGATACGGACGACTTAATACCATTTCAAAGTCTTAATTATGAAAAGTTCTCAAAAGAAGTAGATATATTAAGCTGGGACTGCTATCCTGCATGGCATAATGATTGGGAAAGAACACAAGATTTAGCTAGTAAGGTAGGATTTATAAATGATTTATATCGCAGTATAAAACAAAAGCCATTTTTAATTATGGAGTGTACTCCAAGTTGTGTAAACTGGCACAATGTAAATAAAGCTAAAAGACCTGGTATGCATATGCTTTCTTCTATGCAGCTATTAGCACATGGTTCTGACAGTATACTTTATTTCCAATGGAGAAAATCTAGAGGATCATCTGAAAAATTCCATGGTGCAGTTGTAGATCATGATAACTCTAAAGATAACAGAGTATTTAAAGAAGTTTCTAAAGTAGGAGAAGCGCTAGATAAAATAAAAGAAATAAAGGGAAGTATGAAGGAATCTAAAGTAGCAATTATATACGATTGGGAAAATGATTGGGCGTTAAAAGATGCACAAGGATTTTCAAAAGAGTCAAAAAGATATCCTCAAACTTTACAAGAACATTACAAATACTTCTGGAACAAAAATATATCAGTAGATGTTATAACTTCTAGTCAAGATTTATCTAAATATAGCTTAGTAATAGCTCCTATGATGTATTTAATTACAGAAGATACTATGGATAAGTTTAGAAATTATGTCAAAAATGGAGGCGTATTGGTAGGATCTTACTTAAGTGGCTTAGTAAATGAAGCGGACTTAACTTATATAGGTGGATGGCCAGAGGTATTACAAGAAATATACGGAATAGATGTAGCAGAAACTGATACACTTTATCCAAAAGATAGAAATAGTATTAAATTTAAAGAGGAAAGTTTTGAAGTGAAAGACTATTGTACTATAATATCAAAAAAAGAAGCAGAAGTATTAGGTACTTATGAAGGTGATTTTTATAAGGATAGTCCATCTATAACTAGAAATAAACTTGAACTAGGAATATCTTACTTTATAGGTGCGAGAACTAATGATGATTTTATAGAAAAATTTTATGATGGTATAGTAGAAGAGTTAAAGATTAATGATTTAGAGGATTTTATTTCTCCAGAAGGTGTATCAATTCAAATAAGAGAAAATGATAATGCAAAATATTATTTCATAATGAACTTTACAGAAGAAAATAAAAACATAGAAATAACAAACTCTTATTTTGATTTGGTTTCAGAAGAGATAATAAGTGGTTTAAATACACTAGAGCCATATGGTATTTATGTATTAAAACAAAATAAATAAAATATATTATAGAAAAATAAATAAAAAAGTATATTAACCTATAGTAATTAACAAAATATATACATAAACAAAAAAGGAGATTACTATGAAGAAATATACTTTTAAAACTAGAGAAGAAGCTGTTAGCTTTTTAGACAAACATAACTTTAAATACTATATTCCAAGGGTAAGAGAATATATGAGCAATATTAAAGATGAGCTAAAAGAATACTATATTGAATTATCAGATTCAAATGAAGTTAAGTATTGTGCAATCATATCTATTAGCGGTGGAATAGATTTTAAGGAAGACTTTTTTGATATTAATAAAGTTAGCGAATATAAAGAGAGTGCATATGATAAATTATACAGAGAAAAGAAATACCAAGAAGGTATCAAGAATGACGATTTTTAAATTTTAATACAAAATAAAACCATATTGATAAATAGTCAATATGGTTTTTCTTTTGTAACTATTTAATAAAATTATTTACTATTAATGTATAAATGGTTTAATATTAATAATATAAAAACTTACATATAATGTCAAAAATATACAAATGTATTTATGTTTTATAGATTTAAGCTTGAACAGGGGGTAATATGGAAAAAATATTAGATATAGTCGATGATTATATTATAATCTTAGACAAAAGTGGGAGTATACAATTTTGTAACAGAAAATTATTAACAAAGCTTGGATATAACTTGGCAGAGTTAAAAAATATAAGTATTGAAGAAATTATATATGTTGATAATGAGAATTTAAATACTGAAATAAATAAAATTAATAGAGAAAATAATATAAAAATCAATTTGGATTTATATTCTAAATGTGGTGAAAAAGTTTCTGTATACAGTGAAATAGTACTAGATAATTTTAAAGAAGAGGAATCTATTATCATCATATCAAGGGATGTTTGCGAAAAGTCATATAAAAGAGAAGACTTAGAAAAAATTTTAGATGGTATGCCATTTGATTGTTGGCTAAAAAATACAAACGGCGATTATATATATGTAAATGAATCTTATGCAAGAGAGCTAAAAGATGATAGGTTAAACATATTAGGGAGAAATACTAGTGAATACTGGAATGAAGAAATATGCGATTTATTTGCTAAAATGGATAAAGAGGTTATAGAAAGTAAAAAATATCAGCTAACAGAAGATTACACAAAACAAGGGGACTCTGATTTATGGGTGGAAATATATAAAGCACCTATAGTCAATAAAAACAATGAAGTAGAGTATATAATTGGATTTACAAAAGATATAACTTTACAGAAAAAATTAGAGAATGAAATGCATGTTAACAATCAAGAAATGAATAATTTAAATAATATACTTATGAAAACCAACACAAAAGATAATATAAATGGTTTATTAAAAAATGTATGCGAAAATATTCTAAACTATATTGAATGTGATGGAGTATCTGTATTGTCTGTAAATGAAGAAAAATCATGTTTAGATTTAACCTTAAATATAGGCACGATAAATGGCAACGCTAATGATAAACTCCTTAAATTTGATTTAGAGCTTTATAAAGGGTTAAATAATATTAATTATTTAAACAGTATAAATAATATTAATAATATAGATAATGAAGTGTTAAAAAAATATATGTGTAAAAATAATATCGAAAATATTGGAGTATATGATATATCATTTAACGATGAGACAATAGGATTTTTAGTTCTTACTTTCTTAGAAAATAATATGCTAAAGTTCAATAAATTTGATTATTTAAAAACTATATCTGGAAATATTGCTACTATGATTAAAAGTCATACACTATCTAAGTCTGTGCAAGAAGAGTTTAAAAAGCGTAGACAAATAGAAAGTGAACTAGAACTTTTCTTAGATATTTCTGTAGATCTTATAGCTAGGGGGAATTTATATGGAGGGATAAAACATATAAATAGCAACTGGTCAAAAACCTTGGGATGGACTGAAGATGAGTTATTGTCTATGAATATGTTAGATATAGTTCATCCAGATAATAGAAATGAATACAAAAATATTCTAAATGGTTCAAAAGATGACTCTGGGTGTATAGTTAGTAAATTGATTTGTAAAGATGGTAGCTATAAATGGATAGAGCTTAATTACAAAATAATAAGAGCTGAGGATAAATTCATTATCACAGCTAAAGACATAAGTGAACAAAGAAAACAAGAAGATGAAAGAAAACTTCTAGAAGAAGCTATTCAGATGGAGAGTTTAAAAAATGAATTTTTCGCAAATATATCTCATGAATTTAGAACACCGCTTAATATAATATTAGGAACCATGCAACTTATGCAGAGAAACGTAGAAAAAAATAAAATAAGTTGGGATAGTAGTTTAAATTTAGAAGATCATATAAATTACATAAAGCAAAATTCATATAGATTGTTAAGGTTAGTAAATAATCTTATTGATATTACATGTATTGATTCAGGATATTATCAGTTACAGTTAGGAAATTATAATATAGTAGATATAGTAGAAAATATTACTTTATCAGTAGCACAGTATACTAAAGATCAAGGTGTAAACCTTATATTTGATACGGATAGCGAAGAAAAAATAATTGCTTGTGATCCAGATAAAATAGAGAGGATAGTGCTAAATTTATTATCTAACGCAATAAAATATACAGATAAAGATGGATATATATATGTAGATTTACAAGTCGAAAATAATAAAGTAAAGGTATCTGTTAAGGATAGCGGAGTAGGAATGTCTAAGGATAAACTAGATATAATTTTTGATAGATTTAAAAAAATAGATAATAATCTAAACCGAAAGTGTGAAGGAAGTGGAATCGGATTATCTTTAGTAAAATCACTAGTAGAGCTACAAAATGGAAATATATATGTAAATAGTGAACTAGGCCTAGGTTCAGAATTTACCTTTGAACTACCGGATATATTAGCTAAAGATAACTCTAAGATTATATTAGACAGAGATATTTCAAAAGTCACACAGATAGAAAAATGTAATATAGAATTCTCTGATATATACTCGTAGAAAGATTCTAGAAATATAAAACACATTGATATTTTATCAATGTGTTTTTTTATTACTCTATTTAATGATCAAATTAAATTAAGATATAATATATAATTGGAAAATATTGTCATATTATGGAAATTATTATAATATATAATAGAAAAGCTTTAGAAATATTTAGACTTATATGAAAGGTAGAAATATGTTTATAAATAAACGGCTTAATAAATTTATAGTAGGAATACTACTTAATGTTAGTATATTTGTACTTGTAGGAGATAAGTCATATGCTAAACAAAAGAATTTGACTTTTAACAATATAAATATAGAGCATGGAATAAGTCAATC
Organism: Romboutsia weinsteinii; assembly: GCF_002250835.2. Lineage (GTDB taxonomy): Bacteria > Bacillota > Clostridia > Peptostreptococcales > Peptostreptococcaceae > Romboutsia_A > Romboutsia_A weinsteinii. The sequence goes on from NZ_NOJY02000008.1 coordinate 70,282, forward strand.
GACTATAGAAGTTATATTCCAAGATAGTAAGGGCTATATCTGGCTTGGGACTAATGATGGTCTAAATAGATATAATGGATATGACTTTAAAATATACAATTACGAAGAAGATCAAAATAGTATAAGCCACAATGGTATAACTGATATAACTGAAGATGAAGAAGGAAATATATGGGTTGCAACTGTTCAAGGTGTGAGCAAAATAAATCCGGATACAGATCAAATAAATAGCTATACTGAATATAATAGTAGAATAAAAGAGGACAGTACTAGTGAAATTTTAACGACCCAGAACGATAAGGTTTTAGTGGGAACATATGAAGGATTAAATATTTATAATGAAAAGACTGATAGATTTGATACAGTACTAGATGAAGACGATGGTATATTAAGTAATGTTATTTATGCTGTAGAAGAAGATAAATATGGGAACATATGGATAGGAACTGAGTTGGGAGTTAATAAGGTATCTAAGGATTTTGAAGTTTTAGAGACTTATCCAATTAGTGTGACAGAAAATTCATTAGGTGAAAGTGAAGTTTATGTATTATATTGTGACGATGAATCTGATCTTGTATGGGCAGGTACGGATAGTTCAGGTGTATTTAAAATAGATACAAAGATAAAAAATATAACTGGATACAGAAACAATCCTATGGATAAAAAATCTATTCCATCAAATCAAATTGGTGCAATAATGAGAGATAGAGAAGGTAATTTGTGGATTGGAACTACAGATGGGCTTGCTACTTATAACGAACAGAATGATAACTTTGATATTTATAAAAATAAGATTTATGATAAAAATAGCTTAGTATATGATGATGTAAGGTCTTTGATAGAAGATAGAGAAGGTGTAATATGGGTTGGAACATATTCTGGAATTAGTATATTTGATACAAAGAGTAGCATAACACATTATAATGCTGGTCCAGATGATGATTACCTATTAAATGAAAATATGATTCACGGTGTATATGAAGATAATGAAGGATATATTTGGGTAGGTACAAAATCAAAAGGTGTTAATATAATAGATAGAAAAAATATGACATCTACTTATATTGATACTGAAAATAATATCACAATGAGTAGCAACTCTATAAATGATATAACAGGATATGAAGATTTTATATTTATAGCAACAGATAATGGACTAATAAAGATAGATAAAAAATCTAAAAATATAAAAAACTATAACTTAGAAGATGGAATAATAAATGAAAAGATTAAAGATATTTTAGTAGATGATAAAGGCTATTTATGGCTAGGAACAACCAATGGGCTGAGTATACTTAATATAGAAACTGATGAGGTTATTGATATGAGTAAGCATATAACAGAAGGGGCATATGTTAGGCATATATATCAAGACAGTTATGGAAATTATTATTTAGGTCTATTAAAAGATGGTGGTTTATGCGTTATAAATACTAATGAAAACTATATTAAATATTATAAGAATATAAAAGGAGATAAAAATAGTATAAGTAGCAATCGTATAAGGTATATAAATGGAGACTCTGAAGGTAATATTTGGATTGGAACTAGTTATGGATTGAATAAGCTTGATCCAAAAACAGAAAAATTCAATAGATATACAACTAAAGATAAAATAGCTAATAATACAATATATGGAGTATTAATTGACGATGATGATAATATATGGATAAGTACAAATAAGGGAATTAGTAAAATCAATCCTAAGGATAATACCATTAATAACCTAAGTGTTACAGATGGGCTTCAGGGGAATGAATTTAATGGAAATGCTTCATTTAAAAGTAATAGTGGAGAACTATTCTTTGGTGGTACTAATGGATTAAACTCTTTTTATCCAGGTGAGATAAATAATGTAGGTAGCAAATCAAAAATATTATTTGATGGTTTTGAAGTAAATAACAGAGAGTATTCGAATATTCAAGGATTAAAGCTAGATAAAAAAACAGATACTTTAAAAATAAAATTCTTCACTCCTATATATTCTAGTAATAAAAATTATAGCTATGAATATAAGTTAATTGGAACTAGCTCAGCAACATCAACAACTAAGGAGAATTACGTTATTTATAATGACTTACGTCCTGGTAATTATATTTTTGAGGTAAGTGCACTAGATAGTAGAGGATATATAAGTGATAAGGCAAGTGTTAGTTTTTCAATAGAGTATCCTTTCTGGATAAGTCCTGCTGCTTTTATTATTTATATGATTTTAATAGCACTATTTATAATTATACAGAAAAATAAGGTAAAGACATTAGACCAATTAGTAAGAAAGAGAACAGAAAAGCTAGAAGAGGAGATGGAGCGAAATGTAGTTTTATTTAACAAGAATATAAAATTAGAAGAAAATAAAAATAAATATTTAGTAAATTTATCTCATGAATTAAGAACACCTTTAAATGTTATAAGTAGCACTAATCAGTTAATACTAGGATTAATCAAAAAAAATACTCCTATTAAAGAAGAAAAGTTAATTCATTATATTGATATATCCCAAAGAAACAGCAATAGACTATTAAATCTAGTTAATAATATAGTGGATGGTACTAAGCTTCAAAATGATATGTATGTAATAAATTTAAAAGAAGTAGATATAGTCTATTTAGTTGAAGAAACTGCATTAACATTAACTGATTATGTAAAATCAAAGAATATAGAACTTATAATAGATCCAGAAATTGAAGAAAAAATTATTTGGTGCGATCATAATGATATTGAAAGATGTGTGATTAATTTAGTTGGAAATGCAGTTAAGTTTACAGCTGAAGGTGGAAGTATAACTATAAGTATTAAAGATTTAGATGATAAAGTTATGATTAGTGTCTTAGATACAGGTATTGGAATAGATGAAAAATATCATAAAGTAATATTTGATAGATTTAACCAAGTAGTAGATTTAGATAATGAAGTAAAATGTGGAAGTGGATTAGGTCTTACAATAACTAATCAAATAGTGAAGCTACATAAGGGTGAAATATCTGTAGAAAGTAAGCCTGGAGAAGGTAGTAAATTTATAATAATATTACCAGTCAATCTAAATTTAGAAAATATAACTGATAAATAATAATTGAGTATATTTACAATTAATATAAAAATAGACCGTATATACCTAAGTATATACGGTCTATTAAATTACTTAAAGCAACTTGAACAAGGAGTATATCCCTTATCAATTGCATCTTTTTTAGTCGTTTTAACAGCGCCCTTCATACCGTGAGCGTTACTACTCTTATGAAAAACATTGGAAGAGCTCTTTCCACCATTTAGATAAACAACCTCAGAACTATCACCACTAGAAGTATCATTAGGCGAACTATCTATATCGCTAGAAGTATCAACCTTAGACATATCAAAACCTTTATCAGTAACATATCCATCAATTGACCATATGTTAGCTTTATTATTTTTAGCAACAGTTTCCGTTTCTAAAAGAGCATCAAGATGCTTAGTTTGGTCATAAATATATCCAACTCTAGCAAGTCCCTCTTCTACAACTCTTTCATTATACATCTCAACAGTGCTATGTTCAGGACAAGTATACCATAGATATCCTAGATACCTTCCATATTTGTCAGTCTTAGATTTTCCATCTAGTTCAAAGTAAACTGTATCACCTTGTTGTAGAACAGACTTTGCAAACTCAGAAGCTTCAGGACCAAACTTTTGAACTCCAAGGTTTGGATGCTTTGTCTCTGGAGTATCTATTAAAAGCAATCTAGTATCAACTTCTTCTCCACTTGGAAGAATGATTTCGACAGTGTCTCCATCTACCACTCTATCAACAGTTGCTTTTATGACATTATTACCTATATTATTTATATCTATTTTATTAGATATAGCACTAGTATGACTATTTGTTGAAATATTACTAGATGATACAGTACTAGACTGTTTAACTGTATTTTGATTAGAGCTACATCCTCCTACAAATAAAGCAAGAGACGCAATCAATGATACAAGTAAGTTCTTTTTATTCTTTAAAAACATACACAACCTCCTATAAACCTGATTTATATATTATACTACAATATTTGACTTAGACGGAAAAATATGTCGAATTTTAATAAAATATATTCATTTAGCTTATAAAGTTACAATTACCAATATTAATATAAGAACACAATAAAACATGACAGTTGTGCAATTTAGTATACCAGTTGGGTCAAATATATTGTAGAAAAAAATAAAGGGTGATATCCTTTTATAGTTGATTTGTAATGTTATTTTCAAATATAAATTAGAGAAATATATCAAAATATAATTATTTATATATATAATTTAAGTATTAATAAAATAAAAGATAAAAAGGGGATATTATGAAAAAGAAAATAGTAACGAGTATATTAGGACTAACCGCACTATTTATGATTGGATGCAGTGATATCAAGACAGTAGAGTTAAATGTATTGGCAACTACAGACATACATGGTTCGCTACCTTATGAGTTATCGTCTTATGTAAAAGAGGAGGTAGAAAAAGATAAGAATATAACGTTAGTAGATGCAGGAGATTTTTTTGATTCTAGTGATGGGTCTTCAGGGGATATGGAAAAGTATTTTAGAAAAAGAAGAAAAGCTTTTGAGAATAATAGCAATGAGTACATAGAAGCACCTATAGCAAAAGAAATGAAGGAAGTGGGATATGATGCTGTAGTACTGGGAAATCACGAGTTTATAGCTAATAATAAATCTTCATTAGATAATATGATATCAGATTTTGAAAAACAAGGGATAGATGTATTATCTGCTAACACTTATGAATCAGATAGAAAAAGTTATGTGAAGCCTTATACAATAAAACAAGTAGACACATCTGAGGGAACTGTTAATTTAGGTATCTTAGGACTTACTATAAAAGAGGTGGGAGAAAAAAATGATTTTGATGAAAATGGAAACTTGGTGCCAGCAAAGTCTAGAGAGTTAAAAGATCAATATGGATATGATGGACAATTATATATGAATGATTTAGTGGAAGATGCTAAAAAATGGGTTAAAGTAATGAAAGAAGATAAAGCAGATATTATTGTAGCCGTTGTTCACTCAGGAGAAAAACCTAAAAAACCCAAAAATCCTGGAAATAGAATACAAGAAATAGCTCAAGAGGTTGAAGGTATAGATGCAATAGTTGCAGGTCACACTCATAAACAGATTGAACAACATGATTATAAGAATAAGTCTGGAGAAGATGTTATAGTTACTCAGCCAGGTAAGCATGCAGAATGTATTTCTAAGATAAATTTTAAACTAGATAAAAATAAAGATGGATGGGAAGTTGTAAGCAAATCTAGTAAGATTACACAATTTGAAAAAAGTCCAGAGGTTGATAATTTTGGGAAATTAATATATGATATTGCTTCAATCGATGGTAAAAAAGAAGAAATTAATTTATCAGAAATATCTTCATTTGAGTGGGACAAGGCATATAAGTTTAAAACTTCTACACCTAGAGATATTATATATAATACGGTAGGATACAAGTGGAGAAACATTACTGAAACTGAAAGTGAAGATGTGATTCAAATGGTATTTATGAAGGATGAGAAGGTAGTTTGTTATGTATATGCCTACGCAAGTGAAATGGGAGTAGATATAGATTTTGATGAGTCGGATTATAAAGACAATGTAATTACCATATATCCTAATGATAATGATAGATTCAAAGTAGAAAAAGGAGAAGATGCTTTTACTACTTATTTAACGCATATTAAAAAATAATACTGCATTTTAGTATTTAAACTTTGAATCATTAAGGAATTAAGAGCCAATCCTAATATTATTGGCTCTTTTTTATATTCAAATAAAGATAATTTTGAGAAATAATGGCTACTGATGAAATTTCTTAATTCTATAATTATTCACAGCTATTTCACCAAAATAATAGGCTATACTTATAATTAAAAATACAGAGTAAATTAAACCTGCCCAGCTTATCCACTCCCAATTTGAATAATTTACACCAATTAGATCAAGTAAATAACTCATAAACTCACCTCCCTAATTATAGTGTATGATTAGTTAATGACTAAAGACTATCAAATCTATTACGAGTATATGTTATACTTAATAAGAAAACATGTAAAAAATATATAGGGAAGAAGTATTAGATATAGGAGAAATAGATATGGAATATATAAGTAAAAATGAAGAACGCTATAAAGATTTAAGGGTAGATTGTGAAAAATGTTTTGGACTATGTTGTGTTGCATTATATTTTTCTTCCTCAGAAGGATTTCCAACTGATAAGGACGCAGGTAAGCCATGTATAAATTTAGAATCTGATTTTAGATGTTCAATTCATAAAAATCTTAGAGAAGAAGGACTTAAGGGATGCACAGCATATGATTGTTTTGGTGCTGGGCAAAAAGTAGCTCAGGTAACATATGGTGGATGTGACTGGAGAAAAAACAACAAGTCTTCAAGTCAAATGTATGATGTATTTTTAGTTATGAGACAGTTACATGAAATGTTATGGTACTTAAACCAAGCTATATCATTTGAGGAAAATAGAAATATACATAATAAGATTATGCTTATGATAGAAGAAACAGAGAAGCTTACATTCTTAAAACCAGAAGAACTTTTAGTATTAAATATATCATCTCATCAAGATACTGTAAATGAACTGCTTTTAGAAACTAGTGAAATAGTTAGAAGCAAAGAACGTGCTAAAGTGAAAAACAATAAAAAGATACCAAGAGGTCTTGATTGTATAGGTTCAGACCTTAGAAAGTTCAATCTAAAAGGAGCTAACTTAAGAGGAGCATTTCTTATTGCTACAAATCTTAGAGGTGTTGATTTAAGTAAAGCTGACTTGATTGGTGCAGATTTAAGAGATGCAGATATTAGAGGTGCGGATTTATCGGAATGTATTTATATTACTCAGTCTCAAATTAACACAGCCAAAGGAGATTTTAGTACAAAGCTTCCTAAAACACTTAATAGACCTTTTTATTGGGAGAAGTAATGGTTTTATAATGTCATATAAAAGTATTATAAAAATAACAAAAATACATAAGGTTTAAAGGCATTTGCCGAAAAGAAAAACCAAGAAACTATCGAAAAGGTTAATAAAGCAATAGATAAAATAAAAAGTATAAAATAAGGAGGAAATTATATGGAATCCTATTTAGGGGAACTTGTTACAGTTAAAATGGATAGACCATTAGGCTCTAAGCACCCTAAACATAACTTTATATACCCTTTAAATTATGGTTTCATTCCTAATACAACATCAGGAGATGGAGAAGAAATTGATGCATATGTTATTGGAGAATTTGAACCTTTGGAAACATATGAAGGATATGTTGTAGCAATAATAAAAAGAACAAATGATATTGAGGATAAATTAGTAGTTTGTAAAGAATTAAATAAATATAACAAAGAGCAAATAAAAGTGTTAGTAGAATTTCAAGAAAGATTTTTTGAATCTACAATATTAACTTATTAGACACTAAAAAGTGTATAAAATGAAAGGAGGTAAACTTTAGTGGGAGTTTGGTACTTATGATACACTCTCTCTAAAGATAAAACATGATAAAATTAAGGCAAGTATTAATTTTAGGCTTATTAGTAATTGTTAGTTTGGTTGGAGTAATGGGTTGTAATAGTGTAGAGAAATTAGAAAGTGGATTTGATTTAGTATACTTTGAAAATAAAATGAAATCAAAAGGATATGAATATAAAAGACAGGATTTGCAAGAGAGTATACTAACACCTGTATCTCAATATATGATTTTAAATGATAGCATGATAATAGATGGTAAGCAAGTTATATTATATGATACCGATGTAATTATTTACTCTTATGAAGATAATGGAGAAATGAAAAAAGATGCAAGTACTATAAATAAAGATGCTAGCCAAATTAGTAGAACTAACAATAAGACACAAATTGAATGGGCCAGAACTCCGCATTTTTATAAAAAAGGAAAGATTATAGTTCAATATATTGGGGATGATGAAAAAATAATATCTGACTTAAAAGAAATAATGGGAGATCAATTTGCAGGAATAGAATAATAAGTAAGTGTTCAATAAAGCATCTGTTTTAGTGGACACTTTTTTATATAATATTCAAAATATGTATATTATGCAAGAATATTTATATAAACTAGCCATTAGACTTTAAACAATATTTTTGTTTCGCAAAATCTATCAAATTTATAAACATTTTGTCAAGACAGTCATATGATATAAGGATAAGAATGTTTATATAAAGGAGAGAATTTAATGCAAAGCAGAAGCAATAGTAATTATAAAGGAATAGATGTGAGTCATTGGTCAGGAAGTATAAACTATAAAAGTGTTGCAGAAAGTGGAATAAAGATAGTCTATATGAAGTCAAGTGAAGGCACAAATTATGTAGATCCAACACTACACACTAATTATAAAAATGCAAAAGCTCAAGGATTATTAGTAGGTTTTTATCATTTCTTTAGACCAAGTACTGAATCAGATGCACTAGCTGAAGCTCGTTATTTTGTAAAAACAATTAAAAATTATGAATCAGATTGTAGATTAGCCTTAGATATAGAAGTAGCTAATGGATTAAGTAAATCTAATATAACAAATTTATGTATGAAATTTTTAGAAGAAGTTAAAAAGCTTACAGGACTAGATGTAGTAGTATACACTTATACATCTTTTGCAAAAGAGCACTTTAATAAGGCAATAAGTGTTTATCCAGTATGGATTGCACATTATGGCGTAAGTACGCCTGGATATAATGGTGTATGGGATAGTTGGATAGGATTTCAATACTCTGAATCAGGTAGCGTAAGAGGTATATCAGGAAAAGTTGATATGGATGAATTTAGACCAGAAATATTATTAAAATATAATGGTTCATTCAATGAAAATCAAAGTGATAATAACACATCAAATAATAACAATGAAGGAACAAATAGTGATGGCTATATACACTATACAGTACAACCAGGAGATACATTATCGCAAATAGCACAAAAATATAATACAACAGTAAGTAGCATAGCAAGTCTTAATAACATATCAAACCCTAATATAATAGATATAGGTCAAGTCTTAAAAATAGATGAAGGTAATAAAACTACAGCAACACCAAGTAGCCAATATATAAGTTATAGGGTAAAATCAGGAGATACATTATCAGAAATAGCTAATAAGTATAATACAACGGTAAGAAGTATAGCTAACTTAAATCATCTATCTAATGTTAACTTAATATATGTAAATCAAGTTTTAAAAATAAAAAAAGGTAATTAAATTCAAAGAGTAATGGCTTTAGTTCATAGATACTTATTTTATCTATGGACTAAAGCATTTTATTTATAGACATATTGTAACTATATATTTTGGATGATATTTGCTAATATATAAGTATATGGGAAAATAAGGGAAAAGGGGAGAATAATGAGTAAAATTACTGAAGAAAAAAATATAACAAAAATAGCAATATGGGGTATAGGAGGATTTATAGCGTCTTGGGCAGTTTCTAGACTTGCAGTAACATGTATAGATGAGATTTTTATTTCTAAATTTAACTACTCTTTATTTGAAAATAATAGTGGCTATAATACTACTGCAAACTTCATAATGTTTGTACTTGTAGTATCGATGATCATTATATCAATATCTGTGTGTAAAAATATAAATAATAATAAAGAGTTATCAGAATAAATCGAAATGACAATTCATGATATAAAAAAATAAGTGTAACTTTAAAGTATTTATTTAATAATTATTAAGTTTATAGGGGGATAAAATTGATAATGATAAGTAGAGAATGTTTTAATCAGGCGAGTGAATCAATAATGAAGTACGCAAGGCCACTTGAGAAGAGTGTTTATCAAAAATATTTTAAAGACGGACCAGAGGAAGACATTATACTTGAGTTAAAGAAATATCAAAATGAAGACGGAGGATTTGGTAATGGGATAGAATCAGATTTTATATTACCTCAATCATCTCCAATGGCAACATCAGTAGGTTTGAGATTACTATCTAACTTAGAGAGAAGTAAAGAAGTTAATGATATTATAAAATTAGCAATAGATTATCTTGAAAAAACTTATAATACATATAGAAATGGTTGGTTTTCAGTACCAAAAGAAGTAAATGACTTTCCACATGCACCTTGGTGGAGCTATGATGATAAGATAGAAATGACTGTTATAGACAAGAGTTGGGGAAATCCTACAGCTGAAATAATAGGATATCTTTATAAATACAAGGACTACGTAAAAACATTAGATGTAGAACTATTAGTTGAATATGCAATAAGTTATATAGAAAATAAGAATCATTTTAACTCAGAGCATGAGCTATATTGTTACCTAAAACTATTTAATGAATTACCTAATAATTTAAAAGATAGATTAGAGAAAAAGCTAGCAATAGCAATAGATCAAGTTATAGTTTATGATGAAAAAAAGTGGCTTAAATATGTACCTACACCACTAGATTTTATAAAAAAGACTGATAGTCACAGATTTGAAATTATAGAATCAAAAATTGACAGTAATTTAGACTTTATAATTAGGGAACTAAAACTCAATGAAAGGTTGATTCCTCCTTGGGGAAACGTATTTTATAAAGAAGGATTGGATAATGCTTACAATGAGTGGACAGGTGTATTAACCTTAGAAGCTTTAATTATTTTGGATAGATTTAATAGAATATCTTTATAGTTTATAGACTAGAATGATTTAAGAGGATTATTAGAAGAAGGTATATATTTTTATAATAAATATCTCAGAAATAAAGTATAAAAAACTATAAAGGAGATATAGTTAAGAGTTATGAAGTGTATTGATAATAAAAAAGGTATATTTGCAGTTGCAGGTTTTACATTATTACCTATATTTTTGGTAATAATAGCAAGTGAGATAAATGGTGATAGTAAAGAAAGTACATCAAACACAGAAGATAATCTTTTGACTAAAATGGGCAAAGTAAATAACTGCCAAGTAGTAGATGATAATATAACAATATAAATATAAAATTATTATGAATACTAAAAATGCCCAATTATTTATTAACTGTAAAATATTAGTTAAGAAATAGTAGGGTATTTTTTAGTATTTATAAAAAGAATATTTAAACTTTACAAGAATTTAAAACCTTTTGAGTAAAAATAAGATAATATATAATTAGAAGAGTAAAATAAAGGGAGGTTTTAAATGAATAGATTAGATAATCATGTGCACACACATTTTTCAAGTGATGCTAAAGACCATATGGAAAAAGTTATAAAAAGAGCAATAAATATAGGGGTTAAACACTTAACTTTTACAGACCATATGGAATATCGTGAAGATGGATTTAGTTTGGATCTTAATGAATACATTATGCAAATTCACAACTACAAGGAACTTTATAAAAAAGAAATAGAAATACTAGCAGGTATAGAAGTTGGATATCAAAGTTATATCAAAGATAAGATAGAAGAATCATTAAACTCAATTCCATTAGACTTTGTGCTATGCTCAACACATAGAGTGGATAAACAAAGACTTATTCAATCTGATTTTTTCAAAGGATTAAATAAAAAAGAAGCTTATACAAAGTATTTTGAAAGTATAATAAAAACCACTAAAGAGTTTAAAAAATTTGATGTTTACGGGCACTTAGACTATGTAATAAGATATGGAAACTATGAAGACAATAAAATAATCTATGATGATTACAAAGATGTACTTGACACATTACTAAAAACAATAATCTACTCAGGAAAAGGAATAGAATTAAATACATCAGGATATAGATATAACCTAAATTCAATGCATCCTAATGTGGAAATTCTTCAAAGATATAAGGAGCTAGGTGGAGAAGTAATTACGCTAGGTTCAGATTCTCATAGAGCAAGTGATGTATGTAGAGATTTTGATAAATCTTATGAAATATTAGATAGTTTAGGATTTAAGTATGTATGCTTGTTTAGAGAAAGAAAAACTGAATTTTTAACTCTTGGTAGAGAGATTATTTATAGTTTATAAAGAGAAATAATAGTGCTCATATTATTTTTAAATCAAAAAAGGATACTTTATTGTGTCCTTTTTTTGATTTAAAAATAAATACTTCTTACTAAGAGTAGGAAAGCATATACAAATATAGAATTAATATATAAATAGTTAAAATTTTAGGAGGGATTATGGAATATTGTAAATTTAGTAAAAAACAAATATATATAACACTTTTTCTATGTATAATTCCAATAGTACTGTGCGTTATCATGAATCTATCATTGGTATATGCATTTCTATTTAGTGTTACCTTTGCAATATTGATGTCATTGAAAAATGGATTTACAACAGATGAAATAAAAACTATGATATTTAAGGATATTATTGAATGTAGAAGTCTGTATATTGTAGTCTTATTAATAGGAGCTACTGTTTCTGTATGGCTTTCATCTGGAGTAGTACCAAGTATGATTTTTTATGGACTTAGTTATATGGAGGGAATGAATATACTATTTTCAGCATTTATACTAATATCTATAAGTTCAATATTTATAGGAACTGCTGTAGGAACTATTAGTACTATTGGTATAGCAATTATAGGCATAGGAAAGGGCTTTGGAATACCAGAACACATACTTGTTGGAGCAATAGTATCAGGGGCTTATCTAGCAGACAAAATATCACCTTTATCTGGAATATTAAATCTAACAATTACAACAACAGAAACCAATTACAAAGAAGTATTAAAATCATCAACTCATACTATAATCCCCACTATAATTATTTGTGCAATTATATATTTCTTAATAGGTAATCAATATTCTTCATCAGAGACTTCAGAAAAAGCACTACAGCTAATAAACGCTATGGATAGTGAATTTTTAATATCACCATACTTAATACTAATGCCAGTTTCAATAGTGATATTATCTATTATAGGAGTAAAATCAAATTATTGCATGATATCAGGTATAGTAGTAGGAGGAATCGTAAGTATATTTTTCCAAGATACTAGTATATTAGAGCTTGTAAATTATATTATATTTGGGTTTAGTGCAAACTCTAACTTTAAAATTGTAAATGAAACTCTAGTAAGCGGTGGTGTTGTATCCATGATATCAGTTGTGATTATAGTCATAGGGGCAATTTCTCTTAGCTCTATATTACAGGGTACAGGTATAATAAATTATTTAACTAAGGATATAATTTATAAAATAAGTACTAGAAAAGAATTAATACTAAAAACAGGTTTAATTAGCGGTGTACTTACCGCTATAACTTGTGATCAGACTATGGGAATCGTAGTACCATCTAGATTACTTAAATCAAAATACAAAGATGTTGGAGTAGATAATAGTGTACTAGCAAGAACAATATCAGATACTGGAACAATAATAGCTCCACTTATGCCTTGGAATATAAATGCACTTATTATCAGTCTAGTTACAGGTGTATCATGTGTAGCTTATGCTCCATTTGCTATGCTTTGTTTTATAGCACCTTTGGTTACATGTATCATGTGTAGTATAAAAAACACATTTAAATCAAGGAGTAACGAATCGTTACGGAGTGGGAATAAATAAAAAAATGATTATACCAAGTCCTTCAGGGTATAAATATATTCAAATCAATAAAAAATAATCTACATAGATCAATTAGGAGGTATTTATATGAAGGTAACATTTCAAGGAGCGCCATTAACTTTAGAAGGAACTCAAGTAAAGGTTGGAGATACTGCACCGGACTTTACAGTAGTTGGTAATGATTTAAATCCAGTAAAACTAAGTGATACAAATGGAAAGAGAGTATTTTTAACAGTGCCATCTATAGACACTCCAGTTTGTGATACAGAAGTAAGAAGATTCAATACAGAAGCCGCTAATTTAGGAGATGTGACAGTTTATACAGTATCTATGGATTTACCTTTTGCTCAAGGCAGATGGTGTGGAGCTGCTGGTATAGACAAGGTTAAGACAGTTTCTGATTATAAGGATAGAGAATTTGGTAAAAACTATGGAGTATATATAAATGAACTAGGACTTTTATCAAGAGCAGTATTTGTAATTGATGAAAATAACAAAGTCGTTTATGTTGAATACTTAAATGAAATAACTGAAGAGCCAAATTATGATAAAGCTTTAGAAGCTTTAAAGTAAATTAGGCAGATAAGCACATAAAAAACTCATTTATAATCATTGCTATTATGATTACTCAATGAGTTTTTATTTATATAAGTCTTAATACTATAATAGTAGCATATATATCAAGTCAAATTATTACAATTTTATTTAGATAAGATAAATGGATTTACATTGGATGTTCGACAAAAATTGACATATATTGCGATGTAATTTAGAATAAATATATATTGTTTAATAAAAAAAGTATTTCACTAAATAATATATAAAGTAACTATAATCTATAAAACATGAAAGAGGTAATAAGTATGTCTGAATTTGAATTATTTAAAAAAGTTATTGTAGGTAAATTTAATAATTTAGAGCAAGTCGAAAAGGAAAAAGCTGAAGGAAAGATTGTACATCCTATTGCAAAACATGTTAATTCAATCTGTAATGATAAGATAGATAATTTACCGAAAGATTTTAACGGAATTTTCGTAATAGAAGAAAGTTATTACACTTTTGTAGATACAAATAGAACTAATGTATTACCACACTTATTCTTATTTGAGGAAACAGAAGAAGGTAAAGTAAAACTAATATCATATGAAATTCCAAAGAGCATAAGTAAAAAGGATTTTACTAACTCAAATGAGGACTTAAGAATGGATTACAACGAGCTTGAAATATCTGACAAATTTAATCCTATGACATATGATTATACTGAAGATGTAGGATTTTATGGAAGAAGTTTAAGCCAATTTGGACCAGATACAACTTTTCTTTTAGATGAAACATTAAGTGAAAGTAGATTTGAGGTAAATGAAATTCTAAAAAAAGGTGATAGAGTACTTGTTGGATTTGAGTCACCAATTATATATGTAAGAGAAGTTTAATTATATTAATATTAGGGTCTGTTAGCCTACTTCGTAATAGATATAGTATAAAATAACCACATCTTAGTATTTTCAATATTTTGAGTACTCAAGTGTGGTTATTTATTTAATTTGCTATAAATCGTTCGTAGTATATTAAAATTACGCATAATAAATTATGTAATATTTTTATAAATTCTCTTCAGGCTTTGGATAATACTTTTTTTTAATATGGCTTAAGCATAGTCCGATTACAATACCTATTGCCAGAGAAAATATTGTGTTAGTGTAGTTTTCTGCAAAACTAAAAATCCCCATTATTGTAGATGTTAAAATACAGTTAGCTTTTAAATGTTTACTATATCTTATTTTATATGATTCGCTATATGAATCATCATCAGTTGATTTTTAAAAATATTTCTTAATTTCAATTACTCTATACAAAAGACTATACGCAATGTAAAAAATAAAACTATAATACAAAGCATTTATTAAATTACTAATCAATACAAATACCCCCCTAATTTTATTAAATCTTTATTTGTTAGTATATAACAATTGTGAACATTGATTATATTATACATAATATTCAAGTGATTTCCAATTACAAAGTAGTTTCATTAATTAAAATCAATGTACATTATTTTAATAAATATATTTATAACCTTACAATATGGAAAAATTATATTCCAAAGCATAAAATTCTTACTCGTAAATCACAATTTTATCAACCTTTCATATTATATAATACTGATACTACAATATTAACAATTTGAGAGGTGGACAGAATGGACTATTTTTTATCACTTAATCCAGTACTTCAAGGGCTTATTGCCACAATATTTACTTGGGGAGTAACAGCACTAGGAGCATCTTTAGTACTTTTCTTTAAAGAGGTTAAAAAAAGTGTACTAAATCTAATGTTAGGATTTGGTGCAGGAGTTATGATTGCAGCAAGTTTTTGGTCACTATTAAATCCAGCAATAGAATTATGTGAAGAGCTAGGTTACAATGCATGGCTAATACCTTCCGTTGGATTTGTTTGTGGTGGACTTTTTATAGTACTTTCAGATAAGTTTTTAGATAAGATTCAGCTTGTAGGAAATTTTAATAAATATGCTAGAGACGAGTTTAGTTTTAGAAGCTTCAAGAAAAGTGTACTATTGGTTTTAGCAGTTACACTTCATAATATACCAGAAGGTCTTGCAGTTGGTGTTGCATTTGGTGGGGCAGCTCTTGGTATACCAGGATGTACAGTAGGAGCAGCAATATTTTTAGCAATAGGGATAGGACTTCAAAACTTCCCAGAAGGTGCAGCAGTATCTTTACCACTTAGAAGAGAGGGATTTTCTAGAGCTAGAAGCTTTATGTATGGTCAGGCATCAGGCATAGTAGAGCCGATAGCAGGAGTACTTGGGGTTTTGATGGCTTTAAGTATGAGAAGTATTTTACCGTTTCTTCTAGCATTTTCAGCAGGTGCAATGATAGGTGTTGTATCTTCAGAGCTAATACCAGAGGCATGTATTGAGAATAAAAATCTTACAACTATTGGTGTTATAGTTGGATTCATGGTAATGATGATCCTTGATGTTGCACTAGGCTAAGATTTAAGATTTATGTAGATTGTTAAAATATTTAGGGGAAATTTAAGAAATACCATAGAGGAACGATTCGTTCCTCCATGGTATTTTTTTAATAAGGTGAAAGCCTTTTTATCTTCTAATTTACATTATCGCTACATGTTCCGCCATGATAGCATATTACAGGATTTTCTTATCATATGGGAGTATCTGAGAATCTTTAACTGTTCTATATATAGATACATTGATATGTTAAAAAAATAACTCATATTTTCATATAAAAATTTCATTTGTTCAGGTAAAGAGTCTAGATTATTCTCACTTAATGAGTTTGATTTGAGCAGTAAGGCTATAAAAATTAATATTTTATTAATCATATCTTAACTACTACATCTCTATAATAAAATATAGTATTATTTATATAATTAAATTTGCAATTGTTATATATAGCAAATTTAAGAGGGGATGATAGTATGAATTTTATTGGAGATAGAGATTACTGGAACAATAAATATGAGAATAGAGATGACACATTATTTGCACCAGAGATATCATTAGTAGAAAACATACAGTATTTAAAAAAAGGTTCTGTTCTTGATATAGCATGCGGAGATGGAAGAAATGCATTGTACTTAATTGGAAAAGGGTTTGATGTAACAGGTATTGATTTTAGTGAGGAAGCACTTGCCAGGTTATATAAGTTTGCAGATAAAAATAACTGCTTAATTAACTTAAAGCAAGTTGATTTAAATAATACTAATGCACTGAAAGATATTGGTATATTTGATAATATTATTATAAATCACTACAAAATGAATAAAGAGGGACTTGTTGACTTAAAAAATCACATATCTAAAAATGGTATTTTATTTATATGTGGTTTTGGAGAAATACATAAGGTTGATATTAAAATTAAGGAGACTGACTTAATACAATCAGATGATTTTGATAATATAACTGATTCATTTGATTTGATTAACTATATAAAAAAAGAAAGCAGTAGAGGTTATTTAGTTACCTACATATACCGCAAAAAGTAAATTACTAAAAAAGGACCCAAATGGGTCCTTAAAAAATTAAAATACACTAGACTTTGTAGTTATTTCGTAGCTATCAAAATCATTTTCCATACATAATATTTCTACTTTTCTTTTTTCGCCAGGTGTTATATCAGTTTCATTAGTGAAAGAACTTTCAATAACTGTTTTATCAGCGGCTACTAATTTGTAGTTAAACTCTATATAATCTATTTTCTCATCACCTGTATTTTCAAATATACCTACTATTTTAGTTGAATAAGCATCCTTCTTTACTTCCCATTCTATGTTTTTAGCTATTTCTTCAACTTTCTTATCATTTTCAACTGTTTGAGTTTCAACATCTTTAATAGCACTATCAATGCTTGAAGCACCAGCACCTAGAATAGCTACACATCCACCGATAATTACTACAAATCCTATTATTACACCTATTAACACTTTTTTCATCCTCATATCCTCCATAAATTAAATAATTTCTTTATACCTTTATTATATCTATCGACTTATGAAGATCGGTATGCTGAGAGCATACAATGAAAATTTTAGCTAAAATAATTAAGAATTATACCGCCTATAAAGAATATAACTATGCTATATAGCCAATAACCAAATATCTTCATGGCTTTATTTTTACTTCGTATTATAGGGAGTTTTACTCTAATATTTAAGAAATTTGCATATAAGAGCTGTAAAGCCAATAACATTACAACTACAGTAATATTAGCAAAAAACTCTGATTGATTTTTAAAAACAAATAAACCAATTATTAAAAATAAATACCACATACTTGATGTTATCATAAATAGAAGATTTCCCCTTCTAAAACCAGGTATTTTTCTAATCATTTTTTCTTCATTATATTTTTTTATATCGTCATATTTAGTACTATCTTTTTTTAATAGTTTTTTCTGTATAGGTTCACTATTTGATAGATTTATCTTCTTACTAATTTTATTTTCTAAGTCTTTTTTCAATTCAACTACATTTTGATATCTTTCATTTGCTGATATACTAGTACATTTTTTGATAATGTCATTTAAAACACCAGTACTTATTTCTTCTTTAGTGTGTTTTCCAACACTTAAAACATTCATCATTATTCCCATAGCATATATATCACTTCTACAGTCAGTTTGGTCAAATCCAAATTGTTCAGGAGAAGCATACCCCTTTGTTCCTAAAAGAGTAGTGTCCATATTTTCACCATCTTTATAGGTTCTTGCTATATCAAAATCTATAAGTTTTAAAACATTATCATTACTTATTATTATGTTAGAAGGCTTTATATCTCTATGAATAACAGGAGGGTCTAGGTTATGTATTATATCCAAAACATCACATAGTGATATCATGTACTTTATTACTACTTCTTCACCTAGCTTTCCTTTTTCTTCAAGAATAGTTTGTAAGGTATCTCCATTTATAAATTCTTCTATAACTATTAACTTGTCATTTATCTCAAATATGTCATAAATTTTTGGTGTATATATGCTCCTTATATTTTGTAAGCTCTCATACACATCTTTTGTATATTCTTTTAATATCTTTTTTATATAAACTCTATCGTCATGTACATTTTGAACTAAGATTATTTCAACTTTTTTACTGCTGTATATAGACTTTAATTCTTCATATAAAGATAAACTATATTCTATATCTAGATTCATAATATTTCTCCCCACTAGTATTGATTTTGCGCCTTCAAAATTATATCATATTACTTGAGAGGATGGTAGATTAGTATGAATAACATCGAGACTGTAGAGCTTATGAGCTTATTAAACAATATAGATGATGAAGCAAACTTAAATAATTTTTTAAGTGATAAATTATCAAATATAAAAAACTTAAATTTCCCCAACTACTTTGAGCAATTATTAAAGCAAAAGGGAATTAGTAAAAGCACTGCAATAAAAAACGCAGATATAGATAGAACCTATGGTTATGAAATATTAAGAGGCGATAAAAAGCCAAGTAGAGATAAAATATTACAACTTTGTATAGGAGCAGGAT
Organism: Romboutsia weinsteinii; assembly: GCF_002250835.2. Taxonomy (GTDB): domain Bacteria; phylum Bacillota; class Clostridia; order Peptostreptococcales; family Peptostreptococcaceae; genus Romboutsia_A; species Romboutsia_A weinsteinii. The sequence continues at coordinate 89,854 of NZ_NOJY02000008.1, forward strand.
TTACATTAGAGGAGTGTAATAAGGCTCTAAAGCTTGGTAATGTGTCAGAGCTTTACCCTAAAATACCTAGGGATAGCATTATTATTTTTGGAATAAACAGAGGTATAAAAATATTAGAGATTAATACAATGCTTTATAATCGAAAATTAAATACACTTGGAGAAGAGTAAAAAAGATACATAACCCAGTATGTAAAAATTATAAGAGGCTATAGCCAATATTCTTGACTATAGCCTTATATAATTCCTTACTTATTGTCTTTATTAACCCAAGGTAAGATAATTCTTTCAAATACTTCATTATCAACTAAATATCTATTTTGATAATAAAGGTCATTATCTGCACTTATCGGATTAGGACTTAAAATATAAGCACCCTCAAATCCACTTTCCTTAACTATTTTAGTAATATCATCAGAAGTCTCGCCATAAGGATAAGCAATAGTAGTTACATCAATACCTAGCTCTTTTTTCATAGTTTCCTTACTCATTTCAATATCTTTTTTAAACTGATCATAATTTTCTTCGTGTAAAAATACAGCTTTATCATCTTGAAGATAGTGCATGTTATAAGTATGAGAAGCAAAAGATACAAGTCCACTATCACGCATTTCACGTAAATTATCCCAAGAAGCCAACTTTAAATTATTAAAGTTCTGGCTTCCTACCTGTCCAGAAATAACAAACAGAGTAAAAGGAATGTTTTTTTCCTTTAAAATTGGAAATGCATTTTTATAAACCGATTCATCAACATCGTCAAAAGATATCCAAACGCATTTATCTGGATACTTTCCAGTATTCTTGAACTCAAATAGCTCATTTAAAGTTGCAAAATAAGCACCAGACTCAACAAGTTTAGTCATCTGTTCTTCAAAATCATCAGAGTAAACGTTATAGGTTGTAAGTTCGGGTGTCTTAGTTGCCCATTGTACAAACCTATTCCACATACTAGGAGTCCTTACACGATGATAATTTAATCCTAGACATACATTATTATCAGTAACTTCTTCAAGATCATCATAAATATATTTAGAAGCAGGAAAAGCTAGGCTGACTATTTTTAAAACAACAACTGCAATTAGTAAAAATATAATAGTCTTACCTAATATCTTTTTAATCACTTTTTATCTCCTTTGTAGTTTATATCTCTAATTGGATTCTCTTCAAATACAATTATTTTTTTATTTTGCAAAGTTTTATAAACTTCTGGAGTAACTAAATCAAGTTGAAGTATTTCATTTTTTGTTGTATTTTCAGGATATACTCTACGATTTAGTGATCCAAATCTTTTTATATTATATATTCTCCATAAATATAATATAAAAAAACTAATTAGAAAATAAAATAAGCTGATTTTAATGAAGCTTTGAATATCATTATTTGAAATATTTAAAGCAGTTTTTATTATTCCAATAAAATCATCATTATGGTTAAAAAACGCACTTATAAAAAAGTAAAATACAATGGCAGTATATGCCCATAGTAATGAAGTAAATATAAATTCTAAAATCTTTACTAAGAAGTTTTTATTAGACTTAATAATATACTTATTTTTATTATCTAAATCATATTCATTTATTGATTGCTTCTTTTTCCACGATCTGGAGAACTCCATGTAGCATATCCTCCTTTTATTCTTGACATAATTGCTTTAGGTGTAGCGGCTATTACTATTAATGTGTTTATCATCCAGTAAAGCGCAGGGTACCACGCAGCCCATAGGTAATATTTAATGGTATTATCATATCTTGAATCATTTCTAAGTGAAATTATTAATTGAATATGGCTCAAAAGTACTAATGCAAATGATGTAAAAGTAAACCAAATCATAATCTCACCAAAGCTAGTAGCAGTAAGTATTAAATATAAAGTACATAAAAACCAAGCAAAAGCCCACAATATACTCAATACCTGCTCTATATAAATAGGCCACAGCCTTCTTTGTCTCCAATCAGTAAATATGTCCCAGTGTCTTAAAACAACTTCTTGCCCACCTTGAGACCATCTAACACGTTGTTTCCATATTCCTACCAGTGTCTCTGGAACTAGCATCCAACAAAGAGCTTGAGGTTCATAACGAATATCCCAAAATCTTTTTTGAAGCTTCCAAGACACAGCAATATCCTCTGTAATCATATCTCTATCCCATAGACCAACATCAAAAAGTGCCTTTTTACGAAAAGCAACGATAACTCCAGAAACTGTCATTACTTTACCCATTATACGTTGAGTTCTTTTTATAGAACCTATAATAGAAGAATATTCAACGAGTTGCATTTTACCAAGTAAAGTATCTCTATTTCTTATTCTAGGATTACCAGTAACAGCACCAACACGCTCACCTTTTTCTAAGAAATGTTTAATAAGGTAATAAGGTGCTTTATCATCTAATATTGCATCAGAATCTATACAAAGTAAATACTCAGATGTTGAGGCATGCGCAGCCATATGTAGTGCATTTGCCTTACCTCTATTTTCATGGCAATCTATTACTCTTAGCATTGAGTATTTATCAGCTAAACTAACTAATATATTTCCAGTATTATCTTTACTACCATCATTGACAGCTATTATCTCAAATTCTGGATAAGAAAGCCTAGATAGATATTTAATGGTTTCTTCTATTGTATCTTCCTCATTGTAGCAGGGAACTAAGATACTAATTTTAGGCCATTTATATTTATTAAAATCAAGTTTGGCATGTCTTTCTCTATAAAAAGAGAATATTAACGCTCCAGATATCCATATCAACGACATAAAAAAAGGATAGAGGAAAATGAATTGTTGTACTATAGCAATAAATTTAGAGGATTCATTAAACCAGTCCATTGATTACCTCCCTGTTATCTAGCTAACTTATAGCAAGCTAGAGTATAATAATAGACAATATTATACATAAATCATCAAAATAATACAATAACAATTATTGTATGGAAAGTTACTTCAACTAGTATGAAACTCTTTAGCCAAGAAACAATAAGTTTATTAGTGTGTATGCTAATTACTTTCAACTACCCAATTAAACAAATTATGTGATAATATTATATAAAGGGGGAGGAAGATAAGACAAAGTACATTTCATAACTTTATAGATGTCATATAGATAGAGGATATTGAATATAAATGTAATAATATTATATTATGATATATAAATTTATTTGTAAGGAGATACTCATGGTAGATAAAATTTATATTGAAATATTAAAACAAATACTTGAAAGTATTGATGAAGGCATACATCTTATTGATGTACATTCCAAGACAATTATTTACAACGATGCAATGGCAAAACTAGAAGGAATGAAAAAAGAAGATATTATAAATAAATCATTTGCAAGAGTATCTGAGCAAATGTCTATAAAAAATAGCACCTTACTAAGTGTCATAAAAAACAAAAAGCCAATTAAAGAAAATATCCAAAAATATCTAAATCAAAATGGAAAAGAAATCACAACAATAAATACAACTATACCACTTACCATAAATAATAAACTAATCGGAGCATTAGAAATATCAAAAGACCTTACTCAAATAAATTACCTACAAGAAAAAATAGAAAAATTAGAAGAAATAAAAAGTATTAAAGAAAATAAATCTGAGAAGTTAGGATACAGTTTTGAAGACATAATCGGAGAAAGTGACTGCATAAAAAATGCCATAAATAAATCAAAAAAAGCAGCAAAATGTGATGCAACAGTATTAATTTATGGAGAGACTGGTACAGGTAAAGAGCTTATAAGTCAATCGATACACTTCGCTAGTAAAAGAAAGGATAAGCCATTTATTGCACAAAACTGTGCAGCACTTCCAGAAAGCTTACTAGAAGGAATATTATTTGGGACTGTAAAAGGTGGATTTACTGGTGCAATTGACAGACCAGGTTTATTTGAACAAGCTAATAATGGAACACTTTTACTAGATGAAATAAACTCTATGCCACTTCAACTACAAGCAAAATTACTTAGAGTATTGCAAGAAGGATATGTAAGAAGGGTAGGAGGTACTAAAGATATACCTGTAGATGTAAGAGTAATAGCAACGACCAATGAAAATCCTATTTCAATAGTAGCTGAAGGAAAATTAAGAGAAGACTTATACTACAGATTAAATGTAATACAAGTTCATATACCTCCACTTAGAGAAAGAGGAAATGATATAATACTACTTGCTAATAAATTTTTGAAAAAATACAACGATAAATTAGGTAAACATATAGAAAGTATGTCGCCAAAATGTGAAAAACTTCTAAAGTGTCATTATTGGAAAGGAAATGTAAGAGAACTAGAAAATACAATATATTCATCGTTGAGTATGATGGACGAGGAAAACGTTATAACGAATGATGTGATTAACCTCAATCAGTACAATAACTATGAGGATCAAAATAATTATATGATAGATATTGAAGCTAAGCCACTAGATTGGGTGGTTGCTGATATTGAAGAAAAATACATAAATGAAGCACTTGATAAAACAGAAGACAATATAACAAAAGCTGCAGCAGTACTTGGAATCGGTAGACAAAATCTACAGTATAAGATGAGAAAGTATAATATAAAAAGAAAGTAAAAAAGTATACATAAAGTGAGTGTATACAACATAAATAAATATTAGAGATTGCCCACCTGTAGCACAAAAGATAACATGTAGCTTTATAGTATGCATGTAATCAAGCTACTGATTATATAAAAAGCAATACTTTCTGCATTTAAGCAAAAGTATTGCTTTTTAATTATACGAAATTTATATTCTACAATGATTTTAAATACCATACATCACAAGCATAGTGGTCAGTTTCAATTATTGGCTTATTTAGTTCACTAAATCCGTGCTTCTTATAAAATTTGTTAGCAGCAATCATATTGCTAAAAGTCTCTAAATAGCACTGCTCATAGTGATCTTTAGCAAAGTCTAGAGCAAGATCTAATAATTTATTTGCAATTCCAGTTCCTCTTGATTCTTTAAAACAATACATCTTTTGTAATTCACATATGTTTTTAGTATTTTCTAATGGTCCTATTCCACATCCAGCAATTATTTTATTATTATCTTCTACAACCCAATACTTTGATTTTTTATCTTTATATACTTCAGAAAAGCATCCTAGATAAGGGTCAGACCAAGCACAACCTGGTTTATTAGCTTCAAATTCTATTAAGCAAGTTCTAATAAGCATCTCAACATCTTTATTATCTTTTTCTTGTATTTCTCTTATTAACATAAGAAACTCCATTCATAATATTTTTTATACATCTATATTATAATTCATATTTACACTATAAAGATATAAAGTAGGATAAAATAATAATTAAAATTTTCATAAAAAAGCAAGATTTTTTGCACTTAAAGCAAAATCTATTGCTTTTTTTATGTGTAAAAAACAAAAAAAGAAATCTGCTTTTTAGTTTTTATTTAAAAATAAAATATTTAAATAAAAGGCTATATATCAACGTTAATTAAAAATAAACATCAAGATTATACTGCATTTATAAATATGGCATGACTATTGCTTATAACTATTAATATAAATAAAAATATCTCGCTGTCTTAATATCAATAAACCCCAAAAGGGAAGTTGCTTAAGCCTAGCGATAAAATTATAAATATTAAAGGGGAGTGTAATTATGAGAAATATAAAAGTTGGTATATGGGGATTTGGAGCAATGGGAAGTGGAATGGCAAAAATGTTATTAAAGAAAGAAGGAATAGATGTAGTAGCAGTATGTGATAGAAATGCAAAAAGAAAAGATAGAAGTATGTATGATGTACTAGGTGTAGAAAGAGGAGAAAGACCAGAAGTAATAATAAATTCTAATCCAGAATTAGTATTTACTGAAAAAAGTGTAGATGTTGCACTTTTAGCTACTGATTCATTTACAAAAAATGCTTATGATAGGATAAAATTTGTACTTGAACAAAAAATCAATGTTATATCAACTGCTGAAGAATTAGCATACCCACAAGCACAACAACCAGAATTAGCAAAAAGTTTAGATGAAGTAGCTAAATCAAATGGAGTAAGCCTACTTGGAACAGGAATTAACCCAGGATTTGTCCTAGATTTATTAATACTTGCACTTACAGGTACTTGTGAAGAAGTAGAGCATATAAAAGCTTCTAGAGTTAACGACTTATCACCATTTGGTAGAGCAGTTATGGTTGAGCAAGGTGTTGGTATAACTAAAGAAACATTTGAAAAAGGAGTAAAAAATGGTTCTATAGCAGGTCATGTAGGATTCCCAGAATCAATAAACATGATAACTGATGGTATAGGGTGGAATTTAGAAAAAGTAGATCAAACTAGAGAGCCAATAATGAGTAGTGTATATAGAAAAACTGATTATGTAGAAGTAGAAGCAGGAAATGTTGCTGGATGTAGACAATGTGGATATGGATATGTAGATGGCCAAGTTAAAATAGAGATGGAACATCCTCAACAAGTACTACCTCATTTAGAAGGACAAAAAACTGGAGACTACATAACAATAACAGGTACTCCAAATATAAATCTTCAAATAACTCCAGAAATACCAGGAGGAATAGGAACAATAGCAATGTGTGTAAACTCTATACCTCATGTAATAAATGCAAAGCCAGGTCTAAAAACTATGTTAGACATACCAGTACCAAGAGCTATGATGGGAGATGTAAGAGAATTAATAGAGGTTGAAATAGAATCTACAGTAGAAGCTTAGTATCAAGTTTATCTTAATAAATGGTCGAAAATATATAAGATAGCTTTAAATTATGTAGGAAAAGGGAGTTTAATCTTGTATTAAACTCCCAATTAAACATAAAGGTGGTAATTAATATGAATGCTAAAAGTGGAGATTGGGTAATAGTACACACTACAGTATTAAAAGCAGAGGAAAGAGCACCGCAGGTACCTGATGATACTAAAAAAGTTCCTTTAGAATTATGGGTCAAAGGATTCATACAAAATGATGCAAATATTGGTGATTTAGTTAATATAAAAACCATAACAGGTAGAAAAGTAAGTGGAAATTTGCTAGAAGTAAATCCGTATTATACTCACGATTATGGAAAATGTATACCAGAACTACTTCAAATAGGTATTTGTGCAAAAGAAATACTATTTGGAGGTGTAGATAATGAGTAAAGATATGAGTTATGAGTCAGTTATGGCAAGAAACAATGAAATAATGAAAAATGCTATAGGAATAGATTACTCTCAATTTGAATCAGGGTCAATTGCTTTTGATTATGAAAAAATGATGAGAGAAACTGGATATAGCTTAGATCAAATAGAGGAAATACAAGGAAGATATGCAGTAGGTAATACTCCTATTATAGAACTTAAAAATATAACAGCCTTAGCAAGAAAGGTAGCACCTAAGGGAAAAGGAGCAAGATTATTTATAAAAGACGAAGCAAGTAACGCTTCAGGAAGTTTCAAAGCAAGAAGAGCGGCAACAGCAGTATATCACGCTAAAAAAATGGGATATAAAGGAGTAATAGCAGCAACAAGTGGAAACTACGGAGCTGCAGTAGCATCTCAAGCAGCTATGCAAGGATTAAAATGTATAATAGTTCAAGAATGCTATGATAGCCAAGGAGTAGGTCAACCAGAAATAATAGAAAAAGCAAGAAAATGTGAAGCCTATGGTGCTGAAGTAGTTCAATTAACAGTAGGTCCAGAGTTATTTTATAAATTCTTAGCATTATTAGAAGAAACAGGATATTTCAATGCGTCTCTTTACTCTCCGTTTGGTATAGCTGGAGTAGAAACTTTGGGGTATGAAATTTCTATGCAGTTTAGAGAAAGAGAAGGAAGAGATCCAGATGTAGTAGTATGTACAAATGCCGGAGGAGGAAACTTAACTGGTACTGCAAGAGGTCTTATAAAAGCTGGGGCATTAGAAACTCAAGTAGTAGGGGCTAGTGTAAACCTAAAAGGGCTACATATGGCTAGTGACACACAATTTAATAAAAAATCATTTACTACAGGTCATACAGGATTTGGAATACCATTTTGTACTTGGCCAGATAGATCCGATGTGCCTCGTTCAGCTGCGAGACCACTAAGATATATGGACAGATATGTTACGGTAAACCAAGGTGAAGTATTTTATATGACTGAACTTTTAGCTCAGCTTGAAGGATTAGAAAGAGGACCTGCTGGAAATACTTCTTTAACTGCTGCTTTTTGTTTAGCTCAAGAGCTAGATGAAGATAAAATAATAGTAGTTCAAGAAACAGAATACACAGGAGCAGGAAAGCATATCTGTCCTCAACTTACTTTTGCAAGAGAAAACGGGATAGAAATAAAATTTGGAAATCCTCAAGATGAAATATGTGGAGAAAATTTAATACTTCCATCTCATCCAAATTTACTTAAAATAAATGATATTAATATAGATAAAATAAGAAAATCTTATATAAGAAACTGTCTAGAGCATAATAGCTCTAATGAAATAAGCAGTGAAGACATAGAATTTTTAGCTAGAGATACTAAGAGTACTATTGAATTTGTAAACAAAGCACTTAGTGAAATTAAAGAAGCTAATAAAGTCAAAAATATATAAAATCTAGTAACTAGAAATAGTAGTAGAAAATCTGAAGCGTGTCTAAACATTATAAGGAGAATTTATACCACTAATAAGTTAAGGGGAGGTAGCTTTATGGAAAAAAGGATAGATGATTTTGAAGTAAGAAGAGCTCATCTAAAAGATTTATCTGATGAAGAGCTATACAATAGATTTTGGGAATTAGCACATAACATAGTACAGCCGATGATCGAACTTGGAAAGAAAAATACAAGTCCATCAATAGAAAGATCAGTACTGCTTAGAATGGGATTTTCTTCACTTGAAGCTAAGCCAATAGTAGAAGGAGTTATAGACAGAGGACTTATGGGCAAAGGATGTGGGAATGTAGTTTATAAACTTGCTAAAACTAAAAATATAAGTATAAGAGACGCTGGTCTTATGCTAGTTAATAATGAAGGATGGGACGATGTAGTTGAATTATTTAGAAGGGAGGATGTGACATGCTAAAAGAAAACCAAAAATTAGATATAGAGTATATATTAAAGGATTTAGATAAATACGTTCCCCAAAGAACTGGATGGACATGGAGAGAGGAGATAAAAGACCTTCAAATGGGACCATTTAAATATTCAAATTGTTCATCTCCTTTAAAAGAAAGCGTGGCACTTCCATCAGCTAAATATTTCAATAATATAGACCCTCAACCAGGACCAGTAATAACTACAGAAATAGCTTCAGGTAGATTTGAAGATGATATAAGAAGAATGAGAATGGCAGCGCATCATGGAGCAGATCACCTTATGGTTATAAGAACTGCAGGTCAATCTCATTTTGATGGACTTATTGAAGGTACACCTCAAGGAATAGGTGGAGTACCAATAACTAGAAAACAAATAAGAGCACAGAGAAAAGCTCTTGATTTTATAGAAGAAGAAGTAGGAAGACCAATAAACTATCATTCATATGTAAGTGGTGTAGCAGGACCTGAAGTAGCTGTAATGTTTGCTGAAGAAGGTATAAATGGAGCTCATCAAGACCCTCAATACAATGTACTTTACAGAAATATTAATATGATAAGATCATTTGTAGATGCTTGTGAAGCAAAAAATATTATGGCATTTGCAAATATGGCTCAAATAGATGGAGCACACAATGCCAATGCAACAGCAAGAGAAGCATGGAAGGTTATGCCAGAACTTATGGTACAACATGCACTAAACTCAATATTCTCATATGAAGTAGGAATAAGAAAAGATAATATATGCTTATCGACAGTACCACCAACAGCACCTCCAGCTCCATGTATAAAAATGGACCTTCCATATGCAGTAGCACTTAGAGATTTATTTGATGAATACAAAATGAGAGCGCAAATGAACACCAAATATATGGAGTCATCAACTAGAGAAGCTACAGTTACACACGTACTTAACTTACTGACATCAGTACTAACAAGAGCTGATATTCAATCAACTATTACACCGGATGAAGGAAGAAATGTTCCATGGCATATGTACAATATAGAAGCTTGTGATACTGCAAAACAAGCACTAGTTGGTATGGATGGATTAATGGATATGATTCAACTTAAAAATGAAGGTGAATTAAGAGAAAACGCTCGTGAATTAAAAGAAAGAGCAGTTCTATACATGGAAGAAATAATCGAAGCTGGCGGATACTTTGAAGCTGTAGAACAAGGTTTCTTTGTAGATTCAGGGAATTATCCAGAAAGAAATGGTGACGGTATATCTAGAAAAATTAGAGGTGGGGTAGGAGCAGGTACAGTTTATGAAAGAGATGAAGATTACTTAGCACCAGTAACAGCACACTTTGGATATAATAATGTTGCTCAGTATGATGAGACTTGTGTAGATACTCCTTCAAAGTTAATAGATGGATGTACTTTTGAAGATCATTCAAAAATTATATATATTGATGAATTAGATGATTTTGATAATGTAAATGTAAGATTAAAAGAAAATGAAGAGTTTAGAAACTCGACTAAAATAAAACCAGAAATGGAATGGTGTGCAGATGGTACAGTTATGCTTACTATGATGCTACCAACTGATGCGAGAACAGCAGAATTTGCAGCTATTGAGTTTGCTAAAAAGATGAATTTAGAGGAAGTAGAAGTTATTCATAGAGAAGTAATGCACTCAGCTGAAGGTACTAGAATAGAGCTTAAGGGAAAAGTACCATTTAGTGTAGATTTAGATGAACTTGTAATACCAGAAGAACCAGTAGTATTAACTGATGAAGAAATAAGAGAAGATATAGAAAATAATCCTATGAAGATTGTAGCTGCAACAGTAGGAGAAGACGAACACTCTGTTGGCCTTAGAGAAATAATAGATATAAAACATGGTGGTATAGAACGATTTGGTATAGAGTGTCATTATTTAGGTACTTCAGTTCCAGTTGAAAAATTAGTAGATGCAGCAATAGAATTAAACGCCGATGCAATCCTAGCATCAACAATAATAAGCCATGATGATATTCACTATAAGAATATGAAAAAACTTCATGAGTACTGTGTTGAAAAAGGTATAAGAGATAAGATAATGATAGTTTGTGGAGGTACTCAAGTTACTCCTGAAATAGCAGTAGAACAAGGTATAGATGCTGGATTTGGAAGAAATAGCAAGGGTATAAATGTTGCTACATTCTTAGTCGAAAAAAGAAGAGAGCTGCAAAAATCAGAAGGTGAGTGTTAGATGAAAATCGATGTACTAGTTGCTGAGATTGGAAGTACCACTACAGTTGTAAATGCTTTTAACAATATAAATGGTGATTGCCCTGACTTTATAGGTCAGGGTCAAGCACCCACTACTGTATTTGAGGGTGGGGATGTAAGAGATGGACTATCGGTAGCAATTGATGATTTAGCAAAAAACTTAAATGTAAGCTCAATAGAATATCAAGATATGTTTGCAACATCAAGTGCAGCAGGTGGATTAAAAATGACGGTACATGGACTTGTGTACGATATGACTGCAAAGGCTGCTAAGGAAGCAGCACTTGGAGCAGGAGCAATAATTCATAAAGTTACAGCAGGAAAACTAAGAAGAACAGATCTTAAAGAAGTAAAAGAAATAAAGCCTAATATAATACTGATTGCAGGTGGGGTAGATTACGGAGAAAGAGATACTGCCCTATACAATGCAGAGCTTATTGCAGGACTAAACTTAAATATACCAGTAATATATGCTGGAAATATTGAAAATCAAGAAGAAATTAAACTAATATTTGAAGATACAAACTATGAACTATATATTGTAGATAATGTTTATCCCAAAATAGATTTACTAAACATAGAGCCTACAAGAGAAGTAATACAGAATGCTTTTGAAAAGCATATAATAAATGCTCCAGGTATGAAGTATATAAAAGAAATGGTAAATGAAAATATAACTCCTACACCAGGAGCAGTAATGGAAGCATCTAAAATGCTTAGTAAATATATTGGAGATTTGATGACAATAGATGTAGGTGGAGCTACTACTGACATACACTCAGTAACAGATGGAAGCGAAGCAATAGGTAGAATATCAATAAATCCTGAGCCTAAGGCAAAAAGAAGTGTAGAAGGTGACCTTGGGGTATATGTAAATATGAAAAATATAGTAGAGATAATAGGAAAAGAAGAACTTCAAAAAGATTTAAATCTAGATATAGAAGAAATCATGTCAAACTATTTGCCAATACCAAAAACCGAAAATCAAATTAAATTTGTGGAAAGACTTGCAAGAGAGGCAGTAATAAAAGCAACGCTAAGACACGCAGGTAAAATAAGAAATATATACGGAAGTAGTGGAAAGACAAAGATTGCTGAGGGTAAGGATTTAACAGAAGTTAAATACCTAATCGGTACAGGAGGAGCCTTAACAAGACTTCCTAAGAGAATAGAGATTATGGAGTATATGACTTATTTTAATATTAGTAAAGAGCTATTATTTCCTAAGGAAAATACAAAAATTTTAGTAGACAATGATTATATAATGGCATCACTTGGAGTACTTTCAAAAAAATATGAAGAAGCATCTTTAAAGCTAATGCTAAAGAGTCTCGGTATTAATTTTAACTTAGAATCAAGTATTTAAAATAATAGAAATATAGTAATAAAATTTAGAGGAGGAAAAGTATGTGCCCTAAATTAGAAATAGATGTAAAGAAGCTAAGAGAAAATACTAGAATAGTATGTAAAATGTGTCACGATAAAAATATTGATGTAGCAATGGTAACAAAATCTTACTGTGCTATAGAGTCTGTTGTTGAAGCTTTATCAAAAGAAAGTATTGATTATATAGCCGACTCAAGAATAGATAACCTTAAGAACCTTAATCATATTAGACTACCAAAAATCTTACTAAGAATACCAATGATTAGTGAAGTAGATGAAGTAGTCAAATATAGTGACATAAGCTTTAACTCAGAACTTGAGACAATAAGAAGATTAAATGAAGTTGCGATAGGACAAAATAAAATTCACAAAATAGCTGTTATGGTAGATTTAGGGGATTTGAGAGAAGGGTTTTTCAATGTTGAAGAATTATTAGCCGCAATTGATGAAGTGGTAAAAATGGAAAATATAAAGATAATAGGTTTAGCAACAAACTTAACATGCTATGGAGCTATTATTCCCAGTAAAGAAAATTTACAAAGGTTAGTTGATTTAGCAAAATCTATAGAAGATGATTATAGAATAAAACTAGATTTTATCTCTGGAGGAAACTCTAGCTCACTTTATTTATTAGATAAAGATGAAATGCCAGATGGAATAACAAATCTAAGACCAGGTGAATCTATAGCACTTGGTAGGGAAACAGCTTATGGAAATCCTATAAAGGGATGCTATCAAGATGCGTTTAAGCTTGTTTGTGAAATAGTAGAGTTAAAAGATAAACCATCACAGCCTATAGGAGAAATAGGTGTTGATGCTTTTGGCAATAAGCCAGAATATGTAGATAGAGGTATTAGAAGAAGAGCAATACTTGCAATAGGCAAGCAAGATATAGATATAACATCACTAGAACCAATGGATAAGGCTATTGAAATACTAGGTGCTAGCTCAGACCATATGATATTAGATATAACAGATAGCAGCACTAACTATTTAATAGGAGATAAGGTGGAGTTTTTACTAGGGTATGGCGGACTAATGTCTGCATCTACCAGTAAATACGTAGAGAAATCAATAATTTATGAGAAAGTCAGTGCCGCATATTAAGGAGTGACTTATGTAAAAGAAAGTAGCTTATCTACTTTCTTTTCTCATATTAGGGACAATGTATACACGTCTCATCATTCCTTTAATATAAAAAACTATATGGGGGTATGAATATGTTTGATCTCTTTACACAATTGACTAATTGGCTTTGGCTTTATCCAGTACTAGTTATATTAGTTGGCGGTGGAATTGTAATGACTATCACTTTAAGATTTTTCCAATTTACTAAGTTTCCATTTATAGTCAGGGAGACTTTCGGAAGAATATTCAAAAAAAGTAGTGGAGAAGGTAGTATAAGTCCATTCCAAGCAGCAACTTCTGCACTAGCTTCTACAATAGGTGCAGCAAATATTATAGGAGTGCCATTAGCAATAGCTACTGGTGGGCCAGGAGCAATATTTTGGATGTGGATAATTGCTCTATTTGGTTGCGCTCTTAAGTACTCAGAGATAATACTAGGTATAAAGTATAGAGTAAAAAATGAAGCCGGAGAATATGTTGGAGGTCCAATGTACTACCTAAAAAATGGATTAAAGTTACCACTACTAGGTTCTTTATTTGCATTTTTCTTAATGGTAGAAATAGCTCCATCTGTTGCAACTCAAGCAGCATCAGCAATTCAAACTGCAAGTACTATTAATATCCCACCTATGGTAAGTGCTTTGGCATTAATAATCATTGTAGGTTTAGTAGTTTATGGTGGAATAAAAAGAATAGGAAAAGTTACAGAAAAAATGGTTCCAATTATGGCAATAGCATATTTTGTAGTTGCATTAATCGTAATACTTGTTAATTTTGAGCAAATACCTCATGCATTTAGTTTAATACTTAAAGGCGCATTTACTCCTACAGCAGCATTTGGTGGGTTTGCCGGTTCTGCAGTAGCGGCTACTATAAAAGCTGGAGCAGCAAGAGGAGCTTACTCTAATGAAGCTGGTATGGGTACTTCTACTATTGCTCATTCTGCAGCAGTAACAGATTTTCCTGCTAGACAAGGGTTATGGGGCATATTTGAAATATTAGTTGATACTCTTTTAATATGTACAGTATCAGCATTTTTAGTGTTAACAACTGGAGTATGGAGTGAAATTGGAGGAGGTCAAGCGGCTTCTATGCCTTCTATTGCAGTTCAAAGCGTACTTGGTAATTTCTTTGGAGGAACATTCTTAACAATATGTATACTTATGTTTGTTCTTTCAACAATTATAGTGATAATATTTTATGGAGAAAAACAAGCTGAATACTTATTTGGACTAAAGGCATCTAAAGTAGTAAGAGTGGTTTATTTAGCATTTATAATAGTTGGTGCAATATTTGACTTAGAAAAGATAATAGTACTACTAGACTTTACATTAGCTGGAGTAATAATTACAAATATGATTGGTGTTGTAATGCTTAGAAAAGAAGTAAAAGAAGAGTCAGATAAATTCTTTGATGCAGTTAGTAAAGAGAAATCTAATAGTTAGCCAATAAGATATTAATTGGAGGATAATACTTATGGATAGGAATATTTCAAAGAGAATAGAAGAGATTGCTGTTATGCTTACAGAGCAACTAAGCATAGTAGAAACACTTGGAGAATTAGACTCAGTTAACAAAATATATGAAATCTTTTCTCAGATGCCATACTATAAAGACAATCCAAAGGACATAAAGTTTGTAGATGTTATAAATGATAACTTAGGTAGAAAATCATTAATAGTTACACTAAGAGGTAAAAAAGGAAATAGTAAAAAAACAGTAATTATGATAGGTCATACAGATACAGTTGGTATATCTGATTTTGGGAATATTAAAGAATATGCAAATAAACCTTATGAGCTTACTGATATGTTAAAAGAAGTGAGTTTACCTGAAGAAGTAAGAAGAGATTTAGAATCGGGCGAATATTTATTTGGTAGAGGACTATTTGATATGAAGACAGGTGATGCTATAATTATGGCAATCATGGAAGATATATCAAATAATATTGAAGAGTTTGAAGGAAATTTAATCTTCTGTGCAGTATGTGATGAAGAGGGAAACTCAGGAGGTATGCTATCTTGTGTTCCAGAGCTTGTTAAGATGCAGGAAAAAGAAGGCTTTGAATATTTGGCACTATTAGATACAGATTATATGACTTCGGAATATGAAGGAGACGAAAATAAGTATGTATATGTAGGCACAGTAGGAAAATTGATGCCATCTTTCTACATTGTTGGTAAAGAAACTCATGTAGGAGAGTCTTTTAAGGGACTAGATCCAAATCAAATAGCTTCAGCAATTACTAGTAGAATAAATTTAAATACAGATTTTTGTGATATAGCTGAGGGCGAGGTTTCTCTTCCTCCAATAACATTAAAACAAAGAGATTTAAAACCAGAATATTCAGCTCAGATTGCTAAGACTTCAACATTATTTTTTAACTATGCAACTCATTGTAGCACTCCAGATGAAGTTCTTATAAAAATGAAAATAGCAGCTACAAAAGCGTTTGATAGTGCGATAGAAAGTTTAAATAATGAGTATAGTAGATTTTGTGAACTTAGTAAAAGAGATTATGTGAAGTTACCATGGGAATCTAGAGTACTTACTTATGAGGAATTGTACAATAAAGTAAAAGATGAGATTGGAAGTAAAGTTGATGAACATATGAAAGAATATGAAAGTAAAATGCTAAATGACTCTAGTATAGATCAAAGAGACTTCTCTTTAAAGATGGTAGAAGAATTGCATAAGCTATGGTCAAATAAAGAACCAGTTGTTATAGTATATTTTACACCACCGTACTATCCACATATTTATATAGAAGGAAAATCACCAAAAGAAAGAGTACTCTTAGATGCTGTTGCTAATGCTGTAAATACTACTAAAACAGATTACAATCTCGTATATAAGAAGTTCTTTCCATATATAAGTGACCTAAGCTATGGTGCTTGTCCTAAAGATCCAAGTATTATACACGCACTTAAAAGTAATATGCCTGGATTTGGAAGTAAATACTATTTACCACTTGAGGATATGCAAAAGCTTGATTTGCCAGTATTAGATATCGGAAGCTTTGGAAAAGATGCTCACAAGTTTACTGAAAGAATAGAGAAAAAATATTCTTTTGAAGTTGCGCCTGTCCTTGTCTATAAAACTATAATGAACTTATTAGGCTAGATGATAATATGATTGTAAAATTCAAATTATATAGGGGGACTTTATGAGGATAAATTTAATCGGTGTTCCGATTTATTATGGATGTGATAGAGAAGGAGTTCAATATGGACCTAAGAAGCTTAGAGAAAATAATATTTCAGATATATTTAGAGAAGCAGGTCTTAATGTCATTGATTTAGGGGATATACAAGTAGATAAAATAAAGAATGAAGATAGATTTAAAGATGATAAAAATATAAAATATTATAGTAGTATATATAAAGTAAATAATAACTTAGCTCAAGTAACTTATGACTCTGTTAAATCAGGAAATATTCCCATTATACTAGGAGGAGATCATAGTATAGCCCTAGGTAGCATATCAGGAGTAAGTAGGAACTTTAAGAATCTAGGTGTAGTTTGGGTAGATGCTCATGGTGATTTTAACACAGAAGAAATATCAGAGAGTAAGAATTATCATGGTATGCCATTAGCTTCTCTAGCAGGTTTTGGGAAAAAAAATCTTGTAGATTTATACTATGAGGGAAAGAAAATAAAAGAAGAGAATATTTTTCATATAGGTGCTAGAGATTTAAATATAAAAGAAGAGGAACTAATAAGGTCAACTAAAGTAAATCTATATGATAAAGTAATGATAGATAATAAAGGGTTTGATTTTGTATTAGAAGATATAGTAAAGAAATGTATAGAACAAAAAATAGACGCTATTCATATAAGTTTAGATATTGATTTTATGGATAAAGATCTTGTACCTGGTACTGGAACTAGAGTCGAAGGAGGATATACATTAGAGGATACAAAGCATATATTAGATAGGATAATGAGTACAAATATAGTAAAGTCAATGGACTTCGTTGAATTTAATCCAATAATAGATGAAGAAAATACTACTTTAGATGTATGCATAGACTTGCTAAATCATATTGCCTTATTATTCTCATTAGAAAAAAGATTGTCTAATGAGGTGCAATGTTAACACTTGATGCGTAGATAAGTAATTTATATATATGAAAAGTAGAATTAATTAATAAGGATACCAAGTAATTGGTATCCTTTGTTTTCGTAATCTTATCAAAATGGTTAAGTACAGTAAACTTTGATTTATTTCTAAAGATTATTGTCTTTATTTTTTCCGATTTCATATCCAGTAATATAAGATAGAATATAAAATATTATTAAAATAAAATTTCCTAAGTATATAATATCAGACAATAGAGTTATGCCTCGTAAAATGGTTATTATTTCAAATAAGAATATACTCAGTAAACATAAAGATAGAGGAAATACAAATTTATAATTATTTAAGGCAGAAATTCTCCCTTGCATGATAAAGCAGTAAGGTATGACTATCCATGTTAACAAAGGTGAGATCATAACAAAATATAGCAAATGAGGAGCTATGTCATAAATTTTAGGAATTATAAGAGAGAGTATAGTAAGTATTGCTATACATATAGGATACTTTAATAAGTCAATTTTTGCTCTCATTATATAAATAGCTCCTTTCAGATTCTAATAGTATTATTATTATTACCATTATATATTTTATTAAAATATAAGTCTAATAATTAAATAAATTCATATAGAGACATTCATTTATCAATTGAAATTTAAATATTTTATGAAAAAGATTATTGACTTTAAATGATTAAATAATATACAATGTTTTTATAAATGAAACGTGGTTTCATAATACAGAACTTACTTTGGTAAATATAGGGGATAGTTTTACAAAACTAAAGAAAACGTTTTTATAAAATATATAGGGGGAGTAATTATGAATAAAAGCAGGTTAGATAGAGGTCTATACAAAAGCATAGCAGCTATATTAATAGTTAATAATTTTGCTGCATTAGCAACTATAAGAGTAAATGCTGAGGATATAGTACAAAATAATGCAACTTTAATTGAAAATGTATCACAAGCTAGAAATAATATAATACATATGAATGGAGATTTTGAAGATACATTTAAAACAACAAGTTCAGATGCATACTTATGGAAAGATGAAGTTAAACCTAGAAACTGGGAGATTTCTAGTTATGGTCAATTTGCACCTACTATGATAGGAGAAATAACATCAGACAGTAAGAGTGGGAATAATGCAGTTAAAATAACTCTAGATAAATCAGTTGGATTTTTCAAGTCAGTTACTACAACATCTCCTAAGATCGAAAAGGATAAGGAGTACAAAATAAGCACATGGATTAAGGGTGAAGATTTAGCGAAAGCTGATTGTAGTGTTACAACTCATAGTCCTATCTTAGTAAAAGTAGAGCAATTAGATTCATCAAACAAAGTTTTAGAAACAATAACACTAGGTACAGTTTCAGGTACGACTGATTGGAGTAATTTTGAATCTTCTTTTAGAGGTAATGAAAATGCAAGTAGGTTAAGAATGGTAGTACAGTTTGATTCTGGATTACATGTTGGAACATCAGGAGTAGTATACATTGATGACTTTAAATTAGAGGAGGTAACGCCAAAGCCTCAAAGTATAACTTTATCAGAAGAAAGTGTTAAAATGTCTTTAGATCAAAGCGGGGTATTAAAATACAATATAGATCCGATTGAAGCTAGTAAGGAACCAGTTGTATGGAACAGTAGTGACTCAAGCGTAGTTGAAGTTAAAGATGGAGTTATAACATCAAAGAAAGAAGGGTCTGCAACTATCACAGTTTGGTTAGAAAATTATCCAGATTTGAAGTCACAATGTAATATAGAGGTTAGTAACTCTGTTGATATTGAAAGAGTGGAATTTGAAAATTCAATAATAAATATAGATAATAATAATAATTACATAGTTAAGGCAAAAGCATATCCTGAATATACGACAGAATCATATAATTTAGAAGTAGAAGATATCAATGTAGCGACTATTAAAGATGGAATAGTAACTGCTATAAATACTGGAACTACAAATATTATAGCTAAAACAATAGATGGTAAGAAAGAGCTAGGTAGATTTGAATTAAAAGTAAATGAACATACAAAGGATACATATGATAGTTCGTTAGATAAAATATATAACTCACTAGTTCCAAATAACTTACTGTCATCAAATGATATTAAGGATAAAGAAGCAGTAGATAAAATTGTTAGTGTAGCAAATATCTATTGGAACAATATGAATAAAGATAACAATAAAAATTATCTTTGGAAGGACTTAGATAGCACTACAAATTCTAATCATATAACTAAAAGCTTTGAAAGATTGAGAGAAATGGCTAAGGCATTTTTACTAGAGGGTTCAGAGTTACAAGGCGATAGCGAGCTGATAAAAGATATTGTATATGGCATTGAGTGGCTAATGGAAAATAGATACAATGAAGATTACTATGGCAACTGGTGGGATTGGCAAATAGGAGCACCTCAAAGGCTTACAGATACTTTAGTATTAATAAAAGACTATTTAACAGCCGAAACTATTAAAAAATATACAGATATAATAGATTACTATGTACCAAATGCGAGAGATCAGTGGAGTCCAAGAGAAAACCCTATACAAAGTGAAGGCGCTAATAGGTTAGATATGTGCCAAGTGGTGATATATAGAAGCTTACTAATAAAAGATAGTGAAAAATTACAAGAAGCAAGTAATGACTTATTGCCAGAGTTACAGTATGTAACCGAAAAAAATGGAATATATGAAGATGGGTCTATTATACAACATGATGCTATACCTTATACAGGTACATATGGAGCTATACTACTAACAGGTATAGGTAGAATGAATTATCTCTTAGAAGGAACAGAGTGGGCAATCCCAAGTGATAAAGTTAATATAATTTATGACGTAATAGAAAAATCATTTGAACCTCTAATGTACAAAGGATTGATAATGGATATGGTAAATGGAAGATCTATATCAAGATCTAAGTGGCAAGATATTAACAATGGTGAAGGGGTTATGAAGAGTATTGTAAAATACTTTATTCCTGCTGCTACACCAGATGAAGCTTTAAGACTTAAGGGGGTTGTAAAGTACTGGCTACAATCTAATGACTCAAAAGATATGGTTGAAACTACTAATGATTTAGAGTTTAGAGCTATGATTAAAGATATCTTAAATGATAGCAAAATAAAACCTAGCAAAGAATTAATCGGGCATTACAATTATGCTAATATGGATAGAGTTGTACACAGAAGACCAGGGTTTGTATATGGAATAAGTACATATTCAAATAGAACCTACATGTATGAAGCAATGAACAAAGAAAATACAAAGGGTTACCATACAGCTGACGGTATGACGTATTTATACAATGGAGATGTAGAACAATTTTCTAAAGGATTTTGGCCAACAGTAGACCCTTATAGATTGCCAGGAACAACAGTAGACACTGTAAAATTATATAATGAAGCAAGTGGTTCAAAAGTAATCAATGGAGAAAATTGGGTAGGTGGAAGTACAATAGAAGGAAGATACGGTGCTTCAGGCATGTATTTAGATAAAGAAAATCCAAAGGAAAAAGATGAAAAGTATAAGATGGATTTAAAAGCTAAAAAGTCATGGTTTATGTTTGATGATGAAGTTGTTTCTATAGGTTCAGATATAACAAGTACTAAGGGAAGAACTATTGAAACTGTAGTTGAAAATAGAAGATTATCTGAAAAAGGTAATGAAGTATTTACTGTAGATGGACAAGCTTCAATAAATAACATAGGGGATAAAACATCTAAAGAGGGAGTAAGTTGGGCTCACCTTAAAGGAAGCAAAGAAAATACAGATATAGGATACTATTTCCCAAATAAAGCTGATATAAATATATTAAGAGATCATAGAACAGGAAACTGGAATGATATAAATGAAACAGAGCCAAGTTTAGTTGAAGAGAACAACTTCTTAACTATGTGGGTTGATCATGGAATAGACCCTGAAAATGAATCATATTCATATGTGTTACTACCTAATAAATCTGAAGAAGAAGTAAAAGAATATAATGAAAACCCAAATATTGAAATTCTAGAGAATAATGAAGGTATACACGCTGTAAGAGAAAATACATTAAATATTACTGCAGCTAACTTCTGGGAAGATAACCAAAGCATTGATTTTATTTCAACAGATAAAAAATCATCTGTTATGGTAAAAGAAGATAGTGGTGTATTAAGAATAGGTGTATCAGATCCAACTATGGAAAATGAAGGAACAATCAGAGTAGAATTAGACAAGAATATTGAAGATGTAATCAATAAAGATGATAGAGTAAAAGTAGTTGAATCATCTGATAAACTAATACTAGAAATAAATGTAAAAGATGCTAAGGGCTCTACAATAAATGCAGAGTTTAAGATAAAAGAAGAAAATAAATTAAATGCACCAACTGACATAAAAATAGAAAAAATAAAAGGCAATCAAGTGAGCCTTACTTGGAAAAATCTAAATAATAATAAAAAAGTAAAGTTTTATGAGGTTTATCTAGACGGTAAGTACATAGATAAAGTAAACAATGAAAAAATTAAATTAAAAATATCAAAAGATGAGCATATACTAAACCTATATGCAGTAGATAAGCAAGGTAATAAGTCTGATATGAGCAAAGATTTCGTTATAAAAAAGTAATTTAATCAATTTAAACAAAGTAGAGCGTTTATATGTAAAAAAAGAGAAGCTGTCTTAAAACTTTAAAGACAACTTCTTTTTTTTATGCTTTTTCTGTATCTAGCTCACTTGGTTCTATTCTAGCTATTTTAAATTTAATAGCTATTAAGAATAAAGAAACTAATGGATTAATTATATTTAAAAATGCATATGGTAAATAAGTAAATGCACTAACTCCTAATGTACCGTGTATGTATGCTCCACATGTATTCCAAGGTATAAGTGCAGATGTTAACGTACCACTATCTTCAAGTGCCCTAGACAACATCTTAGGATGAAGACCGCGTTTTGCATACTCATCTTTAAACATTCTACCTGGGATAACTATTGAAAGATATTGTTCACCAGCAACAGCATTAGTCATTGCACAAGTAATCATAGTACATGCAACTGTTCCAAATACACCCTTTGCAAGCTTAAGAATAGATGAAGCTATAACCTCAAGCATACCTGTTTTTTCTAGTATTCCACCTAAGGCAAGAGCACAGATTGTCATAGATACCGTTGACATCATACCCATTAAGCCGCCCTTAGATAATAAATCATCAACAGCCACCACACCTGTAGTAGAGACGTAACCATCTTGAGCAGCTGATAATATATCACCAACGGATGCACCTTGGAACACTATAGCAAATATAAACCCAAGAACTGCACCAACTATTAATCCTGGAATAGCAGGAACTTTAAATATAACTAATCCGATAACTACAACAGGAGGGATAAATAAAATAGGAGATAAAGTATTGAATGAAGCTGCTAAAGTTTCTCTGATAATATTAATCTGAGACATATCTAAGTCTTGACCAGCATATCTCATACCAATTATTCCATATAATATTAGACATATAACTAATGTTGGAATAGTAGAGTAAAGCATGTATTTAATATGTTGGAATATATCAGTACCAGCCATAGCTGGAGCTAAGTTAGTAGTTTCTGAAAGTGGAGATAATTTATCACCAAAATAAGAACCAGAAATTATAGCACCTGCTATTAAACCGTTTGGTATACCAAGACCTTGACCAATTCCTAAAAGAGCAACACCTACAGTTCCCATAGTACTCCAAGAAGAACCTGTAGCAAGAGAAACAACAGAACATATTAAAGTAGTTGCCACTAAGAATATACTAGGAGATAATATCTCAAGACCCCAGTAAATCATAGCTGGAACTACACCGCTTATAATCCATGTACCAATTAATATCCCTATAATCATAATTATTAAGATGGCTTGCATTGCCATTTTAATAGAGCTAAACATACTTTCTTCAAGTTCTTGCCATTCATAACCTAGCTTATAAACTGCAACGAGCCCAGCAATTATAGTACCACCAACTAATGGAACATGAGGAGAAGAGCCAAATTTAAATATTGATACTCCTAAAAATAACATTAGAAATGCGATTGGTATTAGGGCATCAAACAGGGTGGCCTTCTTCTTTTCTCTTTTTTTCATATTAAATTATCCTCCCTTAACTTATATATAAGAAATCTAAAGGTGATAGAAAATATTTATGATGTAAAATAATTTAGCAATATATATGCCATATTATGAATTTATCAGAAAAAAAATTTACTTTCAATTCAATGGAAAGAATATTAAGAAAATTGCGCTTAATTAGGCGTGAGGAGTAAGTTTGAATATATATTTTCATGTAGATTGTAGTGTGTATACATTAGTATAGAAAATCAGCAAAAAAATATGCGCTAAAAGCAAAAAAGCTTGCGCGAGTAAATTTTTATATATTACGTCACTACGTCACGTTTCGTTACTATAAAACTTTAAAAGATCTATGTTATATGAAAATAGATAGACGTTATAGATAGAAGGTATTTAGGTGATATAAAAAACATATAATTAAAAAACTAGTTTGCTCAAGGGGGCTTCATATGAAAGAGTTTTTTGATTATAATACAAATTTTGGACATAGAACAACAATTTTAGAAATATTAATACCTATATTTATTACATTTACAATTATATATTGTATTAGTAGATTTAGATATAAAATAAAAACTAATATCAAAATAGACAAACTATTTAGAATATGTATGTTAGTATCTTTAAGTATATTTTACATATCAAACTATATATTACTATGGATGCAAACAGGGTTTAATATACACAAGTTACCACTGCAATTATGCTCAATAAGCGCATTACTTTGTATAATTCTATTATTAACAAACAATAAGAAGATATTTAATTTTGTAATATTTAGCGGAGTACTTGGAGGAATTGGATCTATATTAAGTCCAGATGTTTCTTGTTCATGGATGTACTATAGATATTATCAATTTATGGGTATGCACTCTCTTATTGCAATTGTTCCGATGTACTATGCAATAATATATAAATATTTACCAAGTAAAAGAGAAGCAATAAATGTATTTATAATAATACAAACTTTAGCAGTTATCATGGGAATATTAAATACAATATTTAATACCGACTATTTGTACGTTGGATTTAGTGGTAATATAGGTCCTAAAGGAACGATAATAGAATGCTTTGGAGAAAGTACTTTTTATTTAATTAATTATGAAATTTTTATTATGAGTGTTTTTTTCATATGGTTTATATTATTTAAATTGATATTCTATAAAAATTATGTAATAAAAAATAAATAAAGCCAATTTAAAGTCTAAGGAGAGATATTCTTTTGTTAGACTTTTATTTTGCTAAAGAAATTCAAAAATGAAAAATATTTTGCAGAACAGTGTCATAATATGTAAGTATTAATATAATATACTAAGCGATAAAAATCGCTTTTTAGAAGGAGATGATGCTTTGTTTTTCTGTTGTAGACGCTGTAGAAGAATATTTTTTGGATTTGGACTTTGTAGAAGATGTGGATGCTGTCGTAGATGCTGCAGATGTAGATGCAGACGTAGATAATAGTAGTAAATAATTTTCATAATCAAAATACCCATATAATATTTTAAGATGTAACGTAACATAATAAAATTCACTTATAATTAAGTATTATATATGATAGGGGCAACAAGATAATATAC
The DNA here is from genome assembly GCF_002250835.2 of Romboutsia weinsteinii. Lineage (GTDB taxonomy): Bacteria > Bacillota > Clostridia > Peptostreptococcales > Peptostreptococcaceae > Romboutsia_A > Romboutsia_A weinsteinii. Next base: position 115,363 of record NZ_NOJY02000008.1, read on the forward strand.
TTGTTGCTCCTTTTAATTACATAAAAATATAGTGGTATATAACAATCTGTTAGCATTTTTGAAATATATAAACTAAAATATAATTAAAAAATATTTAAAAGGTGGGGTAAGATGATTAATATATTATTGAATTTATACAATTTTCACGAGAGTTGGTGCTATGAAAAATTAAAAAACATTATAAGCGATAGTCATAAAGTTTTAATAATACCATTTTCTTTTCATGATGATTGGATGACAAATAAAGATGAATGGGAAAAAGCTTATAATAAAGATGATGGTAAATACTATGATGATGTAGTTAATCCATTTTTAAGTTATAACATTAGTGAGAAAAATATTAAATGGCTAAATTACTTCAATGATGATAGTGAAATAGCTAAGAAAAATATACAAGAAAGTGATATTTTATTCTTTACTGGAGGTCTACCAGATAGAATGATGGATAGATTAAGGGAGTTTAAAATAATAGAAGAAATAGAAGAGTTCAAAGGAATTGTCATGGGAAGTAGTGCAGGTGCAATGATACAACTAGAAAACTATCATATTACACCAGATAAAGATTATGATGTATTTTCATATGAAAAAGGATTAAATATAATCAGTGATTTCTATATAGAGGTACATTACAATAATACTGATTTACAAAATAATTCTATAAAGAAAGTATTGAATGAAAAAGTGAAAAGAGTTTATGCTATGAAAGACACAGGTGGATTGTTAATAAATAAAGGAGAGATAGTACTACTTGGTGATGTAGAAGTGTTTGAAAATATACCCTATTCTGTTTTTATTAAAACAAAAAAATATTGAAAATATTGTAAAAATTTAGTAATATAAATCAAGAAGGTATTTACAATATTTAACAGTATGTTAAAATTTATTAACAAATACCTGATTTATCAAGGGGATATATCTTTTATTTTAGATATAAAAAAGCATAATAGGGGGACAATTGAAAATGGAAAAGAAAAAAATTGGGTTATGGAGCTTAGTATTTATGAACGTATCAGCAATGTTTGGTATAAGATGGATAGCTAAATCTACCGCTTCAAGCTTTGGATTGGGTCTAGGGGCTATTCCAATGTGGGTATTATTTACTTTTATATTCTTCGTGCCAGGAGCATTAATATGTGCAGAACTAGCATCAACTTACCAAAGAGATGGTGGTCTTTACGAGTGGGTTAAAGAAGCCTATGGTGAAAAATATGGATTCTTAGTTTCTTGGTTAAACTGGACAGCTAAGATATTCTGGTATACATCATTCTTAACGTTCTTATGTGTAAACGTATCTTATACTATAGGTAATCCAGCACTTGCAGATAATAAAATATTTGTATTTGTAACATCTATAATAGTATTTTGGGTACTTTCATACATCGCAACAAAAGGTATGTCTTTTGCAAAGATATTTACTAATGCAGGTGCACTTGGTTCAACTATACCAGCAGCATTTTTAATAGGTTTATCTTTCTTAGCAGTATTTGTACTTGGAAAGCATGAATCAGCATCTACTTATACAGTAGCAACACTTACTCCTCAAATGAATATGGACTCATTTGTTGCAATATCTGCAGTTATGTTTGGTTTAGCAGGAGCAGAAACTACTGCAAACTTTATAACTGAAATAGATAAGCCGGAAAAGAACTTCCCAAAAGCTATAATTATATCAGCTGTAATAATAGCGGTATTATATGTATTAGGTTCAGTAGCAATAACTATGGTACTACCTCCAGAAGAATTAACAGCTTCTAAAGGTGTATTAGATGCTCTTGCAGCTGTAAGTGTATCACTTGGAATACCATCTTGGTTTGTTCAAATAGTTGCGTTTGGTATAGCATTTTCAGTACTTGGAGCTATAATATTATACATAGCTTCACCTATAAAGATGTTATTTGGTAGTGTTAAAGAGGGGATATTCTCTAAGAAATTTACAGAGCTAAATGAACATAACATACCAGTAAAGGCAGTTACGCTACAAGCAATAATAGTTTCAGTTATATTATGTATAACTACATTCTTACCATCAGTTGATGCTATATACAATGTACTTGTAACAATGACAGCTTTGACAGCATTATTCCCATATGTATTATTATTTGCAGCATACATAAGACTTAGAAAAGATAGACCTAATGAGGTTAGACCTTATGTAATATCTAAGAACACTAATACTTGTATAGCCGTTGCTAGATTAGTTTTAGTAGTTACTATAGTAGGTATAGTATTATCAGCAGCACCAGTTATGCCAACATTAGCAGAAAACATAGTATATGAATTACAAATGATTGGTGGAGCAGTGCTAGTAATAGCATCAGGAATAATAATTTGGAATAGATTTGAAAAGAAACAAAAAGCATCTAATGTAAAGTAGATAGCTTTTAAAATAAATAAGAGCCAGATAGATAAAATTCTATCTGGCTCTTTTATATATAAAACAACATTAAAAGAGCCCCAGGAGTGGAAGTCCATAGAGCTCTAACCTCAGTGAATTATAAAAATAATTCTATATATATAATTCTATATATGATTTTAAATTCCTTTATAAAATAATATTAATTTTAAAAAAGTAAAATGAAAAGTTTTACTATCCTATTATGCATAGTTCCTTATCATGTTTATTTAAGTTCTCATATCCATCTTCAGTAACTAATATTAAGTCTTCTATTCTTACTCCAAATTCACCTGGTAAGTATATACCTGGCTCAACAGAGAATATCATTCCTGGTTTTAATGTATCTGTATTTATAGCAGAAACATCTCCCATATCATGTACTTCAAGACCTATAGAGTGACCAGTTCTGTGTGTAAAGTATTTTCCATAACCTTTTTCAGTTATATAGTCACGAGCAGCAGCATCTATATCGCAGAATCTAGCTCCTGGTTTAACTAAAGAGATAGCTCTTTTGTTAGCTTCAAGTACTATTTCAAATACTTCCTTAGCTTTTTCTGGAGCATTTTTATAGAATACTGTTCTAGTCATATCTGAACAATAGTTGTCCTTTATACATCCTATATCAAATATTACTGCATCTCCTTCTTGAACTAAGGCATCACCAGCAGAAGCATGAGGGTCAGCGCCATTAGCACCAAACCCTATTATAGCGTCAAATGAGAATCCATCAGCACCTATTTCTTCATATATTTTATTTAACTCACCAACAAGTTGTTTTTCAGTAAGACCAGAAGGTAAAGTAGATTTTAGTCTTTTCATAGCTTCATCATTTAAAGCAGAAGCCTTTCTCATTAAATCTTTTTCTTCTTCATCTTTACACATTCTTAAAGTATCTATTATGTAAGAAGAGTTAACAAATTTATTTCCACCTTCAAGTTCCATTAAACGAAGTAAGAATTTTGCAGGCCAGTTCTTATCAACACCCATAGTAGCGTTTTTATCAACGTACTCAGTTATTATTTTAAGTCCATCATCAACATCAGTAAACCAAACCTTTTCTACACCTAAGTCCTCGTGAACTGGGAATAATTCATTTATAAATAATTTATGATTACCTTCTATATTTAAATATAAAGCAAGTAATCTTTCCCCCGGATGAATCATTTTTCCAGTTAAATAAAAGATCGCAGTAGGATCAGTTACTAGCATTTGAGCTATGTTATCCTCTTTCATTCTTTCAATAACAGCATTAAGTCTTTGCATTTTCATAAAAAAAGCCCCCTTTTAAGTAATTGTATATCCATATATATTATAACATATTTATACATATTAGGTATTATATTCAAAATTTTCTATCAAAAAATATTATATAAAAAATAATGATTATTAAATTATTGATGAAAAAGATTGTATCCTGTTTTATAAATTTCTAAGATATAATATACTAAAATCAAATATTAAGTAAAAAATAATAAACCTTAGGAGAGTATATGAAAAAAATAGTTATAATATCAATGGGAGATCAGACAGGAATAACTATAAAAGAGCAACTAGAAAACATATTAGATAAAAAGATATATATAGAAGTGTACAATGTAAAACAAAATGTAAACTTTGATATAAATTGGGATTTAGTGATTTTTTCAAGTGAAATAGTAGAAGAAATGGTGCTAGAAAAAATAAAACAAGGTACAAAATATCTCGTGGTGAAGAGAGTAATAGGACATGATTACATAGATAAGCTTCTAAATTTAAAAAAAGGTGAAAATATTCTTCTAGTAAATGATGATAAAGAAACTTGTGAAACAGTAATAAAGCAACTTAAGAGTCATGGAATAGATCATGTAAATTATTTTCCTTACTATCCTGGTATAAAAAGTTATAAGAAAACTAATATTGCAGTTACTCCGGGTGAAATAGATATTGTTCCAGAAGAAGTAAAAGAAGTTATAGATATAAAATCTAGAAAAATGGATATTACAAGTTTGACAGAAGTACTTATTAGCTTAGATGATATTGATAAACATGGGGAGATGCTATCTTCTTATTTTTATAGAAATATGGTAAATATATCTAAAAAATATATAAATACTGCTCACAAATCACTAAAGCTAAAAGACATGCTTACTAATATACTTGATAATCAAAAAAATGGAATCATATATACTGATTTAGACAATAAAGTACTAGTACTAAATGAAGAAGCTCTAAAGATTTTAAATGTTAAAAGGCATGAAATAATTTCTAAAGACATATATGAAATGTTTAGTGGTTTAAAAGAAGATATGGCAAAAATTAATGATCAAGAGCTTCTAATAAATAAAGAAGAAATAAAAAACAACAGTATAGCTGTAGGAAATATGATAGTAATAAATCCAGCTGATAATATTCATAAAATAGATGAAGACTTAAGAAGAAAAAGAAAAGGCGAAAAGCTTAATGCAAAATATACATTTGATAATTTTATAGGAAATTGCGAAATTACAGCTAAGAATATAAAGCTTGCTAAAAAAATAGCTAAAAGCAATTCTACGGTATTAATCCAAGGAGAAACGGGTACAGGAAAGGAAATTTTAGCACAGGCTATACACAATGAATCATCAAGATATGAATATCCATTTGTAGCTGTAAATTTTGCAGCACTTTCTGAAAATCTAATTGAAAGTGAGCTATTTGGTTATGAAGATGGAGCTTTTACTGGTGCAAAAAAAGGTGGAAAAGCAGGTCTATTTAAAAAAGCTCATAAGGGAACTATATTTTTAGATGAAATAGGAGATGCATCACTACATTTGCAAGCCAGGCTTCTTAGAGTATTACAGGAAAGAGAGATAACTCCTGTTGGAAGTACAGAAGTAGTACCAGTAGATATAAGAATAATAGCAGCGACTAATAAGAATCTTTTAAAAGAGGTAGAAGACAAAAAATTTAGAGAAGACTTATATTATAGATTAAATGTTATGCCCATATACTCAATACCACTTAGAGAAAGAAAAGAAGATATAAAGTTAATGCTTAAGCATTATATTTTAAAGTTTGAGGTAAAAGAAAATATAGAGACATTCTTTAGCAATGATGCTCTTAGAGTACTTGAAAGCTATAAGTGGCCAGGAAATATAAGAGAGCTTATAAATATAGTAGAGTATTTAGTTAGTACTAAAGAGGAAGGCATAAAAGTAAATATTTGTGATTTACCAAGAGATATTTTACAAAGTGTCAATCAAATACAAGATATAGATGCCAAAAAATATGAAGAAATTAATAAAGATATATTTTCTAATATAGAAGAACATTTAGATTTGAGTGAAGATGAGCTTTGGGTTTTGAATAAGATTTACAAGCATAAAGGAATAGGAAGAAGGGCTCTAGCTGTATTAGCTTCTGAAGAAAACTTAAATCTAGGTGAAGGTAAATTAAGACGGATAATGAGCAACTTAAAAGAAAGAAAATTTATAGAAATTAATAAAGGGATAAATGGGACAAAAGTACTTGATAAAGGGTTGGAAAGGGTTGGGATATAAATTCAAAAGGGTTAAATGGATAAAAAAATAGAAATCAAACAAAAAAATAAAAAATCAGAAAATTAAAATTTTATATAGAATTCGAAATATCTTTTAATTATTTAAGTGATATTCAAAATATACATTGTATTATTAAGAAAGTAATACAAAATTAAGGTTGGCACATTAATTGCTTATACTTAACAGCATAATAAATTTTATGGAGGTAATTTAGTATGAGTAAAGAATCAACGATTAAAAAGAAGCCTACACTGGCACAAGCACTTATACCAATAATATTCATGGTAGTAGCGTTAACAATTGGATATGGAGTGTTTAAAATAAGAATTGAGCCGATAATGATAATTTCAGCATTCTTAGCAGCTATTATAGCATTAAGACTAGGATACACATACAATGATATGCAAAAAGCTATAATAGATAAAATTTCAAGTGCCTTACCAGCGACATTGATATTATGGAGTGTTGGATTTTTAATAGGATCATTGATGTTTGCAGGAACAGTACCTATGATAATTTACTATGGAGTACAGATGATAAGTCCTAAATTTTTATTAGTAACAGCATTTTTTGCATCAGCAGTTCTTTCAATTGTTACAGGAACATCTTGGGGAGCAGCAGGTACTATAGGAGTTGCAATGATGGGTATTGCTGGAGGTCTTGGAGTATCTCTACCAGCAACAGCAGGAGCAGTAGTTGCTGGAGCATTCTTTGGAGATAAATTATCACCTTTATCAGATACGACAAACCTTGCACCAATGGCTGCAGGAAGTGAGTTGTACGAGCATATAAAACATATGTTATACACTACAATACCAGCAGCATTAGTATCGCTAGTAGTTTATTTTATAGTAGGGCTTAAGGCTAGTGGAGAAATGGTAACTCCAGAGCTAGTTCAAGTAATGATGGATCAGTTGGATTCAATGTTTAACTTTAATCCAATATTACTACTTCCTATAATATTAGTAATATTAGGATCAGTAAGAAAATGGCCAACAATACCTACTATGCTAGGTGTAAGTATAATTACTATATTGTTAGGGAGTGTAATACAAGGATTTAGCATAGTAGATGGATTTAAATCTTTAGTAGAAGGATTCAATATAACTATGACTGGATTTGCAGGTGAGCCAACTGAAGAAGTAATCAAACTTATTAATAGAGGTGGAGTAGTTTCAGTTACAGGTACTACAGTACTAATTTTCTGTGCAATGGGGTTTGCAGGAATAGTAAGTGTTTCTGGTATGCTTGATGTAGTATTAGATTTATTAATGTCAAAAGTTAAATCAACAGTAGGTATTATACTTGCAACTATAGTGTCTTGTTTTACAGTTGCATTTGTAACAGGAAGTTCTTATCTTTCTATACTTATCCCAGGTGACCTATTTAAAGAGGTTTACCCAAAGAAAAACTTAGCAGCTAAAAACTTATCTAGAACATTAGAAGACTCTGGTACTGTTATAGTTCCTCTTGTACCTTGGTCGGCAGCGGGAGCATATATGGCGGCTACTTTAGGAGTTCCAACACTTGAATATCTACCATGGGCAATACTTAACTATAGTGGAATAATATTTGCAATAATATTTGCGATAACAGGGTTTGGAATAGCTAAGATAGAAGATAATGATGAAGATACTAAAGAAGTTGAAGGAGCATAAAACTATGATATTAATAAAAAATGTAGCAGTTTACTCACCAAAGTATATAGGAAGAAAAGATGTTTTTGTAAGTGGGGGTAAAATATCTTTAATAGATGATAATATAAACTTTGAAAATAAAAAGATAAAAATTATAGATGGAAGTAGAAAAATACTTACTCCAGGATTTATAGATCAACATGTACATATAACTGGAGGAGGTGGAGAGGGTAGCTTTAGTACTAGAGCACCCGAAATAACATTAACTAAGCTAACAACTGCAGGAATAACTACTGTAGTAGGTTTGCTTGGAACTGACGGTACTACTAGAAGTGTAGAAAATTTAGTAGCTAAGGCAAAAGGATTAAAAGAAGAAGGTATAACAGTATTTGTTCATACAGGATCTTATGAATATCCAACAGTTACACTGACAGATTCAATAAAAAGAGATATTGCATTTATTGATGAGATTATAGGAGTAAAGTTAGCATTATCTGATCATAGAAGTCCAAATGTAAGTAGTGATGAATTAAAAAGAGTAGCATCAGATGCGAGAGTAGCTGGAATGCTTAGCGGTAAAGCTGGAATTGTAGTTCTTCATATGGGGGATGGAAAAAGAGGTCTATCTCAAGTAAATGAAATCCTAGAAGAAACTGAAATACCATTAAAAACAATAAGACCTACTCATGTAAATAGAAGAAAAGAATTATTAGAAGAGGCTTTTGACTATGCTAAGCGCGGAGGTAAAATAGATTTAACTTGTGGAATGAGAGATGACTTTACTCCAGGTAGATGTATACAAAAAGGTAAAGAGGTAGGTGTATCAATAGAAAACATGACAATAAGCTCTGATGGATATGGTAGTTGGTCTAAGTATGATGAAAGTGGAAACTTAGTAAAGATGGGTGTATCTAGTGTATCAAGTTTACATGAAGAGTTTAAAAATATGGTAAATGAATTAGATTTTAGTGTAGAGGAAGCTTTAACATATATAACATCTAATGTAGCTAAAGGATTAGAAGTGTATCCGAGAAAAGGATGTATAGCTGAAGACTCTGATGCAGATATACTTTTATTAGATGAGAATCTAGATATAAGTACAGTAATAGCAAATGGTAAAGTGATGGTAGAGGATAAGAAAATTTTAGTATACGGATCATATGAACAAATGTAGTAAAATTATAATTAATAAAAAATAGGACTCGTAAAAACGAGTCCTATTTTTTATTAATTAAGTACAAATTAAGAAACTCCTTCTAATTTATAGTAAAAGTAAAGTATACAATAATATTATTAATTGATAATTGAAAAAATCAGAAAAATCAGACATAATGTATTTAGAACTATACACTCACAGTATTAAAAGATTAAGGGGGGATGTAAATTTGAAAATATCTAAAAAAATTGTAAGTATAGTATTGGCTTCTATAGTTGTAATGACAACTACTGGATGTTTAAACACAAATGTAGGGGCATCTAGTTATTCTAATGGAGAGAAAGACATTATAAGGTTAGCACAAAATACAGACGTAAAATCTTTCGATCCACATCAAGCTAATGACAGTTCAACATCAAATGCAACAAGGCATATCTTTAATACATTAATCAAATTAACACCAGAAGATACCTTTGAAGGTGACTTAGCAGAAAGTTGGGAACAGGTAGATGATACCACTGTAAAATTTAAATTAAAAGATGGAGTCAAATTTCATAATGGTGAAATTTTAACATCAGATGATGTTAAGTTTAGTCTAGAAAGGCAAAAGGAATCATCTAAAGTAGGACACCTAGTAGATATGATAGAATCAATAGAAGTAATCGATGATTTAAACTTTATAATTCACTTAAATAAAAAATCTTCAACATTAATATCAAGCTTATCACATATAGGAGGAGCAATTTTAAATAAAAAATCAGTAGAAGAAATAGAAGCTAGTGGGAAAAAAATTGATGAAAATCCTATTGGCACTGGACCATATAAATTTGAAGCATGGAAACCAGGAGATAGATTTATATTGATTAAATTTGATGACTATTTTGATGGAGAGGTAAAAAATGATGGATTGGAGTTTAGAATTATTCCAGAAGGAAGTAGTCGAGCTATAGCTTTAGAGACAGGAGAGATAGATGTATTACTTAATGTTGATGCAGTAGACTACAATAGAATAAGAGATAACATTGATTTAGTATTAAATGAGTACAGTCCAACTACAATAGAATTTTTAGATATGAATAATGAAAAAGCTCCATTTGATAATAAATTGGTAAGAGAAGCTATAAATTATGCTACAGATAAAGCATCTATAATTGCAGTTTCAACAAATGGAGAAGCTATAAAATCAGAAGGTATAATGGGGCCAACATCTATAGGATATTCAAACAATGTAGTAAACTATGATTATAACTTAAAAAAGGCTAAGTCTTTGTTAAAACAAGCAGGATATGATAATAATCTAGAATTTACCATATTAGCATCATCAGATGTAAGATCAAAAACAGCTCAGGTATATCAAGCATCATTAGCAGAAATAGGTGTAAAAGTTAATGTAGAAATGATGGAGTCTGGAGCAATGTTAGAAAAGCAAATGAACGGTGACTTTCAAGCGGCAGTTAGAGGATGGAATCCAAATGCAGAACCAGATAACACATTTGCACCATTGTATTTGACAGAAAATAAAGGTAGTGGAGGAAATAGGACATTCTACTCAAACGAAAAAGTTGATAGTTTAATTCGAGAAGGAAGAATTGAGCAAGATGAGATAAAACGAAATAAAATATATGAAGAAATACAACAGATAATTACAAAAGACGCTGCAATAGCACCAATATACACTCCCTTAGGTGCAATAGGTACAAGTAGTAAGATAGAAGGTCTAGAAATATATCCAATAGGTACCCATAGATACGAAAATATAAGCTTTAAAAAATAAATAAAGTAGAGGTGAGTATATGTTCAGATATATAAGAAACAGACTACTAATGTTGATACCAGTAATACTAGGAGTTACATTTCTTGTATTTTACATTATGAGTTTTTCACCTGGAGACCCAGCAGCAATAATATTAGGAGATAATGCTAGTGCAGAATCGATAGCTCAACTACAGGAAGAACTTGGGCTAAATGAACCTGTAATAGTTCAGTATGCAAAATATATGAAAAAGTGTGTAACAGGAGATTTAGGAGAATCCTATGCAACAGGACGTGATGTATTTGAAGAGGTAATGTCAAGATTGCCTAATACATTTGCACTTACATTTTGGGCAATGATAGTTGCTATAATTGTATCTATCCCAGTAGGTATAATCTCTGCAACCAAGCAGTACTCGCTGGTTGATAGTATTAGTATGATCGCTGCACTAATAGGAGTATCTATGCCAAACTTTTGGTTTGGATTACTTATGATAATGCTTTTTTCTTTAAATTTAGGATGGTTACCATCAGGTGGAGCAAGCTCTTATATTAGCTTAATAATGCCAGCTATAACAATTGGGGTATCTTGTGCAGCAAATATAACAAGGACAACAAGATCATCTATGCTAGATGTTATCAGACAAGACTATATAAGAACAGCAAAAGCAAAAGGGGTTAATAAGAAAAAAGTTGTGAGAAAACATGCATTAAGAAATGCATTAATACCTGTTATAACAGTAATAGGTCTTCAGTTTGGAAACTTATTAGGTGGTGCAGTACTAACAGAAACGGTATTTTCGTGGCCTGGAGTAGGTAGACTTATTGTAGATGCAATAAAAGCAAAAGATACACCAATGGTGTTAGGTTGTTTGATTGTATTTGCAGTATGTTTTAGTTTGGTTAACTTGTTGGTAGATATTTTATATGGATATATAGATCCTAGAATAAAAGCTAAATATGAGTAGGTAGGGGGGATATAATGCAAAAACAAATACATAGACAAGATAAGAAAACTGAAATTAGTAACTACCGTAAAAGAAATCAAATGGTAGAAGTATGGTCACGTTTGAAAAAAAATAAAATGGCAATGTTGGGTTTAGTGATAATCATTATTTTACTATTGCTTGCTATATTTGCAGATGTAATAGCAGATTATGATACTTTAGTTGTAAAACAAAATATTATGGAAAGATTACAACCTCCAAGTAAAAAACATATATTTGGAACTGATGAATTTGGAAGGGATATATTTTCAAGAATAGTACATGGATCAAGGATATCAATCAAAGTGGGTGTTATATCAGTAGCTATGTCTTTAATATTAGGAGGACTTTTCGGATCAATAGCTGGCTACTATGGAGGAAAGACTGATAATATTATAATGAGACTTATGGATATATTATTAGCTGTTCCAAGTATATTATTAGCAATAACAATAGTAGCAGCATTTGGAACAAATCTAATAAATGTAATAATAGCCCTAGGTATTGCAGGAATACCAAAATATGCAAGAATAGTACGAGCGGCAGTACTAGGAGTTAAGGATCAGGAGTTTATTGAATCGGCTAGGGCTATAGGAGCTACAGATGCAACGATAATTCTTAGAGAGGTAATACCAAACTGTCTATCTCCTATAATAGTACAAGTTACTTTAAGTGTAGCAGGGGTTATTTTATCAATCGCATCACTAAGCTTCATAGGATTAGGAATACAGCCTCCAGAACCAGAATGGGGAGCTATGCTATCAGGAGGTAGACAATATTTAAGAGACGCATGGCATATAACTGTATTTCCAGGTTTAGCAATAATGATAACAATACTAGCACTAAATTTATTAGGGGATGGATTAAGAGATGCCCTAGATCCAAGATTAAAACAGTAAGGGGGAAAAATTATGCCATCAGAGGATAAAATAGATACACAAAATATTATAGATATAAAAGATTTAGTAGTACATTACGAAACAAATGATGGGATTGTGGAGGCCGTAAATGGTGTAAGTATTAGTATCGATAGAGGAAAAACATTAGGTATAGTTGGAGAAACAGGTGCAGGTAAGACTACAATGGCACTATCAATACTTAGATTAGTGCAAAACCCACCAGGCAAAATTAAAAGTGGAGTAATTGAGCTTGAAGGAGAAGATATATTTTTATATACAGAAGCTGAAATGGAAAATATACGAGGAGATAAAGTATCAATGATTTTCCAAGATCCTATGACATCACTAAATCCAGTAATCCCTATAGGAGATCAAATTGCGGAGGTAATACAAATACATGAAAATATAAGTAGCAAAGAAGCTATGGAAAAAACTAAAGATATGTTAGCTTTGGTAGGGATACATCCAAATAGAGCTAATGAATATCCTCATCAGTTTTCAGGAGGCATGAAACAAAGAGTTATAATAGCCATAGCGCTTGCATGTAATCCAAAACTATTAATTGCGGATGAACCAACAACAGCACTAGATGTTACAATACAAGCACAAGTATTAGACTTAATGAAGACATTAAAAGAAAAATATAATACAGCTATGATGATGATTACCCATGATTTAGGAATAGTTGCAGAAGTATGTGACGAAGTAGCAATTATGTATGCAGGTAAAATAGTAGAAAAAGGAACCCTTGAAGATATATTTAATAATACGAAGCATCCATATACAGAAGGGTTATTCAACTCTCTTCCCAATATAGAAAAAAGAGGTGAAATGCTTATACCAATAAAAGGACTTATGCCAGACCCTACAAATTTACCAAAAGGATGTCAATTCCATCCTAGATGTATGTATGCACAAGAAGAATGCTCAATTAAAGTACCAACGATTAAACAATTGAGTGATACACATTATGTTTCTTGTCTTGCGTATGAAAATGTAGGCGTAGAGCTAGCTGGGGGTGGCATTAATGGATAATAAATTGCTTGAAGTGAAACAGTTGAAGAAGTACTTTAATACACCAAAAGGAATATTACATGCAGTTGATGATGTTAACTTTTCTATAGAAAAAGGAAAAACACTTGGAATAGTAGGGGAATCAGGATGTGGTAAATCAACAACAGGTAGAGCTATACTTAGACTTTTAGAAGCTACTGATGGTGAAGTAATATTTGAAGGTAAAAATATATTAGACTATAGTAAAAAAGAGATAAGAGATTTAAGAAGAGACATGCAAATAATATTTCAAGATCCATTTGCATCACTAAATCCAAGAAAAACAGTCAGTGAAATTATAGGTGAACCATTAAGATTACATAAGATTATAAAAGATAAAGGGGAAAGAGAAAAAAGAGTTTTAGAACTAATGGAAACTGTAGGATTGTCAGAGAGATTAGTAAATACATATCCTCATGAACTTGATGGAGGAAGAAGACAAAGAATTGGTATAGCTAGGGCACTAGCACTTAATCCAAAATTTATATTGTGCGATGAACCGGTTTCTGCACTAGATGTATCAATTCAAGCACAAATATTGAATTTATTAAAGACACTTCAAAAAGATCTTGGTTTAACTTACATATTTATAACTCATGATTTATCAGTTGTAAATTATTTTTCAGATGAAATTGCAGTTATGTACTTAGGAAAGGTAGTAGAAAAAGCACCCTCAGCAGAACTATTTGACAATCCAAAACATCCATATACCAAAGCACTATTATCAGCAATTCCAATACCTAGTATAGGTAAGAAAAAAGAAAGAATAATAATAAAAGGTGAAATAACATCACCTATAAATCCAAAGCCTGGGTGTAGGTTTGCGCCAAGATGTGAGTATGCAAAAGATGTATGTTTTAAGGAGCAACCTATCTTAAAAGAGTTAGATAATAACCATGAAGTAGCATGTCACATTTAAAGATAAATATTAAATATAATTAAAATACATAGGAGATTGATATGAATATAAATATTAATAATATACTTGAATACTTAGAGAAATACTTAGCAATACCAAGTCCAGGTGGATACACAGATAAAGCAGTACTAGAAGCTAAAAAAGACTTTGAAGAATTAGGATTAACTACAAAAGTAACTAATAAAGGTGGGCTAATAGCAACATTACTTGGAGAAGATGATGAAAATCATATTACAATATCAGCACATATGGATACTCTAGGAGCAATGGTCAAAGAAATAACTACAGATGGAAAATTAAAATATCATAAAATCGGTGGTGGATGTTGGTCAGCAGTGGAGGGCGAAAACTGTACTATAATAACTAGAAAAAAAGGAGACGTAAGAGGTACATCAATGTTTAAATATTCATCTACTCACACATATGGTCAAGAAAATGCAAACAGTGAAAGAAACTTTAACAATATGGAAATAAGATTAGATGAAAATGTTATGTCAAAGCAAGATGTACTAGATTTAGGAATAAGTGTAGGTGATTTTATATACTTTGATACTAGATTAGAGATAACTGATTCTGGATTTATAAAGACTAGATACATAGATAATAAAGCTGCAGTTGCAATATTATTTGAATTAGCAAGGTACTTTAAAGAAAATAATTTACAACCAAAGCATACAACTCATTTATATATAAGTAACTATGAAGAGTTAGGGCATGGCTTATCTAGAGCAATTCCTTCTAAGACAAAAGAGCTTGTTTCAATAGATATAGCTCCAGTAGGTGATGGTCAAACATCTAATGAGCATAGTGTATGTATCACTGCAAAAGATAAGCAAACTGTATATGATTCATATTTAAGGTTTAAGCTTACTGATATCGCAGAAGAAAATGATATAAATTATAATATAGATTTATTTAATAACTATGGATCAGATGCATCGCAAGCTATTAAATGGGGTGAAGATTTAAGATTTGCTAACATTGGACCAGGAACTGATGCGAGCCATCACTATGAGAGAACTCATATAGATGCAATAGAAAATACTACAAAGCTAATTCTTTGTTATTTGCTAACAGACTAAAATTTTATAAAAAGGATACTCATACTATTTGAAGAAGTATTTAATATATATCTAAATTTAAGGAGAGATAAGTATGAAAGATATAAACAAAGTACTACTTGGAATTAGTTGCTTATTAGGAGGCGTTGTAATAGGTTTTCTGTGTGCTCCAATAAAAAAAGGCATGAGTATGAGTATAGGAAATGACAGTGGTAATCAATATATAGGAAATCCAGACGATTTAGAAATACTTAAAAATATGAAAAAGAAAGAACTAAGTAATGGATAAAAAATATTATTCAAAAAAAGATTGGTGGCTAAGAATAGTTATATGGGCTTGTATAATAGCTTTGATGATAAGTTTATTAGATGCTATTATGAATAGACATATTACAGCAATACTTTTATTTACAATATTAGAAGGATTTTTTATATGGACTTGGTTTGGAACTTACTATGTATTAAAAGAGGATCACTTATTTATTAGAAGTGGACCTATAAAGGAAAAGTTTTACTACAATAATATCAATAAAATAAAGCAAGCAAAATCTGTATTATCATCAACTGCACTATCAGTAGATAGGATAGAGATAATTTATAAGGGAAGTCTAGGTGCATATATTTCTCCAAAGGATAGGGAGGAGTTTATAAATAAACTAAAAGAAAAATGCCCTAAATTAAATATAAGTAATATCCGTATATAAAGAGTACCCTATTTAGAATTAAAGTTATAGATTCTAAATAGGGTGCTTTTTATTTCATCAATAAATCTAATCTCTTAAAAAGTTATAAAAATCAATATAGTTTGATTTGAAAATAGAATCATTCAAAAAAATAAAATTATATTCATGAAAAATACTCATATTATTAATATCTAATACAGCAAGTTCATTATTCGTAATTTCTGTTTGAGCTGCCATTTCATACATTATAGAGATACCTAAGTTACTCTTAACTATATCTTTAATTATACCAATATTGCCAATTTCAATTACATGTTCAAAATTTTTATAAGTAAAGTTATTTTCATAAAGAAACATTTCAAAGATTTCACGACTACCCGAGCCTTTTTCTCTTACAATCAATGTTTCACTAAACAGTTCATCAAAAGATATATTATTCTTTGATGCAAGTTTGTTTTGAGGAGAGGCAACAACCACTAATCTTTCTTTGCTAATTAAATGAGTTTCATATTCAGCTTTATTAAAATGCCCTTCAATAATTGCAAATTCTATATTACCCTTATTTAAGTTTTCAAGTAAAAATTTAGTGTTATTTACAATCATAGAAATATTATTTTTAGGATACAAGGATATATATTTTTTTATATAAGGTGGAATGTAATACTCACCTATAGTTCTTGTTGCACCAAATACTAATGACTTATATCTTGAATTGCTATCTTTTAGATGATGCTCAATATTTATAGACATAGTCTGTAGTTTTTGAACATTATTTAAAAAATCTATTCCTTCTTGAGTTAAACTAAGCTTTTTACTTATATAATCAAAAAGTTTTAAATTATATTTTTCTTCTAAATACCTTATATGTTGACTTACTGCTGGTTGAGTTATAGAAAGATTCTTTGCAGTCTTTGTATAGTTCTTAGTCTCACATAAATCAATAAAGGTAATTAATCTAAAATCAATCATACTATCCCCCTAGTAAATTAATAGCTTATTGTCCCTTATGATATGAGTATACTATAAGAAAAATTTATAATTCAATAAATATTTATAATTTTACATTATACTAAAATCTAACTACAATTAAGGTATGAGTTGTTAAATTTATATCTAAAGGGTGATGAAAATGGATATTTTAGTTATAGGAGGAGTTGCAGCAGGTACAAAGACTGCAGCAAAACTAAAGCGTGAGAATAGGGATTACAATGTAACAATAATAACAAAGGGAAAAGATATATCTTATGCAGGTTGCGGACTACCTTATTACGTAGGTGGAGTAATAGAAAACAAAGAAAGTCTTATAGTAAATACTCCTAAAAATTTTGAGAAACTAACTGGGGTAAAGGTTATTACAGATACAGAAGCTTTAAAAATAAATAGAGAATTAAAAACAGTAAAAGCAATAAACACTATTACTAATGAGGAAAATGAATTTAGCTATAATAAATTAGTAATAGCAACAGGTGCAGATCCAATTAAGCCAAACTTAGAAGGAATAAATTTACAAGGAGTACACTACGTACGAACTCCAGAAGATGCAATAAATTTAAGAGAGATTATAGAAAATGAAGATATAAAAAGAGCAGTAGTAGTTGGTGGTGGATTTATAGGGTTAGAAATAGCTGAAAATCTACTAGAAAATAATATTAAAACTACTGTAGTAGACGCGTGTGAAAATATTCCTCCTGGATTCGATAAAGATGTATCTAGATATTTACAAGATAAGCTTATAGATGAAGGAATAATGGTACTTACAAATGAAAAAGTAGTTTCTATAATTGGAGATGAAAAAGTAAGTAAAATAAAAACTGATAAAAGGGCAATAAAAGCAGATATAGTTATAATGAGTGTTGGTATAAGACCAAATAGCCGTATAGCTTATGACTGTGGTATAAGTCTGGAAAATAATAAAACAATAAGTGTTAATTATAAGATGCAAACTGATGATGAAGATATATTTGCGGTAGGTGATTGTGCATCAGTAAAAAATATTTTAACTAATAACTCAGCATGGTCTCCAATGGGTTCATCTGCTAATAAAGAAGGCAGATGTGTAGCTAGAACTATAGCAGGTAAAGAAAGTAAGTTTAAAGGAGTACTAGGTACATCAATAGTAAAAATACTAGATATAAGTGCAGCTAGAACGGGTCTTACAGAAGAAGAAGCAAAAGTTTATGGATATAATGTAGAAAGTGTAATAGTACCATTAGATGATAAAGCCCACTATTACCCTGGTTCAGGTTTATTATTTATTAAATTAATAGCCGATAGAAAAAGTGAAAAAATATTAGGGGCTCAAGTATTTGGTAAGGGAAGTGTAGATAAACAAATAGATACTGTAGCAACAGCAATCCATTTTGAAGGAAAGTTAAATGATTTACAAGATTTAGATTTAGCATATGCACCTCCGTTTTCAACAGCTATATCTCCATTAGGTCATGCAGCAAATGTACTTTTAAATAAAATCTATGAGGATGTAGAAATAGTAAGATTTGAAGAATTTATAAACAATCAAGATGAATATAAAATAGTTGATGTAAATAAAGTAGCTACTTTAGAAGATGCACTTTTTGTAGATCTTTCTAAAATAAATGGAAAAATAGAAGGTTTAGAATATGATGACAAGATTCTATTAGTATGCCAAAGGGGAAAAAGAGCATACTTAACTTACAATAGAATGAAGCACTATGGATACACAGATATAAGCGTACTAGAAGGTGGATTATCATTAAATAAAGAGATGGGGGAATTATAAAATGGCAAAAGATAATAAAAAAATAACACCAGAACAAAGAAAAGAAGTTAAAGGTCAAGGTTTTTTATCTAATAACGATGGTATACATTTTTCATGTAGAGTAATAACAGAAAATGGAGCACTTACATCTGCACAATTAAAAAATGTATGTGAAATATCAGAAAAGTATGGAAATGGAAATATATCTCTTACAACAAGATTAACTCTTGAAGTGCCAGGAATAGAATTTGATAATATTGAAAAAGTAAAGTCTTATCTAGCTAAGGATGGTTTAAGATCGGGTGGAACAGGCTCTAGAGTAAGACCAATAGTTCCATGTAAAGGGACAGTATGTACCTTTGGATTATTAGACACTCAAAAGCTAGGAACTGAGCTACATGATGAATTTTTCAATAAATATTATGATGTAAAGTTACCTCATAAGTTTAAAATAGGTATAGGTGGATGTCCTAATAACTGTATAAAACCAAGTTTAAATGACTTTGGAGTGATGGGACAACATGTACCAGAATATGATGAAGATATGTGCTCTGGATGTAAAAAATGTTCAATAGAAGCTAGCTGTAAAGTAGGAGCAGCAAAAGTTATAGATGGAAAACTAGAACTAGATATAGATAAATGTAATAACTGTGGACTATGTATAGATAAGTGCCACTTTGATGCAATAGAAGGAGGCAAAAAAGGATTAAAGATAATACTAGGTGGTAAATGGGGTAAACTAACTAGACCAGGGGATGTATTAAAAGGAATCTATTCAGAAAAAGAAGCTAAAGAAATATTAGAAAAAACAATATTATTATACAGAGAGCAAGGCAAAACAGGTGAGCGTTTTGGAGATATGATAGACAGAATAGGATTTGAAAAAATAGAAGAAGAATTATTATATGGAAATATACTAGAAAGAAAAGAAGAAATATTAGATGCAAATCTTCATGTTACAGGCGGAGCTACTTGTTAAAGATAATTCAATATTTTATTTAATACGGTATAATATAAAGTTGCCTTATGAAAAGATAATCATAATGGCAACTTTTTTATTTAATTTTAGTTGAAATATTAGGATATAAAAAATTTATTTTTTGTATATATACAGAATAATGGTAAAATAATGAAGGAATATTTATGACTCAATAATATTTACTAAATAAGTACAAAGTAAGGAGGAAATTATGAGTACAATAATAAAATCGGATAGATTAAAGGGAATTGTGTGTATAATAGCATCTGCACTAGGTTTTGCTCTTATGTCTGCCTGTGTAAAACTAGCAGGGGATTTACCAAACTTCCAAAAAGTATTTTTTAGAAACTTAGTATCAGCAACTATTGCTCTTTATCTAATAATTAAGCACAAAGGAAGTTTAACGGGTAAAAAAGAAAATAGAAACTTATTACTTCTAAGATCATTATTTGGAACACTAGGTGTAATACTTAATTTCTACACAATTGACAAATTGGTACTTTCGGATGCGAATATGCTAGGAAAGCTTAGTCCATTTTTAGTAGTACTATTATGTGCTATATTTTTAAAAGAAAAGATAAGTATTAAGCAAATTGGGTCAATAATAGTAGCTTTTATTGGTGCTTTATTTATTATCAAACCTACATTTAGTGTAGAGGTTATACCTTATATTGGAGGTTTGTTAGGAGCATTTTTTGCAGCTTCTGCTTACACTTGCTTAAGAGCCCTTGGAAATAAAGAAGAGTATTATACTATAGTATTTTTCTTCTCTATGTTTTCTCTTATAACAATATTGCCAATATTTATATATGTATATGAGCCAATGGCATTATCTCAATTAATATACTTATTATTAGCAGGAGTATTTGCAAGTTTAGGACAATTTGGAATAACACTAGCTTATAAATATGCCCCAGCTAAAGAAATATCAATATTTGACTATAGTAATATTATTTTCTCGGCTATATTAAGTATTTTTATTTTTAATCAATATCCTGATACATTAAGTATAATAGGGTACTTAATAGTATTCTCAGCTGCATTTTATGTATTTTTCGATAATAAAAGATTAGACAAAGCTGAACAAAAATAATAATCAAAAAATAAGATTAAAAAGCGTAGTATTAATTTCATATATACTGCGCTTTTTATAAAAATTTAAGTCAGAATTAAGCGTTTTGCATGTAGAAAATAAAAATATACATAATAAATTCAATATAGTAAAAAATAACATTAACAGGAAAACGATTTTTATGGTATAATATTTAATAAGTAAGTCAATACTTATTTATTGAATAAATAAAAGAGCAATATAAACTAAAGGAGTATAGAAAAATGAGGAGCTTAAAAGAAGCAAGATACAGATTAAGCTTAACTAAATTAGATATGGCTAAAAGACTTAATGTAAGCTTATCTACAATTAAAAAATGGGAACAGAATGAAACACATTTAAATACTATTGAATTAATTAGAGCAGCAAAATCTTATGAAATGACTAACTATGAGTTATTACAATATCTAAAGTTAAAAATCGAAAATTAATGAAGAAAGGAGGTAATTAAAAAAGTTACTTCCTATTTTTATGTCAAGATAATCATATAAACAAACATTAAGATTAAATGAACATGCAAATTTCTCTATGCATATTCTACTATTCAATTTATCTATTCTGAGATATTTCTATCAATAATATCTAAACAAATAAAAATATTATACATCAACATATTAAAATAATTCATATGTATAAATTATAAAATAACTTAATACATTTAACATTTTAAAATATATTATCATACTATTTTATAGGAGTGTGAGAATATGGATTCAAATTGTAAATCAGTAGAACTTAGGGGTGTATGGGTAGCGACCGTATACGGCATAGATTGGCCAAAAACAAAAAATAATATTGATGAACAGAAAAAAGAATTTATTAAAATACTAGAAACTCTAAAAGGATTAAACTTTAACGCAGTATTTGTTCAAATAAGACCAGCTGGTGATGCTTTATATAAATCTAAAATAAATCCATGGTCAGAATATCTTACTGGTACACAGGGAGTTAATCCAGGATATGATCCACTTGAGTTTATGATTGAAGAATCTCATAAAAGAAATATAGAGTTTCATGCATGGATCAACCCGTATAGAATAAATACACAAGGAACAGATTTAAATAAGTTGGCAAATAATAATATAGCAAAGTTAAAACCAGACTGGGTATTATCATATGAAAATGCATTATTTTTTAATCCAGAAAATCCAGAGGTAATAAAATATATTGCAACTACAGTATATGAAATCGTTAAAAACTATTGCATAGATGGAATTCATCTAGATGATTATTTCTACCCATATAATTATCCACTACCTAAAGGAGAGGATAGAGATGGAGAGGTTGCTAATAGCAGGCGCGAAGCAGTAACAAATATGATTAGACTAGTGCACAAGGCGATAAAATCAACAAACTGGTGTGTACAATTTGGTGTAAGCCCATTTGGTGTGTGGAAAAACAAAACTAGTGATA
Source organism: Romboutsia weinsteinii (assembly GCF_002250835.2). Lineage (GTDB taxonomy): Bacteria > Bacillota > Clostridia > Peptostreptococcales > Peptostreptococcaceae > Romboutsia_A > Romboutsia_A weinsteinii. The sequence goes on from NZ_NOJY02000008.1 coordinate 137,662, forward strand.
TTAAAGGCTCAGATACTAAAAATCTAGAGAGTTATTATGATGCATATACTGATACTATAACCTGGATAAATGATGGAATTATTGACTATGTAGCACCTCAGATTTATTGGACTATAGAAAATAAAAACAGTCCTTACGAGCCACTTTTAAATTGGTGGATAGATGCAGTTGAAGATACGGATGTTAGATTATATGTAGGTCAAAATATAGGCAATGTTGAAATCGCAAAACAGATAGCTAAGGAGATAGAGATAAATAGAACATATGATGAAGTAGAAGGCAGTATTTTTTTTAGTATGACAAATATTGAAGAGAATACTGGAGGTGTAGTAGAGCAATTTAAGGATGTATATTATTGTAGGGCAATCACACCTAGTAAGTACTTTAATAAGTACAGAAAGTAAAGCATATATTTAATTAAAATCTTAAAATAAAATACAACTTAGAAATAGAATGATTAAAGGAGAAAATACTATGAAGAATATTTCCTATAATATTCAAAATATAAAGGAATATAATTACAGTCAGAGTAATTGTTGCAATCATACATCAAGTATATTAATAATTAGTAATAATGATTTATATAATTTAAAAGTTTCAATAGAAAGTATTAGAAAATTTACTAATAATGATTATACTGAGATAATAGTTATTGATAACAACTCTAATGAAGAAAATCAAATTTGGTTAAATAATCAAGATGATTTAATAGTATTATATAATAACGAAAAGTTAGATTACCAAAACTGCTACAATAAGGGCTTAGAGGTATCAAAGGGAGATAATATAGTTCTTTTAGATAGCGGAATATTAGCAACTCCTAGATTGCTAGAGAGTTTAGACGAAGCTTTATATAGTGATGATAACATTGGCATAGTTATGCCATCATTGAGTGATTTTGAATCAGATTCAACTATTGGAAAGCTAGAATACGCAAACTTATACAACCATGAAAATAAAAAAATGTGGGACTACTGCAGTAAAATAAGTACTTATTGTTGCATGATGAAAAAAGATACATTTTATAAGATAAAAGATATAGATAGCTATCTAGAATCAGACCAAGTAAGTAATCTGTTTGATATAATTCTATGTAGGAATACAATAGTTTTTCAAATATTTGATGATAAAGATAAATACACAGCAGAAAAATCTGATGAAAATATTATTAATTATCAAATGATAAATCTAATTTCAAACAGTAGGAATGAAAAGTTTAATGTTTTGTATATAGGAAGTAATATTAAAGAAACAATCTTATACATTAAAAATATATATAGAGAAAGTAAAGTATATGGTGTTGAAATCAACACCAACTTGGCAAATACACATAATAGATTTACCAAAGTAGAAGATGTAAACAATTTATCCCTTTGTTATGATAATCAGTTTTTTGATTATGTATTTATAGAAAATGCTATAGAAAAAACAATATATCCTAAAAAGTTATTAGAAAAATTATCTACACTACTAAAACCAGAAGGCAAGTTAATTTCAGTAATAGCAAATCTTATGTACGTAGATGTATTGTATGATCTTATAAATGGAAATTTTACCTACCAAGATTCAGGAATTTTAAATAAAGAAAATTTAAGGTTTTATACTGTAAACGAAATAAATAATATTCTATCTGAATGCAATTTTTCAGTTATTTCAACGTATAAAACAACCAATTTATTTGATAATGATACCATAGAGAAAGCTAAAACATTAACTTCTCTAAGTGCAGCACATCTTATAGAACAATATATTACATTCGATTATATTGTAGTATCTCAAAAAAATATTGATGAGGAAATAAAATTAAAGAATTTAATTTATAAATGTAAGGATTATATTGACTATTTATTTGAAAAGGATAATTTAAATAGTTATTATGAAGAGAATCTTGATGAAGGTTTTGAATATGAAAAAGGAGATAGTAAAATTATTGCATACTATTTGCCTCAATATCACAATGATGAAAATAATAATATTTGGTGGGGAAGAGGAGCAACGGAATGGGATAATGTTACAAGAGCACTGCCACAGTATTTGAAGCATTACCAACCTAGATTCCCAAAAGATATGGGATTTTACAACTTAGAATTAAAAGATAATTTAAAAAGACAAATAGAATTAGCAAAACATGGTGGAATATATGGCTTTGCAATATATTATTATAATTTATCAAATGGATTAAAAGTGCTAAGAAAGCCATTAGACATAATACTAGATGATAAAGACCTAGATATACCATTTTGTATATATTGGGGAAATCATGATTGGACTAAAAAATATCAAAGTGATAACTCAGAAGTATTGGCTTTACAGTTTAGATCTTGTAAAGAATATAAAGAAACAATACATGATATGCAAAAATATTTAAAAGACGATAGATATATAAAAATAAACGGTAAGAAATTAATTATGATACATTGCTCTTTAGATGTACCTAATAGCAATGAGGTGTTTAATTATTGGAGAGATTATTGTAAGGAGAATGGATTAGGCGAAATTTATATCATGGCATCAAAGGATGTCAAAAGTAATGATTTAAATTATTACAAATTGCTTGGTTATGATGGTGTAAATGAATTTAATCCCAATAGTGAAATTAGTAAATACAATAAGATTAACAGTGAAGTTGAGTTTATAAGAGATTACTATGGATATATATTTGATGCTGTAGACTACGTTGAAAACAAAAAATATTTTGATGATGAGTTTAGGAGTATATATAAATGTATCATCCCTGATTGGGATAATACACCTAGAAAATCGAATAGAGGTTGGATATTTAAAGGAGCTTCTCCTAAGCTTTATTATAAATGGTTGGTTGATATAATGAAATACAATAAGATTAATCCTAATATAGAAGATGATATTGTATTTATTAATGCGTGGAATGAGTGGGGAGAAGGTGCAGTACTTGAACCTTGTTCAAAGTATGGATATTCATATCTTAATAGTACAAAAAAAGCTATAGAAGATGTGAGGAAGAGTTTTTAAGTCAGTAGACTTAGAGTATATTAATGGAGGGATAGAGTTGGATAATAAAAAAATCTGCTTAATAGTAAATATGCAAGATGAAGTATCCTATAAAAAATGCTTAGATTTTATAAATCAAATAGATATACCTCATGGTTATAATATGGAGGTCTTATTAAATACAGAAATAAATCAAAAAACTAAATTTTATAATATAGGTATGAAAGCTAATAATGCTAAATATAAAATATATTTAGACTCTACTATATATATAGCTAATAAAAACTTTTTTTATGATATATTAAAAATATTTAATGATCAGTTGATAGCTATGATAGGTGTAGTAGGATATAAACACACTTTAAAAGACAATAATATTGAAAAAACTAAAATCGGAAATGTAAGTAATAATATAGACAATAAAATCGTAGAGTTAGATTCTAGAGAAGTAACTAAGGACTATGAATTTGTAGATGAACTAGATAAATGTATGGTAGTGACGCAGTATGATATAGATTGGAGAGAAGATTTAGAATATAATGAATACTTATATTGTGCTTATCAAAGTATGGAATTTATTAGAAGAGGATACAAAATAGTCGTACCAAAGCAAGAGAAAGCATGGTGCATAGGCATAAAAGAATCAGAAGATAATTTAGAAAATATAAAAGACTCTAATTTATTAAGATACTATTATAATGATAAAAGTAACTATATTAATAAATTAGAGCAAGCAATTCCAATAAGATCTTCACCACCCAAAGTAGAAATTGGACCATTTACTTATGGAACTCCAAAATTAGTTATATTTGAATGTGATAATAAAATAAAAATAGGAAAGTTCTGCTCAATTGCAGATGAAACAACAATTTTTTTAGGAGAACAGCATAGACCAGAATGGGTAACCACATATCCGTTTGATAAATTTATGAGAGAGTACTCACATAGAGAATCAAGTGGTGTGTCAAAGGGAGATGTAATAATAGGTAATGATGTTTGGGTTGGATATGGTAGTACAATAATGTCAGGAGTAACTATAGGCCATGGGGCTGTAGTAGGTACTAGATCATTAGTAACTAAAGATGTTCCACCTTATGCTATTGTAGGAGGCTGTCCAGCTAAAGTAATAAAATATAGATTTGATGAAGAAACTATTAAAAAACTATTAGAAATAGAATGGTGGAACTGGGATTATGATAAAATACAAAAGCATATACCACTATTGCTTAGCAATAATATAGAAAAATTTATAGACTCAGCTAATGAATAAAAATAATATAGATATGTAATAAGAAACTCTATCAATGTCAAAATAAAGTATGACATTGATAGAGTTTTTTATAGTATAGATAATATTATTAATGTAGATCAAAGAAAAGTTTTCTATTTAAATTAAATAGAAAACTATGATATAATAATAAATTAGACATAAGTAAAATAAACAATTTATAGTTAGCAAGTAACAAGGAGGAACATCCATGATAATAGATAGAAACAAATTAACTCCTATGATGAAACAGTACTTCGATGCAAAAGATAGATATCCTGATTGTATACTGTTTTTTAGATTAGGAGATTTTTATGAAATGTTTTTTGAAGATGCAATAGTAGCATCAAAAACATTAGAAATAGCACTAACAGGAAAATCATGCGGGCTTGAAGAGCGTGCACCTATGTGTGGTATACCTTTCCATGCAGCAAATGCATACATATCAAAACTTGTAGAAAGTGGATACAAGGTAGCAATAGGAGAACAGCTTGAAGATCCTGCAACTACAAAAGGATTAGTAAAAAGAGACGTAGTAAGAGTAGTTACACCAGGTACAGTACTTGAAGGAAGCTTACTTGAAAATAAAAAAAATAACTACCTACTATCACTATATAAATCAGGAGACGATATAGGTTTAACTTATGTAGATATAAGTACAGGAGAAGTAAATGCGACTTATTTAAAAGATGATAAAGTAGTTGAAGAAATAGCAAAAATACATCCAACTGAGATTATACTTAACGATTTAAGCTTTATAGATAAATTAAGAAATATAGCTACAGTAAGTAATATATATATAAATGAAAACTTTAGTGAAAACTATTTAGATTTGAACATATTAAATCAATACTTTAGTGAAGAGTATCTACAAAATGTAAAGTTTGATAATGACAATTTAATAAAAAATAGTTTATCAATACTTTTAAACTATATCTACAACACTCAAAAGCAAGTAACATCAAACATAAATAGTATAAACGTTTATAATGCAACTGAATATATGGTTCTAGATATGTTTACAAGAGTAAACCTTGAGCTTACTCAAACTATAAGAGGAAGTAAAAAGAAAGGTTCATTACTTCATGTAATGGATAAGACATCTACTGCTATGGGTGGTAGACTTCTTAGAAAATATGTGGAAGAACCATTAGTTAATAAGAAAAAAATAGATGAGAGACTTAATGTTATAGAAGAAATTAAAGATGATTTTATGCTTAGAGAAGATCTAACCGAAATCTTAAAAAATGTATATGATATCGAAAGAATTTGTGGAAAAATTGCCTTTGAAAAAGTAACTCCAAAGGAAATGATTCACTTAAAGAACTCAGTAGAAAAACTTCCAAGTTTAAAAAATACTATAAGTTCTTCTAATGCAAACATACTTAAAAATTATATAAGTGAAATGGAAAACCTAGATGATCTTTATAATTTAATAGATGAAGCTATTATGGAAGAATCATCTATTACTATAAAAGATGGAAATATAATAAAATCAGATTTTAATGATGGGCTAAAAGAACTTCGTGATATATCAAAAAACGGTGCTTACATGATTAAAGAAATAGAAAATCGTGAAAGAGAAAAAACAGGTGTAAAATCTTTAAAAATAGGATTTAACAAGGTATTTGGATATTTTATTGAAATTACTAAAGCAAATTTAGCTACAGCAAAGATTGATGATGGATATGTAAGAAAGCAAACTTTAAGTAATGCTGAAAGATTTATAACACAAGAACTTAAGGAAATAGAAGACAAAATATTAAATGCAGAAGACAAAATAAAGACTTTAGAATATGAAATATTTGTAAATATAAGAGACACAATCTACAAAAATATAGATAGAATACAAAAGGTTGCAAGAATAATAGCAAACATAGACGTATTCGTATCCCTAGCTAGTGTCGCATACATGAATAATTATGTTAAACCGATTATAAATGAAGATAATAAGTTAGACATAAAAAATGGGCGTCATCCTGTTGTTGAAAATATAGTGGGAGAAGAAAATTTCGTACCTAATGATACTTACTTAAATACTGGCGAAAATATAATTAACATAATAACTGGACCAAACATGGCAGGTAAATCTACTTACATGAGACAAAGTGCAATAATATCTCTTATGGCTCATATTGGTTCATTCGTACCAGCAGAATACGCAAATGTACCAGTACTAGATAGAATATTTACAAGAGTTGGAGCAAGTGATGATTTATCTCAAGGTCAATCTACATTTATGGTTGAGATGACAGAGGTATCTCATATATTAAAAAATGCTACAGAAAAAAGTTTAGTAATACTAGATGAAATCGGTAGAGGGACAAGTACTTATGATGGAATAAGTCTTGCGTGGTCAATAGTAGAATACATTCAAAATAATATTAAATGCAAAACACTATTTGCAACTCACTATCATGAACTAATAGACCTTGAAAATGAATTTGGTGAGGTTAAAAACTATTCAATAGCAGTTAAGGAAGATGGAGAAGGTATAATATTCTTAAGAAAGATAATACCTCAAGGAGCAGATAAAAGTTACGGTATATATGTTGCAAAACTTGCCAAGCTTCCAGATGAGGTAATAGAAAGATCAAGAGAAATATTAAGTGATTTAGAAAAAAATCATGTATATAATAGTGTAGCTATTAATAATGAACAAACAAACAGCCTAGAAGTAAATTCTAGTAAGCAAGTTAAGAATAGTACTTCATCTTATGAATTGAATGAAGCAAAGTTAAAGATCAATAAGTTACAAGAAGAATTAAAAAAATTAAGTGGAAATAACTTTAATAAAGAATATGAAAAGTTAAAGATAGAACACGATGCTTTATGTAAAAGCTACGAAGATAATAAAAAACAATATGAAAATTTAAATAAAGAATATAAAGATTTAAATGAAAAACTAGAAAGTCAACAAGTAAATAATGAAGTAGCAGTAACTCAGATGTCATTTGATAGTATAGCAGAAAATGATTTAGCAGAAGAGATAATGAATCTAGATATACTAAATATGACTCCACTTGATGCTATGAATGCTTTATATAGCCTTCATAAAAAAGCAAAATCAATTTAAACCTCATGGAGGTAGATATGGAAAATAGAATTAACATACTAGATGATTTAACAATAAATAAAATTGCTGCAGGAGAGGTAGTTGAAAGACCCTCTTCTGTAGTTAAAGAATTAATAGAAAACTGTGTAGATGCAAAATCTACTAAAATAATAGTAGATATAGTTGATGGTGGTAAAAAATCAATTAGAATTACAGATAATGGAATAGGCATACCTTCAAGTGAAGTAAGTAAATCATTTTTAAGACATGCCACTAGTAAAATAAAAGAGATTGATGATTTATATGACTTATATTCACTAGGATTTAGAGGAGAAGCACTTGCTTCTATATCAGCAGTTTCAAAGCTTGAGATGATAACAAAAACTAAAGATGAGGCTGTTGGTACAAGAGTTTATGTAGAAGGTGGAAAGGTAATAACTAAGGAACCTATAGGAGCAACCAATGGTACTACAATAATTATTAAGGACATATTTTACAATACTCCTGTTAGACAAAAGTTTTTAAAGTCAACACATGCAGAAACAATAAATATAAGTGATTTAATAAATAAACTTGCAATAGGAAACCCAAATATTCAAATTAAATACATCAATAATGGAAAGCCAATGCTAAATACACCAGGAGATAATAAGCTATTAAGTGTTATAAGAAGTATCTATGGTAAAGACATAACAGGCAACTTAATAGAAGTTGAATATGAGTGTTCTAACTTTAAGCTAAGTGGATATATAGGAAATAATAATGTTTATAGATCTAATAAAAATCTGCAACATATATATATAAACAAAAGATTTGTAAAAAGTAAATTAATACTAGATGCCATAAATGAAAGCTATAAGTCTATTATACCTGGAGGAAAGCATGCAGTATGCTTTTTAGACTTAGAAATAAAACCTTCAACAATAGATGTAAATATACATCCAACAAAACTTGAAGTGAAGTTTGAAAATGAACAAGAAATATATGTAGAGCTTAGAGATTATTTAAAAAGAAAACTATTAGGCTCAACATTAATAGGTAAATATGAAACTTATAATTCACCACAACAAAAGATTATAAGCCGTGTGAGTGCACCAAAAGAAATACCGGTTCATGATATAAATAATACAGATGAAAAGCCAATAGAGAGCTTTAAATCAGTATCAGATATATTAAATAAAGAAGAAGCTGATAATAGTTTTAGAAATATTAACTCTGCACTAAATATACATGAAGATAAAGAAAAAGTAGCATCAAATGAGATAGATTTACCACTAGAAAATATTACACTTATAAAAGAATTATCAAACAAAAAAGATGAATATATAATTGAAGGAAATCTTGATATAAGTAAATCTTTTAGTATTGAAGAACTGGAAAAGCTGGATAAAATAAAACCACAAGAGCTACAACAGAATACAGATACAGTCAAAGAAGAAAATTCACTGTATGAATTTAAATCACAAGGTAAGCAAATCTTAAGTGATGAAGCAAATGCTAATTTAAATCAAACTTATAATATGTATGATACAAGTATTAAGACTTCTGAGGAAAAAAATATCATAGATCCACAAGAGTCAAAACAAGAAATGTTTTTTGAAGAAAATGAAGATAAATTCTCTCTAAAAAACTATAAGATAATAGGCTCAGTATTTAGTACTTATATTGTACTAGAAAAAGGAAATTCTATGTATTTACTAGACCAGCATGTAGCGCATGAAAGAATTCTTTATGAAAAATACATGGAGAAGTTCTATAACCATGATATAAGTATGCAGATGCTTCTTGATCCAATAATTCTAGAACTATCTAATGTAGATATGTTACAAGTAGAAAATAACTTAGACTTATTTACTAATTTTGGTTTTGAAATAGAACTATTTGGTAATAATCATATAATGATAAGATGTGTGCCAACTACATTTGGAATTCCTGAGTCAGAAAAATTCATACTACAAATTATAGACAATATAAATGAAATAAAAAATAACTATGAGCTAAAGGGAGAAAAATTTGCATCTATGGCTTGTAGAGCAGCTATAAAAGCTAATGATAAAATACACACTATAGAAATAGAAAGTCTACTTGATCAAATGCAATACTGTAAAAATCCATTTACTTGTCCTCATGGTAGACCTATAATAGTTGAAATATCTAAAAAAGAAATAGAAAAGATGTTTAAAAGAATTATGTAGCTTTTAAGAAAGGAACATTATGAAGAAGATACCACTTATTATACTTACAGGACCCACTGCTGTTGGAAAAACAGATTTATCAATAAGACTAGCAAAAGATTTAAATGCTGAAATAATATCTGCTGATTCAATGCAAATATATAAGCATATGGATATCGGTAGTGCAAAGGTAACTAAGGAAGAAATGAACGGAGTTGTACATCATTTAATTGATGAAGTAGATCCTGACTTTTCTTTTTCAGTATCTGAGTTTCAAGAAAGAGCAGATAAGTATATAAAAGAGATTGATGAAAATGAGAACAGAGTCCTTGTAACTGGAGGGACAGGTCTTTACCTTAATTCTCTAATATATAATATGGACTTTGCAAAATCTGATGCTAACGATGAATTAAGAGAACAATTAAGGTTAGAACTTGAAGAACATGGCATAGACTATATGCATAATAAGCTAAGAGAGCTAGACGAAGAATCAGCAAATAGAATACACAAAAATAATACTAAAAGAGTAATAAGAGCTTTAGAAGTATGTCTTAGTGGTAAGAAAATGAATGATTTTTCAAATGATTTAAGATTCAATGATAAATATGAACCTATTATCATAGTTCTTAATAGAGAAAGAGAACATTTATACGAAAGAATAAACAAAAGAGTAGATATTATGATAAATGGTGGACTAGAAAAAGAAGTAAAAGAGCTTCTTAATATGGGATATACCAAAGACTTAATATCTATGCAAGGAATAGGATACAAAGAAATAATAAAATATTTAGATGATGAATACACATATGATGAAGCTGTCGAAATAATAAAAAGAGACTCAAGAAGATATGCAAAAAGACAGATAACTTGGTTTAGAAGATATGAAAATGCCAAGTGGTACAATTTAGATGAGTATAAGGATATAAATATACTTAAAGAAGATATACTTATGTATGTTGAAAAATCACTTCAACTTGTATAATATATAAGATAAGGAAGATTATAGAAAATATTAAATAAATATTATTCTTATTTTAAAATTTCGGGAGGGTATTAGGCTAATGAAAAACTCAGTGTTAAATTTACAGGACTTATTTTTAAATAATGCAAGAAAAGAAAGAATACCTGTAACAATATACTTAATGAATGGAGTTCAAGTAAAAGGGATTGTTAAAGGTTTTGATAGCTATGTTATATTAGTAGAGGGAGATAACAAACAACAAAATATGATTTATAAGCATGCAGTTTCTACTATATTACCTTCAAAAACTATAAATTTACAAAACAACAATACACAACAAGGTACTAATAATAACTACCATGCATCACATGAAAACAATAATAACTATAATAACCGTAGATAATGATATAAAATAAAGTAATACATAACAAATAAGAAACTCCACAGATTTTGTGGAGTTTCTTATTTATTATGTCTAAGAAGAAAACAAATACACGAAAAAATATAAGTATCATATTTATATACTATAAACTTTATATTAGCTAAAGGAAGTATATAAATATGACTAATCAAAATATAAATAGTGTTGTTACAGACTATATACTAGAAAAAGAAATAAAAAAAATAAACTATACAATACCATATGGGATAGATTTAATAAATGCACCATATATGTGGAGAAATGGATATACTGGCAAAAAAGTAACTATAGCAATAATAGACACAGGTTGTGACACAAGACATCCTGATCTTAGGGGAAAGATAATAGGTGGAAAAAACTTTACATCAGATGATAATTATAATCCAAGAATTTACAGAGACTATAATGGTCATGGTACTCACGTTGCTGGAATAATAGCTGCTGGAAATAAAAAAAAGAGAGGTGTAGTAGGAGTAGCACCTGATTCTAAGTTATTAGTATTAAAAGCTCTAGACAAAAATGGATCAGGGGAGTATTCTTGGATTATAGGTGCTATAGATTATGCGATAGAAAGAAAGGTTGATATAATATCTATGTCCTTAGGTGGTGAAGACGATATAAAAGAGTTACATGAAGCAATAGTTAGAGCAGTATGTAATAATATATTAGTTGTAGCTGCTGCTGGAAATGAAGGAGATAATTTACCTTATACTAATGAATTAAGTTTTCCGGGAGCATATAAAGAATCAATATCAGTAGGTGCTATTGACAAAAATAAAGAACCTGCATACTTTACTAATTCAAACAAAGAAGTCGACGTATTAGCACCTGGAGTTAATATACTATCGACATATAAAAATGGAATGTACGCTATATTAAGTGGAACAAGCATGGCAACCCCATTTGTTTCCGGAAGTTTAGCATTGTTAATTGAATGGTCAAGGCAAGAATTTGGTAGAACACTAGATGAACCAGAGCTATATGCTCAATTAGTAAAAAATACAGTTTCAATTAATATAGAAAGGACTATACAGGGAAATGGATATGTTTATTTAGACCCAGTGACAACAAAATAAATAATACAGGTCACCCTATATATCACAAACTTGGTATACAAGGTGACTTTTCTTAGTTATATAATAAATTCACAGTACGTTATAAGTTGTATTAAAAAAATCATGATATAAACTTAATAGATAAAAGAGCTACAACAAATGCAGTAACAGCTATTGGTATAACAACAGACGTTACAAAAATATCTTTATAGGATTGTTTATGTGTCAATTTACATATAGCAAGTGTAGTAATTACAGCACCATTATGCGGTAAAGTATCAAGACCGCCAGAAGCTAATGATGCTATTCTATGGAGTATTTCAGGCGAAATATTTAAAGTATGTGCCATTGAAATAAAAGTTGGCGCTAGAGAATCTAGAGTTATAGTCAGTCCGCCAGAAGCTGAAGCTGTAATACCGCATATAATATTTACAGATAAAGCCTCAGAAATAATAGGGTTAGTAGATATACCTAAAATTATTGTTTGTATAGTTGTAAAAACAGCAAGTGATTTGATTACACTTCCATAGCCAACAATGGCACTAGAGCTAAGTAAGGGTAAAAAAGAATTACTTATTCCAGCATTTAAAACATTACTCATATGTTTTATTTTATTAAAGTTTAAAGTTATTATATATATTATTGAAATAACGATTGAAATAATAACACTCCACGTACCAGAGACACTACTTAATGTAGTATTGTATTGTCCTAAGTAGCTACCATCAACCCTAGGATAAAATATCTTTGAAAAAAATAAATTACTTACAAATATTATTACTATAGGCAATATTGCTAAAAAAATATTTGGAAGCTCTTCGTCAGATTCATTTAAATCTTCATATATATGTGAACCATATCCTTCCTTAATAAGCTCTGCTGACTTAGCACGATAAGTAAGCCAACTCATACCAAGTCCTAGCATAAGTATACTTGCAATTATACCAATGATAGGTGCAGAAAAAGTATCTGTGCCAAAATAACTCATAGGTATAACATTTTGTATTTCTGGTGTACCTGGAAGAGCTGTCATTGTAAATGTAAAAGAACCAAGTGCTATTGTACCTGGAATTAATCTTTTTGGTATATTAGATTCTTTAAATAATACATTTGCTATAGGATACAATACAAACGCGACTGTGAATAAAGAGACACCTCCGTATGTAAGTAAAGCACCTGCAAGTACAACTGCGAAGATAGTTTTATCCTTTCCTAAATTCTTAGTAATAAAATATGCAATAGACTTTGCATAAAGAGCTTCTTCCATAAGTTTTGCAAATATAGCTCCAGTTAAAAATATTGGGAAGTAGTTTTTTATAAAGTTTGAAAAACCACTCATGTACACCTCTGTATAATTAGCCATTAAGTGTCCATCAATTCCAACTATAATTAATACTGTCAATAAAGCGACAATTGGTGCGGTTATGATTGTTGAAAATCCCTTATAGGCTAAATACATTATAAGTGATAATGATAAAATCAATCCAATTAAGCTAAACATAAATTAGTCCTCTTTCTAATTAATAATAACTATTATGCCCCAAATATCTAATATATTTGAGTATTAATTAGATAAATTGTTGTATTTATGAGTATAAACAATATTTAAGCATTAAAAAATGTCTTAATATCACCATGATAAAAAAATATTCATATAATATCATGTTAGACTAATTATATTTCTATAGAGGTGATAAAATGGATTCATCTTATAATAATAACTTTAGCAATCGAGATGATAATAAGAAAAATTGCTTAACAAGGGAGTACAAATGTAGTAACGATTGTAACTGCTGTAATAAGTGTAGATGTAATGAGTATACTTGTTGTGAATGTTGGTGTATGGTTGGTCCGCAAGGAGATCCTGGAATACGAGGATCAAAAGGAGTAACAGGACCAACTGGACCGACAGGAAATACAGGGGATCCAGGTCAACAAGGATCAATGGGAATAACAGGACCTACAGGAAGTCAAGGATTAGTAGGTCCAACAGGAAATACAGGAGAATCAGGTCAACAGGGATTAATAGGCCCAACAGGAAATACAGGAGAACCAGGTGAACAAGGATTAATGGGACCAACAGGAAGTCAAGGAGAGCCAGGTCAACAAGGATTAGTAGGTCCAACAGGAAATACAGGAGA
>NZ_NOJY02000090.1 GCF_002250835.2 Romboutsia weinsteinii
GTTCGATGCAATGATGAGTTGTTTATATCAAATGAAGATTCCAATAGTATATATGTACTAGATAAAAATACGTTAAATCCTGTTGGTATAATAGGTGTAGATAACATGCCTCATGGATTTGATTTTGACAGCGAAACTAATAAGCTATATGTGCCTTGTATAAATTCAATACTATGTATAGATGTATTAAACAAATATATTGAAAAAAAGGTAGATATAGATTTTAAAGCATGGCATATTGAAATTGATAAAAAACGAAAGGAAATATATACATCAACATTAGATGGGAAGTTAGTCATACTAGATACTAATGATATGAGTATAATAAAAGTTTTGGATGAATTTTTATTGCCTATAGAAATCTGTTTTAACTATAGTAGTAGAAAAATATATATAACTGATTTAGGGTACAAAAATATTAGAATTTTAGACTATGATACGGGAAGGTATCTAGGAAGTATTGATGTGGACGGAAACCCTCAAGGATTAGAAATATCTAAAGATGAAAAATTTTTATTTGTATCTGATACACAAAAAAATTCAATTAAAGTATACAGTACAAACAACAATCAGTTGGTAAAAGAGATAAAGGTAGGAAAAGAGCCTACAACTATAGTATGTATGTAGGCTTAATCAATATCTCGTATAAGCAAATCTATAACTTCTGCATACATATAGGATGCATTGTTTTTCCAATTATTACAAATAAGCTTAGCTTGCTTTTCTGAAGAAACATTTAAATTTAAATCTATTAAGTTAGCTTGATTCTCTATAACTCGTAGATTAACTATAAATTCATTATTACTTTGTTTAACAAAGCTAGATTTTACTTGAGTATCAGCTAACAAATTCTCTTTATTAGAAGTTATGTACTCATCTATTCTTTTTGTAATATTCTCAGGTAGTCTAGATAAAAAATATTCTAATGTTTCAAGACCTTTTTGAGTAAGTGAATAATATTCTCTGTTAGAATCTTTGTAAATAGTTAAAAACTTAGATTCCATTAGCTGTGACAAAAGCTGTTGTAGTGAAAAATAATTCATCATTTCAGTTTCTAAAATAACTTGAGTTATTTGAGAATTAGTCAAATCCATTTTGATTTTATCTAAAATATATAAAATTAGCAATTTATGATAAGCTAATTCTTGAGATGAGTTTTCAAACATAGTATCATCCTCCGTAAAACTATTTCTATATAATATATTAAACCAAAATATATAAAAATAAAAGTACAAATTGATTAATATTATTTTTATCTAAGATATAAAGAAGAAGGCTACCTCTTAAGGTAGCCTCCTCTTTCTTTGTGTCAAAATTTACTGTTATTTGCCAGCCATTTGTTGCTCAGCCATTTCAACTAATTTCTTAGTCATGTAACCACCAACATATCCATTTTGTCTAGCTGTTAAGTTACCTTTATCAACACTATCATAGTTTGATAAACCTATCTCGTTTGCTATTTCTAATTTCATTTGGTTTAATGCAGCTTTAGCTGCTGGTACAACAGTTTTATTGTTTGAGCTTGACATAGTAAATTCCTCCTTAAGATGATTGTTATTACAACACAACTTAATGTGTTGTAATACTAATTTAACCAAATAACAGAGATTGTATTCAGAAAAAATTAGGAAATAAATGTAATAAAAAACTTAATTATAAATCTTGTGGTTCATTTTTATCTTTTTATCTTTTCTGATACCTTGTTGAATGCCATGAGGTTCTCTTTGGTAGTATCTTTCATCAACTTTTATAGTTCTTCTGGAACTTTCTATTTGATGTCCTTTAAGATTAGTAAAAGTACTTCTGATATGTGACATAAATACACCACCTTTATAATAAGTCTTAAATATAATCTTCCCAAATAAAAAAAATAAGTTTGTAGTAATTTTTTGAAATAAAAAAAATAAATTTAAAATATAGGGATAAATTTAATCACAGGGGGTGCGATATGAACAGAAAATTTAAAAGAACTAAAGCTTTTATGTCTAGCGTGGTTTTCTTTGGATTATCCTTAGTTTTAGTATTTGTTTTGGTTTATGGAATAAAGTACATATGCTCTGTAAATGGAAATAGTCAAATACCTATATATAGGGTAGACACAGAAGATAAAAAAGTAGCTTTGACATTTGATGTAGCGTGGGGAACTGACAATATGAAGACTATAATGGAAGTTTTGGAAAAGCATAATATTAAATCAACATTTTTTCTTGTAGGAAGCTGGGTTGATGACAATAAAGAGATAGTAAAGCAGCTTTCTGAAAGTGGACATGAGATTGGCAATCACTCAAATACACATGCAAATATGACTGCACTATCAGATGAAGATATAACAAACGAAATAGAACTTACATCAGAAAAAATTTCTAACATAACAGGTAATCAAACTAAATTATACAGACCTCCATTTGGGGAGATAGATAGCAAATCAATGGATATCTGTGAGTCTTTGGGATATCAGGTTATAAAATGGGATGTAGACTCTCTAGACTGGAAAGAAATAGGTCCTAACCATGTAATTGATAGAGTAGTAAAAGGAGTTCAACCTGGATCTATTGTGTTATTCCATGCAAATGTAAGCTATGTAAGTGAGTACTTAGATAATATAATTACAAGATTAAAAAAAGATGGATATGAAATTGTTCCAGTATCAGAATTAATTTACAAAGATAATTACACTATAAATTCAAACGGAGTTCAAAAAAATATAGAAGATTAGATTTAAACAGGATGAAGCAAATAATTATTTGATTTGTCCTGTTTACTATTTTTACATTATAAAATAAGGATTATTTAAATAATTATTAATAAAATAAATAAAAAAATGAAAATACTATAAACAAAAATTTCAATTTGTATTAGTATATTATACATAGTAAGTTTTTTAAGGGGGAATTATTATGTTTTCTATACCAGAATTAAAAATGGTAGAAGAAGTTATGGATGAAAAATTTACATGTATAAATAAGGATACGAATTTAAATATTGCTATACAGGAGATGATAAAAGCAAATGTTAGAGCCTTAGTAGTAATAAATAATAAAGAAAAGATTGAAGGAATAATATCTATGACAGATATACATAAAATTTCTAATCAGAATGATAACTACAAAAATGTAATTGTTGCAGATGTTATGAGTAGAGATATTATATATGCCAGTAAGGGAATAGATATAAATCAATGTAGAAATATGATGATAAAAAATAAAATAGGTATACTTCCTATTTTAGATGATGGAAAAGTAGTGGGAGTTTTAAATCAAAATCATATTCGTGACTATTTATATATGGAATTAGAAGACTATGGAATAACTGTTAAGCATATAGTAGGAGAAATAAAAGAAGGAATATGTGCGATAAATGCAGAAGGTATAGTAATTCTATGGAATAAATTTATGGAAGAAAGATATGGTATATTATCGAGTAAAATAGTTGGAAGGCCAATACATGAGTTTTTACGACATACTATATCAGAAAGAGTATTAAACTCAAAAGAAAGTATGAGTGATGTTTATTGTTCTTGTGATAAGGAAGATTTATACGGGCTAGTACACGCAAATCCTATATATATTGAAGGTGAGTTTTTAGGAGTTGTATGTACAGAGGTAGACATTACAGAAGCTAAAAAATTAAGTATAGAGCTTGAAAAAGCAAATGATACATTAAAATATTTACAAGATGAAGTTAAGAATCTATCAAAGGGGAGCTTTGATAAGGTTTTAGGTAAAAGTTATAAACTGGAAAAAGAAAAAGAAGTAGCAAAAAGAGTATCAAAAACTAATAGCAGTATACTTATATTTGGTGAAAGTGGGACAGGTAAAGAAGTATTTGCAAGAGCGATACATGAGTATAGCGATAAAGTAGGTCAGTTTATACCTGTAAACTGTAGTGCAATACCTAATGAATTATTTGAGAGTGAGTTTTTTGGATATGAATCAGGCGCATTTACTGGCGCAAGTAAAAAAGGTAAGATGGGTATTTTTGAGCTAGCTAAAAATGGGACTGTGTTTTTAGATGAAATTGGAGACTTGCCTATGAATATGCAGGCAAAGTTGTTAAGGGTTTTACAAGAAAAAGAAGTAAGGAGAATTGGTGGAGAAAAAATTATAAAAATAAAATCTAGAGTAATATGTGCTACAAATAAAAATTTATCAGATTTAGTAAAGGAAGGAAAGTTTAGAGAAGACTTATACTATAGACTGAACGTTGTAGAGATAAACTTACCACCTCTAAGGGAGAGAAAAGAAGATATAGAGATATTAATACATAATTTTTTAAAAGAAATTTGCGAAGAGAATGAAAAGTCAGTAATAGGGATTACTAAGGAAAGCGTAAACATACTTCAAAGTTATAAATGGAAGGGAAATATAAGAGAGTTAAAAAATACAATAGAAAATCTAGTAGTTCTTTCAAAGAGAGATGTAATAGAGGTAGAGGACTTGCCTAGTTATATAACAGAATCATCCTATATTAATGAAGATGATGATGGAGATTTAGATTTAGTAAAATTAACTCAGAAGTTAGAAAATAGAGTAATAAGCAAAGCTTTAGAATTGACCAAAGGAAATAAGGCAAAGGCAGCAAAAATATTAAATATACCTAGGACAACTCTATATTATAAAATTGATCAAAACGATATAGAATATAGCAAAACATAAAGTGTCTAAAAACGGACACATGTCTAAAATTTGACAATTCATGAATTTACAATTCAAAACTAGCTAATAATAAGTACGTTAGATATATAAAGCAAAAAAAACAGTAAAAAAGTGTCTATTAATAGACACTTTTTTACTGTTTTTATTTTAACGTTTTCCCTAATTATTATTGATAATATAAATATTGATAAAAAAATAATTAGCTATAATATTGAAAAATACACTTATGTATCGTAACAACTATAGAAAAAATATATAATTATAACTTTTGGCATAGAATATGCTTATATAAAAGTGAGAAAAGTTGACAGGGGTGATTACTATAGTACTTAGAATAGAACTAAGACAACATGTAGGTGCACCTTGTAAGCCAATAGTAGAAGTTGGTGAGACTGTGAAGGCTGGACAATTAATAGCTGAGCCTCAAGGCTTAGGTGCTAATATACATTCTAGTGTGTATGGAAAAGTTGTAGATATAACAGACAGCACACTATTTGTAGAAGCAGATGAAAATCAACCTAAAGAGTATGTAAAAATAAAAGATACTGATACATATCTTGAAGCAATTAAAGAAGCTGGAGTAGTTGGTGCTGGAGGGGCAGGATTCCCCACACATGTCAAGTTACAAGGGGCAATAGAGGGTGGCTACATTATAGCAAATGCAGCTGAATGTGAACCGGTATTAGATCATAATATTAAATTTTTAGAAGAAAATCCTGAAGTATTAGTAAGGGGCTTAAAATATATGCTTGAAATAACAAAAGCAAGTAAAGCATATATTGCTATAAAAACTAAGTATAGAAAAGCTTTAATGGCATTAGGAAAAGCTTGTAAAAATGAACCTAATATAGAAATTAAATATTTACCTAACATGTATCCTGCTGGAGATGAAAGAGTAATAATAAGGGAATTATTAGGAGTAGAATTAACTCCAGGAACACTTCCTTCAGAAGCTAAGGCTATAATTTCTAATGTTGAAACTATAAAACGTGTAGTTGAGGCAATAGAAGATAGAAAGCCGGTTATAACAAAAGATATAACTGTAGGTGGAAGAGTAAAAGGTGCAGAAAATGAAGGTAGAGTATTCTTCGATGTACCAATAGGTATGCCGATTAAACATTTTATTGATGAATGTGGCGGACTTATTGAACCTTATGGAGAAATAGTTATTGGAGGACCTTTTACAGGGAGACATGGAGAAGAGTCTAGTCCAGTAACAAAAACATTAGGTGGAATACTAGTATCTATGCCTTTACCGCAAGAAACTAGAAAATTAGGAATAATTGCTTGTGAATGTGGTGCACAAGAGGATAGATTAAAAGAAATTGCTTCATTAATGGGAGCAGAAGTAGTAGCAGAAACAAAATGTAAGAGAATGATAGAGGTAAATGGAAGATTTAGATGTGACCTTCCAGGTATATGCCCAGGTCAAGCTGAAAAAGTTCTAAAGCTAAAGAGTCAAGGCGCTGAGGCCGTATTAATAGGAAACTGTGAGGATTGAACTAACACAGTGATGCAAGTGGCACCTAGGTTAGGATTGCCTGTATACCATAGTACGGACCACGTATTAAGAGCCTCTGGCCATAGATTATATAGAAGAAAAAAATAACGAGGAGGTATTTTAATATGTCAATAACTGTAGAAACAGCTAAAGCCCATGAAAATGATCCAGCAGTATGCTGCTGTAGATTTGAAGCGGGAACTGTGATCGAACCATCAAATTTAGAAGATCCTGCTATATTCGGAGATTTAGAAGATTCAGGATTACTAACAATATCATCAGAGTGTTTAACAATAGGGGAAGTTTTAGGAGCTAAATTAACTAAAACTGTAGATGCATTAACACCATTAACTAGAGATGTACTAGATGGAGTAGTATCAAAAGAAGTAGAAGTAGCACAAGAAGTTAAGCCTGCTGTAGCTGAAATAGCACCAGTAGCACCTGTTGCTCCAGTTCAAGCATCAGCTGGTCAAACAATAAAGATACACATAGGAGAAGGTAGAAATATAGACTTAGAAATACCTTTATCTATAGCAGCTCAAATGGGTGTATCACCAGTTCAAACTGCACAAACAGTAGAAATAGAAGCACCTGCTCAACAAATAGAAAAAGTAGAAGAAAAAGTTCAAGAAGCTAAGGTTGTAAGAACTTTAACTAAAAAGCACTTCAAAATAGAAAAAGTTGAATTTGCTGAAGAAACTAAAATAGAAGGAACTACTTTATATATAAGAACTCCAGAAAATATAGCTAAAGAAGCTGTAGATACTCAAGAGTTAGTAGTTGATCTTAAGTTAGAAATAGTAACTCCAGATAAATATGATACTTACAGTGAAACTGTAATGGATGTTCAACCTATTGCTACTAAGGAAGAGGGAGAATTAGGATCTGGTACAACTAGAGTATTAGATGGAGTTATAATGATGGTAACTGGTACAGATGAAAATGGAGTTCAAATAGGTGAATTCGGTTCTTCTGAAGGTGTACTAGAAACTAACATAATGTGGGGAAGACCTGGAGCTCCAGACAAAGGTGATATATTCATCAAAACTGAAGTAACAATAAAAGCTGGTACTAACATGGAAAGACCAGGACCTTTAGCTGCTCACGTTGCAAGTGACTACATAACTCAAGAAATAAGAGAAGCTTTAAAGAAAGCTGATGAAGCTTTAGTAGTAGATACTGAGGAATTAGTTCAATATAAGAGACCTGGTAAGAAAAAGGTTGTAGTAATAAAAGAAATAATGGGTCAAGGGGCAATGCATGATAACTTAATATTACCAGTTGAGCCTGTTGGTACATTAGGAGCACAACCAAACGTTGA
>NZ_NOJY02000091.1 GCF_002250835.2 Romboutsia weinsteinii
CGTTGTATCTGGCATTAAATCAACTTTTGCATCATTTAATGTAGCTATATTATAAAGCTCAACACTTGATCCATCAGTTTGTATAGCTGAATTTAAAAACTCCCCTACATCTTCTAAAAATAATTCCATAGGTATTTTTTCATCAATTGCATTACCACCTAAGTCAACTCCCATTAAAGACACGAACCTTATGTTTTTATTCTCATTTAAGATTCTCTTTAAATCTTCTTCACTGTGATTTGATTTTTCTATTGTATATAGCATTTTACTCATAAATATAATTCCTCCCATGCATGATGATTCAGTTCCCTTTTTCATGTACCTTTTTATATTTTTTTAAATTATAATTCGACTTTTTTCTTGTTAATATTATATACTATGTTTGAAAGATTCACAATATTTTTTTATTTACTTTAATCTGTATTTTATGGGTATATTTAATTAATAATAAAGTTAATAAGTTAAATATAACATTTTCCTGAAATGGCATACTAAAAAAAATATTTTTTTATTGTAATCATGCTTTCAAAATACTATAAAATAACTTATGATATTATATATAAGAAAATTTAGGAGAAAAATAATATGGAATATATAGTTTTTGACTTAGAGTTTAACCAAGGCTTCGATAGATCTCTTAATAAAACTGTGCCTAATGAAAAATGTCCTTTTGAAATCATTCAAATTGGAGCAATAAAATTAGATTCTAAGTTTAATATCATAGATACCTTTAATAGCTACATAAAGCCAAGTATTTATAAAGAGATACATCCTTTTATTGGTAAGATGACTGGAATCAATAATTCTCATATAAAGGATGCACCAAGCTTTTCTCAAGCATATAAAGAGTTCAGAAAGTTTATATCTTCAAAAGATCCAGTTCTTTGTGTCTGGGGAAGTGGAGATTTAAAAGAGCTTTATAGAAATATAATGTATCATGGTCTATCGCTGAAAAGCTTACCAAAATCATATATAAATATTCAGCAACATGCGTCTAAATATTTTAAAAATCCATCAGGAAAAAGTATTGGATTACAAAATTCAATAGAGTTATTAGGCTTAGAAGAAGAAAAATCTTATCATAATGCCTTAAATGATGCGTATTATACAGCTCAAGTATTCATCAGAATATACTCACCTAGTATTGTTCCTGAGATGTATATATATACACCTATTAAGCCATCTAGAGTTAAGCGTAATACTAAAACACAAATTGATTATAATAGTTTATTTAATGAGTTTAAAGCTATATTAAATAGAGACTTAACTGAAGATGATAAAAAGATTATTGATCTAGCCTATAAAATGGGGAAAACTCATCAATTTTTAATAGATGTGCCAATAAAAAAAAGATAGATATCTGTATAGATGATCTATCTTTTTTAATTTTATATATTTATAAATAACATTTTTGAAGACTCATATTGCGCAAACTCTATCGATGTTATTTCTCTTACCGAGTCTCTTGTATATTCTTTACTTCCAATAAGTACTTCCTTATCTCCAAGATTTGCATATATTTCATTAAGTAGTGTCAAAAAGTGATCAACCTTTATAGTATCATCTTTTGATCTTAATACAGTTACACTTTGTTCCTCTTGATCTTTATATACTGAATCTATTCCATAGATAATATTCTCTTCTTTTATATATACAATCTCTCCACCTAAATTTTTCCCTTTTTCCAGCTTATTAGTAAGATCTAATATATTCATAAACATATCCTCCCTTGTAAAAATATACTTAACAATTTACTACCTATAAAATCGAAAATAATAATAGGTAAAATTTTACTCTATATATTTTATTAGTGAATATGTAAATATATGCTTATTTTTTATTATCTCATAACTAATTCTACTGGACAGTGATCTGATCCTAATATTTCTGAGTGTATGTCTGCACTTACTAGTCTATCTTCTAATTTTTTAGATGCACAGAAGTAATCAATTCTCCACCCTGCATTTTTTGCTCTTGCACTAAATCTATACGACCACCAAGAGTAAGCTCCTTCTTTGTCAGGATTAAAGTATCTATATGTATCTATAAATCCAGCATCTAAAAGTTCAGTAAACTTACCTCTCTCTTCATTTGTAAACCCAGCATTTTTTCTATTTGTTTTAGGATTCTTTAAGTCTATATCATTATGAGCAACGTTTAAATCTCCACAAACTACAACTGGCTTTTTCTCATCTAATGCTAATAAGTAGTTTCTAAAATCATCTTCCCACTTCATTCTGTATTCTAATCTCTTTAACTCACTTTGAGAGTTTGGAGTGTATACTGTTACAAAGTGAAAATCTTCAAACTCTAAAGTTATAACTCTTCCCTCATTGTCATGTTCTTCTATATTTATACCGTATGCTACGCTTAAAGGCTCTTGTTTTGTAAATATTGCAGTTCCTGAGTAACCTTTTTTTACTGCATAGTTCCAGTATTGGTGATATCCTTCTAATTCTAAATCTATTTGTCCTTCTTGAAGCTTAGTTTCTTGTAAGCAAAGTATATCAGCATCTACTGATTTAAAATAATCTAAAAATCCTTTGCCCACACAAGCTCTTAATCCATTAACGTTCCATGATATAAACTTCATGATGCCTCCTAAGTAGTTTAATTTTTATATTTTTATCTTACCCAATTATTTTCTTAGTCAAACTTGATTTTTTGCGCTAAAGCCTCAGGTTCACTAGATGATACATACATATCTGACCCAACTTCAAATCCTCCAAAGTTAAACTTCCTAGGAATTATATGAATATGTACATTAAAATATTTTTCAGAGCTACATTTAAGCGGGTGAGTATGAATACACATATTAAAAGGTGAATATCCATTAACATTATAAATATTTTCAAATAATTTTTTTACTATAATAGATAACTCTTTTATATCCTCTTCTGAAATTTCTTCAAATCTAATCTTTTCTTTAAAAAATATTCTTATTTCACCACTATATTTACTTGCATATGGAGCTATTACTAAAAATTTGCTACCATTATGAATTATTCTTTTCTTTTCTTTAATTTCATTAGATATTATATTTTCATATAGGCAATTACCATTTTTCTCGTAATACTCTTTTGCAACGCTTATTTCATTTTTTACCTCTGGAGGTATTAAAGAAAGCGACATAATTTGTGAGTGAGGATGAGCTAACGATGCACCTGCCTTTCTTAAAAAGTTTTTAAAAATTGTTATATATTCAATTTTTTTATCTTCTTTTAAAGCTTGGTATCTATCTTTATACATCTTAAATAAAGCCTCATACTCTTCATAGCTCATATTAAAAAAACTACCATTATGTCTATACGTATCTATTATAACTTCATGTTCCCCATATATACATTCATTTAGATTGTCTATTATAGGATATTTATTATATACAGACCTTGTAATCCATTTATTATTAATCTCAATTCTTGAGGTTTCTTCAGTAGTAAGGTTTTCATTTTCTCTACAAAAAGGGCACTCTTTTTCGTATTCATTAGTTATTTCTTCTTCTATTTCTACTTTGACCTTGTCTAGTGGTCTTTTAGCTCTATCATATGCTAGTATTACTAGATCGTTAGTAATAGAATCAACTCTTAATTCTTTCACAATTTAAGCCCCCTTTTATTAAATACATAATATTTATAGAGTATCTACAGTATTTTCCTTATAAGATACCCAATCGCTATAACTACCAGCATATATCTTATGTTTTAAACCTATCTCAGCTAGTGCTATACTATTTACTGTTGCAGTAATACCTGAACCACAATATAATATAACTTCATCATAACCATCTATTTCTTTAAAGTGTTTTTTTAGTTCTTCTTTACTTTTCATAACAGGATTCCCAAATTCATTATTTTTTAATACATCACCATAGAAATAATTTACTGCTGTAGGAATGTGCCCAGCTATTTTATCTATAGGCTCAAATTCTCCTATGTATCTTTTATATTCTCTTGAGTCTATAATTAGTGACTTATTATTTTTTATAGCTTCTTTTATATAATTAACATCACATATGTAATCTTTGTTTACATTAACTTCATAATTACTAGCTTCTACATCAACATTTACTTCGCTACTAACTTTTCCACCATTTCTTATATACTCTTTAATTCCACCATCTAAAACATAAACCTTCTCATGGCCCATGTATTTTAGTAAAGACCATGCTCTACCAGCCCCAGCTATCTCTCCATCATCATATAGTACTATTTCACTATCATTGTTTATTCCAATGTTGTCTAACTTTATTTTTAATATTTCTAAATCAGGAAATGGGTGTCTGCCCCCATGTTCTTTTACTTCTGATGTTAAGTCGTCCTCCATATCAAGTCTAAAACTTCCAACTATATGATTTTTTTCATAAGACTCTTTACCATAACTTTTATTCATCAAATCAAAACGGCAGTCTATTACTATATATTTATTTTCTTCTAATTTTGATATAAGCTCTTCACATGTTATAAAATTCATGATTTTATACCTCCATAATGTCTATTTTACCTACCTTATATTATATCAATTTTTTTTATATATTGTCATTTTATCTAATCATATTTTCATTATATATTATTTGTTTATAATGATTTTTAATATTTACTGTGCTACTATAATATTGATAGCAATTATTTCCAAAATTAATTTAATAATGTAAAATTATAGGGGGTATTTTAAATGAAATATTCAAAGAGATTAAGCTCTATGCAAGAATCTCCAATTAGAAAACTAGTTCCTTATGCAATAGATGCAAAATCAAGGGGAACTAAGGTATATCATTTAAATATAGGTCAGCCAGATATCAAAACACCTAAAGGATTCTTCGATGCAGTTAAAAATTTTGATAGTGAAGTATTAGAGTATGCAGTATCACCTGGTATTCCAGAGTTAATCCATGCTATTAGGGACTATTATACTACTTATGATATGCATTTTAATGATAGTCAAATATTGATTACTAATGGTGGTAGTGAAGCCTTACTTTTCACTATAATGGCAGTTTGTGACCCAGGTGACAATATCCTTGCCCCAGAGCCATTCTATACTAATTATAATGGATTCTCTCAGTGTGCAAATGTTACAGTTAAACCTATAACTACTAAAGCTGAAGAAGGCTTCCATTTACCTAGTAAAGAAGAAATATTATCTAGAATAGATCCAAATACAAAAGCTATATTATTATCTAATCCAGGTAATCCTACTGGTACAGTTTACACTAGAGCTGAGATTGATATGATTGCACAGATAGCTAAGGAAAACGATTTATGGATAATAGCGGATGAAGTGTATAGAGAGTTTGTATATGATGGCTTAGAATATACAAGTTTTGGAAATATTGAAGAGATCGAAGATAGAGTTGTAATAATAGATAGTGTTTCAAAAAGATACAGTGCATGTGGTGCAAGAATAGGTTCTATAGCCTGTAAAAATACAGGACTTATATCACAAATACTTAAGCTTTGCCAAGGTAGACTTTGTGTTGCTACATTAGAGCAAATAGGTGCTGTTGAATTGTACAAAACTCCTACTTCTTATTTTAAAGAAGTTAATAATGAATATAGAAAAAGAAGAGATGTATTATATGATGAGTTGATGAAAGTTGACGGAGTTATATGTAAAAAACCAACTGGCGCATTTTATATAGTAGCTAAGTTACCAGTTGAAAATGCTGAAGAATTTGTAGTTTGGATGCTTAATGAATTTAGCGATGAAAATGAAACGGTTATGCCATGTCCAGCTGAAGGATTCTATGCTACCGAAGGACTAGGTCGTGACGAGGTAAGACTTGCTTACATACTTAACGAAAAGGATCTTCATAGAGCTGCTATACTTCTTAAAGAAGGACTTGAAAAATATGTAACACTAAAAAAATCAGAAGTTTTAGCTGGATCAGAAGCTTAAATAATAAAAAAACTGACACTTATATAGTGCCAGTTTTTTTATTATTAATCACAATACTAAATTATTACTATAACTAATAGTTAATGCTATATTAAATTTAGTACTTATTATTGCATTCTATAGTTTTAGTACTTATAACATTTACTCCAGTACCTAAAACATTTTCTATTATAATATCCCCTATCTTAATAGGTGCAGTTACATTTACTTTATCTAGTTCTTCCATAATTTCAAAAATCATACCTTTTGGTACTGAATCTTCTGTTTTAACAGGCAACAAATTTAAGTAAGAATTATTTAGTTTTACAGTTGTAGTTATCACTCTTTTAGGATTAGTTAACTCCTCTACTGCATACTTTTCTCCTCTTCTACATGTATTACCCTCTACTTTATAATGGTCATTAACCTTCTCTACATATAAATGGCATCCCATAGGACAAACTATACAAGTTAGCTCAGTTTTATTTGACTTTAATAGTTCATCATCTTCATAAGAAATCGCAAGACAATCTAATGCATTCATATCTAAACCTCCTCAACACTTACAGAAATATTACCTGTAATATTTTTTAATGTATCATATTTTAAATTAATACTTTCCATCTCAGACGGTATCATATGCAATCTCTTCTTTTCTAAAACAATATTGTCTCCACTTCTTACCACTAACTTTTTGTTTTGGCATATATTTTGTACTCTCATAAACAAGTTAACATCTTCTTTACTATTTATATCTATGTGCTGTGGAACTATATATCCTATACCTTTACCAGCTATAGTATCTACAGTTTTATTTTGTTCTAATGTATTTAAACAATATAGAGCTGCATTCTTTCCTGCTATTTTACTTTCTTTAGTTACAAAATCAACAAGATCATGAACATGAACAACATTACCACAAGCAAATACACCATCTATATTTGTTGCCATAGTGTTATTTACTATTGGTCCACTTGTTTTAATATCAAGATTTACTCCTGCTTCTACACTAAGTTCATTTTCTGGTATTAGTCCTACAGATAATAACACTGTATCACAATCTATACGCTCATCACTTCCTGCTATAGGATTTCTATTTTCGTCCAAATTTGTAAGAGTTACTCCACTTACTCTATCCTTTCCATGAATATAACTTATAGATGTACTTAACTTAAGCGGTATATCGAAATCGTCTAGGCATTGAACTATATTTCTTGTTAATCCGCTTGAATGAGGATTTATCTCTACTACCGCTTTTACCTTAGCACCTTCTAAAGTCATACGCCTAGCCATTATTAAACCGATATCTCCTGATCCATATATAACTATTTCTTTACCTACCATATAACCATCCATATTACTAAATCTTTGAGCCGCACCTGCTGTGTACACTCC
>NZ_NOJY02000092.1 GCF_002250835.2 Romboutsia weinsteinii
AAGTGCAGTAATGTATGTAGCTTATCGATACTAATAGGTCGAGGACTTGACCAATTTAAAATGATTATTAAATTAAATGTTTGCAGTTTTTAGAGTATTAACTCTAAATAACTTAATAGAAATATTAAGCATAAGAGATTATGTGGTTACAATAGCAGAGAGGATACACCTGTTCCCATTCCGAACACAGAAGTTAAGCTCTCTAGCGCTGATGGTACTTGGTGGGCAACTGCCTGGGAGAGTAAGACGTAGCCACGTAATCTTTTTTTATACAAAAATCTATACTTATTGATATTTAAAAATTAAAAAAATTTTGACAAGATTAGATATGTTGGTAATACTTATGTTGAAATTATCCACATAGTATTTCCAATATATTAAGGCTATTTGACTATTTTATATAAATTTGATAATCTTAATAAGTCATTATAAGGAATCTCCTTAAGATAATTAAGGGGAATTTTTTTGCACATACAATCTATATATAGTGTTTAATGCTAACTAGCACCACTATATATAGATTTGTGTAAGGACAAAAAATATTATAGGAGATTAAAATGAAGAAGAAGAAATTACTGGCACTAATGTTAACAATATCGATAGGAATAGGTGCACTTGCTGGATGTACGCCTAAACAAAATAACGAAGAAAATGATAAAGACGATAAATTAATGATAAGTTTAATTCTAGATAAGGGTGGAGTAAACGACCAATCATTCAATCAATCAGCATGGGAAGGTGCAAAAAAAGCAGAAGAAAAATATGGAGTAAAAGTAAACTACATAGAAAGCAATCAAGAAAGTGAATATAAAACAAATGTAGAAGAGGCTGTAGATAAAGGTGCGGACTTAATAATAGGGGTAGGATTTAATTTGGCTGATACTATAAAGGAAGCGTCTGAAAACTATCCAGAGCAGAAGTTTGCTATAATTGATGGTAATTATGAAAATATACCTAAAAATGTAAGACCAATACTTTTCAATGAAGAAGAAGCGGGATACTTGGTAGGATTGATTTCGGGAAAAGTAAGTACTTCAAGTAGATTTGGATTTATAGGAGGAATGGATATTCCTTCAGTTAGTAACTTTGCAGTAGGGTATGAAAAAGGTTTAAAAGAAGCAAATCCAAATTCAACATTATTGATACAATATGCAAATTCATTTACTGATGCATCAAAAGGTAAAGCTATAGCTAATAAAATGTTTAGTGATGGAGCAGATATTATATTTACAGCAGGAGGCGGAGTAAATGCAGGTGCTTACGAAGCAGGACAAGAGCTAGATAAGTTATTAGTTGCGGTAGATATGCCACAAAATTATATATTGCCAGATACAATACTAACGTCTGCATTAAAAAATGTAGGAACTGGTGTAGAACTTACGATAAAAGATTTATTAGATGGTAACTTTGATGGTGGAAAAGTTGCAATGTTTGATTTATCTAATGGTGGAGTTGGATATGAGAAAACAAAGCTAATCCCCGATGATGTAATAAAATTTGTTGAATCTAAAATAAATAAATAAAGTAAACTCAAGAGTATGGTATTTATAGTATTATAAGTACCATATTTTTTATATAAAAAATTAATTTATTATAGTAATTACATGAGATAGATTTTGTACTTAGCAAATTATGTTATTTAAAAAATTTACAAAGCCTAGAATGAGCGTTATACTATAAAGAGTAAATAAATAGTCAAGGTATAAATATCGTTTGGAGGTGAGTCATGAATATAGGAGTGGTAGGGGTTAATCATAACTTAGCTCCGATAAATATAAGAGAAGGCGTATCATTTACAGACACAAAAAAGATTGAGGCCATAAATTATTTACTAGATAAAGGCATTGAAGAAGTAGTAATACTATCTACATGTAATAGGAGTGAGATATATATACACTCTGAAAATATACAGGAAAAGGTCGATACGGTTAAGGATTTTTATGAAAAATTTTTTAATGAGCCGAAAATAAAGACATTTTTATTTTCTAAAACTAATAAAAATGCTATAGAGCATTTATTCAAGGTTACAGCAGGATTAGATTCAATAGTAATAGGAGAAGACCAAATACTTGGACAAGTAAAAGATGCACATGATTTCTCTATGCATCTTGGATCTAGCAAAAAAATATTTAATAAACTGTTCAGAGAAGCTATAACTACTGCAAAAGATATTAAGAATACTACTAAAATATCACAGCAGCCATTATCGATAAGTTATATTGCGGTAAAATATCTAAAGGAAAAGTTAGGTACCTTAGAAGGTAAAAATGTATTAGTGGTAGGCACTGGTAAAATGAGTAAACTTGCTATGAGGCATTTAGAAGAAGATAAAGTAAATACTATATATTTAGCAAACCGTAGTTATGAAAAAAGTATAGAGTTAAAAGATCAATATAAAAATGTTATTCCTGTGGCATATGAAGATAGATATAAAATACTTGAAAAATCAGATATAGTAATAAGTGCGACCTCATCACCTCATCTAGTTATAAAAAATGAACATATACCTCAAACTTTAAATAAAATATATATGATGGATATAGCACTTCCTAGAGACATAGACCCAAAATTAAATGAATTAGACAATATAAATGTATACGATATAGATGATTTAAAGAATATTCAAGATAAGAATGACAAAAAAAGAAAAGAATTAGCTCAAATTGCAAATTATACAATATGTAATAAAATAGATGAATTTATAGAGTGGATAGATTCTATTCATATTGATCCTACTATACAATCACTAAATGATAAATGTGTAGAAATTAGGGAAGATACTCTAGATTATATTTTTAGAAAGATTGACCTTACTTCTAAAGAACAAAAAATCATTGATAAAATGATGACATCAGCGCTAAAAAGGCTTATAAGGGAGCCCATAATCAATTTAAAGCAAGTTAAGGATAAAGGTAAACAAGAAGAGTACATAAATTTAATTGAAGAATTATTTAATATTTAATCTTAGGAGGACACACATATGAATAATAAGAAATCATTAGAAATATATAATGAAGCAACTAAATATATTCCTGGAGGAGTTAATAGCCCGGTAAGAGCTTTTAAATCAGTGGGATTAGATCCTGTTTTTATAGATAGAGCTGAAGGTAGTAGAATATATGATGTAGATGGAAATGAGTATATAGACTATATATGTTCTTGGGGACCGCTTATGCTAGGTCATAGTCCAAAAGAAATTGTAGAAGGAATTGAAGAAGTAGTTAAAAGAGGTACAAGCTATGGAGTACCAACAGCAATAGAAGTAGAAATGGCAAAACTTATAGTTGAAGCATATCCTGCAATAGACCAAGTACGTATGGTAAACTCAGGTACAGAAGCAACGATGAGTGCTTTGAGAGTTGCTAGGGCATATACAAATAGAAATAAAATACTAAAGTTTGAAGGGTGTTATCATGGTCACTCAGATGCGTTATTAGTTAAGTCAGGTTCTGGATTAATAACTTATGGAGTTCCTACAAGCCCTGGGGTTCCAAATGATGTTGTAAAAGATACTTTAGTATGTAGATACAATGATTTAGATGCAGTAAGAACAATATTTAAAGAACAAGGTCATGAGATAGCAGCTATAATAGTTGAAACTGTAGCAGGAAATATGGGTGTAGTTCCAGGTACTCAAGAATTTTTACAATTATTAAGAGATATAACTAAAGAGTATGGGTCAGTACTAATATTTGATGAAGTAATAACTGGATTTAGATTAAACTACAGTAGTTCAGTAGGATACTTTGGAATTAAACCAGATATGGCTTGTTTTGGTAAGATAATAGGTGCAGGATTACCTGTTGGTGCTTATGGTGGAACGAAAGAAATCATGAGTATGGTATCTCCAGTTGGACCTGTGTATCAAGCCGGAACATTATCAGGAAATCCTCTAGCAATGCATATGGGGAAAAAGAACTTAGAAATATTAAGAGATAGACCGGAGATTTATGAAGAGTTAGAAAGAAAAGCGATAAGATTAGAAGAAGGTCTAAAAGCTAATGTAGAAAAGCTTGGATTAGATTATACAGTAAATAGAGCAGGGTCTTTAGTTTGCTTATTCTTTACAAATGGTCCTATAAATAATTATGACGACGTAACAAGATGTGACGTACCTAAATTTAATAAATACTTTGAAGAACTATTAAGTAGAGGAGTACTTCTTGCACCTACTCAATTTGAAGCGATGTTCTTATCAAACGCTCATACTGACGAGGATATAGACTATACTATAAATGCAAGTTATGAAGCATTAAAGATAGCTCATAATCTATAAAAAATTTAAATATATTGTCATTTTATAAAGAATATAAAAGGGTATTTTGAAGAAATGTAGAATTTTTTTAAAAGAGACAACAATTATTTTAGAGCTAACTTTGTGTATGTTATCACGTGAAATAGTATTTTGAAAAGGGATGTCTCATTCTATAGATGATTTAAACAAATTCATTTATATGAGATATCCCTATATTAATTATGAGGGGAAAGAAAAGATGAGTTTATTAGAAAGTATATCAAGAAATATATATTCTTTAGACCAGAGTTCTATGAATCAAGCTAAGCAAAGATTAGATAGGCTTATAAAACCAGCTGGTAGTCTTGGTAAAATGGAAGATATTTGTATACAATTAGCTGGAATATATGAAAGTAAATATTTTGATACATCTAAAAAGGCAATAATTGCATTTGCAGGTGATCATGGTGTTTACGAAGAAGGTGTTGCTCCGGATCCACAAAATATTACAGTATTACAGTTCCCTAACTTTGCAAAAGGATTATGTGGGGTAGGTACTATTTGTAAATTTGTAGGAGCAGATATAGTTGCAGTAGATGTAGGTATAAACTGTGATGAGAAATTAGAAGGTGTACTAGATTATAAGATAAGAAAAGGAACATCTAACATGGCAAAAGGTCCAGCTATGACTAGACAAGAAGCAGTAAGATGCTTAGAGATAGGAATTGAAATAGCTGAAAAATGTATAGAAGATGACTATAAGATTATAGGTATAGGCGAGATGGGTATCGGAAATACGACACCTAGTACAGCTATAATTTCTGCAATTGCTGGATGTGATCCTCAAGAAGTTACTGGTATAGGTGCAGGATTGAAAAAAGAAAAGTTAAAGCACAAAGCAGATGTAATAAGAAAAGCAATAGAAATAAACAATCCAGATCCATCTGATGGAGTTGATGTACTTCAAAAAGTTGGAGGGTTTGAAATAGGTGCTATGGCAGGTGTAATATTAGGATGCAGTGCGAATAGAATACCTGTTGTAATAGATGGATTTATATCATATGCAGCAGCTCTAATAGCATACACAATTAATCCTAAGACTGTAGATTATATGATAGCATCTCATTTATCTGCAGAAACGGGTACTCAAAGAGCTTTAGACATTATAAAATTAAGTCCTGTACTAAACATGGACATGAGACTTGGTGAAGGAAGCGGTGCAGCTTTGGCATTTAATATAATAGAAGCTTCAAACTTTACTTATAAGAACATGGGAACCTTTGATGAAATTGACATGGGAAGATAAGTAGTTAAATAGAAGCTTGAGCAAGGAGAATAAGCATGAGTAAAATCATTTTGGTAACAGGTGGAGCAAGATCTGGAAAGAGCAATTTTGCAGAGTCACTATGTATAAACAGAAATAACTCTACAGCTTACATAGCTACATCAATACCATTTGATGATGAAATGAAGGATAGAGTAAAAAAACATAAGGAAAGTAGACCACAAAACTGGAGAACTTATGAGATTTATAAAGATATTTATTCAATAATTGACAATATATCTAAAGAACATGAGACAGTTATCTTAGATTGTGTTACATTATTAGTAAATAACTTAATGTTTACATATGGTATAGAGATTGATGAGGCTACTTCAGAAGACATTAATGAATTAGAAGATTATATAAAAAAGCAAGTAAATAAACTTTTTAATGAAGTAGAAAAAACAAATTTATACTTTGTTGTAGTAACTAATGAGCTTGGTATGGGTGTAGTACCAGCTAATAAGCTTAGTAGAATATATTCTGATATTGTTGGACGAATTAATCAGCAGATATCATCAAGAAGTGATGAGGTATACTTCGTAGTAAGTGGGATACCTATGAAAGTGAAGGGTTAGTTTATGAAGAGATTTATTTTAATATTACAGTTTTTAACTAGGATACCTATAAATTTAAATTTAGGATTTGATGAAGATTTTCATAAATCAATAGTATACTTTCCTCTAGTAGGTTTTGTAATAGGAATATTATTATATATAACTGGAATAGCAAGCATTCAAGTATTTGATCCATTTATAGTATCTATATTAATCACTCTGGCAAGTGTAGTTTTGACAGGAGGGTTGCATATAGATGGTCTTGGAGATACTTTTGACGCTATATATAGTAATAGAGATAAAGATAGAATGCTAGAAATTATGAAAGATTCTAGACTTGGAACTAACTCTCTTTTAGCTATTTTATTTTTAGTACTGATGAAAATAGGTTTTATATACAGCTTAATAAATAGTGGATACTTATGGACTGTAATATTTATGCCAGCTGTAGCAAGATTGGGAGTAATGGTAATGATGTATAAAACTGTTACACCTAGAAAAAATGGCATGGGTAATCTATTTATAGGTAAGGCAAGTAAAAGTATGTTTATAATAGCTACTATATATACGGTTGTATTAATATCATCAGTAGGTAAATTTGTATTTGCAGCTGATTATATTATGATAGTAAAAATCATAGGATCTATAATATCTGTAATGATATTTGGTAATTTATTTAAAAAACATATTTATAAAAAAATTGATGGGGTAACAGGTGACATACTAGGATGTACTATAGAGATTTCAGAGCTATTGTTCCTACTTCATACGTACTTGTTATTATCCATATAAAACACTAGAGGTGATAGTGTGACAAGATTGATACTAGTTAGACATGCACTTACAGAAGATAATCAAAATAATAGATTATCAGGTCATATTGACAGTAAAGTAAGTATAGAAGGAAAAAAGCAGATAGACAAAATTACGACTTTTTTCAAAGAAATATATATAGATAACATATATACTACAACGTCATCTAGAACTAAAGATACTGTATATGAGCTGTCTCTTATACACATCT
>NZ_NOJY02000093.1 GCF_002250835.2 Romboutsia weinsteinii
TTGTTTGCATGATGTCACCCCCTGTGAAATTCCTTGCATAGTATATAGTATTAAATTTGAAGAGGATTTGTACCAGTTTAGGATTGTTAATTATATTACTTAATGAAGCAAAATAATTTACGTAATTTGTTCTAACCTTAGATAATATCGTTTATAGCTAGAGGATAAGATGTTTATTAAATAGAATAAATTATGAAGTTGATAATTTATAAATAGTTATCAGTAATAAAGGAGGAGTGAATATTGAATAGTAGCTTTTATAAGTATGCCATTGACTCATCTTATGATGGAATATTAATTACAGACGGAGAAGGAAATATAATATATGTAAATTCACAGTATGAAGATATTACAGGTTTAAAAAAAGATGATATTATAAATAAGAATCTTTTAACTCTTTTAAATAATGGAATTATAAATAAAGCAATATCTTTAGAAGTTTTAAAGAATGGAAAGTCCATTTCTACAACACATAGATATATAACTGGAAAGTCAGCTATTAGTTCTGCAAAGCCTATTTTTGATAATAACAGAAAAATAATAGGAGTCATAAATAATACTAGAGATATTGAAGATCTGGAAAAGTTAAAAGAAGAGATTAAGGAATATATTGATAAAGAAAAAAAAGCAAATCAAAAGATAAGAAATTTAAAAAACTTAATAAATAAAAGTGAAGATTATATATTTACAAGTAAAGCAATGAAAAATACAGAAAATCTTGCTTCTAAAGTAGCAATGTTTGATTCAACAGTTATGATATATGGTGAGTCAGGTACAGGAAAAGAAGTATTAAGTAAGTATATTCATAGCCAAAGTTTAAGAAAAGATAATATATTTATAAAAGTAAACTGTGCAGCAATACCAAAGGAATTATTTGAATCAGAACTCTTTGGATATGAGAAAGGAGCTTTTACAGGAGCTTCTACTAATGGTAAAGTAGGATTTTTTGAACTTGCAAATGGCGGTACTTTATTTCTTGATGAGATAGGAGAATTAGAATTACCAGTACAATCAAAATTACTTCGTGCTCTTCAAGAAAAAGAAATCACTAGAATCGGTGGAAAAAATAGTATTAAACTTGATATAAGAGTCATTGCAGCTACAAATAGAAACTTGGAACAGGAAGTTAAAAACAAAACATTTAGACAAGACCTTTACTTTAGACTTAATGTTTTTCCAATTATAATACCTCCTCTTAGAGAAAGGCATGAAGAAATAGACGTATTTATAAAATATTTTATTAAAAAGCTTAACAACAAGTATAAGGTAAATAAAGAGATATCTAAAGAAGCTATGGATTATCTTTTAAGATATGATTATCCTGGAAATGTTAGAGAACTTGAAAATTTAGTGGAATATCTATTTATTTTAAGTGAAAAGACAATAGAAGTGGAAATGATACCTGGAAAAATTTTATCACAAATAATGATTTCTGATTATAAAAGTGGTAGCTTTCTTATAAAGAAAGAAAAACTAAATCATCTTATGGGATTATATGAAAAAACAATACTAGAAGATACAATTTCAAAATATCACACCTTAGAAGAAGCCTCAGAAGTTTTGGGAATACACTACTCTACATTATCAAGAAAAATGAATAAGTATAAATTAAAATTTACATAAAATGAAAAATATAAAAAATTATATTCTATATAAACTTTGGATAAATTTATATTTTATTTGCAAAAATGCAAAAAAAGATTTCCTTTTGCAATTATAATAAAACTACAATATTAATGAATAAGAGGCAATATAGTTTAATTCATTTGCAAAATTGCAAACGAATTATTATCCTATAACAGAAAAATAGCTTTATAGCTTAGTTTTCAACCTTATTTATTTTTGGCATGAACCTTGCTATATATAAGGACAAAGGAAAATTCCTTAAAATAAACAGGGGGGAATATTTTATTATGAAGAATAAGGATTTTAAATTTGTTGATAATTATCAATTTGATGAGGAACTATTAAGAAAGGCATTTGATGAAGCTAGGGAAGTTTACAAAGAAAGAGGATTCATGAGAAAGATGGGTTATGGTAAAGCACCAGCTATAACAACTGTAGATATGGCTAAGGCTTGGATGAGCGAAGGTCACCCATTCACTTGTGACAAAGCTGAAGAAGTTTGTGCAGAATCTCTTAAAGTTTTAGATGCTGGAAGAAAAGCTGGAGTACCAATATTTCATACTACAACTGGATATGTTGGAGATGCACAATGGGATCTTCCAAGATGGGATGAAAAAATACCTATGAGTGCTCTTGATATTAATTCTGAATGGATGGAAATAGATCCTAAATTAAAACCAAGACCAGAAGAGCCAGTTATACATAAAAAATATGCATCTAACTTCTTTGGAACTCATTTAGCTCAAACACTTAATTATTTAGGTGTAGATACTTTAATAGTAATGGGAGCTACTTCTTGTGCATGTGTTAGACATACTGTAATGGATTCTACTGGATACGGATTTAAAACTATAGTTCCAAGAGGAACTGTTGGGGATAGAGTTCCTGGAGTTATTGAGTGGAATTTATTTGATATGGAAGCTAAATTCTGTGATGTTGTTTCTGTTGAGGAAGTTGTTGAGTACTTAGAAGGAATAGACTCAAGTGTATATACTAAAGCAGCTAGAAAGTCTGACAATAAATAGAATTAAAAGTAAATAACAAATAATTTACTAACATAGGAGGCCATAATATAAAGTGCCTCCTTTTCAAATTTTAGAAACGGGATGAGAACTTGCCAAGTGATCTAAGTAATTTTTAAATAGGAGGTATGTGTATGGGTATAATTATTAAAAATGGTACAATTTTATCAGCTAATGACGAATTTGTTTCAGATATATTTATAGAAGAAAAAATTATAGAAATTGGTCTAAACTTATGTGAGGACGGTCATGAGGTAATAGATGCTACTGGTAAATATGTAATTCCAGGTGGAGTAGATGAACACGTTCATATGGGGTCTTTTGCTACACTTTCTTTTGAAACATCTCATGCTGCACTTGTAGGTGGAACAACTACTATAGTTGACTTTGCTCCTCAAATTAAAGGTAGGGGTATAATTGAATCTATTGATATACAAAATAAAGAATTTGCAGAGGGAAAATCATCATCTGACTATTCATTCCATGGAATGGTTATGGATACAAATGAAAGCTTACTAGATGAAATTCCTAAGATGGTTGATGCAGGTATTACAACTCTTAAATTTTTTATGGCATATAAGTACACTCCTTTTATGGTACCAGATGACTTAATTT
Source organism: Romboutsia weinsteinii (assembly GCF_002250835.2). Taxonomy (GTDB): domain Bacteria; phylum Bacillota; class Clostridia; order Peptostreptococcales; family Peptostreptococcaceae; genus Romboutsia_A; species Romboutsia_A weinsteinii. The sequence goes on from NZ_NOJY02000093.1 coordinate 3,264, forward strand.
TTAAAGGTATGCAAATAGCTAAGGATTATGGAATAACTATTATGGTCCACGCTGAAAATGGAGATATGGTATATACTCTTCAAAATCAGTTATTATCTGAAGGTAAAACTGAACCAGTTTATCATGCATATTCAAGACCTCCTATTGTTGAAGATGAAGCTACACAAAGAGCTATTTATCTATCAGAACTTGCTGGATGCCCTTTATTTGTAGTTCATGTTTCATCAAAAGGAGCGATGGAGCATATTAAAGTTGCTAATGAAAAAGGATTACCAGTATATGGAGAAACTTGTACTCATTATCTAACTCTAAATCAATCCTTTTTAGAAAAACCAAACTTTGAAGGCGCTAAATATGTATGCTCACCAGCACTTAGAACAGATGAACATATTGATGCTATGTGGGATGCAATAAAAAACAACTACTTGCTTGCTGTAGGTTCAGATCATGCAGCTGTTAAAGGCGGATTTGAAAAGAAAAAAGATGGACTTAATAATTTTGCAAAAATTCCTAATGGTTGTCCTAGTGTACAAGATAGAATGGTTATGCTTTGGACTCAAGGTGTTGAAAAAGGAAAAATTTCAAAACAAAGATTTGTAGATATATTTGCAACTAAACCTGCAAAAATAGTAGGATTATATCCTCAAAAAGGAGCTATACTTCCAGGTTCAGATGCAGATATTGTAATATATGATCCTTCTTATAGAGGAACTATTACACATGCAGATAGTTATGAAGGAACAGATTATGCAGCTTTTGAAGGATTTGAAAGATATGGTATAGCTGATAAAGTATTTTTACGTGGTAGCCTTGTAGCACAAAGAGGAAAATTTGTAGGTAGAAAAGGTAAGGGAAAATACATTAAACCAAAGCCATATGCACTATGTTATGAAGGATTTAAGGTGAAAGATTAATACCTAAAAATAGCAAAAAGATATCATATAAACAAAAGGGGGTATTTTAATGAAGTTAGAATTAGGTAAAATATTCATAAATGATGTACAATTTGGAACAGAAACTAAGGTAGTAGAATCAACTCTGTATGTAAATAAAGATGAAGTTGAGAGATTAGTATTAGAAGATGAACGAATAAAAGAAGTTAAAGTTGAGTTAGCTAGACCGGGTGAGTCAATTAGAATTGCTCCAGTAAAAGATGTTATAGAGCCAAGAGTTAAAGTAGATTCTGAAGGTGGAATATTTCCAGGGATTATAAGTAAAGTTAAAACAGTAGGAGAGGGAAGAACTCATGCATTAGTTGGAGCTTGTGTAGTAACTTGCGGTAGTATAGTAGGCTTTCAAGAAGGTATAATTGACATGAGCGGACCAACTGCAAAGTATACACCATTTTCAAATACAAACAATATTTGTGTTGTAGTAGAACCTAAGGAAAATTTAGAAACTCATAGCTATGAGGCAGCTGCAAGAATAGCAGGTCTTAAAGTTGCTACATATATAGGGCAGGCAGGTAAAGGAGTAGAGCCAGATGAAATAGTAACATACGAAACAAAACCATTAGCAAAGCAGATAAAAGAATACGAAAATCTTCCTACAGTAGCTTATGTTCACATGTTACAATCTCAAGGGCTTTTACATGATACTTACTACTATGGAGTAGATGTTAAGCAAATGGTTCCTACATTTATGTATCCAACAGAAATAATGGACGGAGCTATAATATCAGGAAATTGTGTTGCACCTTGTGATAAGGTAACTACTTTCCATCACTTAAACAACCCAGTTATAGAAGACTTATACAAAAGACATGGAAAAGATTTAAACTTTGTAGGAGTTATATTAACTAATGAAAATGTGTTCTTAATGGATAAAGAAAGAAGTTCTGACATGGTTGCAAAGTTAGCTGAATACTTAGGTGTAGATGGAATTATCATAACAGAAGAAGGATATGGAAATCCAGATACAGACTTAATGATGAACTGTAAAAAGTGTACTAATGCAGGTTGTGATGTTGTATTAATAACAGATGAGTTCCCTGGAAAAGATGGAAAGAGTCAATCAGTAGCAGATGCAACTAAAGAAGCTGATGCATTAGTATCTTGTGGTCAAGGTAATTTAGTAGTACATTTCCCAGCTATGGATAAAGTAATAGGTACTTTAGAGTATGTAGAGATGATGATAGGTGGATATAAAGGTTGTATTGAAGAAGATGGAAGTATGTATGCAGAGATTCAAATAATCATAGCTTCTACCATAGCAAATGGATACAACCACCTAGCAGCTAGATACTATTAATATTAAAAATAGGGGGGAATTTTATGAGTAAATTAAGAGTAGTTCACTATATAAACAATTTCTTTGCGGGAATTGGAGGAGAAGAAAAAGCTGATATAAAACCTGAAAAAAGAGTCGGAGTAGTAGGTCCTGGAATAGCTCTTCAAAAGTCATTAGGTGAGGAAGCTGAAATAGTAGCAACTGTAATCTGTGGAGACTCATATTTTGGAGAAAATATTGAAGAAGCTAGTAACGTATTATTGGAAATGATAAAAGAGGAAAGACCAGACTTATTTATAGCAGGACCAGCTTTTAATGCAGGTAGATACGGAGTTGCTTGTGGTAGTATATGTAAAAAAGTTGAAGAAGAATTAAATATACCTGTAGTTACAGGTATGTATGTTGAAAATCCAGGCGCTGATATGTTTAAGATTGACTTATATATAGTATCAACTAAAAATTCAGCAGCAGATTTAAGAAAATCTATTCCTAAAATGGCAAGTATTGGTATAAAGTTAGCAAAAGGCGAAGAAGTAGGGCCACCAGAGGTTGAAGGTTATATTCAAAGAGGAATAAGAATTAACTACTTCCATGAACTAAGGGGTTCTGAAAGAGCAGTAGAAATGTTAGTTAGAAAAATGAATAAACAAAACTATATAACAGAGTATCCTATGCCAGAGTTTGATAGAGTTGATCCTGCTAAAGCAATAGCTGATATATCAAAAGTAAAGGTTGCATTAGTTACATCAGGAGGTATAGTTCCAATTGATAATCCAGATAGAATAGAATCTTCAAGTGCTACAAAGTATGGTATATATGATTTAACAGGAATGGACTCTATGTCAAAAGATGATTTCACAACAATACATGGAGGATATGATAGAGCTTATGTGCTAGAAAACCCTAACTTAGTAGTTCCACTTGATGTTTTAAGAGAGTTAGAAAAAGAAGGTGTAATAGGAGAGTTAGCTAACTATTTTGTAACTACAACAGGTACGGGAACAAGTGTTGGAAATGCTAAAAGTTTTGGAGAAGATTTTGCTAAGAAATTAGTAGCAGATGGTGTTAAAGCTGTTATACTTACTTCTACGTGAGGTACTTGTACACGTTGCGGTGCAACGATGGTAAAAGAAATAGAAAGGGCAGGAATTGCTGTAGTTCACATATGTACAGTAGTACCAATATCTTTAACGATAGGTGCAAATAGAATAGTGCCAGCAATAGGTATACCATATCCACTAGGGAATCCAACTTTAAGTGATGTAGATAGCAAGAAAATAAGAAGAAATTTGGTATTAAGGGGATTAAAAGCACTCCAAACAGAAATAAATAATCAAACAGTATTTGAATCTAATTAAAATAATAATCAATATAAGCCCTAAGTCGTGGATATTGACTTAGGGCTTATATTGATTATTATAAAAATATCTCGAATATACTTTTTCAGAATTTGAATCACAATAAGAGCAACTCTTTGTCAGTTAATCCTGATAATTCCTTAAGATACATATTTCTAAATTCCCATAATCCATAAGTTATTCTCCCTCTTTAAGAGAGAAGTTGATGTCTCTTAGCACTTCTACTTCGCCTTCTTTACTGTAGAAGTTTTTGGTAA
>NZ_NOJY02000094.1 GCF_002250835.2 Romboutsia weinsteinii
ATTATATAACAGGAAGATTTGGATAAAAAATAGTCTAAAAGGAGCATTATTATAGTTATGAATAATAGTATGGAACTAAACATAAATACCCTTAAGAACTACACTATAAAGATGATGGAGAAATGTGAAACAGCAATAGATTCATCTATAGATTGTATGGTAAGAAAAGATTTAGAAGGTTCAAAAAAAGTAATAAAAAATGATGATGAAATAGATGATTTAAGAGCATATATAAGAGATAGAAGTATAGAATTAATAGCTTTAAAACAACCTATGGCAAAAGACTTAAGATATATTTATGCATTAGGCAATATAGCTATAGAATTAGAGAGAATAGGGGATTATTCAGAAAATATAGCAGAAGAAACATTAAAAATTCAAGAAGATTATATGAAAGAATTAATTGATATACCTAAGATGGGTAAAGAATGTGTTTACATGCTTCAACAGGCAAGAGCTGCATTAGAAAATAGTGATGAAAATTTAGCTTATGAAATAGGATTAAGAGATAATATAGTAGATGACTTATATGAACAAATACATGTAGATTGCTTAAAAATTATGAATGAAAGACCAGAGACTATAAATCAAGGTGTTAGACTTCTGTTTGTAGGTAGATACTTAGAGAGAATCGGAGATCATATAACTAATGTATGTGAAAAAATAATATATGCTGTCAACGGAGAGATGATAGAAATTGGATAAGAAACTGCCTTATGGCAGTTTTTTTATTTCTAACTATGTAAGTTGAATTTTAAAGTTTTGTATTAATATAGGTAGCGCAATCATATATATTAGTTAGAATAAATATATTGAGGTGAGACTATGTATAATTACTATGAGTATTGTAAAAATATTTCAAAGAGTTATTATCCTAAAATATATAACGATATAAATAGACATGTAGAAACAATCCTAAGAGAAACTGATTCCGAACAATTGCACCCATTTCCTACTATGAATGTATTTGAGCAACTAGTGGAAGATATTTTTAAAAGATATAAAAAAGAAATATATAAGGATATGATTGAGGGTAAGATATCTGGCGCAAATTATAGTGATAGTGATGTAATAAATGAAACAAAAGACTTTATAAAAGTATTATTAATACAAAGAATAATTACCAGCAGAGAAAGGTTTAGATACTATTCATATTATTACTGATGCATTATAATATATTAGTAATAAGAAATATTGTCAGAAAAGGCAATATGTTAGCATCGGGAGGTATCATAGTGAAGTTTGAAAAAATAGGAATGAGAACGATAAAGACAGGTATAGCCGTAATGTTTTGCGTATTAATTGCAGCTAACTTGGTTCAAAATTTATTCTTCTCAGCAATAGGATGTGTAGTCTCGGTTCAAGATACTGTAAAAGGATCTATGAAGTCAGGGCTAAATAGAGTATATGGAACCGTAGTTGGAGGAACCGTTGGTTTTTTATCAGCATTAATTAGCCCTGGAGATCCTGTTATATGTGGATTAGGTACAATGGTTACGATTTATGCTTGTAATACATTGAAACTTACTCCAGCAATATTAGTATCTTGTATAACATTTTTTGGAGTACATTTAGGCGTTGGTAGTAGTGATCCAGCAGCATACGCTATAAATAGAGCTATAGACACATCTGTAGGAGTAATATTTGGAGTCGTAATAAACTATATAATGGCAAGACCGGATTATTTAGAAGGTACTATGGTTGCCTTTAAAAAGATAGAAAAAATAGTAATTCATACACTAAAAGTTAAGGCATTACATCAAGAAAAATTCAATCTAGAAAAGGTACAAAAAGAACTACATAAGTTAGAGCGTATGTACTCAAGATTATTAGATGAATTAGACTACAGTAGAAATAAGGTAAATACAGAACAACTTTTAGAGGGAATATCTATATGCAAAGAGATATATTTCCATATGCAATGTATAGAATTACTAGAGAAAAAGTTATATATAAATAAAAAAAATCATGAAAATTTAAAAAAATTATATAAGATAGAAACTATAAAATGGGAAGAAAATGAAAATCAAAGCCCGGTATTTAACTATCATCTGAGCAAAATAATAGAAGAGATAGAAGCTATTAAAAATCTTAATGAGTCAAACTTATAGGCATAAGTTCTATACATAAAGAGTATATTTTATTATTTATGTAAAGAGGGAGATTTGGGGGATGAACGATAGAAAAAAAATGACTATATTGTATATAATAGTTAGTTTTATTCTCATAGTATTATTAATAACTGCAGCCATTATTATAAACAATAGCACAAGTGCTACACCTACAATTAATGTTGAGAATAACAGAATAACGAAAATAGTAAAAAGTGATACTCTGAGTGAAATAGTGTATAAAGCATCTAATGAAATTTATAAAGGGCCAGGTATAACACCTGACAAGATTGCGTATATAACTATAGACGATGGACCATCTAAATATACTAATGAAATACTTGATACTCTTAATAAAAATAATGTAAATGCCACATTTTTCATGATAAATGGAAATATGAAGGCACATCCAGAAGAAGTTAAGAGAATTATTAAAGATGGGAATACGGCAGGGTTTCATAGTGTGAGCCATGATATACATAAGCTATATCAGAGTCCAGAGGCAACAGTAGAAGAGTTCGATACATGTAATGATACTCTTTACAAGATCTCAGGAGAAACTTCAAAGATCATAAGATTACCGTACGGAAGTAAGCCTTATGCTCCTGAAGAGTCTTACAATAAGCTTATAGACAATGGATATTTGATTTGGGATTGGAATCTAGATACAGAGGATTGGAGATCTACTAAGGATCAAATAATAAGCAATATATTATATTATGGAAGAGATAAAAAAGAAATCGTAATATTGATGCATGAAAAGGAACAAAGTGCTAAAGCATTGAATAATATAATATTAATTCTAAAAGAAAGAGGATATAAGATCTTACCTGTAACAAATCACGATAATCCAAAAAACTTTTGGGAACGAAATTTAAAATAAAAATTAAAACTTTAATTATATAATTATAAATAATTGACAATAATAATATTGATTAGATATAATTAGTAAATAAGTAAATAAAATAAAGACTATGAAAAAGAGGAGTATGTAAATACTACTAACAGAGAATAAGATCCATTGGCTGAAAGATCTTTTAAGTATAGGTTTACAGAAGGTAGCTTTTGAGTTTCTAAACTGAACTAATAGTAAGTTTAGACGGTGATAATCGTTAAAATATTTGAGAGTCAAGATTAACTATTTAATTTAAGTAAATCTTGAAATTAAGGTGGTAACGCGAGCTTTTCGTCCTTTTATATGGATGAAAAGCTCTTTTTTATTTTATGCAACAGACAATAACGCTATGAAAAGCGAAATATATAACAAGGAGGTAATAACTATGGAAAATACAAATTTATCAAAAACGTATAATCCTAAAGATTTTGAATCAAGACTTTATTCTAAGTGGCTAGAACAAGGATACTTCAAATCTAAGCCAGATCCAAACAAGAAACCATTTACAATAATGCTACCACCACCTAATATAACAGGTCAATTACACATGGGGCATGCATTAGATCATACGCTACAAGATATACTGATAAGATGGAAGCGTATGGATGGTTACGAAGCTCTATGGCAACCAGGAACAGACCATGCATCTATAGCAACAGAAGTTAAGGTTGTTGAAAGAATAAGAGAACAAGAAGGAAAAACTAAGTACGAATTAGGAAGAGAAGAATTCTTAAATAGAGCTATGGACTGGAGAAATGAATTTGGTAGAAAAATAGTAGACCAAATGAAACAACTAGGAGATTCTTGTGACTGGGATAGAGAAAGATTTACAATGGATGAAGGATGTAACAAAGCTGTTACTGAGTTCTTTGTGAAACTTTATGAAAAAGGTCAAATATACAGAGGAAACAGAATAATAAACTGGTGTCCAGACTGTAAGACTACTTTATCTGATGCTGAGGTTGAACATGAAGAGCATGATGGTAAATTCTATCACATAAAATACCCAATAGCTGGTAGTGATGAATTCTTAGAAATAGCTACAACTAGACCAGAAACAATGCTAGGAGATACTGGTATAGCAGTAAATCCAGAAGATGATAGATACAGACATTTAGTAGGAAAGCACGCAATACTTCCTATGATAGGTAGAAAACTTATAATAGTTGCTGACGATTATGTTGATTTAGAGTTTGGAACAGGAGCTGTTAAAATGACTCCAGCTCATGACCCTAATGATTTTGAGGTTGGACAAAGACATGACCTTGAGAAAATAAATGTAATGAATGAAGATGGAACTATGAACAAATTAGCTGGTAAGTATGAAGGTATGGACAGATATGAATGCAGAAAGCAACTTATAGCTGACTTAGATGAAGCTGGATACTTAATAGCAATAAAGGATCATAATCATAATGTTGGTTCTTGTTACAGATGTAGAACAGTACTTGAGCCAAGATTATCAGACCAATGGTTCGTTAAGATGGACGAATTAGCTAAGCCTGCATTAGATATACTTAAGAATCAAGACTTAGAATTTGTACCAGAGAAATTTGATAAAACTTATACTCAATGGCTAGAAAATATAAGAGACTGGTGTATATCAAGACAGCTATGGTGGGGTCACCAAATACCAGCATACTATTGCCAAGATTGTGGTGAAGTAGTTGTTGCTAAAGAAATGCCAAGAGAATGTAAGTGTGGACATACTAACTTTAAGCAAGATGAAGATGTACTAGATACTTGGTTCTCTTCTGCTTTATGGCCTTTCTCAACATTAGGATGGCCTAATAATACAGAGGAATTAAACTACTACTATCCAACAAGTGTGCTTGTTACTGGATACGATATAATAACTTTCTGGGTACTAAGAATGACAGTTGCAGGAATGTTCTGTATGGATCAAACTCCATTTAAGCATGTGTTAATACATGGACTTGTTAGAGACTCTGAAGGTAGAAAGATGAGTAAATCTTTAGGAAATGGAATAGACCCATTAGAAGTAATAGACCAATACGGAGCTGATGCATTAAGATTCATGTTAGCTACTGGAAACTCTCCAGGAAATGACATGAGATTCTATATGGAAAGAGTAGAATCATCAAGAAACTTTGCTAATAAATTATGGAACGCATCTAGATTTGTATTTATGAATATAGATGAGGAAATAATGAATGGAGTAACTAGAGAGTCAGTTGAAGCTAACTTAACTTTAGCTGATAAGTGGATAATATCAAGAGCTAACAATGTTGTTAAAGAAGTTACTGATAACATGGACAAGTTTGACCTTGGTATAGCGGCTCAAAAGATATATGACTTTGCGTGGTCAGAGTACTGTGACTGGTATATAGAAATAGTTAAGCCAAGGTTATATTCAGAAGATAAAGAAGCTAAGCAAGCTGCTTTATACACATTAACATATGTATTAGAGAAGATATTAAAGCTTCTTCACCCGTATATGCCATTTATAACAGAAGAAATATATACTCACCTTCCAACTGTAGAAGGAAGTATAGTAGTTGCAGAGTGGCCTCATTACACTGAAGCTGATAATATGGCTAAAGAAGAAGAAATGATGAGTTTATCAATGGATGGTATAAGAAACATAAGAAATGTAAGAGCTGAAATGAATGTACCACCATCAAAGAAAGCTAAGGTTATAATAGTACCTACAAGTGAAAAGAAAGAAGCTATGATTGCTGGTAAAGATTACTTCGTAACATTAGCATCTGCGTCAGTTGTTGAAATATTAGAAGATGAAACTAATGTACCTGAAGATACAGTAAGTGTTGTTATAGATGGAGTTAAGATATTTATACCTCTTGATGAATTAGTTGACTTTGCAAAAGAAATTGAAAGATTAAGCAAAGAAAAAGCTAAGTTAGAAGGTGAAATAAAGAGAGTTAACGGAAAACTTTCTAACCAAGGATTCTTAGCAAAAGCACCTGAATCATTAATAAATGAAGAAAAAGCTAAGAAAGAGAAATTCGAAGAAATGATGAAGTCTGTAGTAGAAAGACTAGAAAATATAGAATCAAAAATGAAATAATAAAAGAAAGTACCTCTAGAAAATAAGATGGATAAAATTAGTTTATCTCTATTTTAAGAGGTACTTTTTTGTTATAGATTATATTGTACGATTATATAGAAATACTAGAGTTTCAAGATATTAATAATATATGGATAATAAATTGAGAAGTTAAGGGGGAATAAAGATGAACATAAAATAAAGAAGTAATTTATATAAAGACTATGTAGTACAAATGAGAAGAGAATTTCATCAGTATCCAGAATCAAGTATGGAACGATTAAACTATTCTTCCAACCAGGAGAAGAAGTTGCAAAAGGTGCAAAGGCTATGATAGCTGAGGATGCATTAGAAGGTGTATATGGAGTATTTGGTATGCATCTTTGGTCTGACTTAGAGTGTGGCAAGATATCTGTTGAAGAAGGTCCTAGAATGGCAGCAGCAGATATATTTAAAATAAAAGTGAAGGGAAAAGGAGGACATGTTTCTCTACCTCATCAAGGAATAGATGCTGTAGTTGTAAGTTCTGCAATAGTTATGAACCTACAATCAATAGCAAGTAGAGAAGTAAATCCGCTAGAACCGATGGTCATAAGTATAGGTGCGATAAATTCAGTAACTAGATTTAACGTAATAGCTAGCGAAGCAACCTTAGATGGTACAGCTAGATACTTTAACCCAGAACTTAAAGGCGAAGTACCTAAAATGATAGAGTATATAATACAATACACAGCAGCTACTTATAGAGCAGAAGCTTAATTAGAGTATACTTATGGTATGCCAGCCACAATAAACGATAGAGATTGCTCAAAAATAGCAAAAGACACTGTAGTTAATTTATTTGGAGAAGAAGGTTTATCTTTAATGACTAAGCTAACGGGTGGAGAAGATATATCAGAATATATAAATCGTGTGCCAGGAGTATTAGCATTTGTAGGTGCAAAAAATCCACAAAAGGGTGCTAAATCCCCTCACCATCATGGAATGTTTAATATTGATGAAGACTCATTAGAAATAGGAATGGCACTATATGCTCAATAT
>NZ_NOJY02000095.1 GCF_002250835.2 Romboutsia weinsteinii
ATCTATATCTACCCAGCAGTCACCAAAGGCTAAGAACAAGAAGAATAATACTATTATCCACCATGCTCCTCCTCCGAAGAATCCATTATCTCCAAAAAATCTGCTTAACATAATATAGTCCTCCCATTAGTAAATATATTTGCTTCAGATGAAAATACTAGCTGTCTGCATTTTAACAATCACTTTAATGCATTTACCTAATTGCTTATATTACATACTATGAAACAAATCTTATTTTGTTACTCTATTCGAAACATCCACCACAGCTACAAAGTATTAATAATATTATTAGGAAAGGTATCCAAGCCATTATGTCTATTTCACACCAAGTATCACCAAATGCTAAGAATAAGAAAAATAATACTATTATCCACCATGCTCCTGCTCCAAAGAATCCATTATCTCCAAATAGTCTATCTAACATTGTTGCTACCTCCTGTTGATATTGTAAAATTTATTGAGCTTTTGCTCTTAACATATAATATGCAAGTTGCTTAATTTGTGATAATAGTTTTTTATAACAGTATTATATTTTTATATTGAGCTTACTAAAAAGTAAAAAGGAGGTAGCTAAAGCTTACCTCCTTTTTTTGAACTACTTCTTAATTAGCATCCGCAGTCAAAATCGTTGTCTAAACATCCAAAGCTATTTCCTTCTCCTGCACATGAGCAAACAATTAATAATAGTATTAAGAATGGAATCCAATCAGTTATGCATATTTCACTCCAACACTCTTGGAATGCTAGGAATAGGAAGAATAATACTATTATCCACCATCCTCCTCCTCCAAAGCAATCAAACATTCTAGTAAGTTTACTACTCATTAAAACTCCCCCCTTGAAAATACTATATATTATGTAAGTACCTAGATGTCATATAGGAATACATCTTTCTTATACCATACTATGCTCTAGTTTCAAAAGTGTTATTATTTTTTAATTTTTTCATGAAAAAGAGGCTTCTTAAAAGCCCCTCTAATGTTTATTAACAGCAGCAACCTCCATCAAAATCTAGATTAGTTAATAGTAAAATTATTAATATAACCCATATTAAAGCCATATCATCACATAGTAACCATTCTATAAGGTCTTCACCTAGAAGTAGTATTGCACCTATTATTAGTATTACTATAAAGCTTCCGCCTCCAAATAGTCCTGTTCCAAATCCTCCAAAGAAGCGTGATAAACTTTGCTCGTTTGACATTTTTATACCCCCTATATTATTTATAGGTAACTGTGTACCTATTTAATAAATAATATGTTATAGAGTACAAAATTGTTCCTTTTTATTACTTTTTGTCAAAACTATTTTAGATATATCTATACAACAAAAAAAGAAATCATAAAGATTTCTTTTAGAACAAAATATTTATTAGCAACATCCATCATCAAAATTAAATAATAACAGTATAATTAATACGATCCATACCCACATACTATCATCGTCTAAAAAATCATCTAATAAGTCTGTTCCTAATAGTAAAAATACAATAACTATTATTATTAAAAAACCGCTGCCAAAGAAGTTACCATTTCCTCCAAATAAACGGGATAGAGTATTTTCTAATTTTGCCATGCCCTTGCCCCCTTTAAATCACTAAAAAGATAAAATACCTCCTAGCTTAAGTATATGTATTAGTTGATAAATAAGTTCTCTTTATAAATTGCTTATTTATTAATTTATCTAACTCTTTGCCACTTAACTCATTATATTTATATACCTCTTTTATATATTCATCTTTATTTTTTTCCTCTGATAGGCTATATATCAAATTCTCTATAGATTTTACCTTATACTCTTTAAAGTCCTTGACTAAAAATGATGTTTTTGAATTCTCCATACCTTTTTTTAATGTCATCAACCTCGATATATACTCTCCTTTTTTCTCTGTTATCTTCTCTTCTTTTTCCAGTACATCCTCTAGTATTATATTTGCCTCAAGTACATAATCTTTAATATGCTTAATATCTAAAGTTACTGAGTTACAATACAGGTTTGTAAGTACGATTAGAAATACAAAAATAGATGACAATAGTAACCCCACATACTTCATACCAGTTCCTCCTAGGTTTATATTTATATATAATTTATATTCGTAAAAAAAAAGTTTATTACTTTTATTGATTTTCATATTGAAAATTTTTCATTATTATATTAAACTACAATTAAAATTAAGAATTTGTCTTAGGAGGTCACTTATGTTTGAAAAAATTAGAGCAATAATCGCAGAACAATTAGGAATAGATAATCTAGAGGATATCGCACTATCAACATCTTTAGCTGAAGACTTAGAAGCCGATTCTTTAGATGCTGTTGAAGTTATAATGGCTCTTGAAGATGAGTTTGGTATAGAAATACCTGATGAGCAAGCTGAAAACTTTAAAACTGTAGGAGATATCTGTCAGTTTATAGAAGAAAATAATTAGTATAAAAAAAACCGAGCATATGCTCGGTTTTCTATATTAACAGCAATCACAGTCATTATTATTGTTAAATAAAAATATAATAAATACTATTAGTACAATCCATATTAAAGAGTTCCCTTGATCAAAGAAATCACAGAATCCGTCATTACCCATTAGTAAAAATAATACTACACCTACAATAAGAAGTATTAATAACGTGTTATTTTCTTCAAAATCAAACCCTCTTAAAAGTCCACTTAAAGCATCCATATAAAATCCCCCCTTAATTATGTACTAATTTTAAAACCCTCATAGTTCTATATATGATTTTACTTTGTTATAATTGCTTGTCCATATTTTTTTACACAAAAAAACCAGGACTAACCTTGCCCTGGTAAGTATTATTTATTTCTCTTCATAGAAAGTAATATTTTTAATTACTATATCTATAGTTCCATTTTCATTCTGTCTTACACTGTATTTCATTGGATCTTCAAAATCAGATAAGTTTCCTTTTATATCAAATCCATTATCAGTCTTTATACTTCTCTTTTTTAACTTTTTCTCTACCCATTTCTTATCTATACTAAATCCTTCTTCTAGACCTTTCTCTTCCATATGCTCTTTAAAGCTTTCTTTTAACTCATCATCTTTGATTGAATTTTCTACAAAGTCATTTATATCAATTTCGTGCTTTTCTTTTAATGTATAGTTTAATACACTTCGAACATCTTCTGCTTGCTTAATATCACTACTTAATGCATTAGTTATCCAATTCTCAGCAGTGTTTTTAAATACTTTAGTCTTGTACTTATCATCATCAACTCTCTCTGCATTTAAAAATTCTGATACATACTTAGAGTCTGATCCTTCTTTTTCAGCATCTTTATCTAATAATCTTAGATGATATTCATCATTAACTCCGCTTATACCTATTATTGCACATTGTTTTTGTCTTACAGTCTCAGGTATGCCTATTTCATTAGCTACCATTTGAATATTAAATTTGTCATCTACAAACTCTATTGAGTGAGTATAAAGCTTCTTATAATCTAACTTTAATATCGCTACATACTTCTCATCTTTTACAGTGTATAAACACACTGCTAAGTCACAAGATTCTATTTCTGCATTTATTTTCATTATCTCAAATAAATATGCTGCTATTTCCTTTGAATTTTGTAAAAATGTATCTTCATCGTATATCATTTGTTCACAACAATTTCTTACTACATTATCATTGAAATTCTTAAATATTCCTTTTCTTAAATCATCATCCTTAGTAACTCTCTTTATTGCTTTTTGGAAAAAACCATCGACTTCTTGGTTTATCTTCCCCTCAAAATCATTTAATATTGGCACATCACTATTTTTATCTAATACGTGCACTATAAACTTATGAATTATCATAATTTCACCTCTATTTAATATTTTAGTTTAATATATTTTATCTTAATTTCTCTATTAGATCTTTTATATCCTTCGGTAAACTTGCTTTAAACTGTAATTTTTCTTTAGTTCTTGGTTGCTCAAACTCTAAACTATAGGCATGTAAAGCCTGTCTATCTATCAAGTTTTCATCAACATGTCCATATAATTCATCACCTATTATACCATGACCTAAGTACTCCATATGGACTCTTATTTGATGTGTTCTTCCAGTTTCTAGTTTTACTTCTAATACTGTTGCATCATTTAATCTTTGAATTACCTTATAATGAGTTATTGAAGTTTGTCCTCTTTCATCTATAACTCTTTTTATACTACCTTCACCTTGTCTATAAATAGGTTGATTTATAGTTCCACTATCCTCTTTAACTGTGCCTTTTACTACTGTTATATAGGTTTTCTCAACCTTATCTTCACTCATTGCAACTGATAAAGTATGATGTGCATATGCATTTTTCGCTACTATAACAAGACCTGATGTATTCATATCTAGCCTATTTACAAATCTTATTTTTACATGCTCGTTTTGATTTTTAATATAATTAGTAACTCCATTAGCAATAGTACCATTATAATGGCTCTTAGTTGGATGAACTACCATAAATGGAGGTTTGTTCACCATAATTATATCAAAATCATCATATAGTATTTCTAAGTTTAAATCTTGTGCCTCAAAATCTGCCATTTCTTCTTCTATTTTAACTTCTATTAAATCACCTTTTTTAACTTTTACGCTTGGCTTTTTAAATTCTCCATTTAATGACACACTTTTCTCTTTTTTCATTTTTGATAAAGATCTTACTGAGAAATTTAATTTATCTAATAATACTTCTTTTAAAGTTAAGTCTTCTTCACTTGTATAAGATATAAGGTTATATCTTTGGCATTCTTTTTTAAACAATTTTACACCTGCTCTCTTTTACAATAATAACATTATATATTTTACACTATTTTTAAATAAAAGAAGGAAATTTTTTAAATCTAAGTGTATCATTTTTTATATAAATTTACTTATTTTAAAATTTCATGCAAAAACAGCGAACTCTATCTGAGTTCGCCACTTCTATTTTCTAGAATATTATAAAAATGCATCTGAGTATATCACCGTGCCACTTATACCTTTTAAGCCATTTTTAACTAATTCTTTTGCCATAAATACATTTTCTGGAACTTCAAATGGAGCTCTTATACTATACTTATTAGCTGCCTCAAATCCAAATTTAGGATAATAATTTTCATGTCCAAGCACTATGACTGATCTAAATCCAAGTTCTTTTGCCTTGTCGAAACTTGCTTCAATTAGCTTTCTTCCTATACCCATGCCTTGGTATTTAGGATGAACTGATAATGGAGCTAAAGCTAATGATTCATATTCATCGTTGTCACTTTTTATTTTTATTTTAGTTAGAAGAATATGGCCTATTATTTTGCCTTCTTCTTTTGCTACTAAAGAAAGTTCTTCTACAAACTCCTTACTGTCTCTTAACTTAGCTACTAGGTTATGCTCATTTCCATCTGAATGTTCTTCACTTTTAAAGGCCATTTCTACTATAGATTCCACTTCCCTATAATCTTCTTTTATTTCTTTTACTATTATCATATTATATCTCTCCTATCTCTCTCTATTACATAATCCAAAGTTGTTTTAGATAAAACTATAAATGCAACTATACAGCAAATTCCGCCTAGTATAAATGGTAATTTGTTGCCATAATCAAATATAAATCCAGATAATAAAGATCCAGTTACCATACCTAAAGCTTTAAAAGATCCTTGAATCCCCATAATTTCTCCATAATTATTCTTAGCCAACTTAGATACTATACTTTGTTGAATTGGTGTAACTAAAGCCGTTGAGGCTATAAATATTGATAAGAATCCTAATGCTATTATCATATTACTGCTTAAACTTGCTATAATTATAGTAAGTCCTGCTACTGATAGTGCTATCACTATACTTTTCTTTTCATCAAATCTTTTACCTAAGTAAGGATTTACAAATAAGTTCATTATTAAGGCTATAACACCTGCTACTGCCATTATCATACCATTAACAGTCGTTGGCATGTTTAAAACTGATTCTACATAGTAGTTTATAGTTGAGTTGTAAGATGTTGTAGCAATAGTTACTAATGTCATAACTATCATCATGATACCTATAGTAGACCTTAAATCTATTGATTTTTTACTAGGCTTTAAGTGATGAAGATATATTTTAATTTTACCACTTCTCTCATAAATAGTTTCTTTAACTACAATATATATTACCCCTGCTACTATCATAGATAAAATACACTGCCATAAAAAAGCATACTTGTATCCTAAACTACCTATACTTCCTCCTAATAAAGCTCCTACAGAACTAGCTATCGAGAAAGCGGCTGTGTTATAGGCCATATACTTTACTCTCTCTTCTTTACTTGAAACATCACTAATGTACGCTGTTGATGCAGTAATAAACCCTACTGAAAACGCACCCGCTAGTATTCTAAATAAAAGTATCAAACTTGTACTTTGTGCATATCCAAAACCTAATTGACTTATTCCATATCCAACTACACCGATTATTAAGAATAATTTTCGTCCTTTAATATCAGACATAGATCCCCATATAGGTGCCATAACAAATTGTGCAACTGCCATAGTTGAGTATAACACCCCAAACATATATGATGGTAATCTTAATTCATTAATTAACGTAGGTGTCACTGGGTGAGCCATATTAAATGTAGCCAATGTTATAAAGTTTATAAATATTATTATCTTAATTTTGCTCTTATCCATACTGTCTCCTTTGTCTATCTTAATTGACTTATACATTATATCACATACCCAATTTCTGTAAAATGTAATCCTTCTATATTACTTACATACATCTATCCATCTATAACATCCCGAATATTCTTCTAGCTCTAGGCAAGTAAGTTCAATAGCAGAATTATCACTTCCACATGCAGGGTATACAGT
>NZ_NOJY02000096.1 GCF_002250835.2 Romboutsia weinsteinii
GTTTTATATATGGCCGTATTTGCATCTGTATGTGGTTATTTAATTCAGCAGATTTCAATAAAAGATATAGGTCCATCTAAGACCAATTTATATATAAACTTAGTACCAGTTTTTTCAATGATAATGGCTTATTTTATTTTGGATGAAAAAATTAATCTAATCAAGATTATCTCGGCAATATTTATAATAAGTGGTATACTAATAGCCAACGCTGGCAAAAAAGAAAATCTTGAAAACATAGAAGAAAATCAATAATTAATTATAAGGACTAGAAGAATCTAGTCTTTTTTATTTGATTTTAGTAATTTTAGTTATATAAATTGACAAAAGATAAAGATAGAATATATAATTAATAATGTAAACTATGAAATTTAATTAGGTTAACATAAATAAGATATAAAGTGAGGAGAGTTAAAAATGAAATTATTGGCTAAGAACTATTTAGAGGAGGAAGTTAAAAGAAAGCTATCAACCAAGGACTTAATTATGTGTTCAATATTTGCAAGTATAGCAGCAATACTATCTCAAATATCAATACCACTTCCATTTACTACAGTTCCTCTTACTATGCAATTATTCGCAGTGGCTTTATCTGGATTAGTTTTAGGGGCTAAGAGAGGTTTTATATCACAAATAATATACATACTTATTGGGGCAGTTGGAATGCCAGTATTTGCTCAAATGACAGGTGGATTAAATATTATGGTAGGACCGACAGGTGGATTTATTATAGGATTTCCATTTATGGTATACATAATAGGATATTTTAGAGAAAGATTTGAAAGTAATATTATGACAGTAATAGGGTTAATAATAGGTTTAATTATAGATTATTTAATAGGGACATTGATGTTTTGCTTTATTACTAAGATGACATTTATGCAAGGAATTATGGCATGCGTAGCACCATTTGTTATAGTAGATTTTATAAAGTTAGGTCTTGCAATGGTGCTTGGGAATAGACTAATAAAAAGAGTAGGTGTGTAGTATGATTAAGATAAGACCACATCATATATTATGTATGAGAGCTTACCAAGGAAGAGGTTATAGTGAAGAATTTGGTATAAATATGGAGAAAGTAATTGAAAAGATAGGTGTATTTAATAGAATTTATAATAATACAAATGAAGTATCAGAAGAAAAGATTGAAAAGGTTCAAGTTGTATTTGGATTAGATAGTCTTTGTGCAAAATGCCCACATAATGTTGATGAAGAAACTTGTGTAACAGAAGCAAAAGTTAATACGCTTGATTATAAAGTTGTTAATTATTTTAATATAAAAGAGGGTATATATAATTATAAGGAATTAGAAAACTTAGTGTATGACCATATTACAGAAGAAATATTTGATGATATTTGCATAAACTGTAGTTGGTATAATACAACAAATTGTAAAAGTTTTATCTTATAGTTAGGGGGATATACCATGGAGCGCTTAAGGGAATTACTAGAAAGAAAATTTTTAAATGACAGAGAACTTCTAGAATTAGAAGATAGTGACTATGTATTAGAATGTAGATATACAAAGCCACATAATGCTCATTATAATGAGTACTTTGTAATAGTCAAAGACAATGATTTAATCGAAGAACACTTAGTATATTTGAAACATAGATAGATAATAAAGGAACATAATTATGGACGAAATTCTATAAATATGTTCCTTTTCTAATTTAATTAATAAAAAGTAAAATAATATTTGTTGACATAATAAACATAAATAACTAACATAACTTGTATATAATTTATGAAAAATTGGGAAATAGGGGGAATGAGATAGTATGAGTAAAATATCAAGGGAAGCACTACTTCATATTCCAAAAAGTAATTATGCATATGGATATGATGAGAATACTCTTCATATAAGGTTGAGAAGTAAGAAAAAAGAACTTAAGAAAGTAGAACTTAGAATAGGGGATCCATATGTTTGGAATAGAGGTGGTGCAGTAGGAAATTTAGGTGCTTCAGGGGAAGGGTGGTCAGGTGGAACCTATATACCTATGAGAAAGGAATTAGAAACAGAGTATTTTGATTATTGGATTTGCGAGTATAAACCTGAAAATAAGCGTTCAAGATATTGTTTTGTTATAGAAGGAGAAGATGAGAAGCTTCTATACACAGAAAAAGGAGTTATAGATTTAGATATAGCTGAAAACTATAAAGAACTTAGCAATATTGCTAATTTTTTTGGATATGCTTATTTAAATAAAATTGATATACCTAAGATTCCAAGCTGGGTAAAAGATACTATATGGTATCAAATATTTCCAGATAGATTTGAAAATGGTGATAAAAGTATTGACCCTGAATATGTAGAGCCTTGGGGAAGCAAGCCAAGACATGATAATTTTAATGGTGGTGATTTACAAGGTATTATAAATCACCTTGATTACTTACAAGATTTGGGTATTAATGGTATATATCTTTGCCCAATAACAGAAGGAAATACTAACCATCGATACGATACTATAAATTACATGAAGATAGATAAAAGATTAGGAAATGAGGATACTTTAAGAAATCTAGTAGATGAAGCTCACAAAAGAAATATAAAAGTAATGCTTGATGCAGTATTTAATCATATAGGATATTACTCTAAACAGTGGCAGGATGTAATAGAAAATAAGGAGAAATCTATTTATAAAGATTGGTTCTATATAAAAGATATAGAAACGGTAGATACTCCTATTGAAAATATGGGAAAAGATATACCGTATGAGACGTTTGGATGTGTACCTGAAATGCCAAAGCTTAATACTGAAAATCCAGAGGTTATTGAGTATTTGCTTGAGGTTGGAAGGTATTGGGTGAGAGAGTTTGATATAGATGCATGGAGACTTGATGTTTCTAATGAAGTAGATCATACATTTTGGAGAAAATTTAGAACAGAAGTTAAAAAAGTTAAGGAAGATGTTTATATATTAGGAGAGATATGGCATAATAGCTTACCTTGGCTTATGGGAGATCAATTTGATTCTGTTATGAACTATCCTCTAGGAGATGCTATGAGAGACTTCTTCTGTATAGGTCAGATGGATGCGAAAAGATTTAAATACACTATAAATAATGTTATGGTAAGTTATCCACTACAAGTTAATGAAGGTACTTTTAATTTACTTGGTAGTCATGATACTACTAGAATACTTACTTTTTCAGGTGGAAATACTAAAAAGTTTAAATTAGCTTATTTATTTATGATGAGTCAAGCTGGGTGTCCTTGTATATATTATGGAGATGAAGTGGGTATGACAGGGCTTCAGACTCCAGACTGTGAAGGTCAAAGAGAGTGTATGATTTGGGATGAAAAAGATCAAGACAAAGATATACTTGAATTTATGAAAAAAATTATAAAGCTTAGAAAAGAAAATAGTTCATTTAAGTCTACAAATAATGATTGGATAATGGTAGATAAGTATAAAGGACTTATTATACTTAGAAAAGAAGATGTCACAATAGTAATTAATAATTCTAGCAAAAAAGAAACTATTGAGATGCCAAAATACTTAAAAAATAGGATAGTATATGATTTGTATAATGAAAAGTTCATTGAAATTTCAGAAAGTGTTGATGTAGATAGTGATGATTTTTTAATTTTAAGATAAAAGTAATAAAAGTAAAGGCAAGAGAATGGATATATAATTATTCATTTATGATAGAGTCTAGTATTGTTGGGGTTATAACTTATAATCTAAGAAAAAGAATATATATAAAAGAAATTAACAACCTAAATAATTTAATAAAAAAAGCAAAGAAATAATTATGATTAGTGAAATAGGATACTAACTTGTCTTAAGAATAAATAGAATTATTTTAAAAATATTATAGATTTAAACAAAATCAAAGTTAAAAATAGCAAGGAAAAATATATATTTTTCCTTGCTATTTCATTATAAGATAACAGCAAATATTACCTTTGTTGTGCTATCTGTATTATTTTCCCACCTATGATTAGTTCCAATGGGTAGCTTTACACTATCTCCAGTATATAATATAAATACTTCATCATCCATATGAAGAGTAGCATCTCCTTCAAGTATATATGCTATCTCATAACCATTATGGTGGATAGGGTCGTTACAAGAAGAAGTATGAGGAGCTAAGTTCATAATTGCAAATTCTAAGTCGTCACTTCCATTAGGAGCTAGTACTTCGTATATAACATCATCACTTCCAGGCAAAATAACCTTTTTTCTACTATTACTTCTAACTATTAAATCTTTTTTATTTACTTCTGATACAAAAAAAGTAAATAAAGGTACATTAAGAGCTGAAGATATAGATTTTAATGAGTTGACAGAAGGATTTGCAAGACCTCTTTCAATTTGACTAAGTAAAGATGGTGTAACCTCGGCAAGCTTTGCTAAATCTCTAATACTCAAACTCTGTTTTCTTCTAACTTGTCCTATTTTTTCGCCTATATTTAAATCGTTCATATTAACACTCCAATACTAACTAGAATAAAAATATTATACCACATAAATCACAAAAAATTACATGATAGTTAAATCAAATTAAATTAAATAAATTTAATTTGACAAAAGAGACTTAAGTAAATACAATATAGTTAAATAGAATTAAACTAATTAATTATAATTCAACACAGAGAGGAGAGTTGATTATGCAAATAACTACTTTCGGGGCAGTAATAGGTTTAGTTTTAGCTATTATTTTAATAATAAAAAAGTTACAACCAGTTTATAGCTTGATGATAGGAGCTTTCATAGGTGGAATAGTTGGAGGTGCTGATATTTCTCATACTGTAGACTATATGATAAATGGTGCGATGGGAATATCACCATCAATATTAAGGGTAATTGCATCTGGTGTACTTGCTGGAAGTTTAATAAAAACCGGAGCAGTAGATAGAATTTCTGAGGAAATAATAAAAATTTTAGGAGAAAAAAGAGCAATATTAGGTATAGCATTATCTACTATGGCATTGGCGGGGGTTGGTGTAAATCTTGATGTTGCAATAATTACAGTTGCACCAGTAGGTCTCTATATAGGAAGAAAGTTAAATTATTCTAAATTAGCAATACTACTTGCAATGGCTGGAGGAGGGAAAGCAGGAAACATTATTTCCCCAAATCCAAATACTTTAGCGGCTGCAGGAAACTTTTCTGTAGATTTGTCAAGTGTAATGATGGCAAACATCATACCAGCTATAGTTGGTATATTTGTAACTGTTGTTATGTCAAAGCTTCTTATAGATAAAGGCAGTAAAATTGGAGATCATGAACTTGTTGATGTTAGAGAAGATCTACCTAATTTATTTGTATCACTATTGGGACCTTTAGTAGCTATTGGGTTATTATTTTTAGGCAATGTGTCTAGTATAGTAATTGACCCACTGGTAGCCTTACCAGTAGGAGGATTTGTTTGTATTATAGCAACTAAAAACTTAAAAAATACTAATGAATATTTAAGTTTTGGACTAAAGAAAATGCAAGGAGTATGTATTTTACTATTTGGTACAGGAACAATAGCAGGTATTATACAAATGTCAGGAGTACAAGATAGTACTATTTTGTTACTAGAGATATTAAATATGCCTCAATTTTTACTTGCACCTATATCTGGAATATTAATGTCATTTGCAACTGCTTCATCTACTGCAGGGGCAACAATTGCATCATCAACATTTGCAGAAGTAATTGTAGGAGCAGGTATATCTCCTGTAGGAGGAGCATCTATGATTAATGCAGGGGCAAGTGTATTTGAACAATTACCTCATGGTTCATTATTCCATACTAGTGCGGGAAGTGTCCATATGACTATAAAAGAAAGATTTAGCCTGATACCTTATGAAGCTTTAGTTGGTATAGTAATGACAGTTGTATCTACAAGTGTTCAAGTTATTTTATAAAAATATATTGTTATCTGAAACTTTACTATAAATATTTTAAAAGTACTGTAGCTTTGCTACAGTACTTTTTTGCTATAAAAAATAAATGTTACTATATATTAATAGATTGTATGTAAATAATAAAATAAGCTAAAAAAAATTAAAAAATAATAAAAAGATATTGACTCTGACGCTAGGTAACCCTTTATTATAAAGTTGTAGGAGGTAAGTACATGGAATATACATCAAAAAAATTTGCTGAATTGTCTGGAGTTAGCGTTAGAACACTTAGGTATTATGATGAAATTGGCTTGCTTAAGCCGTGTCGTATAAACTCATCAGGATATCGTATATATGGAGAAGAAGAAGTAGACTTATTGCAACAAATATTAATTTATAGATCTATGGATATGAAATTAGAAGATATACAAAAGTTAATATACCAGCCAGACTTCAATATTTATAGTGCATTAGAGAAACATTATAACCAACTTATTTCAAGGAAAAACCAACTGGAACAATTAATTTTAACGGTAGAAAAAACATTAGAACATAAAAAAGGAGAGAGAGAGATGTCAAATAAAGAAAAGTTTGAAGCATTTAAAAAGAATAAATTAGAGGAAAATGAAGCGAAATACGGTAATGAAATTAGAGAAAAATACGGAAAAGACACTGTAGAAGCATCTAACAAAAAGTGGATGAATATGAATGAAGAAGATATAAACAAAATGCAAGAGATAGAGCGTGAAATGTTTGAATCTCTATCACAGGTTATAAATAGCAATGATTTAGATTCTGAAGAAGCCCAAAATGTATATGAAAAGCATAAGGTGTGGTTATGTTTTTCATGGCCGGTATATTCAGCTGAAGCTCATATGGGATTGGCAGAAATGTATGTTGCTGATGAAAGATTTGCTAAGTATTACAATGATAGAGGTGGATTAAGTGCTACAGAAGTACTTCGTGATATTATAG
>NZ_NOJY02000097.1 GCF_002250835.2 Romboutsia weinsteinii
ATTTGAAGATAAGAAAGTAGATACAATTCTTACATCTTTTTGCGCAGTATACAGCGAACTAAAAAGAAGGGGATATCCTGTATTTCATTTACAGCCAACTATCCCTCAGATAAGGGTTAGTTATGAAAAGTTAAAAACAGAAACTGCATTAAATAGAGCTCAACACTCTCAAATAGCTGTAGAAATTTTAAGATTTATAGATGATAAAGATACAAAAGAAAATTACTATTCTAACATGATAAAAAAATCAGAAGCTGATAAAATAATAGTAGACTATGTAAGAAATATACAAGGGTCTCTATTCTCATTTGGACGCAACGAATATGTTGTATTTGCTCACAAAGGTGCTGTAGATCACGATCTCAATTACAAGCAATTATTTAAATTACAAAAAGATATAAAATCAATAGGGTTCGCTCTAAATGTAGGTATAGGAATAGGCATAACTGCTTATCAAGCAGAAACTAATGCCTATAAAGCTTTAAATAAGCACATTGATTCAAAAGAATTTGATATTTTCTCAGTTGATGAAAATGATAATATTAAAGGACCTTTAGGGTCAGCAGATATTTTAAATTACCCTTTAGTATCCTCTGATGAAAATATAATAGATATTTCTGAGAAAACAGGTCTTAGCTGTGAATCAATATCAAAATTAATGGCTATAAGTGAAACTAGAAAAAGTAAAATATACGATACAAAAGAATTGGCTAATTATTTAGATATAAGTGAAAGAAGTGCAAGACGTATTCTTAATAAAATTATTTCATCAGATTTAGGTCGAATATATGCAAAGGAAACTAGCTCTGGTGGAGGAAGACCTAAAAATTTAGTAGAAATTTTATTCTAATACTAAAATTTTAATATTATAATAAAAAGCTATGAAAAATAGAATTCAATTTCTACTCTCCATAGCTTTTTTGTTTTGCTTTAATATAATGTATTTCTATTATATAGTGTAATCAAATACATGTGTATCAGTATTTTCATCCATAAAATTTAGGTAGCTTTCTTTAGTAAAACTTGGCTTAAACTCTTCTATTATTTCCTTAGCTTTTTTAGAATCATCATAAAGCAAATCAATTAAAGTCATCGCCATAGCCTTAGCAGGAACTATATAAGCTAGTTCTTCATCACTCATTGTATAGTCTTTGGTATGTAGCGCCCCTGATACTCCTCCTATCCAAGGATGTAAGCAAGGCATTAATTGAGACATATCTCCAAAATCGGTTGAACCTGCAGATACTAGCGTTTCTTCTATTCTAGTATCATCACCATCCATAAGCTCTATAAAGTTTTCCTTAAATATACTTCCCATGTCTATATTAGTTGCTAAAGGTAAGAAACCTATAGAATCTTCTATAATAACCTTTCCTCCAAGTGCCATAGCTGCTGCATTTAAAGATCTATTTACCTTTTTATTTGCGTCAGTCATAGCTTCTACAGTAGCAGCTCTAACCATTGCTTCCATAGTTACCTTTGAAGGAACAACATTTACAACGTCTCCACCATGATTTATTATCGTACTTATTCTAACTTTATCTTCATCTTTAAACGTTTCTCTTTGAGCATTTATATTATTAGTGGCAAGTGTAGACATAACATAAGCATTTATTCCTAAGTTAGGAGTTATACCTGCATGAGATGATTTACCCACAAATGTTATTGATTTAGCTATAAATCCATTTGTATATGAGTTTATAACACAGTTTTTATCATTCTCAAAGTTTAAAGCATGGAACATCATGCACATATCAACATCATCAAAAGTACCTCTATGTACTAGCTCTTGTTTTCCACCAAAATATTTTATTTGATTGCTATCTTGTAATGATTTTCTAAATTCTAAATCTATACACTCTTCAGCAGGAACTGCCATGAAATTTATTTTTCCATCTAGATATTTATAAACACCAGAATTTATTATGCCAAGAGCACATCCAAGCATTCCACCCATTTGAACATTATGTCCACAACAGTGTACATTACCTATTTCATTTGAGTCCTTGTGTTCTGGACAAACTACAGAATCAAGTTCACCTATTACCGCTACTTTTGGACCTTGTTTATCCGAGTTTATAGTTGTCATACATCCCGTAACCGCTATATTCTCTACAACATCGACATCTAAACTTTTTAAAAACTCAACTGCAGTTTTAGTTGTTTCTACTTCTTTGTATCCTAATTCTGGAGTAGTATATATCTTCCTTCCAGCTTCTATAATTTTATCTCTATTTTTATCTATTTCTTCTAAACATAATTTCTTTAATTCTTTTATTTCCATCTTACTACCTTCCTATCTATAAAGCCATCATATGATAAACTATCTTAGTCGCATCATATAATTCATCTACATTTACATATTCATTAACTGTATGAACATCATACATTCCTAAACTTATTATAGCACTTTGGTATCCATGATTTGCCATTATATTAGCATCACTTCCACCACCTATTATCATTGGTATTGGTTCTATACCAACTTTTCTTGTTGCTTCTTCAGTTAACTTAAATACAGAGCTATCTTTGCTTAGTTCGAAGCTTGGATAAGCATTTACATGTTCAAATTTACAAGTAGTATTCATATTAGCTGCTGCAGTTTCACAACAAGACTTCATATGTTCTATCTCTTCAGCCAATCTTTCTGGTATATGAGATCTTATTTCAGCAGTAAAGCTAACTTCATCAGTTACTATATTTGTAGCTCCTCCACCCTCTATTCTTCCTATATTAGAAGTAGTCATTTCATCTATTCTTCCTATATGCATAGCGCTTATTGCATTAGATGCTGCAACTATAGCATTTATTCCTTTTTCAGGTTCTATCCCTGCATGAGCTTTTTTACCATAGAAAGTAACATTTATATTTTCTTGAGCTGGAGCTTTATATGCTATAACTCCTGTAGCTCCTCCTGCATCTAGTATAACAACATCTTTACAAGGAAGATTTTTAGGATCAAAGTTTTTAGCCCCAAGCATTCCTGCTTCTTCACAAGCAGTAAATAATAGATAGATATCTCTATGAGGTATCTTATCTTCCATCACACACTCTAATGCTTCTAATATTGCAGCTATACCAGCTTTATCATCTGCACCTAAAGTTGTAGTACCATCAGTCTTTATTATATTACCATCTATTACAGGCTTAACACCTAAACATGGTGCCACTTGGTCCATATGTGCTGCAAAACATATTGGATTTTCGCTATCTTGACCTTTTATATGCGCTATAACATTACCAGTATTTCCTCCTGATTTCTGTCCAGCATCGTCAATCATAGCTTCTATCCCTCTTGATTCTAAGTACTCAACTAGCCACTTAGCCATTTCTGCTTCTTGGTTTGATGGACTATCTACTTTGACCATTTCTATAAAATTCTCAACTAATCTTTCTCTAGATAACATAATAATCTCTCCTTATTTTATATTAATATTTAAAAGAATAGCTGCATAATTAAATGCAGCCATTTTATATTATGCCGCGTTTTGAGCAGCCTTCTTTTCTTCTTTTTCGTTTATTTTTTTACCTATTAATATAGTACCAAATACTGCAGTTAAAATAACTAAGTATGATGGACTTCCTGATCCTGGGAAGAAATCAAATACACCATTCTTTAATAAGAAGTTCATTGGTACAGCTATTAATGCTGCAACTATTGCAAACTTTGGCTTCATTATTGCAAACTGACCAAATACAGCACCAAATAATGCTGGTAATATTAAATCAAATGCAGCCGTTATTTGTGGAGGTAGTACAGCTAATATTGCTTGCCCAAATACTACACCTAAAGATAATATTATTATATTTACAATTATAGATACAGCTATTCCTATAGTTGATATTACTGATCCTTTTTCTGTTCCAGCTTCAACACCTGCAGCTTCTTGAGCTACCATAGCACAAGGAACTCTCATGTTTGATGTATTTCCTGATATAAATGTCATATATGTACCTGGTATACCAAGTATCGGGAAGTAAGCTATTGGTTCAACTACATAGAATGCACCACTTACACTTATTTGTGAAATTGTTCCTGCTATTATCGCTGCAATAGGAGGCATATATCCAAATATTCCTGATACTACGAATATTGGACCAAAACATAATATTATTCCTAATAGTAAAGTTCCTTTACCCCATTTTGTTATGCTTGGGATATATTTTGTTAAATAGTAATTATTGTTACTCATTTATTTTTCCTCCTTAGATTACATTAAATTAAGTAATACTGTACCTATTATCATTCCAGAGAACATTGATATAGATAAAGCCCATTCTTTTATCCACTGGATATTTTTATCTTTTGCTATCTTAGATAATATCATCATAACACCACAACCTATTATTGTTGCTAATGCTGCTGGTGAAGTAAATGTAACTGAACCTTCTCCTGTAATGAAGTTACCTGATGCTAAGTAAGCAAATGCCCCTAACATTGCACAAGCAGATATTATTGGAACTAATTTTTGATTACCATTTGATAATAAGTGATTAACTTTATCCATTTTATCAGTGAATAATAATGTGAATATTAACCAACCTAATGAACCTAAAACCATTACCCATACAGCTGTTGCAAATACCATAGGATCCATACCAGCTCCTAATTTTGCACCCATTGCTTCAGCACCAAATCCTGCTGCCATAAGCTCATAGTTTACAGAACCTATGAATGATAATCTCATCCAAGATATTGGTCCACCCATTGAAACTAATAAAGATATCATACCTACTAATATAACTATTGATGGTCCTATTGATGATATAGCACTACTTTTTATAGCTGCCTTAACTTGTGTATCCTTGATACCCATTTCTTTAGCCGCTACTACCGATTTCCTAAAGAATACTATTGATTGAACTATAACAACCGCTACTGCCAATCCTGCTGCTAACCACATAAAAGGGTGATTTGCCATTTTTAAATAATCTGCTTCAAATATCGTTTTCAAACTCTCCATTATAATTCCTCCTAATACAATTCTATACGTATTATACATAAGTTAAAGACATGTCATTAATATGTCCTTAACTCAATAATATAGGAAAAGCTTTATTAAGTCAATAAAAAAACTTATTTTTTGTATTTTTTTGTTTAATTTTATTTTATATGGGTAATCGTTAAATTTAAAATTTTAATTTAATTATAACATTAATTTAAATTCAAAAATAGTTCTATATGGGATAAATGCGGATTTTAAAATTGATACAGTATTTCCAACGCTCTGAAGGATTTAAAGTTCTGTTCAAATGGGATTTGAAATTTAGAAAAACACCAATGCGTATATTTTAAAAACATTATAATCATCGGTGTTACTAGTATATAGTTACTTATGACCCATTTTTCAAAAACACACACAATTTGTACTATGAGAGATAAAGAAAATTATTTGTATAAAAATGAAACTTTAATATCCCCTATTATTTATTTTAAATGTTATAATAGAAAACTAAGTAATAAATATTTATGAAAATACTTGAAAAGAGAAGAGATTAAACTATAGTAGGAGGATTCATCATGGGAAAATTAAAAGGAAAGACATTATCAGATAGTTTGGATTCATTAAAATCATTTCATGAAATTCATGATTTTGAGTGTAGTGAATTTGATGTAGGTATAAAAGTTGTCTCAAAATTAAACAATAAAGTTATATTGGATAAACATGTTCCAGTACGTGTTGTATTAGATAAAGATAGACAATATATAAATATAATATGGCAAGAGGCTGGGGTAAAGAATTTTAGAAGTAAGCAACTCTTCGAAAGATATAATCCTAACTTCAACGAAATGATTCTTGATGAAAATAATAATTCTTTAGAAATTAATTCTACAGATTCAGATAAAATACTAATTATCAATTACTAGAAAGTAAAATAGAAGTAAAAATTAATATTTACAGAATATACAATATGTCTGAAAGTGATATAAGAGCCACAAATAAATAGGCACAAAAATTTCCTAATACAAAAAGCTACACACCTAATTTATATAGGCTGTGTAGCTTCTTATATTTTATCATTTTTTGTTGCAATAAAAAAGATTACGTGGCTACGTCTTACTCTCCCAGGCAGTTGCCCACCAAGTACCATCAGCGCTAGAGAGCTTAACTTCTGTGTTCGGAATGGGAACAGGTGTATCCTCTCTGCTATTGTAACCACATAATCTCTTATGCTTAATATTTCTATTAAGTTATTTAGAGTTAATACTCTAAAAACTGCAAACATTTAAAATTCATGACATTCATTTCGCCAACGTCTAAATATTCATATTCATTCATATTTATCCCGTTGCTCAAATATATATATTGGTCAAGTCCTCGACCTATTAGTATCGATAAGCTACATACATTACTGCACTT
>NZ_NOJY02000098.1 GCF_002250835.2 Romboutsia weinsteinii
GCTGCTATAGCATCCATCTCATACATAAATCCAGTATTATTTGTTGCACTACCAACTCTAGCTGCTTCTAAAGATCCAGCAAGACCGTATAATAGACCTGCTATTATATAGATAATAATTATATTTCTAGCAACGTTAACCCCTGATACTTCTGCTGCCTCTGGGTTTCCACCTATTGCAAACATATTCTTCCCAAGCCTAGTCTTATTCCATATAAACCACATTATTACGCATATTATTACTGCATATACTATAAGATATGGTATTCTAAAGTCTCCACTACCAATACTACCTTGAGCTAATTTAGTAAATGCTGGATCAAGACCAGCTATTGGCTGAGCACCGTATGGCGGTCTATCAAAGTATAAACTAGTTATACCATAAGCTAAAAGCATTGTACCCATTGTTGCTATAAAAGGTGGTGTCTTTAATTTTGCAACAGCAAAACCACTTATGCTTCCCATAATACCACAAATTATCATAGCTACTAATATTGGTACAAATAATGGTAGCTGTTGTAAATCTGGATACATGCGATAAGCATAATCTGTAGCTTGAAGTAATGATGCAGATACTACTGCGGCTAAACCAATTATACGACCAGCAGATAAGTCTGTACCTTGAGTTACTATTATTCCACCAACACCTAACGCTATAATCATACGTGTAGAACATTGAGCTAGTATATTCCTTAGGTTATTTATAGAAAGAAATCCTGGTTCAATAATTACTATACCTATAAGCAAGAATACCAAAACTATTTGTATTGCATTATTTGCGGCCCATTCCTTAAAATTTGTACCTGAAGTATTTCTAGTTAGTGACTTTGTCTTCATAGTTCTCCCCCTCTATAAACTTCGCTGATAGTTTCATTATTTCTTCTTGCGTAGTATTTTTTGAATCAACTATTCCAGCGACTCTTCCATTACTCATTACTAATATTCTATCTGTTACACCTATTAATTCAGGCATCTCTGATGATATCATAATTATTCCCTTATCTTTGCTTGCAAGATCATTTATTAATTGATATATTTCGTATTTAGCACCTACATCTATTCCTCTTGTAGGTTCATCTAGCATAAGGATTTCTGGATTTGTAAGTAACCACCTTCCTATTATTACTTTTTGTTGGTTACCTCCTGATAGGCTACCTATAGTTGTTTTTTGTGAAGGTGTTTTTACATTCATAGAATCTATAACCCACTTAGTATCTCCTGCCATTTTCTTATCTGATAAAAAACATCCATTCACTTTATACGCACCCATATTAGATATTATTGAATTGAAGGTAATACTCAGTTGTGGGAATATACCTGTACTTCTTCTTTCCTCCGTTACTAAAGCAAATCCATTATCTAAAGCTCTCTTAGGATTTTTGTTTTCAATAACATTTCCGTGAAGTTTGATACTACCTTTATCAATATGCCTCATTCCAAATAGAGCTTCTACTATTTCTGTTCTTTTAGAGCCTACTAGACCCGCAATTCCAAGGATTTCACCTTTTTTAAGTTTAAAACTTACATCTTTTAGTCCAAATCTATCATTTTCTGTTAATCCTTCAACTTCTAATATTACTTCTCCTGGGTGATTTACTTTTGGTGGGAATCTATCTGACATATCTCTACCAACCATCATACTTATTATAATGTCTGTTGTTAGCTCTTTTGCACTCTTTGTATCTATTAAAGTACCATCTCTCATTACAGTTACATAGTCTGATATCTTTAATATTTCTTCCATTTTATGTGATATGTATATTATTGCTACGTTTTTGCTTTTTAATTTTGAAATGATTCTAAATAAGTGATCTACTTCTTTTTCTGTTAGTGATGATGTTGGCTCATCCATAACTATAACCTTAGAGTTATAAGATACTGCCTTAGCAATTTCAATCATTTGCATTTGAGAAACTGACAATGTACTTACCTTAACACGAGGATCAACATCTATATCTAAGTCCTTGAATATCTCTACTGTATCGTTATACATCTTATCTTCATCTATTACTAAACCTTTTTTAGGATATCTTCCAAGCCAAATATTATCTAGGATATTTCTTTGTCTAACCTGATTTAATTCTTGATGTACCATAGATACACCATTGTCTAGTGCTTGTCTTGTATTTTGAAATGTTACTTCTTTTCCCTCTAAATAAATAGTTCCAGCATTTCTTTGATATATCCCAAAGAGACACTTCATAAGTGTAGATTTTCCTGCTCCATTTTCCCCCATTAGAGCATGGACTGTTCCTGGTTTAACGTTTAGACTTACATTATCTAAAGCTTTTACCCCAGGAAATTCTTTACATATATCTATCATTTGTAGTATATATTTATTATCTTGCTTCTCCAAAAGTTGATACCCCCTTTAGACGTAATTAATCTACCCATTACAGATTATATTCACCTAAGAAATTGTAGATATATATACCATGCAATTTCTTAGGTAATTATTTGATTAAAGATTTTTATACTAGCTTTATATTTGTCTTACTTTGCTTGGTCTAAGTTAGACTTAGTAATACCTACATACGGAACACGAACAGCTTTCCCTTCTAGCTTCCAATCAGTTCCTTCAGTTGGCTCTTTTCCATTTGCTAAGTTTAGTGATAAATCTATAACTGCCTTTCCTTGATTTACAGCATCATTTAGAACAGTTCCAGCCATTTTATCCTTTTCTATCAAAGTAATAATTTCTGGTATTGCATCAACACCTACAACTGGCATAAATTTATCTCCTGAGAAGTATCCTTCTTTTTCAAGAGATGCTATAGCACCAGAAGCCATACCATCATTGTTACAAATTACAAATTCTATTTTATCTCCAAATTTAGCCAACCAAGCATCCATTTTTTCAGTAGCTTTTGCAGCATCCCACATACCTGTATCTACAGCTAATTCTTCTGTCTCTATTCCAGCTTCATTAATTGTTTCTATAGAATATTTAGTTCTAGCCTCAGCATCCGGGTGACCTGGCTCTCCTTTTATCATTACATATTGAATTTTTCCGTCTCCATTTTTGTCCCATTTTTCTTTGTTAGCATTCCATTGTTCTGTTATAACTTCTCCTTGTATTACACCTGATTCCTTAGAAATAGTTCCTACATAGTATGCTTTATCATAACTTTTCATAGCTGCTTCATCTGGCTCTTTATTAAAGAAAACTACTGGAAGTTCTGCAGATTTAGCTTTTTCTATTACTGTTGTTGCAGCCTTTGGGTCAACTAAATTTATTGCTAACACTTTAGCTCCTTTTGCTATCATAGTATCAATTTGATCTAATTGTTTTGCTTGATCGTTTTGAGAGTCATCTACTGTTAGTTCAGCTACACCTTTAGCATTAGTTTCTAATTCTCTACGAACTGAAGATATAAAGTTATCGTCCGCTTTATATACTGTTGCCCCTATTTTAGGAAGATCTCCTGATGCTCCTCCATCAGATGATTTATCATCTCCCTCTGATGAGCTACATCCAACTGTTCCAAATATCATCATTGCTGCTAGTCCTAGACCTAAAATTCTTCTCTTATTCATACTAATACCCCCTAAGCTTTTTATACTTATTTTATCTTTAAAGTATTCTAAGTTAAGTATAAAACGTTTTCTTTGAACTTTCAACATGAACTTCATAACTTTTTAATGTTAAATATATGTCTGTATAAATGTATAAAAATATCATTAATACTTAAAATTAAATCATTTATTTCTAAATATTAATGATATTCTTTGCTTGAATCACTAACTTTTTTAGATATTTATATATTAATATCTCGACTTAACAATCAGTAACGCTTTATCTATAAAATTCAAATTATATGTAAAATTAGCTATTAATAATTAGAATTAATACTGTTTTTATATCAATAATAGCTACATTATCTAAAACGTTTTCTATAAAATTTTCTAAATAAATTCAAGAAAAAGTATTCACACTTTTATTGAATTTTAAATATTATATTATAGCAGTAAACAATATAAGGGAGGGTTAATATGATTAAAGATCTTTCAATTACATCTGGTATCATTGCCTCAGTTTTTATATTACTTTATAGTTTTCTATTTATATTGAGAGATTTGTATTTATTGTGTAAAAACAATAATATAAAAAAATTTATAAATAGAATTTTACCTTTTTTCACTAAATATAATCCTATTTTTCTACTACTTTCTGTCCTATTTTCTTTATATCATATATGTTCTTTTTCAACTATCGACTCTACACTTAGCTTTGGATATGCAATAATAGTTCTTATTTTTATTATAATTAAAATAAAGTTTTTCCCATCAAAAAAGAATAATAGTTCTCAATTACTTAACTACTATTCTTATTTACTTGTTATAAGTCTTCTATTTCACATATTCTTATACTAACTTTTACATAAAAAGAAGAGGTTACCCTCTTCTTTTTTTAGTATATATTCTTCTTATATTGTACATATAATTTACGTATCTCATCCATATTAGCTTTTAATTCTAATTGTAACTTCGAAACTAACTCATCATCATTATTTTCTATAGCTTCTCTTATTTGTGTAAATAAAGATTTTCTAGTTAAAGTATCTTTCATAACGTTAAACTTAATATCTGAAATTGAATTCCATACAACTTCGTCTAATGCGTCCATGTTTTCTTTGTTATGAAGTTTAACACATCTTCTAATTTTACGCATATTACGTTCCATTATTCTATTTTCTAACTCTGTCTTCCATCTATCTGTTGCACCAGTTCTGAAAGAATTTATTATGCTATCTGTAAATACTTCTCCTCTTTTTAAGACTTCTACCTTTTCTGGGTATAAATCTAGGTTTCTCATATTTTCATATACAGTAGCAGCTGGAGTTCCAAACCTTATATTTCTTTCTTCTAATGAATAATGTTCAAATACATCATTTTCATCTCTATACGCTCTACCTTTTTCTAGGTAGAATCCTTCTTCTTCAACTTCTTTTGATAATTCTTTTTCAAGTTCCTTAGTTGAACACTTTTGCTTAGCTACTGCCTCTATACCATCAAGCATTGATTGGTAACATCCTGCTATTACTAAATATGTATTTGATAGTGGATTTGGAGATCTTAATTCAAATCTTAATGATCTTGGGTTTTCTATATCTCTAATTAGTCCAACAAGTACAGATCTATTTCTTGAAGGTACTTCATAATTATGTCCTAAAGATGTAACTATACATACAGGCGCTTCAAATCCTGGTACTAATCTATTAAGACCATCATTAGAAGGAGTTACTATTGGACTTAATGCTTCATAATTTTTAAGAAGTCCCATTATAGCTCCATATCCTATTTCACTTAAAAAGTCTGATTTCATATCACTTGGCGCAAATAAGTTCTTGAAGCTTCCATCTTTTAATTTTACACTTGCTCCTACATGTGTATGACCACCATTACCAGCAACACCTTCAATAGGCTTTGCCTTAAACGTAACTTCAAGACCATTTGATGTAAACACATCTTCTATAACTTCTCTTACTAGTAATTCATTATCGCCCGCTTGTAAAGGTGCCGCAAACTTCCAAGAAACTTCTAATTGTTCCATAGCATGATTAGTCTTACCATCTATACTTATAGAACTGTTTATTCCCCCTACTTCTTTATGTGCCATCTCAGGACTTACACCTAGTTTTTGAAGTACTATTAAACTCTTTTCTAAACAAGTTCTTATAATTCCATGAGTTCTCTTCCAGTATTGCTCTTTTAAACTTTGAGATACATATAATTTTTCTAAATCTGCTTTATCTTCTGGAGTATTTACCCAAAACTCTAATTCCGTTGCAGATGTTAACATTATATCTTCTATTTCTGAAACATCATTTATCCCTATATTATTTATCATGTGTGGATATTGTTTAAATATTTTCATCAATGAATTTCTGAAGTTATTTTCTGCTTTTTGAAGAATACCTCTTGAACATACCTTTTTATTGTCATGTATTAAGAATGCAGGTATTTTAAGTGTACCTACTGGTAAATTTACCTCTTCATCTATATGATCTACGTTATAATCTACATACCATCTAGACGTTGTATCTGGCATTAAATCAACTTTTGCATCATTTAATGTAGCTATATTATAA
>NZ_NOJY02000099.1 GCF_002250835.2 Romboutsia weinsteinii
ATGTAATATAGTGGATGTAGACGAGATTGGGGAGAGCATATTTCTTGTAAGGATAGAGGTACCAAAGAGTATAGCAAAAGATTTATCAAGTCCAGGAGCGTATGTAATGCTAAAAAGCAAAGATAAACTAAGCGCTATATTTAATGCGCCTATATCAGTTATGGATATGGACTTAGAAAATAATATATTAGAAGTAATTATAAAGCCAAGGGGAATTAAGACAAAATCTATAATGGACCATAAAGAGGTTTGGCTAAAGGGGCCTTATTTTAATGGAGTATTTGGAATAAGAGATTTAAACTTCCAACATGAATCGAATACAGCTGTAATACTTTATGGATTATCTCAAGTAAATTCAATAAACATAATCAAAAAATTATTAGACAATAAAAATAAAGTAGAGGTATTTCTACATTCTAAATCAGTGGTACTAGATGAAGTTGTGGAAAAAATAATGAGTCTAGGGGCAAATATCCACATTGTAGATATAGATGAAGATAGAGAGTTTATCAAAGATTACTTGATAAGAGATAATGTTGGATTAGTTTATAGTGGAGGTCACAATAGCTTTAATAAAAAAATAATGAACATGGTTGATGAAGCAAATAAGGATATTAGATTAGTTATACCTAACAATAATCTAATCTGCTGCGGAGAAGGAATTTGTGGTGCTTGTACAGTTAACTTAAATGGGCAAAGAGTTAAATCATGTAAATCACAAATTGATAGTAGAACTTTTTTAAAATCACTATAAGAATGTATAAGGGGGAGTACTAAGTTATGGCTAAAGTTGTTATTATTGGTGGAGGTTGGGCTGGATGTGCGGCTGCTATAGCTGCAAGGAAAGCTGGAGCTGAGGTTACAGTATTAGAGAGAACAGATTTACTTTTAGGGTTAGGTAATGTTGGTGGAATAATGAGGAATAACGGTAGATATACAGCTACAGAAGAAGCGATGGTGCTAGGTGCAAGAGAATTATTTGAGATGACAGATAAATATTGCACACATAAAGATATAGATTTTCCAGGGCACAAACATGCAACTATTTATAATGTAACTAAGATTGAGCCACCTATAAGAAGAATGATTAAGGATATGGGAATAGAAGTAAAATTATTTAGCAGAGTTATTGATGTAGAGATGGAAGACAATAAGATTACGGCTGTTATCTTAGAAGAAGGAGAAAAAATATACGGAGATGCTTTTGTAGAGACTACAGGATCTACTGGACCTATGGGCAACTGCGTAAAATATGGTAATGGATGTGCAATGTGTGTACTAAGATGCCCTTCATTTGGAGGTAGAGTTAGTGTTACTGAAAGATGTGGTGTAGAGGATATTATAGGTAGAAGAAATAATGGAGATAGTGGTGCTTTTAGTGGGTCTATGAAGTTATTAAAAGAGTCACTTAGTCAAGAGATACAAGACGAGCTAAATTCTAAGGGATGTGCAGTAATACCACTACCAGAAGAGTTTAGAAATGAGGAAAAACTTGATATTAAGGTATGTCAACAGTATGCATTACCTGCATTTGCAGAGAATATTGTATTGATAGATACAGGTCATGCAAAACTTATGTCTCCTTATTTTAATTTAGAAAAATTAAGACAAATTCCAGGATTTGAGGATGCTCTTATAGTAGACCCTTATTCTGGAGGTAAAGGAAACTCTATTAGATATTTATCTGTTGCTCCTAGAGATAATTATATGAGAGTAAGAGGTGTTAGTAATTTATTTGTTGGAGGAGAAAAATCAGGATTTTATGTAGGGCATACAGAAGCTATATGTACTGGTAGTTTGGCAGGTCACAATGCAGCTAGAGCTTGTATAGGTATGTATTTGTTGCAGTTACCTACTAATATACTGATAGGAGATTTTATAAATCATTCTAATCAAGAGATGAAGAAAGAAGAAGGAGATAAGTTGAGATTTACTTTTGCTGGTAGTATATACTTTGACAGAATGAAAGAGTTAGATTTCTACACTACTGACAAGGATGTTATTGCTAATAGGGTTAGAAAGGCTAGTTTGGAAGGAATATATGACAAGAAGTTTATTAAGTAGGATTGATTTAATATAAATTATGTGGGATGATTTCTAGAGTTGATTGGAATCATCCCACTTTTAGTTTGTAGTTTATTACTGTTTAAAATATTTTAGTGAAAGATCAATGTGACGGGGTCGTGTTTCACGACGGGGGGTATTTCCTGATTTTGGGTGTGTATGTTTACATTATAAATTTAAAAAATCTATAAAATTTATAACTGAACTTTTTTCATCTACATTATTATATAATAACCAAGTATTACGAATAATTGGCTCGCCATCCTTTGTAGTTAAATCGATAGTAAAGAATTTATCGTCATCTCTTAAGCAGATGCGCGGTATTATTGAATAACCAGCACTACACTTAACCATTTCTTTGCAAGTATCTATATCATCAACTTCCATGCCAACAAGTGGAGCTACATCAAAGTTTTCATTCCACCAATTTTTAATTTGATCGGTAAGTGATATTTGGTTTGACAAACTTGATTTTGAAACTTTTTTAAGAGTATGAGACACTCTGGGTATATATGGAAGTTTACCTATATCTATAGGTTCTTTTGAAATTATTGATATTCTTTCTTGACTTAATATTTTTCTTTCCCCATTCCAATCATTTAGGCCTCTAGTTATAGCCACATTTACCTTTCTAGTTTTAAGAAGACTCAAGACTTCAGAGCTACTACCAATTGATAGTTTTACTTCAATATCAGGATGTAAGTTTTTAAATTCTTCAATTATAGGAGATAATTTATATCTAGCAAAATTGTTAACTACACCAATATGAATCTTCTTTGAGCTGTTGCCTTTCATATTAGAAATAAATTCTTTCATATTTTGAAAATGATTCAATTCTTTTTTTGACCAATCAACAAGGTACTCACCTTCTTCAGTAAAATGTATCATTCTACCATCTGTTTTTATTATTTGCACATCAAGTTCCTCTTCTATTTGAGATATGCGATAAGATAAAGCTGGTTGGGATACAAAAAGTTTCTTTGCAGCCTTAGTTAAACTTTTTTCTTCATGAATACTAACTAAGTACTCCATAGATTTATAGTCCATAAGTTCACCTCTTTGATTACTTGGGAATGTTATTAATATTTTAGTAAAATATTACCATGAATTGGTGAAAATTGTAATATATAATTTTTTTATAGTTGAAATAAAAAATATATATTTTACTTACGTCCTAGAAAACGATATCATAAAACTTAGAACTAGTTCGATATTATAAAATTAAGAATGAGAAAGTAGCTTATTTTGCGATTTCAACAAATAGGGGGGCCAGTATGTCAAAACAAGAGCTTTATAAGGTTATTGAAGGAGAAAGACAGAGATTATTAGAACTAAATGATTTTATTCATAGCAATCCGGAGCTAGGAAATCAAGAGTTTGAAGCTAGTAAAAGAATTAAGAAATTGTTATCAGATAATAATTTTGACATAGAAGAAAATATCATTGGATTAGAGACTGCATTTATAGGAACATGGAAAAATCATGATAGTGAAGAGGCTCCAGTAATTGGGTTACTATGTGAATATGATGCACTTGAAGGTATAGGACATGCATGTGGACACAATCTTCAATCTCCAAGTATATGTGGCTCAGCAATAGCACTTTCTAAAGTATTAGAAGAATCAGAGCATCCTGTAACACTAAAAGTAATTGGTACACCGGCTGAAGAAACTACTAGTGCAAAAATACCAATGAGTAAAGAAGGAATATTTGATAATTTAGATATTGCAATAATGATGCACGGTGGAGATAGAACTACCGTTGATGGTAAATCATTAGCACTTAACTTAGTTGAGTTTGAATTTACAGGAAAAGCAGCTCATGCAGCTATTGCACCAGAACAAGGTATAAGTGCACTTGATGCTCTATTAATGACATTTAATGGATTAGAATATTTAAGAGAACACATAAGGTCAGATGTTCGTATACATGGAATTATAAAACATGGAGGCGTATCTGCCAATGTGGTACCAGATTATGCACTAGGTCAATTCTACATAAGGGCAAATGATAGACCTCACTTAGATGAAGCAGTAGAAAGAGTATACAATGTTGCTAGAGGAGCAGCTCTTGCTACAGGGGCAAAATTAAATATTAAGGTAGTAAAATCTCTTGATAATAAAATAAATGTCCAAACTTTAAATGATTTATTACTAAAAAATGCAGAGGAAGTAGGGATTCCAAATATAACTCCACCAAGAGAAAAAACAGGTTCTACAGATTTTAGTTTGGTTACATATCGTATACCGGGAGCTTGTTTGAGAGTATCATTTGTACCATTTGGGACTTCTAGCCATACTGAATTAATGACAAGTATGGGAAATAAAAAAGAAGGTCAAGAGGCTATAATCTATGGAGCTAAGGCAATAAGTGGAGCGTGTTATGAAATAGTAACTAGCCCAGAGTTATTAAAACAAATAAAAGATGATTTTAATAGAAATAAATTTGCAAATAATTAATAGGTGAGTCTTAAGAAATAGAAAATCTGGCAGCACATAAATACGACTAATGATAGATAGATTATTGAGATACTAAGTATAACAATCTATCTATTATTAGTTTACGGGGATTATATTTTCAATAAAATAGGAAGTTGTGAGAATAGTATTACATAAAACAAGGGGGATATACTATGGAAAATTCAGCAACATTAAATAAAAAGAAAAAAGAATTTAAAATGCCTCATACTTTTGTAATTATTTTAGGAATTATTGTGTTTTCAACATTACTTACATGGATAGTACCAGCTGGAGTATTTGATAGAGCTGAGAATAGTTTAGGAATGACTGTCATAAACCCAGACAGTTTTAGTTATATTGATTCAAGTCCAGTTAGTATACTTTCAATACCAAAATATATAATAGAAGGATTTATGGAATCTGCAGATTTATTCTTCTTGATACTATTTTCAGGATGTGCATTTGATGTAATAACTTCAAGTGGAGCTTTACAAGCAGCGGTCGGAAAGGTAGCTAAGAAGTTTGCAACAAAAGAATCTATATTTATACCAGCGCTTAGTTTGATATTTGCATTGATATGTACAACTCAAGGCGTTAATATGTTTATAGGATTTGCTCCTATTACTGTTATGATAGCAAGAACCATGGGATTTGATTCTATAGTTGGAGCAGCAGTGATATTACTTGGTGGTGCTGTAGGTTTTGCAACCGGAACTCTAAATACAAGTACTACTATAGT
Source organism: Romboutsia weinsteinii (assembly GCF_002250835.2). GTDB lineage: Bacteria > Bacillota > Clostridia > Peptostreptococcales > Peptostreptococcaceae > Romboutsia_A > Romboutsia_A weinsteinii. The sequence goes on from NZ_NOJY02000099.1 coordinate 5,263, forward strand.
AGGACAAAAGCTTGCAGAACTTCCTTTGTACTCGGGAATTGAATATAGGGCATTTTGTTTTGTAGTATTTCTTATAGTTACTAGTGTGTATTTAGTAAGATATGCTAAAAAGGTAAGACAAAATCCAGAGTTAAGTCCAATGTATGAATTGGATTCTAAAGATACAAAAAGCATCGAAGGAGATCTTGACTCTATTGAAGATATGAAACTTAGAGATTGGCTAGTTATGCTATCTTTAGTTGGAACATTGGCGGTAATTGTATATGGTGGTATGAACCTAGACTGGGGATTAACAGAAAATACTATGGCGTTTGTATGGTTAGGAATAATAGCAGGTATATTTGCAGGATATGATTCAAATAAGATAGCTTCATGTTTTGTAAATGGAGCAAAGAGAATGATTTCAGCGGCGATGATAATTGGTATGGCAAGAGCTGTATCAGCAATACTTTCAGATGGAGCAATACTTGATAGTATTGTAAACTCTATGGGTGCAGTATTAATGGTATTACCTACGTTTTTACAAGGTATAGCAA
>NZ_NOJY02000009.1 GCF_002250835.2 Romboutsia weinsteinii
ATGCAATAGGAGCTATTGGAATTGCAAGAACTTTTGCATATGGAGGATATAAGAATAACCAAATATATGACCCTGATATTAAACCAATGGAGTTTTCTTCTCTAGATGAAGTTAAAAATGCTCCAAATCACACTATTAATCATTTTTATGAGAAGTTATTGAAGTTAAAAGATAATATGAATACAGAATCAGCAAATGAAATAGCTAATAGAAGGCATAAATTTATGGAAACATTTTTAGATGAGTTTTATTATGAGTGGAACTTTAATGAATAATTTTACCACTATGGCAGAGGCCGTTTAGAATAAAAGAAATATATGGTAATAGAACCTTGGGTTTCATATATGTACATATTATATATGAAACCCAAGCTACGATTACCGAGGATTCAATAGCTATAAAGAAGAATACTATTTAGTATTTGCAATGAGTAATTTCCAAGTTAGTTCTATTTAAAAACTCATTTTTAAATTTTGTAAAATCTTTTCTTGAGAGTATTATCTCTTCAGTAATTTTATAATCAGCCATATGAGTAATGAATAAAACTTGCGAATTTGAATAAAATGAATCTCTATACGAACATTCAATAATATCATTCCAGTTTACTAGTATACCATCTCTAAATAAAATACCTTCTTCAAATACTTCTGTTAAATGAATAAAATCGAATATGGTGCATCCAATAAAGATTAAAATTAAAATAAATATTACTAGAAATATTAATTTATTTTCTATAGTTGTAAAACTAATGTAATTATATAGTAAATTCAAATTAGATTTGCCGATAAGTGATAAAAATTCATTTATATAGGTTTTTACAGAGTAAATAAGAAATATAATTTGAAATACTAAAGCTATCTTCCAAAATTCATGAGATTCTTTTAGCTTAAAGTTTAATGACGAAGATACTTTTTTTAGATTTTTAGATCTCAGTACAAGCGAATGAATTACTGATACTATAAAAAGTAGTACAAATATTAAAGCACACACAAATACTAAATAAGCATGTTCGTTAAATAACAAAATTCCCATGCACAGTAGTGCAAGACTAGATAAATAAGTAGGATTTCTAGACATAAGACCTCCTTAAATATTTTTTATATAATTATATAGTACTTAAGTGTGTAATGAGCCTGTCCAATAAATGTTAAATTATTTATTTCTTTATTTTTTTCTAATAAAATAGTAATATAAGAATATCAACTTATAGATATATAAAGGAGAAATACAGTGAAGTATATAAATATTAATAATAAACATGAAATTTTTGTTAAAAACAGGCTTATAAAACATAGGTTTGATAATTTAATTACAAAGAAGGTAAATGTAAGTCAGGACCAATTAGATAGATGTAAGGAGTATGCTCAAGAATATATAAATAAGAATAAAGACTATTCTAAATTAGTTCCTAAGGAGATAAAAAATATAGAGCTTCAAAAAGAAATAGCAATGCAAAGAGTGTTTGCAAATAAAGTAGCTGAATGTGGATTTTTAAATTATTTAGCTAAAGAAAATATAAGTAGCGATGTACTACAAAAAAATAAAATTGATATAAAAGTGGCACTAGATAAGGATATCCATACTAGATTAATAATACCTAAGGAAGAATTTACTTCTAAAAACAAACATAACTATTATGTTGGAGTTCACTTAAACGCTCAAATACTAGATAAAAAAGATAATGTAAAAAGACATTTGATCAAAGATATATATGATATTAAAGAAGTTCAAATTTATGGTTATTTAGACTATAAGTTTACTAATGAATTAAAGTTTGAAACAATTAAAAATAAACTGGGTAAAAAAGAATTTAAGTTCTTTACGAAAAAATCAGATAACTATGATAAGAAAAGTCAATATGCAAATCTTCTAGGAGAAGAATGCAAATGGTACTATTTAGATAGATTAATGCCAATAGAAAATTTAATGAAAAAGTTTAAGTAAGAGAAAAAACTACCTTAATATGCATACTTAAGGTAGTTTTTTTGCGTATTAAAAAAAATACTTATCTAAGTGGGAATATTTAGCATATATATTAAAAAATAGGATCAGATATTTATAAATATCAAGGAGGATGATATATATGTCGGATATAAATGTAAAAAAATCCTATAAAAGTATTTAGAGTTAAAACAGCAGCTGAAATTTGGAGTGTAGGTAATAGCATGTGCTATTGGAGACATAAGATAGAACACATAGGACTAGCTTGTGATGCTCCTATGGATATATGTATGACGTTTAATAACACAGCCAACTCATTAATTAAATATGACTTTGCAAAAAGAATAGATGCATCAGAGTGTAAAGAATTACTTCATCAAGCATATGAAAGTAACTTAGTTCAATGTGGTGAAAATGTTAGAGAGGGAGTGAATTTTATTTGCAATTGTTGTGGATGTTGTTGTGAGGCTATGCTTGCAGCTAAAAAGTTTGGGAATATGCATCCAGTTCAGACAATAAGTTTTATTCCAAATATTGATTCTAACACATGTGTTAAATGTGAACAATGCATTAAAGCTTGTCCGATAGGTGCAATAAATAAAGTATTGAAGGATGATTATGTTGTAATAAAAGTTGATGAGGAAAGATGTTTGGGATGTGGAGTATGTGTAAGAAACTGCCATAAAAATAGTATAATTTTATTGAAAAGAAAAGAAAAAATTATAACACCTTCAAGTTCTGTTTATAGAGCTGTACTTATGGCTATAGAAAAAGGTCAATTACAAAATCTTATATTTGATAATGAAGCTTTAAGTAGTCATAGAGCTATGGCAGCAATTCTTTCATCAATATTAAAATTATCACCAGCAAAAAAGCTAATGACAAGTGATCAACTAAAATCCGTATACTTGGATAAATTACTTAGTGTTAAAAAATAGCATATAATATAAATATTGGGTATGGTAAAATAATATTATAATAATATAGATAATAATAGTAGAGTGAGGAGAGATTATGATGGATACTAATGTAATGTGGGTTAATGAAAAAAAGATAGAGAGAACAATCAAGTCATTAGAAAAAAATAATATGAAGGGCTATCTAGTTAATAATAGTGAAGAACTATTTGAACGAATTGAAAAGGTATTAAAAGATGGAGATACAGTTGCTTGTGGAGGCTCAATGACATTATTTGAAACAAAGGTAATAGATTACTTGAGAAGTGGAAGATTTAAATTCTTAGATAGATATGAGCCTAATTTAACTCCTGAAGAAGTTAAAGATATTTTTAAGAAGTCATTATTATCAGATGTTTACTTTACTAGTAGTAATGCAATTACAGAAAATGGAGAACTTTACAATGTTGATGGTAATGGAAATAGAGTAGCGGCAATGCTTTATGGACCTGAAAAAGTAATTGTTGTTGCAGGGGTTAATAAAATAGTAGCAAATGTTGAAGAAGCTATAGAAAGAAATAAATACTTATGTGCACCAGCTAATGCTAAGAGACTAAGTACAAATACACCATGTGAAGTTACAGGATACTGTATGGATTGTCAAAGTCCTACTAGAATATGTTGTGAGTATACTTTAATAAAAAGACAAAAGACTGCTAATAGAATGCACGTTATATTTTTAAATGAAAACTTCGGATATTAAAATCTACTATCAATGGATTAATAAATAAATAAGATTTTACTATTAGAACATACTATATATAACTTCAAAGGAAGATTAAAGCATAAGGGAGGGAATATGAAAAAAGTAAAACTTATATATAATCCAAATTCAGGGGAAAAGAAAATATCAGGCAAATTAGATAATATAATTCAAATATATCAAAAACATGACTATACATTAATACCTTTTAGAATAAGTAGTGATGAAAGTAGTGACAAGGCTTTTGAGGATATAGATAGTACATATGACCATATAATTATCGCAGGTGGAGATGGGACTATAGACAGGGTCTTAAATAGCATGATACTTGCAGGTATTAATATACCAATTGGAATATTGCCTACAGGTACTGCAAATGATTTTTCTAAAGCATTAAATATGACTTTTGAAATAGAAGAAGGTATAGAAAAAATAATAAATTCTGTTCCTAAGAAAATAGATATAGGAAAAATCAACGATAGATATTTTGTAAATGTGGCAAGTGCGGGCATGTTTACAGATGTATCTCAAAGAATAAATCCAGATTTGAAAAATTCGATTGGAAAAGTATCTTATTATATAAAAGGTATTGAGGAGGCACTTCACCTAAGAGAATTTAAAATTAATGTATCTTCAGAGGAGTGTAATTATAACGGAAATATGTATCTAATGTTAGTTTTCAACGGTAAAACAGCAGGAAATATTAATTTAGCATACAAGGCAGAACTAGATGATGGATACTTAGATGTTATAATATTCAAAGTTATGCCAATACCAAGGTCTATACCACTACTTATAAATCTTTTAAAAGGTGAACATTTAGATAACTCAAATGAAGATGAACTATTGTATTTTAAAACTAAAAAAATAAAAATAGAATGCTGTGATGGATTAGTTACAGATATAGATGGAGAAAAAGGACCTGACTTTCCTCTAGAAATAGAATGTATTAAGGATGGAATAGAAATACTAGGATTTATGGATTAGAAACTAAAGAATGCTTTATCAGCAAGTCAATTAAGATTGTTGATAAAGCATTTTTTATTACTTTGAAGGTTTAAAAGAACTTTTTAGTGGAACTATTCTATTAAACACTAATTTTTCATCTGTAGTGTATTTAGTATCTACACTGAAGAATCCATTTCTTACAAATTGGAATTTATCTAAAGGCTTAGCATCTTTAATTTGAACTGATTCAGCAAAGCCTTGAAGTATCTCAATAGAGCCTGGATTTATTTGTTCTAAGAAGTGCTTTCCTTCGTTTTCAGGAGCATCATCTAAGATTAATGGATCAAACAATCTAAATTCACAAGGGACTGCAGTTTTTGCATCAACCCAGTGTATAGTTGCTTTTACTTTACGTCCAGTAAATCCTGAACCACTCTTAGTTTCTGGATCATAAGTACATTGTACTTCAACTACATTTCCATTTTCATCTTTTATAATATCATTACATTTTACAAAATAAGCACCTTTTAAACGAACCTCATTACCTGGGAATAGTCTAAAGTATTTCTTTATAGGATCTTCCATAAAGTCTTCTTGTTCTATGTATAATTCTCTAGAGAATGGAACTAATCTAGTACCTTTAGTTTCATCTTTAGTATTATTTTCTATTTCTAACATTTCAGATTGATCTTCTGGGTAGTTAGTTATGACTAATTTTAATGGTTTTAAAATACCCATAGCTAATGGAGCTTTTGGCTGCAAATCTTCTCTTAAGAAGTGGTCTAAAAGTTGGCTATCTACTTTAGAATCAGCTTTAGCCACACCTATTTCTTGACAGAAGTTACGTATAGATTCTGAAGTATATCCTCTACGTCTTACACCTGATATAGTAGGCATACGAGGATCATCCCATCCGTCAGTAACCCTTTCATCTACAAGTTGCTTTAATTTTCTTTTACTCATAACAGTATTTGTAAGATTAAGTCTTGCAAACTCTATTTGTCTTGGTACGTTTTCCATTTCACATTCAGCAACGAACCAATCATAAAGTGGTCTTTGATCAGCAAATTCTAGAGTACATATAGAGTGAGTTATTCCTTCTATTGCATCTTCTAGTGGATGAGCAAATGCATACATTGGATATATACACCACTTATCACCAGTATTGTGATGAGTTGCATGAGCTATTCTATATATTATTGGATCTCTAAAGTTTATGTTAGGAGAAGACATGTCTATTTTTGCTCTTAAAACTTTCTCTCCATCTTTAAATTCACCATTTTTCATTTTTTCAAATATCTCTAAGTTTTCTTCTACAGATCTATTTCTGTATGGGCTATCTTTTCCTGGTTCTGTTAATGTACCACGATATTCTCTTATTTCGTCTGGAGTTAAATCACAAACGTAGGCTTTACCTTTTTTAATTAAAAGTACAGCTCTGTTATACATTTCATCAAAGTACTCAGATGCAAAGTATAGGTTGTTCCAATCAAATCCTAACCATTTTACATCTTCTTTTATTGAGTTAACGTACTCTACATCTTCTTTAATGGGGTTAGTGTCATCAAACCTTAAGTTTACTTTCCCATTAAACTCTTTAGCAAGTCCGAAGTTTAGGCATATACTTTTTGCATGACCAATATGTAAGTATCCATTTGGCTCAGGCGGAAAACGAGTTATAATGCCGTTATGTTTTCCAGTCTCTAAATCATTTATAATAATATTTTTTATAAAGTTAGACGAATTATTTTCATTTGACATATCTGATACCTCTCACGTAAATATTTTATATATAGTAAATCATACTATATTACATAATAATAATTTTAATGCAAGATTGAAAAAAAATAAAGATTTAATTATTTATATGTTTAACAGTATTATCCAAAATGTAAGATTTTATGTTGAAAAATCATAAAAATAGATTAATATTTTATTAAATAATATGATGATAATGATAGATACTATTATAAGTATTATTAATGATTAATTATAAAAGATGTAGGAAAGGAGTTCATATGAAAAAGCTATTTAAAATAATTGTTCCTATAATAATAGTTATACTTATACTATTAGGGGCGCTATATTATTTATTGATTCCCACAAATAAAATATATTTAGAAAGAGATAATAAAATTATTACGTATAAAGACTTAATAGAAGGGGATTTTCTTAAGTCATGTGAATTGCTAGAAAATCCACTTGGTCTAAAAGGAAATATAGAAGTGTCAAATAAAGAATTTAGAAATATTATTTATACACTTATGAAAAAATATAATATTAGTGAACTTAAAGATACATACATTGAGATAGAAGATAAAAATATTAAAGTATCATCTCCATATGAGGTTTTAGGATTTATTGAAAGTCAATTTGAACTAACTCTTGTGCCAAAGGTTGTAAATAATAGACTAAATATAAAAGTAACAGATTCTAAATTGGGTAAAATAAACATAAGCAATAATATACTAAAGCGAATAATGAAATCATATGAAAGTAAAATTCCATTTAGTATTGATGGAGATACTATAATAATCGATAAGAGTTATACATATCCATTGGTTATAGATAGATTGAGTGTAGAAAAAGGAAAAATAATTTTGGAGATAGAGGTTAGAATAGATAATCTATTAGATTTTATAAAAGATTATGATATTAACATAAATACTTAACTAGATTAGGATGATTTTTATGGAACAAATTTTATATTCGATATCAGAGTACAAGTTATTGGCAATGGTTGCAGGATTTGTAATAGTTGGTGTAGAAACATTTATACCAATGATTCCACTTTTAGCAATAATTATTGCAAATGCATTTATATTTGGAATGTGGATAGGATTTATTATTTCTTGGACAGGATCATCAGCTGCATCAGTATTTTTGTATTATGTAGCAAATAGATTTTCAAAGGCAAAGATATTTAGAAAATACAAAGATATTACACAAACGGAGAAAATGTCAGAGTTTATAAAAAAACAAGGATTTAATACTATTTTTATTTCATATGCATGTCCATTTATACCCGATTTTTTGGTTACAATAACATCTGGTTTTGTAGGGCTTGATATAAAAAGTTTTATTTCTGGAATGGTTTGTGGAAAATTTGTAATGTTTCTTTTAATAAGCTATATAGGAGAGGATGTAGGGTCATTTTTTTCTAATCCAATTAAAATAATTTTATTTGCTATAGTAATTATGGCATCTTGGATTATAGGCAATCGTGTTAATAATAAGATCCATGAAACAGATATAAAAAATAAGGAATATAAGTAAAAAAACTAATAATATTTGAAAAAGTAAACAACCTGTGTTAAACTAACATAGTTATACTTAAATTTATTAAAATTTTATAGGGGGGATTAAAATGAATAAGATATATATAATAACTACCTACACTGGTACGGCATTATCATATCTAATAAGAAATATAAGTAAAACCCCATACGCACACGTATCAATAGCTTTAAATAGAGAATTAAGACCTATGTATTCTTTTGGAAGATTAAACCCAAAAACTCCAATATTTGCGGGGTTTGTTGAGGAAAATATAAATGAAGGTCTATATGCAATTAGAAAAAATACAATGTGTAGAGTTTATTCATTAGGGGTTACAGACTCGCAATATGATAATTTATATAAAAATATAAAGGTAGTTAGTGATAATAGAACAGAATATGACTATGATGCTATGGCTTTAATTTACTTAACATTAAACAGGCCAAGAGAAGCGGAGTACAAGTATGTATGCTCTCATTTTGTAGCTGATATGTTGCAAAAAAGTAATATAAATATTTTTGATAAAAAATCACATGAAGTAATACCAAATGATTTCTATGATAAAGAAGATTTTGTATTAGAATACGAAGGACTATTATCTAAATATAATTCTCCAGAGCATTCATACATTCCAAGTACTGTAAATGCATAATAATATTATAAATATTTATTAAAATACCCATTATATGTATAATGGGTATTTATTTTTTATGAAAAAGTGGATATAATGGTAATAATAACTAATTATCCATGAAAGGGGTATATAATGAAAAGGTTCATTAAAATTTATGGTCTATCGGCTATAATTGTTGCAATTTACGCATTTGTAAAATTGCCTGTTCTTAGATTTGATTTCTTGTCAAGTTTTTCAACATTAATTATATTCTTTGTACTAGCAGGAATATTTGATATGATGTTAGATAGAAACGACAAGACTTCAAAGCTTGCAAAATATAATTTCTCAATCGCGGTGGTATTAATAATTTACAGTGTAGTAGTTCCATTTATTAGTTCAACACCGATAATACACTCAAAAGCTTATAGAGGTCTAATAGGAGAGGTTAAAGAAAGTAAGTTCTCTGAAGATGTAAGTCCTGTAAGTGTAAATGATATTCGTATAGTAGATGAAGACATGGCAATGAAACTAGGTGATAAAAAATTAGGTGAAATACCAGCATTAGGTAGTGTCTCTAAACTTGGAAAGTTCCATATTCAAAGTGTAAATGGAGAACTATACTGGGTTGCACCACTTGTACATAGAGATATAATAAAATGGGTAACATCACTTGATGGTAGTAGTGGGTATGTAATGGTATCTGCAAGTAACCCACAAGATGTAAGATTAGTTCAAGAAATTGATGGGAAACCTGTTAAAATAGTATATCAACCAGAGGCATATTTACATCAAGATTTACACAGACATATGTACTTAAATGGTATAGTAGACGCAGGTGTAACTGATTTCACATTAGAGATAAATGATGAAGGAAGACCTTTCTGGGTATCTACACTGTATGAACATAAAGTTGGATATGGTGGAGCTAATGCAATTGGAGTTGCAACAGTTGATGCTCAAACAGGTAAAGTTAATAGATATTCAATTAAAGATGCTCCAAATTGGATAGATAGAATACAGCCAGAAAGTTTTGTAATAAATCAAATAAATGACTGGGGATTATATGTTAAAGGATTCTTAAACTCAGTTATTTCAGAAGAAGAAGTGCTAGTAGCAACAGAAGGTACATCATTAGTATATGGTGCTGATAATAAGTCATACTGGTATACAGGAATAACTTCTGCTGGTGGAGATGAATCTACAATAGGGTTTGTTTTAGTAGATACTCGTACTAAAGAAGCTAAATTATATAAACAACCAGGTGCAACAGAAACTGCAGCTATGGGTTCTGCAGAAGGTAAAGTACAAGAGAAAAACTATCAAGCTACATTCCCTGTAATGTACAATATACTTGGAAAACCTACATATGTTTCTGCTCTAAAGGATAAAGCTGGGCTTGTAAAAATGGTTGCATTTGTATCAGTTGAAGATTTCAGTTTAGTGGGTCTTGGAGAAAACAAAGATGAAGCTTTAGCAAACTATAGAGAAGCATTATCTACAAATGGTAATAAAATCTCTATTGAAAATGATACAGAAAAAGAAACAGTAGAAGGAACTATAACTAGAATAAGTCAAGATGTTAAGGGTGGAAATACTAACTACTACATGACAATAGATACCAAAGATGGCGTAATATATACTGCGACTTCAAAAATATCTACAGAAATCCCTTTAACAGCAATAGGAGATAAAGTAAAAGTATCATTCCAAGCTAAGAGTAGTGGCTTAATTGAGCTTATAGAGTTTGATAACTTAAATATAGGAACATCAGAAAATACTTCACAAGAACAAGTTAAAACTCAAGAAGAAGGGTCAGAAGATACTTCAGAGAACACAGAAACTACAAATCAATAAAGTTTAAAAAATCGCATTTTACAAATGCGATTTTTTTTTATAACAAATTATGAATAAACTGTAAATTTTTATATATACAATTAATATAATAATAGTACAACCTGGATAAATAAATAACATCAAGGAGAATAGACATAATGGTAGGGATAGAAAAAGAGATACTGCTTGTGATTAGCAGAATTAGATGTATGACAGAGACTCAAGCGGGAAAAATTTTTAATGCTAAAAAAAGACATGGTAGAAAGCCATTTAAAAAAACCTTGAGAAAAATGTGTAATGAATATACCCTTAGAAAATATCCGTGCAATATAAACTATGGAGGGTATAAAGACAACTCTTATGTTTATTACCTAAATGGAAGCCAAGTTTATAGAGGTAAGGATCTAGCTAAAGTTGTTATTGGATCAGAGTTAGTAATAAAAATTGAAGCTGGGGGATGTGAGATAAGAAGATTTTACAGAAATGCAAAGGTTGATAATGATATCTATGATATATTTATTGAATATATAGATCAGTATGGAGATCTTAAACAATTACTAGTAGACATAGATTTGGATAATAATGTAAAAATATCTAAATACAAATATTTAGATGATAAAATTAATAATTCAACAATACCATTTTTCCAAACACCCAGAGTACTAATAATCACATCTTCTAATATCGAAAATGAATTACGAGAGAGAAGTGATCATAATATAGACTTTATAGATTTAAGTTTAAATAAATTATTTAGACATATATAAAACCTATCATTGAAGATGGGTTTTATTTTTTTGAAATTTGTAAAAGATATATATAGAAATTTAACTAATAACGTAGGAGAAGGTGAATTTATGGGTGAAATGAATACCGCCTCAATAAGTGCAAATGAATTACTTTTAATTATGGCCTCTATTTCTGTGCTGGGAGTAGTTGGAGGATGGATAGGAGAAAAGATAAAAATACCTGATGTAGTAATATACTTACTGTGTGGAGTAGCCTTTGGTCCAGCAATATTAAATGTAGTAAATATAGATGCATTTCCTATTGTAAACGAACTTATACTAACTTTTGGATCTGCTTTTATACTTTATGAAGGAGGTCGAGAAGTAAAGTTAAAAGTCTTAAATGAAGTAAAGGTAAGTGTAGGACTATTAGCATCTTTAGGTGTATTTATTACTGCAGGGATAGTAGGAATAAGTGCATACTTTATATTTTCTCTACCTATAAGTACAAGCATACTGCTTGGTGCAATCGTAGCTTCTACAGATCCTGCAAGCTTAATACCGGTATTTAGAAAAGTTCCTATAAGAAATAAATTAAAACAGACAATTATTAGTGAGTCAGCTTTTAATGATGCTTTTGGAGCTATATTATTTACTTCAGTTCTAGCAGGAATCACATTAACTGAAAAAATTGGACTTGCTCATACTACACTTCAATTAATATTTATGATACTTATTGGTGTTTTAGTTGGTACAGGTATTGCACTTATAGGTATAGCTTTATCATCTGATAAAAAATTTGGAATATTTTATGAGTATGCTCCTATAATATCAGTAATAATAGTTATCTTTGCTTACGAAGTATCAGAAAGATTTGGTGGAAGTGGATATATGTCAGTATTTATAGCTGGACTTGTATATGGAAATAAGAAAAGGTTTGGATTATGGGTACCAGATGAGAGCTATGTATCAGGTATACATTTTAGAGAAAATATTGCGACAATAGCTAGAATGTCAATATTTATTGTATTAGGTAGTCATTTAGATATAAACTCATTATTAAAATATGGAATGAATTCTTTTATAATAGCACTAATATTAATGCTAATAGCAAGACCTATTGTAGTTATAATATGTACTGCATTTGACAAACGAGCAGCATGGACTAAAAATGAAAAATTATTTATGATGTGGGTTAGAGAGACTGGAGTAATACCTGCAGCTCTTTCTGGTATTGTAGTATCAATGGAGGTACCAGGATATGAAATTATCTCAGCAACTGTTTTTATGACTATAGTGGTAACTCTTATAGTACAAGCTAGTACAACAAATATAGTAGCAAAAAAACTGGATGTATTAGAAAAGTAAGATAGAAGTAATATATTAATTAGTAAAAATGATTGCAATATTTAGAAAAGTATGATAAAACTATATTATTAAAATAACGAACCTAGGGTAGAGGTGCAATAATTAAAAGTACTCATTTGAAGCTGGCAAGCTATGATAATTGAGGAAAGGAATTATTGCCGAAGAAGATTTACTGGCAAGTAGTCTTCTGGACTTGTGTAGAATATACACAAGGCTGTCACTTAATATTAAGTGATGAGCTACAAGGTTACTTTGGATAGGCTTTTACGCTCAAAGTATACCTTTGGGCGTTTTTTTATACAAATATGTATGTATTCAAGGGGGATAATATGAACATAGTAGTACAAAAATATGGGGGGAGTTCAGTATCTAGTACTGAAAAGATAAAGTTAATAGCTAAAAATATAATAAAAAGAAAGAATAAAAATTCTAAGATAGTAGTAGTAGTATCAGCTATGGGGGATACAACAGATGATTATATCAAATTAGCTAAAGATATTACTGATACACCTAGTAAGAGGGAATTAGATGTACTAATGTCTACAGGTGAGATGATAAGTGCATCGCTTTTAGCAATGACACTAGATTCTTTAGGGTGCAGCTCAATAAGCTATAGTGCTTACCAATTAGACATACAAACTAGTGGATTACATGGGAAGTCACATATTGATGATATTAATGTAGAAAAAATACAAAGAAGCTTAGAACAAGGCAAAGTAGTTATAGTTACAGGATTTCAGGGAGTTAATGATGATGGAGATATAACAACTTTAGGAAGAGGAGGATCAGATACATCTGCAGTAGCTTTAGCAGTTAAATTAAATGCAAGATGCGAGATATATACTGATGTAGATGGAATCTACTCCACAGACCCTAGAAAATATAAATATGCAAGAAAACTTAATGAAATTGAATATGAAGAAATGCTAGAACTAGCAAGTTTGGGAGCGCAAGTAATGCACTCAAGAAGTATAGAGCTAGCTCAAAAGTATGATGTCGAAGTGTATGTTGGATTGACATGTTCAAATATAGTCGGAACTTATATAAGAGGGGGAAATAATATGAAATTAGAGGATAAGATTATTACAGGTATTGCCACAAGTGATGATGATGTCTCTATTACAATAAAAGAGTTATGTGAGACACAAGTATGTGGTTTATTTGAAGATATAGCAATTAAAGGTATTAGTGTAGATATGATTAGTCAGACTGCACCAATAAATAAAAGAATAAGTGTCTCTTTTACAATTCCTAAAGAAGAGCTAAGTGAATGTAAATCTATAGTAAGTAGGTATTCGAAAGATGAAGATTTAGTTATTGATGATAATATAACGAAATTTTCTTTAGTTGGGTTGGGTATGAAAAACACAGCAGGTGTTGCATCAAAGGTATTTAAAATATTTAAAGAAAATAATATAAAAATTAAGCTGATAACTACTTCAGAAATTCGAATAACTTGTGCTATAAGTTATGATGATAAGCAAGAAGCAATAAATAGAATATGTAAAGAGTTTAATTTATAATATTTAGGAGGGGTAATATGAAACTGCATGGGAGTATGACCATTGAGGATAAAATATTACATATCGGAGGAGTAAATACTTTAGAAATTGCAAATAAGTATTCAACACCTCTATATGTACTTGATGAAGAATTAGTAAGAAAAAATTGTAGAGATTACGTAAAGCACTTTAAAGTTAAAGAAAATAAAAATAAAGTAGCTTATGCTGGCAAAGCTTTCTTACCTATATATATGTGCAAAATAATAAATGAAGAGAATTTATGTTTAGATGTAGTTTCTGGGGGAGAGTTATATACTGCTCATAAGGCAAATTTTCCTATGAAAAATATATTTTTTCATGGGAATAATAAAACAACAGAAGAAATAAAAATGGGAATAGAATTAGGAGTAGGAAAGTTTGTAGTAGATAATTTTTATGAACTTGATTTAATCGAATCAATTTGTAAAGAAAAAAATACTATACAGGAAATTTACTTTAGAATAACACCTGGTATTGAAGCTCATACGCATGATTATATTAAAACAGGTCAAATCGATTCTAAATTTGGATTTACATTAGTAAATGGAGACTTATTCAATGCTATTAAAAAGTTAGATGAATATAATCATATTAAGTTAGTTGGTCTTCATGCGCATATAGGATCTCAAATATTTGAAATTGATCCATATATGGATGAAGTTGATATTATGATGGATTTAGTAAAAGAAATTAAGGAAGAATATAATATTGAAATCAAGGAAATAGATTTAGGTGGTGGAATAGGTGTTTATTATACAAAAGAAGATAAGCCTAAAAGTATCAAGGAGTTTTGTGAATCTATAATAAAAAGAGCAGAGACAAAATGTAACAAGATTGGGATAAATATTCCAACTTTGGTTATAGAACCAGGAAGATCAATTGTCGCAAATGCAGGAAGTACGTTATACACTATAGGATCAATAAAAGATATAAAAGATGTAAGAACTTATGTAAGTGTAGATGGTGGAATGACAGATAATATAAGACCTTCATTATATCAAGCTGGTTATGAATGTAGTATAGTTAACAAAATGGGTCAAAAAAATATAAATCAAGTTACAGTAGCAGGAAAGTGCTGTGAAAGTGGAGATATATTAATAACAGAGACTAATATTATGGATATTAAAACTGGTGACATACTAATAACTACTTCTACTGGAGCATATGGATATTCAATGGCATCAAATTACAACAAAATCCCAAAACCAGCTGTGGTATCTGTTTATAATGGAGAAGAGAAGATAATATGTAAAAAACAAAGTTACGAAAATATGTTAGAATTAGAATTAAATAGTTAATAAACAATCGCACAAAATGTGCGATTTTTTTATGTTTAAGGGAATAATATTACAAAAGTCTCTTTAAAAAGATAAGATTTTGCATATTTCTTACTAAAAAAACAATAATTATGTTAAAATTATTATATGCTAATGAGGAGGGATATAATGAAGCAAAAAATAGTATTAATTATAACATTATTTTCAATACTTCTTACTGGATGTTCTTCTTCTAATAAAGAAGAAAATACATTTGTTGCTGAAGGAAAAGCTGCATTAGAAAAGCATGAATATAAAGAAGCAATGTCTTTACTATCATCAGCGCTAGAGGCTGATACTTCAGATGAAGAGGCTAGGAGTATGTATGTTCAAGCTATGAGAATGATGGATGTGTTAGAATATGAAGATCAAGGGAATTATGATAAGGCAATTAAAGAACTTGAAATAATAGTAGATTTAAAAGGTGGATCTTCGGCCATAAAAAGTGAAGCATCTGCTAAGAAAAAAGAACTTGATAAACTGAATGAAGAACAAAAGAAAGCTGAAAAAGAAAGAAAAGAAAATGCAAAAGTTTCAGCTGCAAATGGGAAATATAAAGCAGAAAAAGAAGCTTATGAAGCTAATCAAAAAATAGAAGCAGAAAAGGCTGAGAAAGAACTGGCTGACAAGGAAAAAGAAGAACAGGAAAAAGCAGAACAAAATGCAAATAATCCAACGAATAACAATCCAGAAAATACAACGCCAAATACACCAGCTACTCCGCCAACTGCAACTATAGTACCAAATGGACAATCAGGAAATATTCAATAATAAAAAGCTGTTCTAAGTATACTTTAGAACAGCTTTTTATTATAAATACTATTTAGAATCTTTAATATAAATCTTTTTCTCAATATATTTATCAAGAGAAATTTTTATAACAGCTGCAATAGGAACTGATAAAAACACTCCGACAACGCTAAATAGTTTTCCTCCTATCAAAACAGCAGAGATTATCCATAGAGGACTGAGTCCTACTTGGTCTCCCATAACCTTAGGTCCAATAAAGTTTCCATCTAACTGTTGTAATATTAAAACAAATACAGCGACCCATAGCGCTTTTATAGGACTTTCCATAAGTGTCATGATTATAGGAGGAACAGCGCCTATAAATGGTCCAAAATAAGGTATTATGTTTGTCAGAAAAACTATAAAAGATAAAAATAAAACATTATCTATCTTTAATATGAATTTAAAACCAATAAAAGCAAGCACACCAATTATTAGCGAGTCTATAACCTTTCCAGTCATATAATTATAAAAGATATCATGAGACATTTTAAAAAACTCAACAGTAGAATCGGCTTTTGACTTTGGTAAGATAGAGTATAATAGTTTTTTACAGCCAAGTGCTATCTTTTCCTTATCAAATAACATATAGATTGAAAGAATTATAGCCATAACTAAATTAAATAATACAGATGTAATTGTAAAGATATAAACTACTAGATTAGTTGAAAATCTTGTAAGAATATCAACTAATTTTTGTAAAATACTGTTTAAGTTGTTTTGTATATTTGGAACTATAGATTCTAGTAATTCTGTCTGAGACATATGTTTACTTAGAAAATCATTCATCATAGTTATATAGTTTGGTACTTCTTGTATCAATCTATTTAAAGTGGTAACTATAGAGGGTATTAGTAATTTTAAGCCTAAAGTCAAAATTAAAAATACTAATATATATGATAGAAGTATGCTCAGTAATCTATGTAATGAAAATTTTTTTTCAAATAACTTAACGAGAGGATTTATTAATAATGAAATCAATATTGCAATTAAAAAAGGACTAAAAAAACTAGTCATACCTCCTATACCAATAATAAACTGACTTGGACTATCTATAAATTTGTAAATCAAAATAGATATTAAAGCGAAAAAGATATAATATTTAATATTTTGTTTTGATATCATGATGCCTCCTAATAATATAAATTTAAATTAAAATACAATAGAAATATTTAAATTTTTCTTTATATGTATTATTATATAATAATGTAATAAAAATAAGTTAAATAATAAAAAATTATGAAATAATAGAGAAGGTGAAGTTATGAGAATTAACAAATATATAGCTTCTTGTGGGATAGCCTCAAGAAGAAAGGCAGAAGAAATAATATTAGATGCAAGAGTAAAAGTCAATGGAAGAATAGTCGAGGAGCTATCTTTTAATATAGATGAAGAAAATGATATAGTTGAAGTTGATGGTAAAGTAGTAAGTTTAAGTGAAAAATATGTTTATATTGTCTTAAATAAACCAGAAGGGTATATCACTACTGTCAAGGATCAATTTGATAGACCAAGTGTATTAGACCTTGTAAGTGATATAAAAGAACGTGTTTATCCGATTGGAAGATTAGATTATGAAACTAGTGGACTTTTAATCCTTACAAATGATGGAGACTTAACATATAAATTAACTCATCCAAAGCATGAAGTTGATAAGACATACTTAGCACTAGTAAAAGGAACTCCATCTGCAGAAGAAGCTAGAAACTTTGAATCAGGTCTTCAGATTGAGGATTATACAACTGCTCCTGCAAAAATAAAAATAGTGGATATTAACAGAGAGAAAAATTACTCTAAATGTGAAATAAAGATACATGAAGGTAGAAATAGACAAGTAAGAAAAATGTGTAGAGCTATAAATCATCCAGTATTAAGACTAAGAAGAGTTGCTATGGGTAATATAGGGCTTAAAGGTGTAGAAGTAGGAAAGTATAGACATCTAACAAAAGAAGAAGTAGAGTACCTAAAAGGAATAAAGTAGGAGTATAAATATGATAAAAGCTAAATATTTAACTAAAATTACAGACATAAATAAACTTTATTTAGAAAATATATTAAATGAAGGAGATATTGTAGTAGATGCTACTATGGGAAATGGATACGATACAAAGTATCTTGCACAAAAAGTTGGAAAAGATGGATTTGTATATAGCTTTGATGTTCAAGAGAGTGCATTGAAATCTACAGAAAAAAAACTAAAAAAAGAAAACTTAGAAGATAGAGTAAAGCTAGTACTTGATGGTCATGAGAATATGGACAAGTATATAGATAAAGAAGTATCTTGTGTACTATTTAATTTAGGATACTTGCCTAGAGCGGATCATATGATTATAACAAAGCCAGAAACAACGATACAAGCAATAAAACATAGCTTAAATCTGTTGAAACCACATGGTATAATTAGTATTTCTATTTATACAGGACACCCTGGAGGTATTGAAGAAAAAAATAGTATATATGATTTTATAAAAGATTTAGACCAAAGTGAATTTAATGTTTTAGAGTCAGGGTTTGTAAATCAAATAAACAATCCTCCACAATTAGTTTTAATAGAGAAAAAGAAAGAATATATATAAATTATGTAAGATAAAGTGTTATAATAGTATTAAGTAGTTGATAGAGTTAAAAGAAAAATTATGTAAATTTATATGATAAATCTCATGGGGAAAAGAGAGAAAATCATAAAAAATAGTATAATATATTTTAAGTAAAAGTTACTAATAGTAGATACCACTAAAAGGAGATAGTTATGGACGGTACAAGAGAAATGAAGGATAGTAAGCAGTTAATATCAAACATACAAGCCCAATACCCGAGATTAAGTAAGGGGCAAAAGCTGATAGCGCAATATATTTTATCAAATTATGATAAAGTTGCATTTATGACTGCCTGTAAATTAGGGGAAACAGTAGGTGTTAGTGAGTCAACGGTAGTAAGATTTGCAAATGCATTAGGTTATTCAGGATATCCAAAATTACAAGATGCTCTGCAAGAACTAATTAAGAATAGACTTACTACTGTACAAAGAGTAGAGATGGCAAATGAGTATTCTGATGATACAACAATACTTAATAAAGTTTTAAAAAGTGACATAGATAATATTAGGGGGACTCTAGAAGAAGTAGATGAAAAAGCTTTTGAGGAAGCTTCAAATAAATTATTAAATGCTAGAAAAATATACATATTAGGTATGAGAAGTTCCTTTACTGTAGCTCAATATTTAGGATTTTATTTAGATATAATACTTGATAGTGTTCATATAATCAGAATGGATATGGGAGATGCATTTGAACAAATAGTTAGAATTAATGAAAATGATGTTGTCGTTGCAATAAGCTTCCCAAGATATTCAAAAAAATCATTTGAAGTAGTAAGCTATGCAAAAGAAAAAGGAGCTCACGTAATATCATTAACTGATAGTATATTTGCACCTGTAGCATCTATTGCGGATAATGTACTTTTAGTTAAAAGTAATATGGCATCTTTTGTTGATTCACTAGTACCAGCTTTAAGTATATCAAATGCACTTATAATCTCTGTGGGTATGAAGGAAAAAGAGGAAATTAAGGAACACTTTGATGATCTAGAAAAGATATGGAAGATGTACTCAGTCTATGAATAACTAGATATAGATACTATTAAAATAAAAACCCTTAGGAATCTGTATTCTTAAGGGTTTATTATATATAGCTACATCTTTTCTGGTTCTTTGTATTCTACCCCTTTAGTATCTACTTTTATAGATTCTATGATAACATCTTTAAATGGCATGTCGCTATTATCAGTTTCAACACTTTCTATAGCATGCATGATATCTAATCCTTTTATTACCTTACCAAACCCAGCATAGTTTTCATCTAAGTGTGGTGATTCTTTAGTTACAACAAAGAATTGACTACCACCACTGTTCTTACTTTGGCTTCTTGCCATAGATAGCACACCCTCAGTATGTTTTAAATCATTTATAAATTTATTTTTTGTAAATTCACCTTTAATAGAATATCCAGGTCCACCCATTCCATTTCCTTCGGGGCATCCACCTTGAAGCACAAAATCTTTTATTACTCTATGAAACTTTAGACCATCATAAAAACCACTGTTAGCTAAATATATAAAATTGTTTACTGTATTTGGAGCTATATGAGGGTACAGTTCAGCTTCAATAGTTCCGTAGTCTTTTACAACGATTGTAGCAATAGGAAGCTCTTTTGGAGGAGTCCTTACCTCATTATCAACTTCGCCTTTAGTACATCCAACTAATGCTAATGCTCCTGCTAATATAGTACCTAAAAATCCTTTTTTTACTTTGTCAGTCATATGTATCACCTTTCTAATATCAATTTATAATATTATACCATAATTTATTAAATTTCTTATATTAGGATAATATCTTTAGTATTTTATAATAAAATACTACGCATAATATAAATATGCATACTGGTAACTGGAGGGATTAACATGAATAAATCAAAGAAAAATAAAATTATTTTTTTACTAATATCAACCATGTTTTTATCTTGCATTAATGGGGGAATTATAAACGCAAAAGAACCTATTATGGAATATAAATATACTGTAGAAGAACAAAAAGTAAAAAGAGCTCAATTTATTTGGACTTCATCTATCGAATCACTGAGAAAAGATAAGATAATAAATGATGAAGAGGCAAAAAATATTAATAAATATTTAAAAGAAGAAATGAAGATTGAATTAAATAAGGGAAAGTTAAATAGATTTGAACACGAAAAAAAAGCACTAAGGGTTTCTACAGTAGATAAAATGGTAAATGATAGTATTATTAGCTCAGAGCAAGGATGCTTGCTTAAAAAGAAACTTAATAAGTATGATATATCAAATTTAGAAAATTAAAGATATAGATAGGCTATATTATAATCAAATATATTATAGCCTATCTTCTTTTTGAATATCTTTTTTTTATTTTTTTTATATATCTTTTTCTAGGAATACTTCTATCAAATACATCTTCTATTTCTTCTGGCTCAGATGTATCCTCCTTAAATTCAGCTTTACATGCGATTCTTATCTCAGATGCTAAAGACAATTCTTCTCCTAAAGCTACTAGAAATGAGCCAAGTATTCCTAAATCTTCATCATTTTCGATTTCTTGTGAAATAATAGCTGCATATATAGATACTAAGAAAATATATTGATTTGCTACATTATTACAATACTGACTTATATCACAGTCCATAATTGACTTTGGATTTTTAGGCATACTTCCTCCTAAAATAATATAGTTATTTAATAATATGAGTTTGGTGCTGTATATATCACTAAAAACTAATTTAGATTACTATCCTGGTAGTTAGATTAATA
Source organism: Romboutsia weinsteinii (assembly GCF_002250835.2). Lineage (GTDB taxonomy): Bacteria > Bacillota > Clostridia > Peptostreptococcales > Peptostreptococcaceae > Romboutsia_A > Romboutsia_A weinsteinii. Next base: position 21,356 of record NZ_NOJY02000009.1, read on the forward strand.
AAATAGTAATAGGAGTTATATTGAATTTATAGAAGGTATAGTATATACTAGGTTAGTAAACTTAATAAGACAGTTCGTAAACCTCCTGTCTTTAAATAAAACTACGGTGAGAGTTATATAATAATAAATATGATTAATTGTTGTACATAAAACCGTAGATTATCTACGGTTTTTTTATGTTTTTAGTTTATTAATGTATAAATATTTTACAAATGAAAAATTTATTAAAAAGGAGAAATATCATGAGACAAAATACAAAGAAATTGGTAACAACAGCAGTAGTTGCATCAACATATGCAGCTATAACTTTGGCATTATCTTTTATAAGTTATGGTCCAATTCAATTTAGAATAGCAGAGGTTATGGTGTTATTACCATTTATTCGTAAAGAATATATTTTAGGTCTTACATTAGGGTGCTTTTTAGCTAATGTAATAAGTCCTTATGGAGTAGCGGATACTATTTTTGGAACAACAGCTACATTTATAAGTACTTATTTAGTATACTTAACTTCTAAGATTATGAAAGATAAAAAAGGTAGTATATTTATTGCATCATTGTGGCCCACTATTGTAAATGCTATAATAATAGGTGCAGAACTAAATATATTCTTTGGAATGCCATTTTTAATTTCTATGTTAGAGGTAGGTTTTGGACAATTTGTGGTAATAACTATAATAGGAGTACCATTATTTAAGATATTAGAAAATAAGTATTACAAATTAATAAAAAATGCATTTTAAGTAAAATGCATTTATTACATAATAAGTAAGGAGATATTATTAACTATGGAAAGTATTGCTAAAGAAGCGAAGATAATAGGTATAGGAGAAGAAGGTATAAAAGCCTTAGATTCTATGCACGATAAAGTAAAAGAAAATATGGATATTGAAAAAATAACTATAAAGCAAGATGTAGACAAAGAGTATGTTAGACAACTGTTAGATGGAGTAGAGGTTTTATTTTTAACTTATAGCACTGAAGATAATAGAGTTAAAGAAATTGTTAAAGCTATATCTTATATGGCTAGTGAAAGAAGAGTATTATGCATAGGACTTAATACATCAGATAAAGAGAACAAAGATGAATTAGGCGTAAATAGAGAATTTAACTTAGCAAATAATCTACAAAAAATAGTATCTTTAATAAATATAATGATTGAATCAATATCTGACCATTGTATGATAAACATCGATGTTACAGATTTAAAAGAAGTTCTAGCTAGTGATAAAGGTATAAAATACTCTTATGAAGAATTCGATAATATAAAAGATTCAGACAAGATAGCTAATACTATTTTAAATAATATGGAGAGTATAGGTGCTGAGTTTATAGGCAAAAAAGGTATAGTATTTGTTGAGCTAGATAAAAACAACTGTGAAGAAAATAAAATGCTAATTTATCTAAACGAGGTACTAACAAAAATTCAAGAAGATAATGATAATACATACGAGTTAATATTCTCTTTATATGTAAAGGAAGACTTAAATGGATTATCTAGAGTCGCTTTAGCATACAACTAAAAAGATAGTATATAAATTATTAAGGCATGATTAGTAATAATACTAATATGTCTTTAATTATTTCAAAATACAGATATATCAAAGAAATAAGAGTAGGTAAATAAAATACCTACTCTTATTTTTGTAAATTAAATCTTTTTACTATATCATATAAAATGTTATAATAATTATAGCAAAACAGAGGTGAATTAAATGATTTTGGGAGAAATGTTAGATATTAAGGTAAATGATATTATAACTGTTGTAGGAGCAGGAGGAAAGACATCATTTATTAATTATTTTGCAAATTATTATAAAGATAGATTTAAGGTATTGCTTACTACGACTACCAAAGTATATGTACCTGATAAAGTAGATTTTAACCATATGTATATGCTTAATAATTTAGAAAACTTTAATATAGAGGTGCAAGATGGAATAACAGTATGTGGTAAGTTTATTAATAACGAAAATAAAATAATTGGACTTAATTTAGATGACCTAAATACAATTGTAAGTGATTTTGAATTAATACTTATTGAAGGTGATGGATCAAAGAAGAAAAAACTAAAAGGTTGGGATGAGTATGAGCCAGTTGTTTATAGAAAAAGTACTATGACTGTAGGTATTATTGATATATCCTCACATGGCATGGATATCAATCAAGATAATATACATAGATTAAGCAAATTTAAAGAGATAACAAATAATAGATGTGGAAAAGTTGACCTTATTCATTTGAAAAAAATAATATTAAATAAAAAAGGATTGTTTAAAAATGCTAGTGGGAAAAAAATATTATTTATAAATAAGGTAGAAGATGATAACACAGAAAAATTGGCAAAAGAGTTAGTTAAGTTATTAGGCGAAGAAAAACATGATATTACTATATATTTTGGAAGTATACATAAAAACTTTTATAAATATGTATAGAGGGTAATGATATGATAAATGCAATAATAATGGCGTCAGGATATGCTTCAAGAATGGGTGAGAATAAATTATTATTAGATTATAATGGAATACCAATTATAGAACATGTTTTTAAAGAAGTTGAAAAAAGTAATTTTGGTAGTGTTTTAGTTGTTAGTCAATATGAAGAAGTGCTTAAGTTAAGTAAAAAGTATAATTTTATAGCGATATATAACGAAAATGCACATATAGGCCAAAGTGAATCGATAAAACTTGGAATTAAAAATAGTTCAGTATGTGATGGGTTTATGTTTTTTGTGGGAGATCAACCTTTTATTGATAGTAAATATATCAATAAAATAATTGATAAATTTGCTGAAGATAAAGAATATATAGTGATGCCTAAAAATAATTTAAGGAAGGGAAATCCGGTTATTTTTCCATATAGCAAAAAAGATGAATTAATATTATTACAAAAAGATGAGAAGGGTAAAAAGATTATAAGTAAAACATCTAAAGTGAAATATATAAACGTACCTGACAGTATGTTGATTGATATTGATACCAAAGAAGACTATAAAAAATATATAGGAGTATAGCATGAGACAGATAAAAACAGTAGATGCAGAAGGGCATATATTATGCCATGATATAACTAAAATAGTTCCAGGTGAATTTAAAGGTAGAGTTTTTAAGAAAGGGCATGTTGTAAGAGAAGAAGACATACCAGTATTACTATCTATAGGCAAAGATAATTTATATGTATGGGAACAGACAGAGGGAATGGTACATGAAAATGATGCTGCAGTATTTTTGAAAGATATAGCTGCAGGTGAAAATCTAGAATTTAGTGATATAAAAGAGGGGAAAATAGATTTTATCTCAACTGTAGATGGATTATTAAAAATTAATGTAGATAAACTTTTAGAACTTAATTGTATAGATGATATAATGATGGCTACACTACACAATAATTATGAAGTAAAAAATGGACTTAAAGTTGCAGGAACAAGGGTAATACCTCTAGTAATATCGCAAGAAAAGCTTGACGAAGCCAAAGTCGTTTTAGGCGGGGAAAAAATAATTAATGTTATTCCTTATAAGACGAAAAAGGTAGGGATAGTTACTACAGGTAATGAAGTATTCCATAAAAGGATATTAGATAAATTTGGACCTGTTATAGAAAATAAGGTAAGTAAATTTGGATGTGAAGTTATAGGACAAACTATATGTCCTGATGATAAAGAGATAATAAAGAATGCAATAAAGGACTTTATAGATCAAGGCGCAGAATTAATATGCTGTACAGGTGGAATGAGTGTAGATCCAGATGATGTAACGCCAACTGCGATTAAGGAAACTGGAGCAGAATTAGTTACATATGGATCACCAATATTACCAGGAGCAATGTTTTTACTTGCATATCATGGACAAGTACCTATAATGGGAATACCAGGATGTGCAATGTATAATAAAACAACTGTATTTGATGTAATATTACCAAGGATGTTGATAGATGATAGATTAACTAAAAAAGATATTGCTTCTTATGGTCATGGTGGTCTTTGTATGAACTGTGAAATATGTACTTATCCTGCATGTAATTTTGCCAAGATATAATAAAGAAAAATATACTAATTAAAGCCAGTAGTTGGTTGACTAAAATTAATATTTGTTATATGATAGATAATGTTGTATAATAGGAAAAAATTACGGATAAGAAAGGAAATTACGCGAATGTTACAAGTTACTAATGTTGGACTTAGATTTGGTGATAAAGAGTTATTCAAAGATGTTAACTTAAAGTTCACTAAAGGTAATTGCTACGGAATAATAGGTGCTAATGGAGCAGGAAAATCTACTTTCCTTAAAATATTAGCTGGAGATATAGAACCAAATACAGGAAATGTATCTATAACTGAAAAAGAGAGAATGTCAGTTCTTAGACAGGATCACTTTAAATACGAAGAAGATACAGTTCTAAATGTTGTTATAATGGGACATGCAAGACTATATGAAATAATGCAAGAAAAAGATGCATTATATATGAAAGAAGACTTCTCTGAAGAAGATGGTATAAAAGCTGCTGAACTTGAAGGTGAGTTTGCTGAACTTGATGGATGGGATGCAGAAACTAATGCAGAAAGATTATTAATGGGTCTTGGTATAGATAAAGAGATGCATTATAAGCAAATGAAAGAATTAAAAGGTGGAGAAAAGGTTAAAGTATTACTTGCACAAACATTATTTGGTAAACCTGAAATACTAGTAATGGATGAGCCTACTAACCACTTAGACTTCCAATCAATAAACTGGTTAAATAACTTCATAATGGATTTAGAAGATTCTATCGTTATAATAGTATCGCATGATAGACATTTCTTAAACCAAATATGTACAAATATAGTTGACGTTGACTTTGGTAAAATACAAATGTACGTTGGTAACTACGACTTCTGGTATGAGTCAAGCCAATTAGCATTACAATTAGCTAAAGATCAAAATAAAAAAGCTGAAGAAAAGATAGCTCAATTAAAAGACTTCATCGCAAGATTTAGTTCAAATGCTTCTAAAGCAAAACAAGCAACATCTAGAAAGAAACAATTAGATAAAATAGAATTAGAAGATATACAACCATCAAGAAGAAAATACCCATATGTTGGATTTGCTCCTGAAAGAGAAATAGGAAATGAAGTATTAGAAGTTGAAGGATTAACTAAAACTGTTGATGGTGTTAAGGTACTTGATAATGTATCTTTCAGATTAGATAGAGATGATAAAGTAGCATTTATGGGAGATGAAATAGCTATAACTACTTTATTCAATATATTAATGGGAGAAGATACTGCAGATAGCGGTACTTTTAAGTGGGGAGTAACTACTTCTCAAGCTTACCTTCCTAAAAATCATAACCAATATTTTGATGGTATTGAATACTCATTAGTTGATTGGTTAAGACAATACTCAGAAGAAAAGAGTGAAAGTTTTATAAGAGGATTCTTAGGTAGAATGTTATTCTCGGGAGAAGAAGCTTTAAAGCAATCTCAAGTATTATCTGGGGGAGAAAAAGTTAGATGTATGTTATCTAAGCTTATGTTAGCTAACTCAAACGTATTAGTATTAGATGATCCAACTAACCACTTAGACCTAGAATCTATAACTTCTGTAAATAAAGGTTTAGAAAAGTTCTCTGGAGTATTATTATTTAACTCTCATGACCAAGAGATGATACAAACTCTTGCAAATAGAATAATAGAAATAACTCCTGGTGGAATAATGGATAGAAAAACTACTCTTGAAGAGTACTTAGAAAATAAAGATATACAAAAACAATTAAAACTAATGTATGGAAATACAAAGTAATATGATATAAAAATTATTTAAAAGCACTAATCTAAGTTATATAGTATGGAAACTTATATATTAAGTTCGATAGGTACTATATAGCTAAGATAGTGCTTTTTTACATAATACTTTAAAGAAAGAGATGTGAATATATTGGATAAATTATTAATATTAATAGATGCAGATATAAAAAGATGTGAAGATATCTTAAAATCTAGAAACTATTTAGAGATTGTTATTGCAGTTGAAGAAATAGTAGATAAATATAGAGATAAGATTAAAAGTATTGATGAGATAGGTAAAGATAAGGTTTGGAACTATACAAGCAAAGATCTTGAAGTTATAAAAAACAAGCTTGAAGCTTATAGAAATGATATTATAGAAAACTATAATAAAAATATTATTGGCAGTAAGATTAGTATAGATGAATTGATAATAGAACTAAAAGAGAATGCTAAAAATAATACGAAATATTCTCCAGTAAAAATTAATGATATAATGGACAAGATAAATACAATAGAATTAATTAGAAATGAAAATGTAAGTATTGATGTAAAGTGGTTTAAATTGAAAGATACAATGTTATGGATTGCTAATGAAGATGCAGAAACTGCAAGTAAATTCCTAAATATTGTACAAGAAATTCTAAGAAACAAAAATTAAATATTATTTAGTTAACACTTGCAGAATTTATACATAATATGTAAATTATATAAAAATAATCTTGAATATTGTATATAGCTGTAGTATTATATTCTTTACGATATATAAAAGGAGAATAGGATGATGAAAAAAGTAGTTTCAATAAGCAAGTCGATAGTTCTTTTAGTGATATTAAGCGTTGTGTACGCAGCACTAGAGATGAATATAATATTTTTATTACCGATCATAACAATTGCTTTACCTTTTAAATTTATGAGTTACAAAGATGATAATAAAAGTAGAGAAAATAAGAGAATATTAAGTAATTTATATATATTTAATATAATATCATTTGCTGTAGCAATAGTAGCTACTAAGCAGATGAATTCACTTATTTTTGATTTAATATTTAATATTATACTTTGTTTTATTTACTACAAACTTATGACGTTGATAGAAAATAAAAGAGATGCAGTATTTCGTAATCCTCAAGCAGTTTATGATAAAATAAACAAAAAGATTGAGATATTAGAGTCTCTATATGCTCAAACAGAAGAAGGTCTTAATAGTACTTCTGATGAGAAGAGTAAAACTGCTATAGAAGCTAAGTTAACGGCAATAAAAATTAAAATTGATGATTTAAAAAGACAACTAGAAGTTATAAAAACTCAAGTAGAAATAAATAAACAACAAGGTAATTTAAAATAGTAAAAAAGGCTGGCTTATTATATAAGCCAGCCTTTTTTACTATTTTATAATTACATAAGTTATATAAGCTAACTTATGCAATTTATAAAATGAAAAAATCACTATATATGAGTGATAATTATTGCTAAAATAAGGGTATATAGGGGTGAGAATATGAAGAATTATTTACTAGAGAATAAGGTTAATTTATTAATTAAGAATAATGAACAATTAAAAATGACCAAAAAATCTTGGAATATTATTGGCCAAGGATGTGCATTAGCTTTTACTATTGATGATAAAGCTATAAACCATAAGCTCGTAGATGAATGTATAGATATAATAAAAGACAGTACTATTATAATTTCAAAGTTTAGAGGGATTAGTATGATTTATGTAGCTACTTTATTGTCTTTTGAAGATGATAAAGTAGGAGCATTCAAAGTGATTTTAGAGATTTTTAAAACTTTAAAGAGCCAAGGATTTTGGGGAAATGATTATCTTATTATTGCTTCACTAGTAATCTATAAAAATAGAAACAAAATAAATATATACACATCTGTTGAAAATATTAAATATATATATGATTATATGAATCAAAAGCATCCATATTTAACGTCTAGTGATGATTATTGTAATGCAGCAATAATATCTATATACTCTACTGATCTAAAGAGAGATTTAGAATATATGGAAGAATGTTATAAGTTCTTGAATAAAAATGGATTGTATAAAGGGAATTGCCTTCAAGCTATATCACAACTACTTTGCTTATCTAATAATAGAAATATGGCAAGTTGTAAAAATTTAATAAGCTTAATAGAGACACTTAATAAAAAAAGTTGCAAGATATCATATAAAAATTATTCTATCTTTGCATCTATAGCAATGACTGAGTTTGAGGAAGTTAAGATAGTAAATAAAATTGAACACATGTCTAATGAAATAAAAGAATACAGCGATTTAAATATATGGGGAAGAGAAAAAAGAAATAGCATTAGTTCTTATTTAGTTATATCACAACATCTTGATGAAAAAAAAGATGAGTATGAAAAATTAATAAATATATCGCAGTTTCTTTGTATAGCGTCTGGAGTTGAAGAAGCTATTCAAGCTTCAAATACTTGTTAATAGATTGAAGATAAAAGAGGTTGAATAAATTCAACCTCCTTATAGTGGTTACTTTATATTATACCTACTATCCCATGATATTTTATGAACACCTCTTGATTTCTCAATAAAGCTATATAGAAAGATTGCGGATATAGTAGATAATATAGAAATTATTGCTGAAGCGAGTATAGACATTTTTGCAATATCAACTAAAGCAAAGTTATGAATAAATGCAACTTCAGATACAAATATTGACATTGTAAATCCAATACCAGCGATTAAAGATACAAAGAGTACAGATACCCAACTTATATTTCTAGGTTTCTCTGTAATTCCTATCAAACAAGCAATATAGCTAAATAGCATAATCCCAATAGGTTTTCCTAGTGATAATCCTAATACAATTCCAAGAACTAAAGAATATGTATTAGAAATATCTATATTGTAGACAAGAGAAACTCCAGTGTTTGCAAAGGCAAATAGAGGAATTATGAACAAGCTGTTTATTGGAACTAATATGTGTTGAAGCTTCTCTAACGTACTTATCCTTTTTCGTTTATTAGACGGAATTGCAATTGCAAGTAAAATACCGCTAATAGTGGAATGAATACCACTTAGGTGAACAAAATACCATAAGAAAATACCAGAAATTAGATAATATGTAACGCTGTCTATTTTGAAGACTAAATTTGCTACTATCAAAATTATTAATATTAATAAAGCGATCAATAAGTAAGTAAAGTTAACATCAATTGAGTAAATAACACCAATTGAAATAATAGATATTAAATCATCAACTACTGCTAAAGATAATAAAAAGACCTTAAGATTTGAATCTAATTTCTTTTTAAAGATGAAAAATATTCCAACAGCAAAGGCTATATCCGTTGATATGGGAATACATATACCGCTTAAAAATGGAGTATTTACATTAAAGATGAAAAATATTAAAGCTGGTACAAGTACACCACCAAAGGAAGCTATAACAGGGAAAGATGCCTTTTTAAAAGTAGATAAGTTTCCATGAAGTATTTCATACTTGATTTCAAGTCCTGCCACTAAGAAAAATATTGCCATTAAAAAATCATTAACAAACATGTGTAGAGAAAAGCCTTCAACCAAAAATATTCTATTGAATATGTAGTTGTATACACTTTTAAGTGGGCTGTTATAAATAACAAGAGCACTCAATGCAGATATAATTAGAAGTAAACTTGTAAGTACTTCTAACTTAAGGGGTTTCCTATAAGTACGTAAAAGTCTCAATCAATCACCAACCAACTATAAAAAATTCATTTAAAATAAACTTATGTACTAGCATTTATAAATATTCCTTAACTAAATTTATAAAAATCATAAATTTGTATTAAGTCTAATAATTATTATTAAGATAGAATTTAAAAAATAGTTGGGAGGGTAATATGAAAAAAACAGTCTTTACAATTCTGACATTGATAATGTTTATATCATTTTCTATAAACATATTCGCAGATGAAGAAAGTAGTGCGTCTAATCTGTTTTTATTTGAAAATCATATAGATACACAAAAAGATATATCAGGTGATATTTATGCAGCTGGAGAAACTGTTGTAATAAATAGCAAAACTGGTGGAGATGTAATTGCATGTGGATCTGATATTAAAGTATTATCAGAAGAAGTGACCGGTAACACAAGAGCTGCAGGAGAAAGTATAACTATAGATGTGCTAAATACTAAGAACATTACAGTAGCAGGACGCAAAATTAACATAAGTAGTAAGAGCTCATCAAATGCCATTTATGCAGCATGTGAAGACATAGTATTCAAAGGAGAAACAAATGATATTTATATATCAGCAAAGAATATAATTATTGATGGTATAGTAAAAGGCAACGTTAAGGTTAATTGTGAGAATCTTACGATAACAGATAATGCAAAATTATCTGGAAAAATAGAAGTAAAATCGCCAAATGAACCTATAGTAGGAGGAACAATAACACTAAATGATATAGACTATAGTAAAACTAACACGTCTAGTGAATATAATATAAACCATATGTACAATGCTTATAATATAATATCAAGTTTGGTAACTGCAATGATATTTGGTTTAATAATATTTATTATATTTAGAAGCTTTTTCTATGAACGAGAAAAACTACTTCCTAATACTATAGGAAAAAATATATTAATTGGGCTTTGTATGCTAATATTTGTTCCTGCGATATGCATAGTACTTCTTATATCTATAATTGGAATACCTTTTGGGATAATTTTAACTATACTTTACTGTATAATGATTTATTTATGCCCAGTAATATCAGGAATATTTTTAGGAAGATTTGTATTGGGTACGAAAAATGAGTATCTACAAGTATTAATTGGGATAGTAATTATTAAAGTACTTCTATGGATACCTTTTGTAAGTATTATAGTATGGTTTGCTTGTGTGTCAATTACTTTTGGAACAGTTACCTTGAAAGTAGCTTCAAGTATTAGTAGGAAGTTTTAAATTTATAACCAGATGTTTAATATTTTATAGATGTTTTATATAAAAGTTTATAATTGGAGAGGGTGAAATAGTATTGGATATTTCACTCTCTCTTTTATTGTGTTAAAAAAGTAGATCTGTATATATTTTATATATGAAATAATAATAAACAATAGAAAATAATAAAAAACAATAAACAAAATTTGATAATAGTGATATAATAATATTAAATAATAACAATAAATAAAAAACAATAATATACTATATTTAATATGAGGAAGTAATCATGTTTCTAGAGGAAAGATATGAAAAAATAATAGAGTGTGTAGAGTTGAGTGGAAGAGCTACTGTCAAAGAATTAGCAAAGAAATTTGAGGTTACAGAGGATTGTATAAGAAAAGATTTAAGGGTGCTAGAAAATAGAGGTAGCATAAAAAGAGTTCATGGAGGAGCTATATCTCAAAGAGGCCATAATAAAGTTAAGAAAGTAAATGAGAGAATAGAGATTAATTCTGAGCAAAAGAAGAAAATAGCTACGAAAGCATCGGAATTAATTTATGAAGAAGATGTAATATTTTTAGATGTATCAACAATAAACTTAGAAATTGCAAAGATACTTTTAGAGAAAAATATGTATATTACAATAATAACCAATATGATAGAAATTGCTATGGAGTTAAAAAATAGTAGCAATATAAGAATAATAGTAATAGGTGGAGAGTTTAATAAAAAAACTGAAGCGATTATGGGAACAGAAGCAGATCGATATATTAAAAAATTTACTTATGATAAGTCATTCATAGGAGTATGTGGAGTGAATTTAGAAAGTGGATATATAAGCAGTCCAGATTTAGAAGATGGAAATACAAAGAAAACGATAATAGAATGTTCTAATAAAATTTATCTAGTTATGGAAGAAGAAAAATTTAACTATGATGAATTTTATAAGTTTGCAAATGTAAATGAAATTACAAGTATAATAACTGAAAATAATATATTGGAGGGAGATTTATTATGATTAAATTAATTGCTACTGATATGGATGGAACGCTACTAGATGAAAATGGAAAGCTTCCAAAGGATTTTTTACCTATGCTAGATAACCTTATGGAAAATGATATTAAATTTGTAATTGCTAGCGGAAGACCTTACTCTAGTCTTTATAAAATATTTAAGCCTATATCAGATAAATTACAATTTATATGCGATAATGGAGCTTTTGTAGTCGAAAATAAACAAGTGTTGAGTATTGATGTAATAGATAAAGATAAGGTCCATGATATTATAAATACTTGCATGGAAATACCAAACATAGGTATAACATTGGGAGGAACTAAAGGTATTTATCAAAATCCTTGTAGCGAGGAGTTTGAGAGAGAAAGAATAAAATATTACACTAATGCTATAGTAGTAGAAGATCTATGCACAATAGATGATGATATATTTAAAATAGCGATATGTGATTTATCAGGCTCATCTGAAAACTCATATAAGATACTAGAACCTAAGTTCTCAAATGAGCTTAATGTAGTTGTATCAGGAGAAATATGGTTAGATATTATGAATAAGGATGTAAACAAAGGAAATGCTCTTGAAAAAATACAAAAAGACCTTAATATATCTTATGAAGAAACAATGGTATTTGGTGATTTTTACAATGATGTAGAGATGCTTCAAAAAGCCCATTATAGCTTTGTTATGGAAAATGCTAATGAAGATATGAAAAAGCATGGTAACTTTACAGCTAAAAGCAATAGAGAAAATGGTGTAATTAGAGCGATAGAGGACTATGTTATAGAGAAAATATCATAAGGCATGGCATAAAAATATTCTATATTTTATTATAACATCAATAAAATATAGAATATTTTTAATTTATGGTATAATATATAAATATAAAAACACTACATAGTTATTAGGAGAAGAGGATATGGATTATAATAAGTTAAGCTTAGAGATGCATGAAAATAACAAGGGGAAAGTTAGTGTTGTCTCTAAAATAAACGTAAAGACTAGAGATGATTTAAGTACGGCGTATACACCAGGAGTAGCAGAACCTTGCAGAAAGATAGCTCAAAATAGAGCTGATGTTTATAAATACACAGCAAAAGGTAATCTAGTGGCTGTAGTTTCAGATGGTACTGCTGTATTAGGTCTAGGGGATATAGGTCCAGAAGCTGCTATGCCAGTAATGGAAGGAAAGGCTATCTTATTTAAGGAATTTGCAAATGTAGACGCTTTTCCAATTTGTTTAGATACAAAAGATGTAGATGAAATAGTTAAAACTGTAAAGTATTTAGCACCAACTTTTGGAGGCATAAACTTAGAGGATATAAGTGCTCCAAGATGCTTTGAAATAGAGAGAAGACTTAAAGAAGAATTAGATATACCAGTATTCCATGATGATCAACATGGAACGGCAATCGTAGTAGCTGCAGGAATACTAAACTCATTAAGATTAATTAATAAGAAAATAGAAGACGTTAATATTGTAATAAATGGAGCAGGATCTGCTGGAATTTCTATTTGCAAGTTACTTTTACAATTCAATGTAGGTAATGTTGTTCTTGTAGATAGAAATGGAGCAGTAGAAAAATCTCAAGATTGGTTAAATAATGCTCAAAGAGATATGACGAATATAACGAATAAATACAATGAAAAAGGCGATTTAGCAGATATTATAAAAAATAAAGATGTATTTATAGGAGTATCTGGTCCAAACTGCGTAACTAAAGAGATGGTAGCATCTATGAACAATGATGCTATAGTATTTGCAATGGCTAATCCAACACCAGAAATAATGCCTGATGAAGCAAAAGCAGGTGGAGCAAGAATAGTAGCTACAGGAAGATCTGATTTCCCAAATCAAATAAATAATGTATTAGTATTTCCTGGAATATTTAGAGGTGCATTAGATGTTCAAGCTAAAGATATAACTGAAGATATGAAAATAGCAGCAGCAAAATCAATAGCAGGAATAATAAATGATGAAGAATTAAATGAAGATTATATTATACCAGGTGCTTTTGATACTAGAGTAGCAGATGCTGTGGCAAAAGAAGTAGCAGAAGTAGCTGTTAGAACTGGAATATCCAAATTAAGTAAAGAATTATGTATGGAAAATAGATAATTTTAATGGGTGTAAATAAATTTGTATAAAGCAAGTTTATTTATGCTCTTTTTTAATTATAGCAATTAATGAAGATTAAAAAATAAATAAAATTGGTGATTTTAGAAGAATCTTAAGGAGAGAATATATGAGTAATTTGAAAAAGTACAATAAGTTTATAGATGAGACGATAGAAAATAGTCCGGATTTTATGATAATCGAGGAAAACAATGAAAGATTATTACTTTTTGATAGATTTGTGATGGCTATGAGTGATAAAGCTATGCCTTGGTTGTTTAAAGTTTATTTAGATAAAAACTACAATATAATACGAGATGATAATTTTACAGAAGAGATGATTCATAAATATAAGGATATTAGCTTAAAAATTATAGATCTAAATGGAAATATATTTTTAAATAAAAATAGTATGGGAGTAATCTTAAATGAATTAGAAGATTGTGGACAAATAATATATGATTATGAATCTGCGAAGTTAGAATTAAAATAGTAAAATAATAAGAATTGTAGATATGGATTTTAATAAAATACATCTTAAATTTACCATATGAGTTTTAAGTATAAAAATAAAATCTGTGGTTAATATATAATTATAGTTAATTAATATTAACTATTTCTAATACTCACTATACAAAAGCTAGATTAAATTCTAACCTTTTGATAGTAACCTTTGGGAGTTTAGGATGATTAGATATTTTAAATAAAATATCATATTAAATATATAATGTATTAAAAATACCTCATTTTAGTACAATAGATTAGCTTAAACATTCAATTACCAAAGGATGAATTAATCAACTAATCTATAAATTATATTTAATAAAATCAAAAAGAGGGAAAAAGCTTAGGCTATAACCTATGTCTTTTGCATAAGGCGCTAGATTTGATAGTGAAGACTCTCAATCTAGGGCCTTTTGTTTTTAGTCTTAATAAAAGGAGAATCAATATATGGCAGAAAAGAAGGTATTTTTAGATGATTTAAAAGATGGAAATATTAAAATATCTCTTATGATAATGAAAAAATTATATAAGGATGGAAATAAATTTGTATATTCTCTTAGCGATAGAAGTGGATACATAAAAGCTAAAATTGCAGCTAAGCTTAAATTAGAACCTGGTCAAGTAGTAGATATAGAGGGAACTAAAGATTTTGTAATAGATGTTTCAAGTTTAAAAGTGATAAAAAATTATAATATAGAAGATTATCTTCCAAGTGTAAAAAGACCAGTAGAAGAAATAATGAAAGATATAGAAGATATAACAAGAGAATGTATTATCTCTCCTCAAGGTAGAAAACTAAATGATTATTTCTTTAAAGATGAAAATTTCATAGAAAAATTTAAAAAAGGCATTGGTGGAGTTTCCATGCACCACAACTATATTGGTGGACTAGCGGAACATACGCTTAATGTAATGTATTTAACAAAAGTATTTTGTGATAGGTATAATTGTAGACGAAGGGAAATTGCTGTTTTGAGTGCAAAGTTACATGATATTGGTAAAATATATGAATTAGATTACAATGGGCCTTTTAAATATACGTTAGAAGGAGAATTAGAGGGACATATTGTAATCGGAGTTCAGATGATTGATAGAGCATTTATTAATGCAGGGGTTCCTTTTAGTGAAGATTTCAGAAGGAGGATAAAAGGTTGTATTACTCAGCATCACGGAAAAATTGAATATGGATCTCCAAGGGCAGCTAATATGGAAGAGTCATTTATATTAAATTACGCAGATACTATAGATGCTACTATGAATAAAATAGAGCAGATAAAAGAAAATACAAAATTTGATACTTGGTCAGAGTATGATAGAAGGATTGAAACAAAACTTTATTTATAAAAAGACGAAATAAAATAAATTAATAAAAGTGCCATTCTTGTTATTTAAATAATAAGTGTGGCACTTTTTATATCTAAACTAATAAATAATTTTCTTATTTTAATAAATATAGATAACTTTTTGTCGTGAAATATCATATTATATGGTGGAGGTGTATAAAATCATGGATTTAGGTTTTTTACAACAATTTTGTGTTCCAGTTGTAATTGGAATATGTTTATGTGTAGGTTATGTAATTAAGACTAGTTTGGACTTTATCCCGAATAAATATATACCATTAATTATGTTAATTTTAGGATTAGGAGTTAATCTATTAATACACCAATCTATAAATGCAAATATAGTTCTTGCAGGTATGTTTAGTGGTTTAGCTAGTACAGGATTACATCAAATGTTTAAGAATTTAATAGATAAGGGTGGCAAATGATAAAATTATTCACAAATAAAAAATATTAACATAAAAAGGTTAGGTTAGATGATATTCTACCTAACCTTTTGTATTTTAATGATTTACAACTTATAAAGTTTTGCTAGTTTATCAAAAGCTGGTAGAGAATTTTTTATTGTATCGTATGATACGCAATAAGATATTCTAAAATGACCAGGACATCCAAATGAAGATCCAGGAACTAACAATAAATTGAATTTTTTAGCATCCTCACAGAACTTTATATCATCATCAATTGGACTTTTAGGGAATAAGTAAAAAGTACCAGAAGGTTTTATACAAGAAAAACCTAAATTAACTAAATGATTGTATAAGAGATCAAAGTTCTTTTTATAAATACTAATATCAATTTCTATTTCTAGAGATTTTGCAATTACTCTTTGAAAAAGTGATGGTGCATTTACAAATCCAAGAATTCTATTTGCGATGTTTAGACTAGATATAATACTGTTAAAGTCATACATACTACTATTTGTAACAACATACCCTATACGCTCACCTGGAAGTGAAAGTGATTTGCTGTAAGAATATCCTATAAAAGAGTTTTTAAAGTATTTTAATATACATGGTACAGTAGCTGCATCATATACGATCTCTCTATAAGGTTCATCAGATATTAAATATATATTACTTCCAAACTCTTCTTGCTTTTCATCAAGTAATTTACCTAAATTTTCCAATAAGGTTTCTGAGTAAATAACTCCAGTTGGATTATTTGGCGTATTAATAATAATTGCTTTTGTTTTTGGTGTTATTGCTGATTTAAGATATTCTAAGTTTGGTTCAAAGGTACTAGTATCGGTAGGTACTATTATAAGTTTTCCGTCAAAGTTATTTACATAATTTTTATACTCTCCAAAATATGGTGCAAATACAATGACTTCATCATTAGGATTTAAAAGGGTTTTTAGGATAATATTCAATCCACCGGCAGCACCACAGGTCATAGTTATATTTTCAAAAGTAAGATTTAAATCGTATTTTTTATTAAGAAATTTAGATATATCATCTCTAACATCTTCATAACCTGAGTTATTCATATATCCATGTACTAAATTTGGAGACTCAGAATTTAAAATTTCATTTATTATTGATTTTATAGCTTCTGGAGGTTCAACATTTGGATTTCCTATACTAAAATCAAAAACATTTTCACTTCCATAAATTCTAGATAATTTTTTACCCTCTTCAAACATTGCCCTTATAGTAGAATTACTGCTGAGAAGAGAATTCATTTTATTAGATATCATTTTATACCGCTCCCCCTTTTATATTTCTATAACTATATGGTAACACATTTTGTAAAATTAAAAATATTCAGATAAAAATATTTCTAAAATAAATATTTTATTTTAATAAATATATTGTTTCAACTTGTATTGGATGTAGGTATAATTAAATTACTAACCAGTAATGATTATGATGAATAGAACATAGTTTATACATACTTATAAGGATAAATTAATATCTTTATAATCAAGACACTTAATGTAAATGTTTGTACATATATTAGAAATATATATAAATTAGGAGGGTAAGAATGATTTCAAGAGAGATAGCTTCAAAAGTATTGGCAAAATGTCTAGTCACAGGAGGGGATTTTGCTGAGATTTTTGAGGAAGATGTGATAAGTAATTCTATTGGAATATTAGATAGTAAGGTTGATAGTGCTATAGGAGGTAGAAGTTATGGTATTGGCCTAAGGATATTTAAAGGTCTTAAAAGTGTATACGCTTATACTAATGACAATACAGTTTCTGGACTATTAGATACTGCATATAAAGCGGCACTTGCACTTGGAGAACTTAGAGAAGAAAAAAATATAATACTAGATAATACCATTAAGATACCTAATATACATAATATTGAGGTATATCCAAATGTAGTAGATTATCAAAAGAAGATAAAAGTAATAAAGGATGCATATAAAAGTGCTAAAGACTACAGTAATGACATATCACAAGTAAGTGTGACGTATGTAGATAAAGATCAAAAGATATTGGTTGCAAATACAGAGGGGATATATGCAGAAGATAGAAGAATAAGAACTAGACTTGGTATAAGCGTTGTAGCATCAAAAGGTAATGAAAATCAGACAGGGTTTGAAGGTCCAGGAAGATATAAAGGTTTTGAAATTTTTGAAGAAATAGATCCAATATACTATGGAAGAGAAGCTGCAAGGACTGCACATACTATGTTACATGCTAAAAATTGTCCAGCAGGGAATATGATGGTAGCAATTGATAATGGTTTTGGAGGCGTTATATTTCATGAGGCCTGTGGTCATTCATTAGAGGCGACTTCTGTGGCAAAAGGAAACTCAGTGTTTGCTGATAAACTTGGACATCAGATTGCATCTACAAAGGTAACTGCAATAGATGATGGAACGCTTCCTAATGAGTGGGGTTCTATAAATATTGATGATGAAGGTAATTTTTCAAAGCAAAATGTTTTAATAGAAAATGGGATATTAAAATCTTATATGGTAGATAAATTAAATGGTAGAAGAATGGGAATGGAGCCAACTGGTAATTCTCGTAGACAAAGTTATAAATATGCTCCAACTTCAAGAATGACTAATACTTATATAGCGCCAGGAGAAGATAAGCCAGAGGATATCATAAAATCAATAAACGACGGTCTATATGCTAAAAAAATGGGTGGAGGGTCTGTAAACCCAGTGACTGGAGAGTTTAACTTCACAGTTTCAGAAGGATACTTAGTTAAAAATGGAGAGATACAAGAACCTGTAAGAGGAGCTAGCTTAATAGGTAAAGGTAGCGAAGTTCTTATGAATATTGATATGGTAGGAGATAACCTAAAGCAGGCGCAAGGAATGTGCGGATCTTCTTCAGGAAGTATACCAGTAAATGTAGGTCAACCTATGATTAGAGTAAAAGAAATCACAGTTGGTGGAAGAGCGGAGGAATAGTGATGGAATTTAAAGAATTTAAAAACTTATTATTTGCAAAAGCATTAGAAGCTGGCTTTGATGAGTGTGAGATTTACTATAGTAAAGGTGAAAGTATAAGTATAACTGTATACGAAGAGGAAGTTGAAAAATATAATTTAGATAAATCTTTTGGCTTATCATTTAGAGGGAAAATAGATGATAAGATGGGTTACTCATTTACTGAAATATTAGATGAAGAAGCTGTTACTATGCTTGTTAAAAATGCTAAAGATGCTGCTTCAGTTATAGAAAATGATTCAATTGAATTTATTTATGAAGGTGATAAAGTATATAATGAAGTGAATACATATTCTTTGGAACTAGAAAATATAGATGCAGGAAAACTAATAAAATTAGCTATTGATATGGAAAAAGAAGCTAAAAATTATTCAGATAAAGTTGTAAATATAAGCGGATGCAAAATATCTTATTCTAGTTCTGACTATGGTTTGTCAAATACTAAAGGTCTAGAATTAAATAACAAAGATAACCTATTGCTAGCATATGTAGCACCTGTAGTAGAGGGAAATAATGAAAAGTATGATGGTATGGGATATATAACAGCATTATCTTTAGATGAAATTAATCCTAAAGAAATAGCAAAACAAGGTGTTGAAGATGCATTATCTAAGATAGGTGGGCAAAGTATACCTTCAGGAAAATATAAAACCATAATCTATAATGATGCAATGGTATCTCTTATGGATACATTCTCAGAAGTATTTAGTGGTGACACTGCACAAAAGGGCCTATCACTATTAAAAGGAAAAGAGGGAAAAGTTATTGCAGCGCCAATAGTTACAATAGTTGATGACCCTTTACTCGATAATGGATTAGCATCAACTCCGTTTGATGACGAAGGTGTGGCTACTTTTAAAAAGGAAGTTGTATCAAAAGGTGTATTAAATACATTACTTCATAACCTAAAAACTTCACATAAGGCAGGTACAAAAACTACAGGTAATGGATTTAAAGATTCTTATGCATCGACTGTAAAGGTGTCGCCTACAAACTTTTATATAAAAAAAGGAGATAAATCACTGGATGAACTCATTAGTTATATAGGGGAAGGATTAATTGTTACAGATTTTGCAGGACTTCATTCTGGTGCTAGTGCAATAACAGGAGATTTTTCATTAGCAGCTAAAGGTTTTTATGTAAAAGATGGTAAGAGAAGCTATCCTGTTGAACAAATAACAATAGCTGGTAATTTCTTTGAACTTTTAAAAGATATTGAAATTATTGGAGACGATTTAAAGTTTCCTCTAAATAGTGTAGGTTCTCCATCGGTTGTAGTTAAGGGGTTGTCTGTAGCAGGAAAATAGAATATAGATTTATTAATTATATAGAAAAGATATTATTATAAAATTATAATAATATCTTTTTTTATTTTTTGAAATTTATTTATGATAATTATAAAATTTTATTCGAAAATAATAATTTATTGATAAGTAGAAAATAGATTATTATGTATTTTTAAGTAATTTAATGTATTTTTTTATAAAATATTGCAACTATGAATAAAATTATATAGAATAGTATATATAACTTCAGTAAAAAGCTTTTACGACTTGTTTACATTTTTAGGATATTTTATAGAAATAAGGCTTATATACTCGTGTTAATAGGAAAAATTAGGCAGATGAAGGGAAGACAACAATGAGTTATAAAAGAAAAATTAAAAGTAATGTTAAATACTCACTTTTGTTTGTAGTCATAGCAGTTGGTATTTATGTAGGTTTTGGTAAAGTAGTTAAGTCATTTAGTGACTCATCTTCAAATATAGAAAATCAAGAAGCGGTATCGAATAAAGAAAAAGAAGAAATACCAGTAGAAGTACTAAGCTCAACAGACCCGACAATACAAGAACTGCTTGAGATATCTGACAAATATCCAGAGGTAAATAAAATATTAAGTAATTTAAGTTCATATCCTAAGCAGTTATTAGAGTTAGCTGCTAAAAAAGTCGAGACTATAGATTTTGTTGCTGACTATGTTAATCAGGAGCCATCATCTAATGATGAAAAAATATCTATAAAAAATGATTATAAAAAAGGGGAAATACCTCTTTTCATTCAATGGGATGAAAGGTGGGGATATAATAAATATGGACCAGATTTTATAGCAATCAATGGATGTGGCCCTACGTCTTTAGCGATGGTTGCAGTTGGACTTACAGATAATACTGATATAAATCCTAAGGTAGTTGTAGACTTTAGCCTTAAAAATGGATACTTAGTAGATGGGGTAGGTTCTAGTTGGAGTCTTATGACAGAAGGTGCAAAAAGTTTTGGATTAAGAGGTAAAGAGTTGCCACTGAGTGAGCCAGTAATAATATCTACTTTGAAAAAAGGCCAACCTATTATAGCTAGTATGGGTCCTGGAGAATTCACAACACAAGGCCACTATATAGTACTTACAGGTGTAGATAAAGATGGAAAGATAATTGTAAATGATTCAGATAGCAAAGAAAGAAGTAAAATGACTTGGGATATAGATGTATTTATGAAAGAAACTAAAAATCTATGGTCATTTACTACTAGATAAAAAATTTAAAGAGGCAAGAGCTTAATATAAGCTTTATGCCTCTTTTTTATTAATATTTATTTTTCAAACATATTTCCAAATGATCCTAAAATACTTCCTTCACCCCTTTGATCTCCATAATTTTGAGGAGCACTAGCAAATACTTTAGAAGCTAATCTGCTAAATGGTAAGCTCTGTATCCACACATCTCCAGGGCCAGTTAGAGTTGCGAAGAAAATACCTTCGCCACCAAAAAGTGTATTTTTTATTCCACCAACAAACTCTATATCATAATGAATATCTTTAGACATAGCAACTAAACATCCTGTATCAACTTTAAGTTTTTGTCCAGGTATTAATTCTTTCTTTACTATAGTACCACCCGCATGAATAAAACATAATCCATCACCTTCTAGTTTTTGAAGAATAAATCCTTCTCCACCAAAAAAACCAACACTAAGCTTTTTTCTAAAATCTATACCAACACTAACACCTTTAGCAGCGCATAAAAAAGCATCTTTTTGGCATATCAACTTACCTCCGACAAGAGATAAATCAACAGGTATAATTTTACCAGGATAAGGAGATGCAAAAGAAACTCTTTCTTTATTATTTCCAGCATTAGTAAATGCAGTCATGAATAAGCTTTCACCAGTTAGAACTCTTTTTGCTGCTCCACCAAGAGCTCCAAATAAGCCAGAACTACTTTTTTTGCTGCCATCACCAAATATAGTTTCCATTTCAATATTTTGATCCATCATCATCATAGCTCCAGCTTCTGCAATTACAGTTTCCTTTGGATCAAGTTCTATTTCTACAAATTGCATATCATTCCCATATAATTGAAAATCCACATCATGAGATTTCATATAATACACCCTCCTATAAATAAAAGTATTATGATAAATGAACTACATACTTTTAATTATAATCTATATTACTTAACAATTATTACTATAAAAATATATTAGTATTAAATTTAATATTTTTTATTAACCTCTTACTACAAAATATAAAAATATTGAAAATATATAAGATAATAAACTGGAAAAGTTTATGATATAATTTATTAGATTATAGTATTAGGTAAGTAAGAATTATTATACAATAGGGGGGAATTATGAAGTTAAAGCTAGTAAATCTAAATGACGAATTATTAAGCGACTTACGAGAAATAAGTAAAGTAATTAATATTGAATTTTGTAATAGTGGAGAAAAAATATATGTAAGTAAACTTGATGATATAGAGGAAAATGTTTTAGAAATAAGTAATGGTATAGTCAAGTACAAAAATAAGCATCATTTATTTAGAGCCATAGGGTTATATGCCCAGTTAAATAAAGGCGAAGAATTTTATTGGGAGGAAAAATCTTATATTCCAGATATAGGACCTATGATTGATGCATCAAGAAATGCTGTATATAAAGTGGATAAAATAAAAGATATTATGGCTACTATGGCTGTATTAGGACTAAATAGAATTATGTTATATACAGAAGATACATATGAGATTAAAGGATATGAATACTTTGGATATTTAAGGGGCAGGTATTCTAGTGATGAACTGAGAGAGATAGATGAGTATGGTCAGAAGTTGGGAATAGAGGTTATACCATGTATACAAACCCTAGCACATCTTAAGCAAACATTAAAATGGAACTATGGAGAAGATATAAAAGATACTGATGATGTTTTATTGGTAGGAGAAGATAAGACGTATGAATTTATCGATGCTATGATAAAAAATATAAAAAGTTGCTTCAGAAGTAATAAGATACATATTGGAATGGATGAGGCATTTGATTTGGGAAGAGGAGAGTATATTAATAAGAATGGATATACTAATCATTTTGATATAATGATAAATCATTTAAGTAAAGTATACAGTATATGCAAAAGCTATAATCTTGAACCTATGATGTGGGATGATATGTTTTTTAGAGCAGGGGCTCCCAATGGGTTTTATTATAATCAAGATACTTTCATTAGTAAGGAAATAGCAGAGAAGATACCAAAAGATTTATCTTTAGTTTATTGGGATTATTATCATAAAGACAGAGATATATATAGAAAGTTTTTTGATATTAGAAAAGTATTTAATAATAAAGTAATATTTGCAGGTGGTATTTGGAAGTGGACTGGACTTGTACCTAATTATGATCAAACATTTAAATCAAGCAACGAGGCAATGTTTGCTTGTAAAGAAGAAAATATAAAAGAAGTAATAATTACTGCATGGGGAGATGATGGAGATGAGACGACAATAGATACAATTACTCCTGGTTTAATTTTATTTGCAGAACATGCATATTCAAAAAATATTGATATGCAGTGGATAGACAAAAGATGTGAGTTTTTTACAGATCTAAAGCTAAAGGATTTCTTTGAATTGCAAAAACTTGATAAGATAGAATCCGGAGATAGTGAAAATTTGAGAACTGTAAATCCATCTAAGTATTTATTATATCAAGATATATTGTTGGGTGCTTTTGATGCTCATATAGAAAATTTAAGTGATTTAAGAACTTACTACGAAAAAGTTTCAGTTGATTTACTTGAGATTGCAAATAAAAGTAGAAAATATGAGTTACTGTTTAAGTTCTATGCTGAGTTAAGTAAGGTGCTTGCTATAAAATCTGATATAGGTGTAAAAATTAAAACAGCATATGAAGATAATAACTTAATAGAGCTTATAAACATATGTGATAATACGTTAGATGAATTAATAATTAGGCTAGATAATTTCCAAAATACTTATAGACAACAATGGTATAAAGACTGTAAAGGTCATGGTTTTGAGGTTATAGATATAAGACTGGGTGGTGTGAGGTCGAGAATAAATTCTACTAAATTTAGACTGAAAAGTTATTTAAATAATGAGATTGACTGTATTGAAGAGCTAGAAGATCGTAGGCTCTACTATAGTTATGATTTCACTAATGATTCAAAGCAAATAAGTTGTAATAGATATAAAGATATATCTACACAAAATACATTGAGCTGGTAATATAGTTAATAAATATATCAAATATAATATTAAATACGTTTTAGTATTTATATATAAGTTCTTATAGAGTGTAGACTATCATTGTTTACACTCTTTATTTTTTATTTTATTCTTAACTAAATTTTTACTGATATTTAACTGTAATGTAATACTATCTTAATAATTAACTGATATTTAACATGGATTTAATATAAAATCCGATAACTTAACATCACCTTAACAAAAAGTAACAAAATATTTGATAAAATGAAAAAGTAATAATTAATGAATACATAAACAATTTGTATTTTAGGAGGAACTTAAAAGTGGAAATAGCAATAAATTTAATGGGTGGTCTTGGAATGTTCTTATATGGTATGAACATGATGGGAGACGGACTTCAAAAATCAGCAGGAACTAAATTAAAAAGAATAATAGAACTTTTAACAAGTAATGTTTTAATGGGTGTTATAGTAGGAGCTTTAGTTACAGCGATAATACAAAGTTCTAGTGCAACGACTGTTATGGTAGTTGGTTTTGTTAACGCAGGAATAATGACACTTCCTCAAGCAATAGGTGTAATAATGGGGGCAAATATAGGGACAACTATAACTGCTCAATTAGTATCGCTTGACTTAGTTGGCTTAGCACCAGTAGCTTTAGGAATAGGTATAGTAATGTATTTATTCTCATCTAAGCCAAAAGTAAAGACAGCAGCTGAAATATTAATAGGATTTGGTATACTATTTACCGGTATGGACTTTATGAAGGAGGCAGTAAAGCCTCTAGCTGAGTTTTCAGGATTTACAAATGCATTAGTAACATTTGGTAAGCAACCAATACTTGGTGTATTATTAGGATTTGGTATAACTGCAATAGTTCAAAGCTCAAGTGCATCTATGGGGATGTTACTTGCACTATCATCTCAAGGGTTAATACCTCTTTCAGCGGCATTACCAATATTATATGGAGAAAATATAGGTACTTGTGTTACTTCATTAATATCTAGTATAGGAGCTAGTAAGAATGCAAGAAGAGCAGCAACTATGCACTTAGTATTTAATATAATTGGTACCTTAATATTTATGTTAGTACTTTCTAAGCCAATAACAATGATAGTTACTAACTTAGATCCAACAGATGTAAGTAGACAAATTGCAAACTCACATACATTATTTAACATAATAAACGTTATAGTATTACTTCCATTCGCTAAGTTAATAGTTAAACTTACTATGAAGCTTATACCAGAGAGAGAAGATGAAAAAGAAGATGCTAAAACAGTTAAATATATAGATGAAAGAATGATGGAAACACCAGCTATAGCATTATCTAATACTTTTAAAGAAACTTTAAGAATGGGTGATAAAGCTAAGACAGCCTTAAGTAATGCTATGGATGGATTTGTAGGTAAGTCACAAGAGAAAGTAAATAAATCATTAGAAGAAGAAAAAGTAATAAATATATTGCAAAAAACAATATTAAATTATCTATTAAAGCTATCTAAGACTTCATTAAATAATGAGTCAAGAGAGACTGTAGATGAATTATTCAATACAGTAAATGATATAGAAAGAGTTGGAGATCACGCAGAAAATATAGCAGAATTAGCAGCAAGTGCTATTGAAAAAGATTTAAAACTATCTAAAGAAGGTACAGAAGAGTTAATAGAAATGTACAATAAAGTTATGGAAGCTTACTCAAGTGCATTAGAATGTATGAAAAATTCAGATATAGATTTAGCTTGTAGAGTTATAAAGATGGAAGAGCAAGTTGATATAATGGAAAAGAGATGTCGTAAGAACCATATGAACAGATTAAACTCAAGTTCATGTACTATAGATACAGGTGTAATATACTTAGATTTAATAAGCAACTTAGAAAGAATTTCTGACCATGCTGTAAATATAGCAGAGAGAGTAATAAAAGGAAATAATAAACAATTAGCATAGTAAATGTAACGATATAGGTTATCTTAAACAAATTAATTTTGATGGAGGTATTGAAATTCCACAACATTGTTTGATTAAAGATAACCTATATTTTTATGACAAATTGTAACTTTTTTGTAACTTTTTTGCAATCTATTTATCGAAAGATGTTTACAAAGGGGATGACTATAATGTAAAATATAACTAAGACTGTAATTTATTGTTGAAATAGTTACATTCTTACTAAAAAAATTCGGATGCTAAATAAAGTAATTGTAAGTGGAGAGAGTAGCTTAGGTGAATTTTTAAAACGTGCAGGGATTATGAATTATATTATTTTAGTAATTTATGATCCCGATGGCAAGGCTTAATGAATTTACCAACATATTGCCCAGGCAATATACCTATCTTTACAAATACACAATCAATATAGGTAGTTGGAAAATAGGCCTAGCAAATTATAGAATAAAATGGGACTTAGGAGATATTAATATGATAAGAAAAAGTGTAATGATGTCAATTGGAATAGGTGCAGCAGCATTAGCATTTAATACAACGGAAGCAAGTGCTGCTGAAAAAGCAACAGTGACTGCAGATGTATTAAATGTAAGAAGTGGGGCAGGAACTAGTCACTCAGTAATAGGAAAGCTATATAATGGAAATACTGTAGAGATAATAAGTACATCAAATGGATGGCATAATGTAAAACTATCTAATGGAAAAACTGGTTGGGTAAGTGCGGAATACATAAGTGTATCTGGTAGTACAACACCATCTACAGGAGAAAAAGGAACAGTAACTGCAGATGCATTAAACGTAAGAAGTGGAGCAGGAACAGGTTACTCTATAACTGGGAAATTATATAGAGGAAATACTGTAGAAATATTAAGTAGTTCAAATGGATGGTATAATGTAAAACTATCTAATGGAAAGACTGGTTGGGTAAGTGCTCAATATGTAACAGTAGGTGGATCTTCAAATGAAGGAAATAATGGATCAACAACACCATCTACAGGAGAAAAAGGAACAGTAACTGCAGATGCATTAAATGTAAGAAGCGGGGCAAGTACTAGTTATTCTGTAATAGGAAAGCTATATAAAGGAAATACTGTAGAAATATTAAGCTCATCAAACGGATGGCATAATGTAAAATTATCAAATGGAAGTACTGGTTGGGTAAGTGCTCAATATGTAACAATGGGTGGATCTTCAAATGAAGGAAATAATGGATCAACAACACCATCTACAGGAGAAAAAGGAACAGTAAATGCAGATACATTAAATGTAAGAAGTGGAGCAGGAACAAACTACTCTGTAACTGGGAAGTTATACAAAGGAAATACTGTTGAAATATTAAGTAGTTCAAATGGATGGCACAATGTAAAGCTATCTAATGGAAATACAGGATGGGTAAGTGCACAGTATATAACAATAGGTGGATCTTCAAATGAAGGAAACCAAGGTGGTGGAGAAAGTACTGATAAACCATCAACTAATGTTCAAGAAGCTATAGTAAATGAAGCTAAAAAACATTTAGGAAAACCATATGTATGGGGAGCTGAAGGTCCAGGTTCATTTGACTGTTCAGGACTTACATATTATGTATATAAAAATGCTGCAGGTATCACATTACCAAGAGTATCTAGAGATCAATCTAAAGTTGGGACAACTATAGGTAAATCAGATCTTCAACCAGGAGACTTATTATTCTCTAGTACAGATGGAAGTGGAGGAGTTAACCATGTAGGTATCTACATAGGAGGCGGGCAAATGATACATGCTCCACAATCTGGTGATGTTGTTAAAACAACAAATATAAATACTTCTTACTGGAATAATGCATTCCTTTGGGCTAAGAGAGTTATATAATCAAAATAAAGTAGCAAAAGAGATGTTGGTTAATTAATACTAGCATCTCTTTTTATATTTTACATACAATAGAAGCGAAGTTATTTTTAGAAATGGAGTGATAATGTATGCTATCGGGATTTTTAGTAAGAATTTTTATAAAAGATGAGGATAATATTCAAAATGATGAAGTTAGAAATAAGTATGGGTATTTAGCGGGTATTATAGGTATAATAGTAAATTTACTATTATTTGGAGTAAAAGTTTCTGTAGGATTACTTACTTCTAGTATTGCGATAATGGCGGATGCTTTTAATAATTTATCAGACATGGCTTCTTCGGTTATTACTATAGTAGGTTTTAAGCTAGCAAGTATTCCTCCTGACAAAGAGCACCCATTTGGTCATGGTAGATTAGAGTACATATCTGCCTTAGTGGTTGCATTTATGGTAATGGTTGTTGGACTACAATTTATCAAATCATCAATTAGTAGAATACTTAACCCTGTTGATATTAAGTTTGAATTTATACCATTTATTTTATTATTAATATCGATTTTAGTAAAAGTATGGTTGGGGCAATTTAATAAATTTATTGGGAATAAAATAGGTTCACA
This sequence comes from Romboutsia weinsteinii, assembly GCF_002250835.2. Taxonomy (GTDB): domain Bacteria; phylum Bacillota; class Clostridia; order Peptostreptococcales; family Peptostreptococcaceae; genus Romboutsia_A; species Romboutsia_A weinsteinii. The sequence goes on from NZ_NOJY02000009.1 coordinate 50,311, forward strand.
GGCTCTGAAGGCTGCAGCATTAGATGCTATAGGAGATGTGTTTGCCTCATGTTGTGTGGTTATATCATTTTTAGCAGCGAGGTTTACAGATTTGCCGATAGATGGATATATAGGAGTAGTTGTATCTTTGGCAATACTTTATGCAGGATTTACATTAGTAAAAGACACTGTAAGTCCACTACTTGGAGAAGCGCCAGATGAAGAATTGGTAAATAATATTACAAAAGAAGTACTATCTTATGATAATATAATTGGAGCACATGATTTAATAATTCATAATTATGGCGTGGGCAAAGCAATGGCATCAATTCACGCTGAGATTCCTTCTAACATTGATGTAATGAGGATACATGATATTATAGATAGAGCGGAAAGAGAAATATCCGAAAAATTAAAAATATTACTTGTAATTCACATGGATCCAGTATGTATAGAGTGTAAAGAAATACTTAATACGAGAGAGAATATAGAGAAGATAGTATCTAAAAATCCATTTATTAAATCTATACATGATTTTAGAATAATAGGAGAAAAAAATAACAAGAATATAATTTTTGATGCTGTTATAAATTCTCAAAAGCTTAAAAAACTTAAATCTGAAGAAGATTTAAAAAAAGAGTTAGCAGAAGCTATAAAAGAGGTTTATCCAGCGTATAACTGTATAATTACAATTGATAGAGATTTTACTTAACATGACAAGAATCTATGATATATTAATTAAATTTTCTAAAAATAAAATAAAAACCGTCGAAAAAATGATATACTAGTCTTAAATAAACATCTGGAGGGTTATTATGAGAATATTATTTACTCAGTGGGCGATGAATATAGCTGAAGATACAAAGTTAAGAAGTACATGTGTATCTAGACAAGTAGGGGCGGTTATTTGTAGAGATAAACAAATAATAAGTACTGGATATAATGGAGCTCCATCGGGAGCTATTCATTGTTCTGACATAGGGTACTGTGAAAGAAGAAAAAGAAATTTTGAATCAGGTAAAGGGCTTGAAATATGTAGAGCAGGTCATGCAGAAGCGAACGCAATTACTCAATGTGCAAAAAATGGGACTAGCTGTGATGGAGCAGTATTATATGTAACTACTCAGCCATGTGTATTTTGCTGTATATCATTGATACAAGCAGGAATTAAAAAAGTCATATTTAAAGGTGAATATCCAACTGGGTTAGGACTTCAATTATTAGAAGAATCTGGAGTAGAATATATAAAATTTGAAGATGAGTTAGAAAAGGAAAGGCAAGTTGCTGAAATAAAACATGAGACAGAACTTAAAAGAGTAGAAAAATTTATGGCAACTCCAAAGAAATATTAGAGATTATATTGTATTTAAGCACTAATGTGCGTTGATATAATTAGTATAACTTTTTGCTAAAAGGTAATACTATATTTAGTCAAATATAGGAGGTGTTATAAATGAAAGCTAAAGTAGATAAAGATACATGTATAGGATGTGGCGCATGTCCAGGAATATGTCCAGAAATATTTGAAATGGATGATGATGGATTAGCTGTAGCTAAGGATAGTGTAATCCCAGAAGATCTTGAAGAATCAGCTCAAGAAGCGAGAGATGGCTGCCCAGTTGATGCTATAGACATAGACTAATTACATAATGGTATATTTATTAGGGAAATCTAATAAATATACCATTTTTTATTATAGATAATTAGTAAAGCCCATCTTCTTCAATTTCAATTAAACCTTTAAAATCTAAAAATTCCTCCTCAAAGTCTAAGATTAAAGATATTGTAATGTCTTTCATATTTATATCACTATAAAAATAAAGATAAAGGAAGATACAAAAATCTAATTTTATAAATTGACTATTAATATAAATAACAATACAATTTAAATAGATTATTGAAAAAGAGATGTGAAATAATTAAAAAATATTTGAATTATCTTGTACAGCTATGATTGGTATGATACTACAAAATCCTCTAAGTACTGTAGATATGATATTTGTAGGAAAGCTAGGCACAGTTCGATTATTATATGTTATAGCAAATCTTCTATTTAAGCTTCCAGCTATGTACTTACTTAAATATTGGAATAAATGGAGTATAGATATCGGTAGTATTATCTGTTGCTATATAAGCAATTATTATTGTTTTTTATTACAAAAAAGGAAGTTGGAAGGATAAGGTGATATAATTGTTAGTTAAAACTAAATTAGTTGAAAGTAGTCTAAGTGATAATATAGTAAACTTTTTAAATCAAGATAAAATAGCTAATCTTAATATATTTGAGATACTAGAAAACTCAAGTGCTGCAAAAATATATGTTGATAGTTTAGATAAACCAACAGGAGTATTAGTAAATGATGGGTACTTTAATTATGTATACACAAAAGATGATAAATTTATTGATGTTATGTTAAATCAATTCTTTAGTGAAGTTGGAGAGTATGGATTTAGTGGAGTAGAGAGTAAAATGGCAGATAAAATTATTAGTAAACATAATGTTGAATGGAGAAATAAGTGTGATCTTTACTATTATGATGAAGAAAGTGTAGATACAAGTAAAATATCAAGTAATGTAAAGAGTATTGATATAAGAGATGCAGATATGATTAATGATTTTTATACATACAAAAGTGAAAATAGTATATATAGTATAATAGAGTGTATAAAAAACAGATCAACTTCTGGTGTTTATATTGATGGTGATTTAGTTTCTTGGGTGATGGTTCATGAAGATGGATCTATGGGCATCATGTATACTAAGAAAGAATTTAGAAATAAAGGCTATGCAGTAGATGTTACTATTGATTTACTAGATAAGCTTCTTAAGGAAAATAAAATTCCTTTCTTGCATATTGTTGAAGATAATATGCCATCTCATAAACTAGCAAAAAAATGTGGTCTAAAATTATATGGTAAATGCACTTGGTTTGGTATAATTATACAGTAGCATAAAATTTTATACAAAATAATAGGGGGCAATAATATGTATAGTTTAAAAAATGATTATAGTGAAGGAGCACATCCAAGGATACTTGAAACTTTATTAAAAACTAATTTAGAACAAAGTACAGGATATGGTGAAGATAGTTATAGTAATGAGGCAAAAATATTTATACGAAATAGATTAGGTGATGAAAATGTAGATATTCATTTTATTTCGGGAGGAACTCAAACTAATCTTACTGCAATAGCAGCTTTTTTGAGACCATATGAAGCAGCAATAGCAGCTAATACTGGGCATATTTTAGTTCATGAAACGGGAGCAATAGAAGCAACAGGTCACAAAGTTATTTCAGTACCTTCGATAGATGGGAAATTAAAGAGAGAAGATATATTAAAAGTACTTAATGAGCATACTGATGAACATATGGTAAAGCCAAAGCTTGTATATATTTCTAACTCAACAGAAGTTGGTACAATATATTATAAAAAAGAATTAGAAGATTTAAGTAAGGTATGTAGAGAAAATGACTTACTATTATTTATGGATGGTGCAAGGCTAGGGTCTGCTCTATGTTCTAAAGGAAATGATTTAAAGCTTTCTGATTTTAGCGAATTAACAGATGCTTTTTACATAGGAGGAACTAAAAATGGTGCATTTATGGGAGAGGCTTTGGTAATTTGCAATAATTCTCTTAAGAAAGATTTTAGATTCCATATAAAGCAAAGAGGAGCAATGATTGCAAAGGGAAGATTTTTAGGAATACAGTTTTTAGAATTATTTAGAGATGACTTATTCTTTGAACTTGCAGAAAACGCAAATAAGATGGCTGATATTCTTAGAGAAGGAATAAAAAAATTAGGGTATTCATTCTTAGTGGACTCTCCTTCAAATCAATTGTTCCCGGTATTTCCTAACTCTGTTGTAGAAAGATTACAAGAAAAGTATTCATTTAATATACAAGAAAAAATTGGTGATAATAACACTTCTATAAGACTAGTTACTTCTTGGGCAACTAAAGAAGAAGATGTAGTAAAATTTGTAGAAGACTTAAAAAATATATAAGTTAAACATGCCTGGCTTAAATTTTAAGACCAGGTTTTTTAATTATAAGCAATTTATCAGATTAAGTTTGAGAAAAGATCATATTCTTTGAATCATATGTGGGCTAAATATGATATGACATTGCAAGATTATTTAATCGAATTTTTACATCATTTGTAAAGTGTGCTATAATTTATAAAAATACTAAGGATACTTATCCGAGGAGGTGGGCTATGAAAAAGGTTATTTGTATACTATTACTAGTGTTAAGTATGGGAGCTATGTATTATTTTTCAAGCCAAGATGGAAGAAAGTCTAGTGAACAATCTAATAAAGTTGTCAAAGCAATAGATGAAGTGAGAAATGAGGTTACTTTAAAAGATCCGAAATTAATTAGCATAAAAGATAAAATATTTAACAAGCTAAGAGGATATGGAAAGAGTTTTGTAGTAAGAAAAGCGGCTCATTTTAGCATATATGCATGTATTGGAGTTTCTATTTTGCTTGTCATTTATATATTTTTAAAAAAAGTTACATTATCTGCAATTATTGCTTTTATTCTTGCAGTAATGTATGCAGTATTTGATGAGAGAAGACAACTTGCTATTGATGGGCGTGCAGGAAGTATAAAGGATGTATTTATTGATTCAGCAGGAGCTTTTACAGGTATTTTTATTGTAGCTATAATTTTATTGATGGGAAAAGGAATATGGACAATGTTTTCAAAGAAAAGTGAAGACAGAGCTAGTTAAGGAGGGGTTATGGGGAACATATTTTTATATTATATTCTAGCTATTAATATTTTAGCCTATTTTCTGATGTATATTGATAAAAGAAAAGCCATAGAAAAGAAGTGGAGGATAAAAGAAGTTACACTAATTTCTGTAGCTTTGATTGGTGGAAGTATAGGATCTATTTTGGGTATGTATAATTTTAGACACAAGACTAAGCACAATAAGTTTGTAGTTGGGATACCGATTATAATTATTTCTCAGGTTATATTATTAATTATAGTGAGGTAGTTATTTTTATAAAAATAACTACCTCTTAATAGTGCATATATATAGTAAAATTTATTGAATCATAGTTTATAGATTTTAGAATTAATTATATATATAAATGGCATAGATTAACCCCCGTATAACTAAAAAATGGAATTAGCACTCGATGCTTGACAGTGCTAACAAAAATGCTATAATAGATATATCAAGAAAATAAATAAGAAAATATTAATATATTTATTTGATACAATATGAATTGGAGGGATTTAATATGGATATAGAAAAAATGACTGTAAGGGTTCAAAAGAGTTTAAATGAAGCTTATAATGAAGCTGTTAAACATCATAATCAGCAGCTTGAAGTAATCCATCTTTTCTCTGCATTAATAAATCAAGAAGATGGATTAATTCCTAATATATTTGAAAAAATGAATGTTTCAATTGAAGCATTAAGAAATACTACAAGTATAGAACTTAATAAACTACCTCAAATACAAGGAGAGGGAATAGGTTCTCAAGGGGTAACAGCTACAAGAAGAGTAAATGAGGTTTTGATAAAAGCGGAAGAGATTTCTAAGGAATTTAAAGATTCATATATAAGTGTAGAACATGTTATACTTGCTATGATGGATATAGAATCTAAAAATACTGTAGGTAAAATTCTAAAGCAATATAATATAAATAGACAAGACTTCTTACAAGTGTTATCACAAGTAAGAGGAAGTCAAAGGGTAGAAACACAAGACCCAGAAGGAACTTATGAAGCTTTAGCTAGATATGGTACTAACTTAGTAGAATTAGCTAAAAAGCATAAGCTTGATCCTGTTATAGGTAGGGATGAAGAAATAAGAAGAGTAATAAGGATATTATCAAGAAGAACTAAGAATAACCCTGTATTAATAGGGGAGCCTGGTGTAGGTAAGACCGCAATAGTAGAGGGATTAGCAGAAAGAATAGTAAGAGGAGATGTACCTGAAGGGTTAAAAGATAAAATAGTATATTCTCTAGATATGGGTTCTTTAATTGCTGGTGCTAAATATAGAGGTGAATTTGAAGAAAGATTAAAAGCTGTATTAAAAGAAGTACAAAGTGCAGAAGGTAAGATAATCTTATTTATAGACGAAATACACACTATAGTTGGTGCTGGGAAAACTGATGGAGCGATGGATGCAGGTAACTTAATAAAGCCTATGCTTGCAAGAGGAGAATTAAACTGTATCGGTGCAACTACATTTGATGAATATAGACAATATATAGAAAAAGACAAGGCGCTAGAAAGACGTTTCCAACCTGTAATTGCTGAAGAACCAACTGTAGGTGATACTATATCTATTTTAAGAGGCCTTAAGGAAAGATTTGAAATTCACCATGGTGTAAGAATACATGACTCTGCTATAGTTGCAGCTGCAAAGCTTTCAGATAGATATATTCAAGATAGATTTTTACCAGACAAGGCTATAGATTTAATAGATGAAGCTGGTGCTATGATTCGTAGTGAGATTGATTCTCTTCCTACAGAACTAGATGTAGTAAGAAGAAGACTATTTACACTTGAAACAGAAAGAGAAGCATTATTAAAAGAAAATGATGAAAAGAGTAAGGCTAGACTTGAAAAGACTTTAAAAGAAATCTCAGAACTCAAAGAAAAAAATGATGAGATGACTGCTAAATATGAAAAAGAAAAAGGTCAAATACTTGAAATAAGGGATTTAAAAGGAAAGCTAGATGATGCAAAAGGTGAAGTAGAAAGATACGAAAGAGAATATGATTTTAATAAAGCCGCTGAAGTAAAATACGGTGTAATTCCAAAGCTAGAAGAGCAAATAAAAGTATGTGAAGAAAAAATAAAAGAAAGTTATGAACATGCATTATTAAAAGAAGAAGTAACCGAAAATGAAATATCTCAAATAGTATCAAAATGGACAGGAATACCAGTTACTAAGCTTGTTGAAGGTGAAAGAGAAAAATTACTAAAATTAGAAGAAGAGCTTCAAAAGAGAGTAATTGGTCAAGATGCTGCGGTAACTGCTGTATCTAATGCAGTAATACGTGCTCGTGCAGGACTAAAAGATGAGAAAAAACCTATTGGTTCATTTATATTCCTAGGACCTACTGGAGTAGGTAAAACAGAGCTTGCTAAGACTTTAGCTAACAACTTATTTGATAGTGAGGAAAATATAATAAGAATAGATATGTCTGAATATATGGAAAAGCATGCAGTATCTAGACTTATAGGACCTCCTCCAGGATATGTAGGATACGAAGAAGGTGGGCAACTTACAGAAGCAGTAAGACGTGCTCCATATTCAGTTATACTATTTGATGAGATTGAAAAAGCTCACGAAGACGTATTTAACTTATTCCTTCAAATACTTGATGATGGTAGACTTACTGATAATAAAGGTAAAACTGTAGATTTTAAAAATACACTTATTATCATGACATCAAATATTGGTAGTAGCTATTTATTAGAAGCTGGTGGAAATATAACAGAGCAAACTGAAGATCTTGTAATGAATGAAATGAAGCGTAGATTTAAACCGGAATTCTTAAACAGAGTTGACGATATAATAATGTTTAAGCCTTTAGATGAATCTGGAATTAAAAAGATAATAGACATTTTTATGAAGGATTTAAGAAGAAGGCTTGACGAAAAAAATATGGGAATGGAAGTTACAGATTCAGCAAAAGAGATCATAGTAAGAGAAGGATATGATCCAGTATACGGAGCAAGACCGCTTAAAAGATATATTGGTAATACCTTAGAAACTATTATAGCTAGAAAGATTATATCGGGAGAACTTTACAGCGGATGTACAATAGTTATAGATGGAGAAGAGAATAATATTAATGTAACTGTAAAATAGATAAAAGGTATATATGTAAGCTTTACATATATACCTTTTTGTTATGATGTAAGTGCAGAAGACAAAAAGAAGATTTTATATATAAGTTCTGGAATGCTACATTTGTAGCTATACGCTTTTTTATTTTCTCATAATTACTTATATATACTAAATGGATTATTATACATTTTTATTATATTAATTGAAGTAGAATATGGATATTTAAATAAATTCGACAAAATAAGAGGAAATACTAATCTCTTGTTGAACTGTATATAAAAATTATAAAATTCGTGGGTGGTGTATATACATATGGATATTTTAATAGCTAATATACTTGATGAAAATCAAATAAATGAAGTGAAAAAATTACAAAATAGATGCAATAAAATAGATGGACTTAAAAATGATGCTTTTCTTTCAAATGAATTAAATTTTAGAAAGGATATACCTTGCTTTTACCTGGCGTATGAAGGTAAAAATTTAGTATCATTTCTGACTACATTTATGCCAACGTCTTCAGAGGCTGAGATTATAGCGTTTACTGATACTGAATATAGAAAAAAAGGGTATTTTACATCTTTACTTGAAGAAGCTAGATACATCATAAAAAGTGCATCAGTTACAAAAATCCTATTTGTAGTAGAATCAAATAGTAAATCGGGAGATAAGGTGATAAAAAGATATTCATCTGCAAAATGTAATCATTCAGAATATACACTATCATGTGTAGATAAAATTAATAAATCTATAAATGAAGAACTATGCACAAAGTTAGTGGATGCTAATATTAAAGAGAATTACTTATATTTAGCTAAAGATGTATTTAATTTACCAGCTGGGGAGTATGAAAATTTTGTACAGCATACAATAGATGCCATAGATAGAGATGCATATATTGTTTACTATAATGATTTACCAATAGGTATTTTCAATATTAATTTTAAAGATAATGTATCTTTTATTTATAGCCTAGGGTTAGTGACCTCATATAGAAGAAGGGGATATGGCAAGAAGCTATTAAATATTGCGTTAAATAAGGCATTTGAAGGCAGTGAAAAAGTATTGCTAGATGTAGATTCTAATAACTTGCCAGCGTATAACCTTTATACAAACAATGGATTTAATGTAGAGTATCAAGTTGATTATTATTCTTATAATATATAGATATAGATTAAAGTGTTGTTACTAGTACATATAATAAAATGACTAAAATATATAGGGGGAATCATTCAATGAAATACATAGAAGGATGGTCTAATAGTGATAATGTAAAAATTCATTATATATACAATGAAAAATACGACAAAGCAAAGGTACCACTACTAGTTTGTCCAGGTCTATCAGAGTCAGCAGAGGATTATATAAAGTTAATAAGTGATTTAAATGACAGAAGATGTATTGTTCTTTCTTTTAGAGGCAGAGGAAAAAGTGATGCACCAAAAAATAGATATACACTAGAAAATCATATTAGTGACATAGAATCAGTAGCAAAAAAATTAAATTTAAATGAGTTTTGCATTATGGCACGCTCAAGAGGAGTCTCTTATGCTTTAGGTTACTCAATATTAAACTCTAGCTTATTAAAAGGAATGATAATAGAAGAGTATCCTCCAGTACATAAGAAAATGCCAAAAGGATGGGCTGAAGAATTTATCTCACATATGAAAGATGATAAAAATTACAATATTAAATATGATGTATTAAAAGCTATAGAAAAAGATTCAGTACAGATAAATTTTGAAGGTGATTTAAATAAAATTAATTGTCCTATATTGATAATGAAGGGAGAAAAAGAAGAATCTTTACTATCGAGAAAAGAGATTGGGATTTATGTAAAAGGATTAAAAAGCAAAACTATTAAAGTTAAATGCTTTGAACATGATGGTCATGATGTACCGTCAGATAATTATACTGAGTTTTTAAAGACAATAGAAGAATTTTTATTATATAGAGATAGGATGAAAATAAGTAAGTAGTAAAGTTTTATAGATAATATAACTTTATTATTTAAACTAAAAAGGGCATTATCATTTATTAATGATAGTGTCTTTAATTATTTTAAATTAAAATGAATAAATATATGTTTTCGTATTACAAAATAATACAAAATTTGATATACTTATTTCTTATAGAAGTCATTTAAGATAAGTCTCAGGAGGCGTTATGAGTAAAGTATTGAGAGTTGGAATCGATATTGGTTCTACTACTATAAAAATGGTTATTGTAGATAAAAAAGATAATATTATTTATAAAACATACAGAAGGCATTTAGCAGATATAAGGAATGCTTTTATGAAATGTTTACAAGGTGCAAAAGAACATATTACAGATAGCAAACTAACTTTTTCAATTGCTGGTTCTGGAGGTATGAGCCTAGCTAATGATTTAGATATAGATTTTATCCAAGAAGTAATAGCTAGTACAAAGGCAATTCAAGTTAACAATCCCGATACCGATGTAGTAATAGAACTAGGTGGAGAAGATGCAAAGATAACCTACTTAGAAGGTGGGATAGAACAAAGGATGAATGGTACTTGTGCAGGTGGTACAGGGGCATTTATTGATCAGATGGCAGCACTTTTAAATACTGATGCCAGTGGTTTAAACGAATTGGCAAAAGGATATTCTCATATCTATTCTATAGCAGCAAGATGTGGAGTTTTTGCAAAAACTGATGTGCAACCTTTAATTAATGAAGGTGCTAAAAGAGAAGATATAGCAATTTCAATTTTTCATGCAGTAGTTGTACAAACTATAAGTGTACTAGCATGTGGAAGACCTATAAAAGGTAAAGTTGCTTTTTTAGGAGGTCCTTTGACTTTTTTATCAGAGCTTAGAAATAGATTTACTGATGTATTAGAGCTTGAAAAAGAGAGTGTAATATTTCCAGAGAATTCAGAACTTTATATTGCATGGGGTGCAGCATTATCATGTGAAGGAAATAAAATTATAGATTACAATACAATAATAGAGAGGTTAGAAAATATTGACTCAAATAACTGTGAAAAGACTAATAGCCTTGAGACATTATTTAAAAATGATGAAGAATACAATACTTTTATAGATAGACATAATCAAAATAAAGTAAAACAAATTGATATAAATGAAGCTAAAGGAAACTGTTATCTTGGAATAGATGCAGGATCAACAACTACTAAGGCTACTCTAATAAATGAAGATGGAGAAATATTATATTCTTATTATGAGAGTAATAAAGGAAACCCTGTTACTTCAACTATAGGAATATTAAAAGAAATATATAAGAATCTTCCAAAAGAAGCGAAGATTGTAAATGCAGGTGTAACTGGATATGGAGAGGCTTTATTAAAAGAAGCCTTTGGAATAGATATGGGTGAAATTGAAACCGTTGCTCACTATAAAGCAGCAAAGTTTTTCTGTGAAGATGTAGATTTTATTCTTGATATTGGTGGACAAGATATGAAATGCTTAAGAATTAAAGATGGTATTATTCAAAGCATTACTTTAAATGAAGCATGCTCAGCAGGATGTGGATCATTTTTACAAGCATTTGCAAAGTCTTTAGGACTTGATATAAAAGATTTTGCTAAAAAAGCATTGTTTGCAAAATCACCAGTAGATTTGGGATCAAAGTGTACTGTATTTATGAACTCTAAGGTAAAGCAAGCTCAAAAAGAAGGTTTTACAGTTGATGACATATCAGCAGGACTTGCTTATTCAGTAGTTAAAAATACATTGTATAAAGTTATAAAGTTAAGAAATCCTGAGGAGTTAGGAAAAAATATAGTAGTTCAAGGTGGTACATTCTACAATGAAGCAGTACTAAGAAGTTTTGAAGTATTATCCAAAAGAAATGTTATAAGACCAAATATATCAGGCCTTATGGGTGCATTTGGTGCAGCAATACTAGCTAAAGAAAGATTTATAGAAGGTCATAAAACTACCCTATCAAGCTTAGATGAAATAGATAATATTGAAATAAAAAGTACTATGGTTAGATGTGGTAAATGCTCAAATAACTGTTTATTAACTGTAAATAGATTTGGAAATAATAAGAAATTCTTATCAGGAAATAGATGTGATGAGCCACTAGCAACTGCAAATAAAAATGATAATTTACCTAACTTATATCAATATAAATACGATAAATTATTTTCATACAAGCCACTTGAAGAAAGTAAAGCTAAAAGAGGAATAATTGGTATACCTAGAGTTTTAAATATGTATGAAAATTATCCATTCTGGTTTACTATGTTTACTGAACTTGGATTTAGGGTAGCACTGTCTAGCGAGTCTTCAAAGAAGCTATATGAAAAAGGTGTAGAATCAATAGTATCAGAAACTGCATGTTATCCTGCAAAAATGGTACATGGTCATGTTGAAGATTTAATACAAAGAGGAGTTAAAGATATTTTCTATCCTTGTATAATTCATGAAGTTCAAGAACAAGAAGATGCAGATAACTGCTTTAACTGTCCAGTAGTAACTTCTTATGCAGAAGTTATTAAAAATAACATGGAAACGATAGAGGATAAAAATATTAACTTTATGAGCCCATTCTTACCTTTTAGAGATAAGAAGAAGCTTAAGAAAAGATTAGTAAAAGAGTTAGAAAAGTTTAATATATCAAAATCAGAAATAAGCAAAAGTATAGATAAAGCTTATGAAGAGCAAGAAGCATTTAAGGATGATATAAGAAAAAAAGGTGCAGAGACTCTTAGATATATAAGTGATAATAATATTAAAGGAATCTTATTAGGTGGTAGGCCATACCACATAGATCCAGAAATAAACCATGGTATACCAAAGTTAATAAATAGTTTAGGTATGGCGGTGTTTACAGAAGATTCTCTTTCTTATCTAGGAAGTGTAGTAAGACCACTTAATGTAGTTGACCAGTGGGCTTATCACTCAAGATTATATGCTTCGTCAAGCTATATTGCAAATAGAGATGATATAGAATTAGTACAGCTGACATCCTTTGGATGTGGACTTGATTCAATAACTGTAGACCAGGTACAAGAAATATTAGATAGCCACTCAAAAATATATACTAATATCAAAATAGATGAAGGTAGCAACTTAGGAGCAGCAAGAATAAGACTTAGATCTTTAAAAGCTGCCATAGATGAAAGAGAATTAAATAATGTAGTAAGAGAAAGAAAAGATATAGAATTACCAAAACCGTTTGTTAATCCAGGTAAAAAAGGAACAATAATAGTTCCGGAATTTTCACCTGTTCATTTTGAAGTAATACATGCAATGCTTAGACAAAATGGATACAATGTAGTGCTTTTAAAAAATAGTGAGAATGTAATAGATGAAGGGTTAAAATACTTAAATAATGATATATGCTATCCAGCAGTAGTAGTTATAGGTCAGCTTATAGATGCATTAAAATCTGGAGAGTACGATTTAAGTAATACTTCTATACTACTTGCTCAAACAGAAGGCCAGTGTAGATTTACAAATTATGTAAAGGTGCTTGAAAAAGGTCTTAAAGATGCAGGGCTTGATGAAGTACCGGTATTATCACTAAGTTTAGCAGGTATTAAAAAAGAAAATGCTTTAGAAGGATTAAACTTTGAAATACTAAAAAATGCAGTAATAGGTATGATTTATGGAGACTTATTAACAAAAGTTTTATATAGAGTACGTCCATATGAAAAGGTAAAAGGAAGTGCCAATGAACTTTATGAAAAATGGTTAAAAATCTGCCAAGAATCATTTAAGGGTATGAATACAGATGTTTACAAAAAAGTAATTTATCATATGATTGAGGATTTCGAAAGCTTACCAATAGTTGATATAGAAAAGCCTAAGGTTGGAATAGTTGGAGAGTCTTTAGTTAAGCTTAGCCCAATAGCTAACAATAATATTGTTGGTATGCTTGAAGATGAAGGTGTAGAAGTAGTGTCTAATGACTTATTATCTATGTTTTTAGCTCCTGCATATAATAATATTTACAACTATAAAAATATAGAAGGTACTTTAGCAGGAAGTGTTAAAGGAAAGATAACTATTAAGTTTATTGAAAAGTATCAAAAGATATACATTGATGCATTAAAAAATAGTAAGTTATTCTATACATCTGAAAGAATAGAAGATACGGCAAAAAATGCAAGTAAGGTAGTCTCATTAGGTAACCAATCTGGAGAAGGGTGGAAGTTAGCTGGAGAGATAATGGAACTTGTGCATTGGGATGTTAAAAACATAGTATGTATGCAGCCATTTGGATGTCTACCTGCCCATGCAAACACAAGAGGTGCTATAAAGGTACTTAAAAAACACTGTAATGGGTTAAATATTGTACCAATAGAGTACGACCCAGGATCAAGTGAAGTTAACCAGGTAAATAGAATTAAGCTTATGCTTGCAAGTGCATTTAATAGAATATAATAAAAATTCGCTTCGCTCATGTCGCCAACGACTTTGTCCGTTGCTCAAAATAGGGCAGTTTTGTACTGTCCTGTTTTATATATTAAAGGATTAGATGGAGTCGGGATTTTCGATGCTAAGAAATATTGTTTAAAATTTAAAAATAAGGAAATAATTATAATATCCTTGTTATATTTTATATAGTATGATACTATAATAATATAGCAAGGAAATAATATCGCGGGGTGGAGCAGTTGGCAGCTCGTTGGGCTCATAACCCAAAGGTCGCAGGTTCGAGTCCTGCCTCCGCAACCAATTATAAATATATGGCTCTTATATCTTAAGGTATAAGAGTTTTTTTAATTATGGAGGATAAAATGACAACAAATAAAAAAATAGACACAGCACTAAGATATAATAAGGCACAAAAGCTAAATAAAAACTTTATGTACCAAGATTTAAAAAGAAGTAACTGCTACAACAGTGATTTCTCAAATTCAAACTTTAACTTTACAAGTTTAAGAGGTGCTCAATTTAAGTCTTGTAACTTCTATGGATGTACATTTAAATCTGCAGAGCTTGTAGCTACAAATTTAAAAAAGACTAAGTTTGCAAAAGCTAAATTTGAAAATGCTGTGTTTGAAGCATGTAATCTAGAAGGTGCGGATTTTAGTGGTGCAACTTTTAAAAATACTATATTTTTAAACACAGATATAAGTAAGGCTTTAAACCTTAATATTAAAGAATCAGAAGTAAAGATATTTGATGAAATGCCCACTGTAGAAATGAGTGAAAGACTTGAAAACTCTATAAACTTGGCTATGAAAAATCAGTATGTAAAAAAATCAAGAACACTAGATACCAAAGATGGTGGAATTAATAATATAAGTGTAATTATACTTTTAGAAAATTTCAAAGAAAAGCAATTAATAGAAGGATTTACTCTTCTAAGTGAAAGAATGGATAAAGAGTTTTGTACATTAAGTTATATAATAAAGACTTTACAAGGATATAAAGCTCAAGGACTTTTATAAAAATATGTTATAAGATAAAGAGGAAATAACTATGAACGGAAATAATAGAGATAATATAAAGATAGGAAGTAAAGTATCAGTGGTTCAAAAACAAGACCAAATAAGTGGTAACTTAACAGAGGGAATTGTGACTAGAATACTTACAAACTCTAAAAATCATCCACATGGAATAAAAGTTATGCTAGAAGGTGGTATAGTTGGAAGAGTTAAAGAAATTCTTGTATAATAATAAGCTGTATAAGGAGGTATAAGATGTATACTATAGAGGATATAATATACGATTGTCCAGTTGAGGCGCTTTCAAATATATTAGGAAAAAAATGGGTGGCAGCAATAGTATGGCAGCTACAAGATACTAAAATAAGATTTGGAGAACTTCAAAGAGCTTTAGATGGATGTAGCAAAAAAATGCTTACTCAACAACTTGATATGCTAATAGAAAATGATATTATTATAAATGATAAAAAGAGTATTAATAATACTGTAGAGTCAGTTTATTATCTAAGTGAATCTGGTATTTTACTTCTTCCTATAATGGAAAAGATGATAACTTGGAGTAATAAGAATCTGGTATGTGACAAATAAATATTAAAATATTAGGTGGTTACAAAAAAGTACCTAATTGAGAATAGGGTCCTTCCTTGTTATAGTTTGAATATAAATAAAACAAGGAAGGCTTTATTATTATGAAGAAAAAGTTTAGAAAATTCATCTAGTGAGATAAGAAGTAAAAAATATTTATTAACACAGGCTCTAAGCCATATATACTTAATATAGAAGTGATAGGTAGTACTGCATACAAATGAAACTTTAATGCATATTATGTTTGATAATGATGGGGAGTTTGTGTATCAATACGGTATAGGTGCATTCCCAACTACGTTTATAATTAATAAAGAAGGGTATATAACTAAGTATATACCAGGAGCAATGGATAAGCAGACTATGAAAACGCTTATAGAAAATGAATAAATTAAAATACAGAGGAGAATATATTATGTCAAGAATAATAAGCACAGAAGAATTTGTTAGTGAAGTAGAAAATGGAAAGGGAGCTGTAGTAGTAGATTTCTTTGCTACTTGGTGTGGTCCTTGTAAAATGTTAGCGCCAGTTTATGATGCTTTAGGTGAAAGTATGGAAGGTAAAGCGAAATTCTTAAAGGTTGATATAGATCAAAGTTTAGAGTTGGCACAAAAATTTGAAGTTGCTACAGTGCCTACTGTAATAGTTTTTAAGGATGGAAAAGAGTTAGATAAATTAATTGGATTCTTCCCTAAGCAAAAGTTAGAAGAGATGGTAAATGCTCATATATAATTTATTGATGCAAAGAATAATTTAGCACTTTCAGATTAAGTATTGGTTAAAGCTATAAAGGTTTCTAATGAAAATAGATTCTCTATTCATGTACATTCAGTTATTAGAAAAATAGGATATGGATGAAGAAATATGCCTTTTAAATAAAGATCACTATTTAAAACTCCCCCTTAACTCATAAAATGAGGAAGGGGGAGTTTTTTTATGTACAATTCTCTAAGTGTTAAAAAACTCTCACAATGTTGTCTAAGAAACTTACTTATTAATTGTTTGTTAATATTTCAAAAAATAATAACTTGTGGCTTAAGATAAAAGAATTTATTTATTGAGAAAGAGAGATTAATTGGCTACTATTAAATAAGGGGGAGAGTATAAATTAATACTATTATATTGTTAAGGGGGAGAAGATGAGTTTAAGAAATTTATTAATGCCATATAAGGGTTTACCAAGAGAAATATACATTTTGTTTATAGGAAAAATTGTTAACTGTATCGGGGCATTTGTACATCCATTAATGGCTTTGATTTTAACACAAAGAATAGGTATGTCTGCTAGTGAAGCAGGTCAATATGTTACTATGGTTGCCGTATGTCAGGCACCTTGTATTATGTTTGGGGGTAAGCTTGCTGACACTATCGGTCGTAGAAAGGTTATTATAACGTTTCAAATATTAGGGGCAATAACATTATTTATTTGTGGATTAATAGAGCCATCAATTCTAACAGCTAAGATAATGATTCTATCATCTTGTCTATACTCATTATCAACTCCAGCATATGATGCACTAAATGCTGATCTTACTAATCATAGCAATAGAAAATCATCATATTCCCTTTTATATATGGGAGTAAATATAGGGTTTGCGATAGGTCCGTTATTAGGAGGGTTCTTATTTAAAAATTACTTATCATTAATCTTCATTGGAGATGCTATTACTACCTTAATATCATTAGCTTTATTTATTATTTTTGTAAAAGAGAAGAAAGGGAATATAGAAGAAGAAAATACTATTGAAGAGAAGAACAATTTAGAAGAAAAAATAGAGGGTTCCACATTAAAAGTATTGCTTTCAAGACCTATATTAATACTTTTCCCAATTATTTTGCTATTATATCAATTTTCGTATAGCCAATGGGGATTTGCTGTGCCTATACAATTAGGTGATTTATTTGGACCAGATGGTGCAAAAACTTATGGAATACTGGGAAGTATGAATGGGTTAATAGTAATAATATCTACACCAATACTTACCACACTCACTAAAAAGCATAATATATTAAATGTAATGTCAGTAGGTGGTCTATTATATGGAATTTGCTTCTTCCTGATAGGAGCAAAGAGTATAATACCTATATTTTTTTTGGGTGTATTTTTACTAACTATAGGAGAAGTACTAATTGCAATCAACAGTTCAACATTTATAGCAAATAATACTCCTGCATCTCATAGAGGAAGAATAAGCTCTTTAATACCACTAATATCTGGAACTGGGTATGCTGTAGGTCCTATGATAATGGGAGGGATAATAGATGTACAAGGTATTTTTACTGGATGGATGGTAGTAAGTATGACATCTATTATTGGATCAATATTAATGTACAATTTAAAAAGATTTGATGCATCTAGTAAGTCTGTTGTTTTCAATAGAAATAATAAAAATTAGATAAAAATAGTGAAAAAAACTAAAAATAATGGTAGAATATATAAAAAATGATAAATATTGGAGGACAACATGGCTGGAAATAGAATAATATGTCACTGTAAAAATGTAGATTATATAGCAATAAGAAAGGCAATGATAGCTGGTGCTCGTACTTTAGACGAAGTTAAAGAAATGACAGGTGCAGCGACTGGATGTGGAAGATGTGCTGATGAAATAGAAAAAATATTAGCATCA
The DNA here is from genome assembly GCF_002250835.2 of Romboutsia weinsteinii. Taxonomy (GTDB): domain Bacteria; phylum Bacillota; class Clostridia; order Peptostreptococcales; family Peptostreptococcaceae; genus Romboutsia_A; species Romboutsia_A weinsteinii. The sequence goes on from NZ_NOJY02000009.1 coordinate 68,731, forward strand.
GTATGTGGATGTTTCAACGTTTCTCTTGAAGATGTTGTAAATGCTGTTAATGATGGCGCAGATACAGTTGAAAAGGTTTCAGAAGTTACTAAAGCTGGAGCAGCTTGCGGAAGATGTAAGGCTCTAGTTCAAAATGTTATAGATATAAAGAGATAATAAAAAACTACTAAGGTACATAGTACTTTAGTAGTTTTTTATTATCTTAGCATAAATAATTATTGAGTAGCTAATTTAAATTATTTATTACTTATATTAATGAATATTGTTTTTTTGATGTTCATCTTGTGCGGATTTTTGTGGATTATGAAGATTATTCTTTTTAACTACACTTTTTGTACTGTATTTTGCCTCATCTTGAGATGCAATTTTTGCATTAACTTCTGTATTATTTGCACCGCTATATCCCATTTCTTGAGCAATTTCCAATTTGTTATTTTTGTAATCTTCCATTTTTCTAGTTGATTGTCTTTTTCTATGAGTCATGTGGCCACATCCTTTTTATTTATTTCTTTAATTTTATTATTTCATATTTTAATTTTAAAATTCTTATAATAAATAAAAGCTATCTAGTTAAAATTTGCCTTTAGAATAGATATAAAATAAATTTCTAGTTTGTTTACGATTCTAGAAAATTTAAAAAGTTTTCTAGAATTTTAGCTGTGATACCCCAAATTATATAATCTTTATAGCTATAGAAAAACACTGGATAATTACCAGAACCAAATTTGTAATTATTTTTATTAGGAATAATGTCATATGGAAAATCATTATTAGGAATAATTTTTATTTGATTATCATAGATTGTAGCTTTATTTTCTAATAAATGCTTTATAGGAACTAAAAAAATATGATCAACTTCATCTTCATTTATAGATAACTGCTTTAAATCATGTATAATTCCAAGATATGGATGAATAATTAAGTCCATTGGAGTAACAAGTAAATCTAGTGGAGATATTATCTCAACATTGCTTTTATCTGTACCAAGTTCCTCACAAGTTTCTCTAATAGCAGCGTTTAAAGGAGTTTCACCAGGATCTATTTTGCCACCTGGAAAAGCAATCTCATTTGGCTGTGTATTTAGATTTTTTGATCTAACTTCAAATAATATATGGTGTACTCCATCTTGTTTTACTATAGGTATTAAAACCGAAGCTTTTTTCATTTTTTGAGCGCCATTTATATAAGGTTTGTAATCTTTAAATTTATTTTTTATATTGTCTACCATATTTCCTCCTATTGTTATTATACTGAAGTATTAGTATTTTATTATTATATACTATAATATAAATTTTAACTAATTCTTGAATTTTGAATAAATAAAATTCAAGAATTATTCTGGAAAAGAAATTTGTATAAATATATAATATACATATAGTAAAAATATGGGAGGAAGTATGAGTATATTAATTTTTATTTTTTTATGTGTTGGAGGATTTATAGCAGCATTTGTTGACTCTATAGCAGGAGGAGGAGGACTTATAAGTATGCCTGTGCTTATGATAGTAGGACTTCCAGCTCATCTTGCTCTTGGGACTAATAAATTTGGTGGGGCATCGGGATGCCTAATGAGTACATATAAGTATGTAAAGTCAGGTAAGACAAATAATGACCTATTAAAAAAGCTTGTTCCATTTAGTTTTTTGGGAAGTGTATTAGGTGTTAAATGTGTTCTTTCAATTAGTGAAAATATACTAAATATATTAGTATTTGTAATGATTTTAGGAGTTGCAATATACACCTTTACATCTAAGGGTCTAGGAGATGAAAATAGATTTGAAGAGCTTAATCAAAAAAATATTAGACTAGGGATGATACTTGCATTTGGATTAGGTTTTTATGATGGATTTTTTGGACCTGGAGCAGGTACTTTTTTAACTTTTGGATTAATAAAGATTTATGGATTTGATTTTTTACATGCATCTGCCAATACTAAGGTTCTTAATCTTACAAGTAACTTAACAGCTCTTGTACTATTTATGATATCAGGTCAAGTGCTTTATCAAGTTGCTATTTTTTATGGTATATCTATGATGATAGGGGGATATATTGGTGCTAAGGTTGCTATTAAGAAGGGTTCTAGTTTAATCAAGCCTATTTTTTTAGTAATGGCAATCGGAGTTGCTGCTAAGTTAGTATATCAAACTATATTATAAGTATATATTTATAGCCTATAAAAAGGGGTGAAAATCAACTGGAAAGAGTTAATATTATATATAATTGGGGTGAACTTTATGAATAAAGGTTGGAATCATGAATTAAAGAGAAATTTATGCTTTGAAGATAGATATGCGAAAAAAGTAAAAATTGCTGTTATTCAGATGAAGGTTGATAGAGATGTAGATAAAAATATTACTGTAGCAGAGGATTTTATAAGAAAATCGGTATATGATGGTGCTGATATGGTTGTACTTCCAGAAATGTTTTGCTGTCCATATGAGACTTCTAATTTTCCTATATATGCAGAGCTAGAGGGAGGAGATATTTATAATAGGCTCTCAAGTATTGCTTCTAGATTTGGTATATACTTAGTAGCTGGTTCTGTTCCAGAAATAGATAAGTTCTGTAGAGTATATAATACCTCATATATATTTGATAGGAGTGGAACAAAGATTGGAAAACATAGAAAGATGCATTTATTTGATATAGATGTAGAGGGAGGGCAATATTTTAAGGAATCTGATACCTTAACACCAGGGGATAGTATATGTGTATTTAATACTGAGTTTGGAAAAATGGGATTATGTATATGCTATGACTTTAGGTTTGTTGAACTTTCCAGAATTATGGTTGATGAAGGTGCTAATATAATTATTGTGCCGGCTGCATTTAATATGACAACAGGTCCTGCTCACTGGGAAAATCTATTTAAGATGAGAGCAGTGGATAATCAAGTTTATACTATAGGTGCAGCACCAGCTAGAGATTATGATTCTTCTTATACTTCTTATGGAAACTCAATTGTAGTATCTCCATGGGGTGAGGTAGTTAATAAGATGAATGAGGAAGAGGGATATTTTATTGTTGATTTGGATTTAAACTATATAGATAAAATAAGAAAAGAGTTGCCACTTTTAAAGCAAAGAAGGCATGATATTTATACAATAAGTAACAAATAAAAAATAAAAATTTATAAACAGGGGGATAACATGAGTAAGATATATTTTGTAAGACATGCAACACCAGATTATTCTGTACATGATGATTCAATTAGACCACTGACTGATAAAGGGGTGGATGATTCTAAAAAAGTCACAGAATTTTTGAGTGACAAAGATATACATAAAATATACTCAAGTCCATATAAGAGGTCTGTAGATACTGTTAGTGATTTTGCTAAAAAGTATAATTTAGATATTGAGTTAATAGACGATTTTAGAGAAAGAAAAATTAGTGATTATTGGATTGATGACTTTAAAAGTTACTCTAAAAATCAGTGGGAAGATTTTGACTATAAATTAGAACATGGAGAATCGTTAAGAGAGGTTCAGGTAAGAAATATTAACGAGCTTAGAAAGATATTAAAAAATCATAGTGGTGAAAATATAGTAATAGGAACTCATGGAACAGCTCTAAGTACTATAATAAACTTTTATAAAAGTGATTTTGAATATAGTGAATTTAAAAGAATAAGTGGAATAATGCCATGGATAGTTTGTATAAATTTTGATAATGATAGAGTAGTAGATATCGAAGAGTTTATTTGCGAAACAATAGAATTTATATAAATAGTGATAATATGAAAGAGTCATAGGTAAAGAAATATAATAAAGATCAAATATGTGCTTTAGTAGAATTTCAAGAGAGATTCTTTGATTATTATATAGTAATGTAAAGATATTTGATTAAACGCAAAGGAGGAACGAATTGTTCCTCCTTTGCATCTTAATAAACTATCAATAAGACGATGAAATATAATATATTAAGTCTTCACTATGTAGTTTTTATTTTAATGCAAAAGTAGAACATTCTGTTTCATTATAGATGTGTACATCGCCTCCATTTACTTGAATAGAGTTTGCAGTACATAGTTTATTGTCGTTATGCTTACAATCTTTTGCATCACATACTAAACAATCACAAGGACCGTCTGTATTGGTATTATTAGTCAAATTTGAATAATGAGCTTTGTCTAAGAAAGATGCACAGCAAGTATCACAAGCAGTCTTTGCCCCATACCCACCAACATTTATACGATTTGCATAACAAACACTTTCTTTGTTATGAGAACATTTAGTAACGCTACAATCTATTTTCATTATTATAAATCCTCCTTATAAATCTTATTTAGAAAAATATCTATCTAGTAAACCTTTAAATGCTTTACCATGTCTAGCTTCATCCTTACACATTTCATGTACTGTGTCGTGTATTGCATCTAAATTTTCTTGTTTTGCTAAAGTTGCAAGCTCTTTTTTACCTGCACAAGCACCGTATTCTGCCTCAACTCTAGCAGATAGATTTGATTTTGTATCAGGCATTACAACTTCACCAAGAAGTTCAGCAAATTTAGCAGCATGATCTGCTTCTTCAAATGCTATTCTCCTATATGCCTCAGCTACTTCTGGATATCCTTCTCTGTCAGCTTGGCGGCTCATTGCTAAGTACATACCAACTTCTGTACATTCACCTGTGAAATTTGCTCTTAACATCTCTATAATTTTGTCATTTACACCTTTTGCTGTACCTATATTGTGCTCGTCAGCCCAGTTAAGCTCATCTGTCATTTCTTTAAACTTGTCAGCTCCAACCTTACATACGGGGCATATTTCTGGTGGTGTATCTCCTTCGTGGATATATCCACATACTGTACAAACATATTTTTTCATTTTTTTAATTCCTTTCTTATTAAAGATAGTACTTTAGTATTATTTGTAAATAAATTTTTATTATACAAGATTATTAAAGTAGGAATTATAAATTTTAATAGAGTAGGGGTCGGGTTTTCCGACTCATAGTTATTTTGTTTATATAAAAATTATATAGTATGTATAGTGTATATATACTGTATCTATAGTGTATGGATAGACTATGGGGAATAAAAAGAAAAAGAATAAGAAAAAGAAAAAGAAAAACAACTAATAATAAAATAGGAACTAATAAAAATTAAATACAGTAGTAGTTTAAAATATTAAACTTACATATATAAAAACTAAGGAGGAACAATTAGATCATCCTAGAAATGAATATCTAAATATATAAAACTTAAATACTACTTACAGCTTGATATACTGCCCAAGTTTGGAGTAGGAATTATATTTTCAAAATACTTTTTCACCTCCTAATTTAATTATAACTTATTCACTAAAAATAAATTGATTATTTTGAAAATTAATACAATAATGCATGGTATGTTAAAAAAATATATAAAAAATGCCACAAGATAATAAAAATCTTGTGACAAATTTTGAATATAAAAATAATAAAGTTTATCTATTTATTTTTAACTCCCAATCAGCCTTAGAGAATAAATCAGATTGACTTAAGTGTTTTCTTATTATGTATGAAGTTCCATCTTTCTTGTACTCAGCCTCATAAGAATAACCATATTTCTCGATTTCATAATAATCTAATATCTTAACTGGTTCACCAGCTCTTAAAGAGATAGTCTTTGTATTAGTATCACTACCATCAATATGAGCCTTAATTCTTCTAGCTTTTGCTATATGAGCTATGTCATTTATATCGAACTCTCTTTTTATCATTTATAATCACCTCAATATATTATGTATCTTCTTATTATATATATAATACTAATAAAATACTATAAAAATAAATTTATATCGATAATATTAATTTATAATCACTGACTAAATTTGGAAAATTATGTTATGATAGAGATAATTAAACATAGATTCAATTAAGAAGTGGGAGACGTTAGGATGTTTGAGAACTTATTAGAATTATTACTTGATACTATGCCTTATTCGGTATGGATTAGAGATATAGATGGGAAATTTATCTTTGCAAATGATTTTTACTGCAAGAATATGAATTTAACAAAAAAAGAAATATTAGGAAAGACTGTATTTGATATATATAAAGAAGAATTGGCTATAGAGTATACAAAAAACTATAAGGATGTTATTGATAATCAAAGGCCAATTGAGTTTTCAGGATATACTAATGAAGATTTTTTAGAATGCTATATTGCTCCAATGAAAAAAAATGGAGAAATAATTGCTTTTTTAGGTATATTACAAAATCAAACTAAGAGAAAAAGATATGAAGAAGAAATTATAATGCAAAAGAATGTACTTAAAACTCTTATAGATACTATACCTGATTCTATTTTTTATAAAGATATAGATGGAACATACTTAGATTGTAATGTAGCTTTTGCTAGGGATTATCTTAATTTAGATAGAGAAGACATAATAGGTAAAAAAGATATTGAAATAATGAAAGATGAGAAAGAGCTAAAAACACTAGTTGAAGTAGATTCGAAAATTATTGAGACTAAAGAGAAGCAGACTATTCGTATAAAAAGAGAACACAAAAATAAAATAAAGTATATGGAAACAATAAAAACACCAATTTTAAATAAAAATGGTGAAGTATGGGGTATTGTGGGTATATCTAGAGATATGACAGTTTCAGTACTTGCTGAAAAAGATTTAAAAAAGTTAACATATAAAGATAAGCTAACAGGAGCTTATAATAGGTCTTATTTTGAGAAGAAGATAGAAAGCCTAAAGAAAGATAAGTATATGCCACTTAGTTTAATTATGGGTGATGTAGATGGACTTAAAATAGTAAATGACACTATCGGTCATTTAGAAGGCGATAAGCTTTTAATGAATATTACAAGAGTAATTAAAAATATTTGCAGAAGAGAAGACCTAGTAATAAGATGGGGAGGAGATGAGATAATTATACTTCTTCCAAATACAGATTATGATAGTGCTAAAAAAGTTTGTGAGAGAATAAGAGAAGCTTGTAAAGAAGAACCATATACATTTTTACCTCTTAGCATATCTTTGGGTTGTGCAACTAAGACTAGTATAGAAGATAATATAGAAGATATAATTAAAGAAGCTGAGGGTAAGGTGTATAAAGAAAAACTCCCACAAAGAAGAACCAAGACTTATATGATAGAATCATTACAGAATACTTTAAAGGAAAGAAGTCCAGAAACTCATGCTCACTCAGAGCGAGTAGTAAAATATTCAAAAAGGCTTGGAGAAGCACTAAATTTAACTAGAGATAAAATGGAAGATTTAATAGTATCAGCCAAATTACATGATATTGGTAAGATAGCAATACCTGATGAAATCTTAAGAAAGCCAAGTAAGTTAGCTGAAGAAGAAATGGAAGTCGTCAAGATGCACACAGAAAAGGGGTATAGAATTGTTAAGATGAACCCAAATATCGGTCACATAGCAAAGACAATTCTTTCTCATCATGAAAGATGGGATGGAAATGGATACCCTTTTGGTCTAAAAAAAGAAGAAATACCTTATTTATCAAGAATAATAGCGGTAGCAGATTCCTATGATGCCATGACAAGTTTACGAAGTTATAGAAAGCCGGTTAGTAATGAAGAAGCACTTAGGGAAATAAAAAGGTGTTCAGGTACTCAATTTGATCCTGAAATAGCTTATGCATTTATTAATTTGTTTACTAATTAAAATTGAATATTTAACCATTATATAAAATATTTGTTAAATATAGTTATATGTAGTATAATTGAGTTGAAAATATATGGCAGGGGAGCAGTATGCTGAGAGGAGATTTAATCTCGACCCTTTAACCTGTTTGGATAATTCCAGCGTAGGGAGACACACAAGTACTTAAAAAGTCTTATCTTCTATGGATAGGACTTTTATTTTTTATAAAAAACTACGCATAAAATTAAATATTAATATAAATGAAAGGTGGATTTAAAAATGGTAATAGCAGACGTAGCAGTAATGCCACTAAGACCTTATGCAGGAGAAGAAGAAATGTACAAGGTAGTAGATGCATGTATTGAAGTAATTGAAAAGAGTGGGTTAAAACACGAAGTAGGAGCAAATAGTACAACTATTGAGGGTGAATTTGATGAAGTGTTTGATTTACTAAAAATAGTACACAAGATACCTTTTAACCTTGGTTGCGAAAGAGTTATAACTGTAGCGAGAATAGATGAAAAGGCTGGGGGCATAACTATAGATGACAAACTTAAAAACCATAGATAAAATAAAAAATAGTTTATATCCTATAGCTACTTTTTTATTAATCTTGGTAATATGGCAATTTGCTGTTGATGGATGTAATATACCTCAATATATATTACCTTCACCAACAGATATTATAGGTGTGTTTTTTAAAGATTATCAAAATCTTTCTATGCACACAATAGTAACTCTAAAAGAAGCTATAATTGGTTTTGTAGTTGCAATATTAATTTCATTACTAATGGGAATAGCAATGGACTTTGTACCTATATTTAAAAAATGCTTCTATCCTATTATGTTAGTATCACAAACAATACCTACAATTACTATTGCACCACTGCTTGTAATTTGGTTTGGATTTGAGACACTTCCTAAAATAATAATGGTAACTATGACATGTTTCTTCCCAATACTAATAAGCTTTGTAGATGGGATAGAGAATATAGATAAAGATTATTTAAATTTATTTAAAACTATGAATTCAGGAAAACTAAGTACATTTATACATCTTAAGTTTCCTATGGCAATGGACAAGTTCTTCTCTGGACTTAAAATATCAGCAACGTATGCAGTAATGGCAGCTACAGTTGCTGAGTGGTTAGGTGGGACAGAAGGTCTTGGAGTATATATGGTAAGATCAAAGAGTGCTTATGCACTTGATAAGGTTTTTGCTTCAACAATATTGGTAGTAATATTTAGCTTAGTGTTTGTAGGGATTATACAAGCTATAAGAAAAATAGCACTTAGGCACAATGAATAGGGAGGAAATTATGAGACTAAAGAAATTAATATCATTAGGATTAGTAGGGGCTCTTACAATAGGGTTACTTACAGGATGTTCATCAAAGGACAAAGGTTCAGATACAGAAGGTAACGAGGATTTAAAAAAAGTAACTATGGTACTAGATTGGACTCCAAATACTAACCATACAGGACTATTTGTAGCACTTGAAAAAGGATACTACAAGGATTTAGGATTAGATGTTGATATAATACAACCACCAGATGGAGGAGCGGCAACATTGGTTGCAACTGGTAAAGCTGATTTTGGTATAAGCTATCAAGAGGAAGTTACTTTTGCTAAGACTAGTGAAGATCCACTTCCTATCAAATCAATTGCAACAGTTATTCAACACAACACATCAGGTTTTGCATCAAGAAAAGATAAAAATATAACTTCGCCTAAAGACTTTGAAGGAAAGACTTATGGAGGATGGGGTTCTCCATCTGAAGATGCAATACTTAAGGCAGTAATGGAAAAGAATAATGCAGACTTTAATAAATTAAAAGTTGTAGATATTGGACAAGATGATTTCTTTGCAGCAACTGAAAAAAGAATAGATTTTGCTTGGATATTTGAAGGTTGGGATGCAATAGAAGCTAACAAACGTGGACTTGATTTAAACTTTATACCACTTAAGGATTTAGATGAAAGATTAGACTACTATACTCCACTTATAATATCTAATGAAAAACTACTTAAGGAAGAACCAAATTTAGCTAAAAAGTTTTTAGAAGCTACTAGTAAAGGATATGAGTTTGCTATAGAGAATCCTACTGAGTCTGCTAAGATATTAGTTAAGCATGCACCAGAAATAGACGAAGAATTAGCAATAAAAAGCCAAGAATACTTAGCAGATAAATATAAAGATGATGCAAGTAAATGGGGTGAAATGAAGGATAGTGTATGGAATAACTATACTGCATTTTTAACTGAGTACAAATTAATTAATAAGGAAATGAAAGCTAGTGAAGCATATACTAATGAATTCTTACCACAATAATAAGTTAGAAAAAAATAGATTAAAAAAGATAAGTATAGAGGGTATTTCAAAGTCTTATGGCGAAGTAGAGATTCTTAAAAGTATAAGCATAGATGTACTAGAAGGTGAGTTTGTAGCAATACTTGGTCCTAGTGGATGTGGTAAAAGTACAATATTTAATATTGTTGCAGATCTAGAGGATTGTAATGATGGTAAGGTAGATATTAATGGCAAGTTAAGTTATATGTATCAAAAAGATCTATTACTTCCATACAAAACAATAATAGACAATGTGTCTCTTCCTATGATTTTAAATAAGGAAAAAAAGAACAAAGTCTATGAAAAAGTTAAGCCTTATTTTGAAACATTTGGCCTTAGTGGATATGAGAATAAATACCCAAATGAGCTTTCTGGAGGGATGAAGCAAAGAGCGAATTTCCTTAGAACTTTTATAAATTCTAATGATATTATGCTTTTGGATGAACCTTTTGGAGCGTTAGACTCTATAACTAAAGATTCTATGCAAAGATGGCTTTTAGATGTTAGAAAGAAAGTAAATTCAACTATACTTTTGATTACTCATGATATTGATGAGGCTATAATGCTTGCTGATAGGATATATGTTATATCTAAAAAGCCTTCTGTAGTTAAAGAGGAGTTTGTTATAGACAAGTTTTACTATAATGAAGATAAGTTAGAAAACATTGTTAAATTAAAAAAAGAAATACTAAACTTATTATAGATAGTTTTAATATAAAATACCCTAGAGTGGATATTCACTATAGGGTATTTTTATTTATACATTGTAATGTAGAGTTTTACATATTCTCAATAATTATATTGTTAAGAATATGTAAAATATGTTAAGAATATGTAAGTGAGTATACAATATATATATCAATTGAATATATATAAATGTAAGAAAGATTAAGATTTGAATAAGTAAGTGTCATCGCTTTTAAAATTATTAATATTATAATTTTTATATAAGGAGATGTTAAGGTGACTACCATAGCATGGATTTTTATGGGTACTGCATGGACTGTTATATTAGTTACATGTGCAGTAGCAATGAGAAAAGTTTTAAAATAATGTATTAAATTCTTATCAGCAAAACATATTATTAACTTTATACCATAGATGGTAAAAACTATGAGCTACTAAATTTCTAGCATCATAGTTTTTTTATTTAATAATGGAATATTATGGACATTAAGTATTATTTGTATTACAATGAATAATACAAAGGTGATGTGAGGAGGAACTTATTATGATTGTAAAGTTAAATTTTGATAGTGAAATACCTATATATGTTCAACTTAGAAATCAAATAGTTGTTTCTATAGGAAAGGGTGATTTAAAGCAAGGTGAAAAATTACCAACTGTAAGACAACTAGCAGAAGATTTAGGTATAAATACTATGACAGTAAATAAATCTTATGGAATTCTGAAAAGTGAAGGGTTTATATCTATTGACAGGAGGCATGGAGCAAAAATAAATTCAACACTTACACCAGGAATAGATTTCAAAGAAAAATTAGATGATGAACTATCATTAGTAATAAGTGAGGTTGGACTTAAAGGGATAGAAAAAAAAGAGTTTATGGATATGTGTGAGAAGATATTTAGTACAATGAAGGGAATTAAGGCATAACTTAGGGGGATAAAATAATGTACATGATCATAATGAGTTTATGTGGAATAATCATGGTACTTTCTGTATATATGAGTATGAAATCTTCACTTAAACCTAGAAATAATATATTTATGGGTGTTACACTACCAAAGGAAATAATTGATTCTGAGATTGTAAAGCAGATTAAAAATGAATATAAAAAAGAGTGTAATAAATACTTATTAATCATGGTAGTATCTTATATTCCTGTAATCTTAATAAGTAAGATTTCTTTAAACATGATTTACTTTTTATCTTGGTCATTTATATGGTGTGAAAGTCTATTATATCGACCATATAAGAAAAGGAATCAGAAACTCAAGAAATTAAAGTTAGAAAATAATTGGTTTGCAGGTGAAAGAAAAGTTGTTCACCTTGATACAAAGATGACTATGTTAAAACATAAAATGCCTATATCATCTAAGTATTTTATAATACCATTACTTTTATCATTTATACCTGTAAGTATGAGTATTTCAAATCAAGATGAATACGGGATAATTTTAATTATAGTTGCAGTTATAAATATATTAGTTGTAATAGTACTTTTCTTTATATTTAGGAATTTCAACAAAAGTAAGCTTAAAGTATATAGTGAAAATACTGATATAAACTATACAATTAATAGAGAAGAAAAAAGACTTTACTCAATATTTTGGCTTATACAAACTATCATATATGATTTTATTACAATATTATTATTTATATATATTTTAGGATACTTTGAAATAGGATATTTATTAGTGTTGATTCCAATATTAATAGGAAGTGGTAGTATACTATTTGGGATGTCATACATAAAAAATAGAGTAGGAAAACTTGAAGAAGAACTTACTAGTAGTGATAATAAAGAAATTTTGGTAGATGAAGATGATTACTGGATAGATGGTTTGTATTATTATAATGAAAATGATAGTTCAACAAGTGTAAGGGCTAGACTTGGAACTGGATATACATATAATTTAGCAACAAAGAGCGGTAAATTTGTGGGTAAAACTCTAATTTGGATTATAGTTTCGGTGGTATGTATCCCACTGGCAATTATGCTTTTAAGTATGGATTTTATTCCACACTCAATAAATATAGACGATACAAAAAAAGAAATAAGTATAAAATGTACTACGTATAATTATGATTTTGATATTAGTAATATTGAAAGTGTGGAATTTTTAAACTCAATACCTAAATTTAAAATAAAAACAAATGGAGCTGCTACTAATGAATATGCTATAGGAAACTTTAGAAGTAATGAATATGGAAAGTGTAAAGTTTATGTACACTATGAAAATAATAGCAGTATACTTATTAAATTAAAAAATGGAAATACAGATTACGTAATATACAACGATAAAAGATTAGAAAAAACTCATGATATATATAAAGAAATAAAAAATTCAATTAAAAAATAATAAATAAAATACCCTTTAGGAAAATATAATCCAAAAGGGTATTTTAATGTACTTATTTATAAAGCTTTAAGTGCAGCTATATTTAATAAGCTCCATGGCTTATTAAAATGTGGTTGGAAGAAGAAATCTGTCATTGCTAGCTCCTCAACAGTCATCTCATTTTGTATAGCTACTGATAATGTATTCATAAATTGAGTTAGATCAATTTTAGAGATTATTTGTCCGCCTACAACTTTTCTTGTATCTTCATCATAAACTAATTTCAGTTTTGCCTCTTCAAATGTAGGCATAAACTCTGGTCTATAGTTATCTACAACTGTTACAGATTTAACATTTAAAGATGTAGTATTTTTAGCAACTTCTTCAGTAAGACCAGTAGATGCTATATTTAAGTCATATATTTTTATTCCTGAAGTACCTTGTGTACCCATATATTTTAAAGTAGGATTTAATAAATTTCTAGCAACTAACGTACCCATTCTAACTGCATTTGTAGCTAATGGTATATATCTATTTTCATTAGCTGGATTAAATCTTACAACACAGCAGTCTCCAGCTGCAAATACATCTTCTTTACTTGTTCTCATATATTCATCTATTATTATTGCACCATTAGGTAAAGTGTCTAACTTACCTTGAACTAACTTACTATTTGGAGCAAATCCTATACATAATACTACTAAATCGGCTTTATATTCACCTTTATCAGTTACAACTGTATTAACCTTATCTGTACCAATAAACTTTTGAACTTTTTGTCCTAATACTAAATTAACACCTTTATTTTTAAATTCAGCTTCTGCCATATCTGTAAAGTCTTTATCTAGATATTTTGCCATTATTCTATCTTCAGCATCTATTAAAGTAATATTCTTATTTTTTATCTCAAAAGCTTCTGCTAATTCCACTCCAATATAACCAGCACCTATAACTACAACATTTTGACTTTCATCAGATTTTTCTATTATAGTTTTAGCATGATCATAATTTTTGCATAAGACTATATTATCTAAATCTCCACCTTCAAACTTAGGAACTATAGGCCATGATCCTAAAGTAAGTACTAATTTATCATAATTATCTTCAAAAATCTCATTAGATACTAAGTTTTTAACTGAAAGTTTTTTATTATCGAAATCTATGTCTAATACCTCATGTTTCATATTAGTTATTATCCCAGAAGATGCTAAATTTTCTGGTGAGTTATAAAATAATTTCTCAACTTCAGTAACAACATTTGAAACACTCAATGCTATTCCACAAGATAAGAAAGATATATTATCATTTTTTTCATATATAGTAATTTGACTCTCAGGGTAAAGTTCTTTCATATTAACTACTGCAGCAGTACCTGCATGTGTACATCCAACAACAACTATTTTCATAAAACTACCTCCAAATTTATTATTAGATAAAATATTCACAATATATGTATACCCGACTTGTTAAGTTTAAAACATATTATCATAATTTATTATTAATATTTAATAAAATAAAATACATATTAGTTATTCTTTAGGGTTTATTCTTTAGATTTTGAATAAGAGAAGAAATTTTTTGTTTTTACAATAATTATATATAAAAAAACAAAGACTAGTATTAATAAACTGAAAAAGGAGGATTTTTTATGTTTAGTGTTAATCCAATTGAATGGATTGGGTATCTAGCTTCTATATTAATTGTAATATCTTTAACCATGTCAAATATTAAAAAGCTTAGAATAATAAACTCTTTAGGATGTTTAGCATTTGTCATATACGGAGTAGCAGTTAAAGCATATCCTGTTGCCATTTCAAACTTTGCTATTGTAATAATAAATCTTTACTATTTGTATAAACTTAAAAATAGCAACAACTAGATAAATTGATTTTACATAGATTTCAATTTAAAAGTTAATAATTATATTAGGTATTATAAAATAATAAAAAGTGAAAATTAAGCATAAGATAAAAAGAATATCTTATGCTTTTTATCTTATTTAAGATATTTTGTTTTTATGAAATTTATCGAAATAGAAACGATTTGAAAGGAGATATAAATTTGAAAAAAATAGTTTTAATTAGGCATGGTCAAAGTGTTTGGAACTTAGAAAATAGATTTACGGGTTGGACAGATGTAGACTTATCTGAAAATGGACTAAATGAGGCTAGAAAAGCAGGAAGAATTCTAAAAGAAAATGGTTTTACATTTGATTTTGCATATACATCAGTACTAAAAAGATCTATAAGAACTTTATGGATAATACTACATGAAATGGATCTTATGTGGATTCCTGTTCATAAGTGCTGGAAATTGAATGAAAGACATTACGGAGCGCTACAAGGACTTAACAAAGAAGAAACTGCAAAAAAATATGGAGATGAGCAAGTTCATCAGTGGAGAAGATCTTTAAATATTGCACCACCACCACTTACAGAGGACGATGAGAGATACTCTGGCCATGATATAAAATATAAAGGTGTAGAAAAAAATAACATTCCACTTACAGAAAGTCTTGAGGATACTGAAAAAAGGGTATTAGAAGAATGGAATAATGTAATAGCACCAAAATTAAAAGAAGATAAAAAAATAATAATATCTGCTCATGGTAATACACTAAGAGCTTTAGTTCAATATTTAGATGATATGACAAGTGATGGAATAGCTAATTTAAATATACCAACTGGAACACCTCTTATATATGAGTTAGATGATAACTTAAAGCCAATAAGACACTATTATCTATCTTTAGAGGGTGTTATTGATGATGGAGAAATTCCAAAATATATATAGATAAAAATAGCTACTTAGTTTATAAAGTAGCTATTTTTATTATAGTAACTTTAAAGTTTTTAACTTAAGTTTTATTTCTTATACAGATAACAATAAGCTATAATAAAATTATATAAAATAAAAAATAGTAATTATAAAACGTGAATATAAAGTATTTAAAAGGGGAATGTTGATGAAAGCAGTTGGACTAAGAAGTTGTAATAATTACAACTATGAAGAAGTAAAATCTCAGATGGAAAAATTATTAAATGACATAGGAGGGATAGAGAAATACATAAAAAGAGGCAGTAAGGTATTTATAAAGTTAAATTTGCTTATGAAAAAAAGACCTGAAGAAGTAGCAACTACTAACCCAATGATATTAAAGGTATTAGCTGAGAAGCTATTGGAGCTAAATTGTAAAGTGATTGTAGGAGATAGTCCAGGTGGACCTTATACAAAATCTGCACTAAAAGGGGTATATAAAACCTGTGGAATAGAAGAAGTGTGTGAAGCACTTGATATAGAATTAAATTATGACACATCTGAAGTAAAGGTTGAGAATAAAGATGGTAAAATACTTAAATACATGAAAGTAATAAAGCCAATAACTGAGGTAGATCATGTAATAAATGTATGTAAACTAAAGACTCATGCAATGGCTACTTTTACAGGTGGTGTAAAAAACTTATTTGGAGTTATACCAGGTGTATCAAAAGCGGAATATCATTTCAAAATGCCTGAGGTAAAAGATTTTACAGAAGCATTAGTTGATATTTGTAAATATGTATCTCCAATGTTAACAATAATGGATGGAGTAATTGGTATGGAGGGTGAAGGTCCATCTGCCGGAACGCCACGTAAGGTTGGAGTTATACTTGCCTCAGAAAGTCCATATGCGATAGATGTTGTTGCATGTAATATTATTAACTTAGATCCAAACAAAGTCCCAACAGTACAAAGATGTATTGAAAGAGGATTTTTAGAACAAGACTTTTCTGATATTAAAGTAATAGGAGATAAAGTAGAAGATAAAATTATAAAGGATTACAAAATACCTACAAACCGAAGTATAAGTTTTTTAAGAGGCGTTGTTCCTAAGAAAGTAGAATTGTTTGTTAATAAAAGATTAGCAGGAAAACCAGTAATAGCATATAAAGACTGCATAAAGTGTGGTGAGTGTGCAAGAGTCTGTCCGGCTAAAATAATAGAAATGAAAGATATTGGTCCTGTAATAAATCTAGAACATTGTATAAGATGTTTTTGTTGTCATGAACTATGTCCTAAAAAAGCAGTAGATTTAAAAAGACCATTAATTTATAAATTTATTAAATAAATACAAGTTTACATTTTTATTATATTATGTTAATATATTGTTATAATAATTTTACCGGCGATGGTGTTCGCCATTAAATGCGAAAGCTAATGACTCCTACTCTCTATTGAGGGTAGGAGTCTATTTTTTTACGCGCAGAAAGGAGAAGAATATGGTAATAATTTTGAGTTTATTAATAATAGGTTTTCTATCTAATTACAGTGGAAAATTAGTAGAAAAAATAAAGCTACCATCATTAATAGGTATGATGATGATAGGGATGATATTAGGTCCATCATATTTAAACTTCATTCCTAAAGAAACATTAAATATAGCACCAATGGTTAAAGAAATAGCACTTGTAACAGTGCTATTTATAGGAGGACTAGGGATTAGTGTTTCTCAAATAAAGCAAATTGGAAGGCCAGCAGTGCTTTTAAGTATAGTCCCGGCTATATTAGAAGGCTTTGCAATCGCATTATTGTCAATGATATTTTTGAAATTTTCATTTATACAAGGTGCAATACTTGGATTTATAATAGCTGCGGTTAGTCCAGCAGTACTTATTCCAAATATGATATCACTAATAGATAGAAAAATTGGTCAAGATAAGGCAATACCACAGATGTTATTAGTTGGAGCAAGTGCAGATGATACTATTGCAATTACCTTATTCACAACATTTCTAGGAATTTATATGCAAAAAAACAGTGGTGAAAATATATCTCTAGTAATTCAGATTATATCAATACCTGCTACATTACTATTAAGTATAGGAGTAGGGTATGTAGTATTTAAATTAAGTAAAAATATTATAACTGCTAGTAGTAATAATATTAGTAAAGTAATTATAGCCTTTTCAATATGCATAGGAATGAGGTTTGTTGAGAAAAACATGCATTTAGAAATATTTAATTCATTACTCTCAGTAATGGTTTATGGATTTTTTATAAGAAATTACATTGAATCTGACTCTAAAATAATTTTAGGTAGCATGAATCTGATATGGAAGACTGGAAAGTTATATTTATTTTCATTTGTTGGTATGGCTATAAATCCGACACTAGTAGGTGAATATTTATTAGTTGGAATAATTATGCTTAGTATTTCTTTATTTATAAGATCGATAGGTGTATTAATATCCTTATTAGGTACAAATTTGACTATGAAGGAAAAATTTTTCTGTGTTATAGCTTACTTACCAAAGGCAACCGTTCAATCTGCCAAAGCATCTATTCCTCTTCAAATGGGGGTTTCAGGAGGAGAAATTATGCAAGCTATAGCAATACTTAGTGTACTAGTAACTGCTCCTATAGGCGCAATAGGAATAAATATGACTAGTGATAAATTATTATCTACCCCAGATAAAATAAATGACATTAAAGAGTTGTATTATACTTAAAATAAGCAAAATACTCTTATTAAAAATTTATTTGTTATTATCTTGTAACTTAAGTTACCGAATAAAATACTTATTTTAGTATATTATAAGTACATCAATAGAGAAACTAAAGCAAGTAATTAAAGTTTTAAAATATAATAAATAATAAAATATGGGAGGTAAAATAATGAGTTTATTTTTAGGAAAGATACACTACTGGTTATTCAATAAAATATTATGGTTTGAAGGATTAGAAGATGAAATAATTAAGTTAGCGAAAGAAGAAGGGTTAGATATAGTTACTTTAAGCAATGAGATAAATACAAAATACGGAGGAAAATTACCTAATATGCCTCTAGAAGAAATGATAGATAAAGGCAATATTCATGGATGGTTGCAAGAAAAAATACGTGCTGCAGAAGGACGAATGGCTGCATGGACCTCTAATATAATTAAAAATGACAATGATGCATTTGTAAAAATAGAGAATATATATATGGGACAAGGAATTAAAGCAGCAAAAGAAGTTAAAACAGAAGAAATTGAGCTCAAAACTGCAAAAGATATATATAATAGTGTAAATGATTATATATTGGATGGTATGCCTTGTGATAGAGTAAATGAAGTTTTAATTTCTGATGAGGATAGAGTAGAGTGGAAGAGAAGAGTGTGTGTTCACAAAGAAATGTGGGAGAAAGAGAATCTTAATGTTGATGATTTTTATATTCTAAGAAGTTTATGGATTAAAGCATTTGTTAATACAGTAAATAGTGATTATGAATATATAGAACAAGAGAATGGTATTAAAGTAATTAAAAAATCTATATAAAAAGTAGCAATTACTCTTTTAAAAAGCAAGAATATGTTATATTCTTTTATATAGAGGTGATAGATAATGGCAAATATTAGTTATGAAATACTAGAAACTATAGGTGAAATTTCTAGTGGAGCAAAGGGATGGACTAAGGAACTTAACTTAATAAGTTGGAATAATAATGCTCCTAAGTTTGATTTAAGAGATTGGTCTCCTGAACATGAAAAGATGGGAAAAGGAATAACTCTTACAAACGATGAACTAAGAGCACTTAGAGATATTTTAAATGAAATGAATTTATAGAAAAATAAAAACCGTAAAAATTACGGTTTTTATTTATTATTATTATGTTTTTCAGGGTGGCAATTTGTTGCATACATTTCAGGAGACTTCTTACTAGTAGATGTCCATTGGTTATTATTTTCATCTTTTTGCTTTGCTCCTGCTTTACTAGTTAAAGTAGTATTTGCACCTGCCCACTGATTATTGCATTCGCATTTATTTTTTTTATCCATATCTATCTCCTTATTTTAGTCTTTTTATATATTTATTTTGACCAAAATCAGATAATAATATTTAGTGATAAATTAAAATTTATTATATATTAATCATCTAAAGCAGTTTATCTTATTCTTTTTCCAATCAATTCTTCCATCCTCATGAGTTAATCTATCTAAATTAGTAATAGGACCGTGCAAACTAACTTTTACTTCTCCATTTGAAATATGTTGTGATAAATTATCAAATAAATTTTTTGCAGAATACAGTCCAATAGCAAATCTTCCATTATCTAGATCAAATATTGAATATGATTCTATACCTTTTTTTATCTTTTCTATATCAGGTTTTGAATTTACAGTTGAAGTAATCAACTGTTCTATTGGAATTGAACTGTCAAAAAAATCTTTTACAACAAAATAAACATCTTTGACATCTAAGTCCATATATGTATTTAATAAAGCCCTTCCTAGAGTTTTATGGTCTTCGTGACTATCTAAAAAAGGTGAGTAAGTTACATGGGTAATATCACCATTATATTGATTATTAATATTTTTTATAATTTCTTCTATTTCGAATAAATAGTTTGGAAGATTACCATCAGGATATCCAAGTGTTATAATGTTATTTTTATCTATTCCTAAAAAACTTACAGCTTCATAAAATTCATTTGTCCTAGACTGGGAAAAGATATTATTTCTAATTTCTAGTTGTTTTTCACTATTTTCACTATATAAACCTTGATTTTTAGAATACTCATCTAGCTTATCAGATATTTTTTCTTTGTATCTAGCTTGTGTTCCATCACTAACAAGTATAATATGTACATTTTCTTTACCTACAGAATTAACTGCATTAATTATAGCTGAAGAAAAGAATAAAATTTCATCATCTTGGTGTGGTATATAAAAAATAACATTACTTTTAGTAAATTTTAGTTCTCCACTACTTTGTATATTATTGAGTTCATTTAATATTTGTAGCTTATTTTCGAGTACTTCATTAGGGGTAGTAAGATCTAGTTGACTTAACTTATATTCTAATGTTATTTCAGCCAAAACTTTTTTATCTATAGCAAAAAATATAAACACCATCGATACTGTAATAATAAATATTATTAGTATAATATTTTTATGTCTTTTTTTCTTCATATTCCCCCTCCTTATTATATTTATCTACATTATTATATAATAAATTACATTTATTGCAAAATCAAAATTAAAATATATAAAAATAAACGGTAACATTTAGCTAGGTTACCGTTTATTTTTATATATTAAATTTATACTATATACTAGTTGTACATACCATGCTTACTCATATAGTCGTATATTTGGTAACCGTGTTCTTGTTCTTCTTTTTGAATATGGTTTAAGACTTGTCTTGCATTAGTATCTTTAAATTCAAAAATAGTAGTATTGTATGTAGATGATACATATTTCTCTGTAGATAGACAGTCTTGACATAACATTTTATCGTTTTGATTATATCTACTACCTTGATTCATTTGTAAATTTGGCATAGATGAAGAACTTAAATTTGGCATACTATTTTGTTGTTGACTTTGTTGAGAGCCTTGACCTTGTTGTTGATTAACATTTGGAACAACTCCGCTTAATAATTGGTTAATAGAATTTAAATGTTGTTGTTCATGTTGAGCAATTTGATTAAATAAATTTTTTAGTTCTGGATCACTAGCTTTAGTAGCGTAATCTTTATACTTTGATACACATAGCTCTTCATGGCTTTTTTCATCTTCTAATAATAATCTTTCTTTTGTAGTTAAATTTATCATAAAAACACCTCCATTATTATGTTGTATAATAAGAAAAAAATTATACATTAATTGTAAAAAATAAATTATTTTGTAGTATCGATTATGTTATTTAAAAGTCCTTTACATCTACCACAAGCAGTACCTGCCTTAGTTACTTCACCAATCTTCTCAACAGTATCTGCACCATTTTGAATAGCTTTAACCACTTCTTCTACAGAAACACTTCTACATTTACATGCATTTTGTAATATTGATTCTATATCATTTTTAAGGTCTGTAGTATCAATAGTTATGTCAGTCATATCTTTAATATCATCTAAAGTTCTTGCGCCATTTGACATTGCATTTCTAACTTTTATATAGTCATCAGTTATTATTTTCATATTCTACCTCCATTATTTTGCATTGCATATTAGTAATATTTTGTACTGATTTTTAGATAATATTCAAAAGTAATAATTGACAATATTTTATATTAACTTGACAAAAGTATTATCAAGGTTTATAAAGAATACTGTAACGTAATTACAGTAATGAAGGAGATTTAGTATGTTAAATTTTGATTATGAAAATAAAACTAGAATAATATTTGGAGAAGATACACACAAGACTGTCGGAGAAGTTTTAAAACCTCATGCAAGTAAGGTACTACTTCATTATGGTGGTGGAAGCATAAAAAGTACTGGAGTATATGATGATGTTATTAACTCATTAAAAGCAAATAACATAGATTTTGTAGAGCTTGGGGGAGTAAAACCTAACCCAAGACTGTCTCTGGTTAATGAAGGTATAAAGCTGTGTATAGAAGAAAATGTAGACTTTATACTTGCTGTAGGAGGAGGAAGTGTTATAGATTCAGCAAAAACTATTGCTTTAGGTGCTAAAAATGAAGGTGATGTTTGGGATTTCTTCTTAACTAATAAAGATAATAATGGAGCCTTGCCAACATCTACAATATTAACTATACCTGCAGCTGGAAGTGAAGCAAGCAGTGGAGCAGTTATAACAAATGAGGACAAAGAGCTTAAGCTGTCTTATGGAAGAGAAAATCTTCGTCCTATTTTTAGTATCATAAACCCTAAGATTTACTTTACACTTCCTGCTAATCAGATTGCAAATGGTGTATGCGATATGATGATACATATTATGGAGAGATATTTTACTAATACAAAGAACACTGAATTAATAGATGGATTATGTGAGAGTACATTAAAAACTATTATGAAAAATGCACTAATATTAAAAGAAGATAATAAAAATTATGAAGCATGGTCTGAAATAGCTCTTGCTGGAACAATTGCACATAATGGTCTTCTTGGTATAGGTAGAGAGCAAGACTGGGCATCTCATAATATAGAACATGAGCTTAGTGCTATATATGATGTAGCACACGGTGCTGGGTTAGCTGTTGTTACACCTGCTTGGATGACTTATGTTTACAAAACTAATGTAGATATGTTTGTACAATTTGCCATAAATGTTATGGGAGTAGATGTAGCTTATAGAGACAGTGATAAGATAGCGCTAGAAGGAATAAAGAGATTAAAGAATTTCTTTAGAGAAATGGAACTACCTTTAAGATTAGAGGATCTTAATATAGATGATAATAAGCTTGAGCTAATGGCAAAGAAAGCTACAAACTTTGAAAGTGGTAAAGAAAATCTTTTAGGTGGAGTTAAAAAGCTTAACTGGGAGGATGTATTTGCTATTTATAAATTAGCATTATAAATAATAAAGTACATAACTAATAAAAATATCATTGACTTATTATTAACTCTTTCTTAAACTATAAGAATATAGATTATTATAAATCGAAAGAGGATATTCAAAATGAAAGAATTTATGAAAAAAAACAGACATAATATTAGCAATATAATGAACGCAATAATAATTGTGATAGGTCTACTTTTAAAAAATGTAGTATTCGTATTTTTAGGGATACTATTAGTAGGTTTAAACTTTTATGTTTCAAAAGAAGAAAAGAAAACTGAAGAAAAAAAGGCTCAAATCAAAGCAGAGTTAAAAGCAAATAGAGAAAAAATGAGGGGAAATAAAAAGAAGAAATCAAAGAATAAAAAAAGAAGATAAATATAAATGGCGAACTTATAACAGGTTCGCCATTAATTATTATATAAATGTTATAAAATAAGCCTGGAAAAGGAAAATATGCTAATATATTTAGTATATATTAAAAATTAAGTTTATGGGAGTTGATTTTAGATGATGATAGTTGATAAAGACAAATGTATAGGGTGTGGACTATGTATAAAAGACTGTTTTGTTAGGGATATAGAAATACAAGATAATAAGGCTCATATAAAAAATAAAACTTGTATGAAATGTGGGCATTGCATAGCAATCTGCCCAAAGCATGCAGTATCAACAGATGAATATAGTATGGATGATGTAAAAGAATATAAGAAAGAAGATTTCAATATAGATGCAGATAAGTTACTTAATTTTATAAAATTTAGAAGAACAATAAGACAATTTAAAAATAAAGATGTTGAGAATAAAAAACTTGCTAAAATAATAGAGGCAGGAAGATTTACTCAAACAGGTGGTAATCTTCAAAATGTTTCTTATATAGTAGTAAAAGATAATATAAATGAACTAAAAGAAATGGTAATAGAAACTTTAAAGAATATGGGAGAGTATGTACTTAAAAACTCAACTCCTGAAAACAAGCAAATAGAAAAATATGCAAAAATGTGGTTAAGAATGCATAAAGCATATAAAGAAGATCCTAAAAAAAATGATATGCTTTTCTTCAATGCTCCAGCGGTAGTGTTAGTGGTATCTGATTCTGATGTTAATGGTGCACTAGCTTCATCTAATATGGAATTGATGACAAATGCATTAGATTTAGGAACATTCTTCAGTGGTTTTTTAGTTAGAGCGGCTCAATCAAATAAACATATTAATGATTATTTAGGCATTGAAGAAGGTAAAAAAATAGTAACATGTATGGTTATAGGCTACCCAGATACTAAATATTCTAGAACTGTACCTAGAAAAGATGCAGATATAACATGGAAATAATTGTATAATAATATAAGGATAGGAAATATAGTATGATTTCTATCCTTTTTTATTATTTGTAATACTGGAGGGGTAAAATGAATAGTTTATTTGATAGAGTTAAAATAGGAAATATTGAAGTGAAAAATAGGTTTATAAGATCAGCAACATGTGAGAAACTGTCTGACAGTGATGGACACAATAGAAAACAAATTCTATTTGACTACTATGAAGATCTAGCAAAGGGTGGTGTAGGAACAATTATTTCAAGCTTTGCGAAGATAGATAAAAATGAAATACCAAGCATAAATATGATGGGAATATATGATGATTCATTTATAGAAGAATATAAAAAGCTAACAAGTATAATTCATAAATACGATACGAAGGTAATTATGCAAATTGTATATGGTGGTTCTCAATCAAAAAATAACTCAAAAGATAATATAGTTTTTGGACCATCTTCTATTAAAAATCCATCAAGCAACATGACACCAATTGAAATGACCAAAGATAACATAAAATATATTATACAAAAATTTATTGATGCGGCAGTAAGAGCAGAAAAGTCAGGATTTGATGGAGTACAGCTTCATATAGCTCATGGATATTTACTAAGCCAATTTTTGTCTCCATATTTTAATAGAAGAAAAGACGAGTATGGTGGAAACATAGAAAATAGAGGAAGAATAATATATGAAATTTATGAAGGAATAAGGAGTGAAGCTGGAAAAAACTTTATAATATCAGTTAAAATCAATAGTGACAATTTTATAGATGAAGATAGCTACAATATAGAAGAGTGTATTGAAGTATGCGAGACACTTGATAAAATGGGAATTGATCTAATAGAGATAAGTGGAGGTATGGGTTGTTCAAGAGAAAATGAAGGTGCAATTAGAAAGGTAAAGACTAAAGATGATGAGGCTTATTTTAGAGAGAATACATCTAAGGTAGCTAATATAGTTGATTCACCAGTAGCCATAGTTGGTGGGCTTAGAAGTATCGATATAATGGAAGACATTATAAATAAGGAAAAAATTGAATTTATATCAATGTCAAGACCTTTACACAGTGAACCAGATTTAATAAATAAATGGAAATTAGATAAAAATACAAAGCTTAGATGCATATCATGTAATCAATGTAATAAAGGTGGTAAAATATGTGTTTTTAGATAGATTACTAACTCTATAGAAGCAACAACAAAGTGACTATAAAATAATACAATAAAATTAAAAGTGTCACAAAACGATGAAAAAAATAATAATATGCTATTGAACACAAATATATATAGGAGAGTGTTTTAATGGCAACTACTAAAAAAATAAAAAATATAGCTAACATAAGCTATCAATATCAGCCAGATGCAACAATAGATATCGTAGAAAATGCATCTCTAGTATCCCCTGTTTCTAGTGAAGATATAGTAGAAGCCGGTGTACCTAGCTTTACATTAACTGATATATCACATACTAATTTTTTAAAACCTGGTAATGTAGTAACTTATAACCTTTCAATAGTAAATACAGGTAATGTATCTTTTTCAAATATAGTAATAAAAAATGATGGAGCATCAAATTTAACTTTTTCTAAAGATAATATTAAGGTTTATATTGATGGTGTAGCAGCAGATTCTGGAGAAATAGCCTTTGCAACTAACCAATTTACTATAACTCCTGCATCTGGTATAGCTGAGGACAAAGAAGTTGTAGCATTGATAACTGCAAAAGATAGTGGAACAGGAGCAGTTGCAGGAGAAGATTTTGCTAATGAAATATCAATTGGGTATTCATACAAAGATCCACTAAATACAGGTGGAGCAGATATAGTAGTAGCACCTGTAGATGCACAAAAACTTAATTTATCAACAACTTACAGCTTCGCTAATATTACAAATGTAGCAAAAGCAATGAACACAAAGCCACAAGCAGTTGGTGGAGCAATGACATATACATTAACATTAGAAAATAGCGGAAATGTAGATGCTATAAATGTAGAGATAAAAGATCTTATACCAAAAGAAATGACATATACATCAGTAGCAGGAACAAAATTAGTACCCGGAGGAACTAGTGAAGACCTTTCTTTATCAGGAGCAACAGACTCAGAAAATCTTTTGACTATAACTGGGATTGTAGTTCCTGCTGCTAAATTAGTAGATACTACTTTAACTAATGGTGAAGCGACTATAACAATAACTGGAACATATACTGGATAATTATATAAAATCAAAAAAGCGATGTTTTTTAATATCGCTTTTTTCTAAAATTAAATATTATTAATAAATAAGATAAGTTACATTAAGGAGTTAACCTATATGGAAGATAAATATGATAAGAAAATATCTAGTATTATATATGAATATCAGCCAGATTTATTAATTGAAAATATTGAAAAAGATTCAACTATATTAATTGAAAAAGATACAAAACCAATAGTGCCAAATTTATATATAAATAAAATATCAGGAAAAAAATATTCTAAACCAGGAGATATAATAGACTATACTGTTATACTAGCTAATAAAGGAAACATAAACTTTAATAAATTAGTAGTGCTAGATAATATGCCTAAAGAATTAACATATATAAATCAAAGTATAGAAGTTATAGTTAATACAGATGCTCTAGAATATAGATTGGATTATTACTTAGAAATTGATGATATAGAAAATAGACTAAAAATAGTCATAAATAAAATAATATATACAGGAGATATAGTAATTGTAAATTTTAATGCAGAAATAGATAATAATACATCTACAGAAGTATTAAAAAATGAGATAAGATTAGGTTACTCTTATATTGATGAAGATAAAAGTCTAGAAATAAATCCGCTAGATAAAGAGATAGCTGATGCATATACTTTAACTTATATGGAATATGCAAGTCTAACTGTTACAAAATGTATAGATAAGTATCCTAGCAATATTGGAGATACAATGAGCTATAAATTAGAATTAATAAATAATGGAAATCTAAAAGCAATTAATGTAAAGATAGAAGAGTATGTCTTAGAAGACATGTATTATAGTAAAGCAGAAGGAGAAATACAAGAACCTGGAAAAGAAAAAGCAAAGTTTGAACCGCAAGCTATATTAAATGATAATAATTTACTTATAATTACAAAAATAGAAGTGCCTCAAGGCAGGTATATTGAATCTAGCTTGGGAGAGTTTGATTTCATTCCAGGTAAATCAGTAATTACTATATATGGAGAGTATAGAGGAGAATAATTATAATATTACTTAAATCTGTATTACATAAATACAAAAAGTATAAGTGATAAGTAAATAATACTTATTCATCTATACTATCGTGAACTATATGCACTACTAATCCTATTACAGCAACTAATAATAATGTTAAAGACTTGCCAGATTGTTGAATAGTCATTAAAATATTAGATTGAAAAATATTAAACATTATTAAGGTTAAGACAATAGAAAAAATTAATCTATATAAGTTTTTGCTTTGCATAGGTACCTCCTTTGTGCTATATTTTGATGGATAATCTTTAAAATATATAATTCGATGCTGAATAAGAATAACCTTTTTTAGAAAATTATGTACAATTAATTAAGTTATACTATTGACAACTGTAAGAAAATTTTGTAATATGAGATGAGAAAATTTAATACTCTTATCAAGAGCGGTGGAGGGACTGGCCCTATGAAGCCCGGCAACCAGTATATTTTATATACGGGTGCTAAATCCTGCAGCATTTTGCTGGTAGATGAGTATAGTTATGCTTTTAAAGCCTGAGTTTATGCTCAGGCTTATTTTAATACATAAAAAAGGAGAAATAGACATGAAAAGTCAAATCAACAAAGGAAATCCTATGGCCTTATTGCCATTAGGTATATTTTTATTACTATTTGTAGGAAGTGGAATTATAACAGGTGATTTTTATAAGATGCCAGTATTAGTTGCGTTTATTATTGCAGCAGCTTTTGCACTTATATTTAACAGAAAAGAAAGTCTTCAGACGAAGATAGAAGTATTTTGTAAAGGCGCAGGTGACTTTAATATTATATTAATGGTTATGATATTTGTTTTAGCAGGTGCTTTTTCAAGTGTTGCAAAATCAATGGGTGGAGTAGACTCAACAGTAAATTTAAGTTTATCTGTATTACCTCCAAATCTTTTATTATCAGGACTATTTATAATAGCATGCTTTATATCTGTTTCAATGGGAACGTCAATGGGAACAATAGCAGCTTTAGGACCAATAGCTCTTGGTGTTGCAGAGAAAACAGGAATGCCAATAGCTTTAGTTATAGGAGCAGTAGTAGGTGGAGCTATGTTTGGTGATAATTTATCAATGATATCTGATACGACAATAGCTGCAACAAGAACACAAGGGTGTGAATTAAAGGACAAGTTTAAGACAAACTTCTTAATAGTTCTTCCAGCAGCAATAATTACGGCAGTATTACTAGCTGTAGTAGCATCAGGATATGATGGTGTAGTAAAAGAATCATATAGTTATGAGATAGTTAAAGTATTACCTTATCTAGCAGTACTAATAGGTGCATTATGTGGTGTTAATGTATTTGTATTATTAGGTTCAGGGATATTATTTGCAGGAGCTATAGGAATATTTTCAAATGCATTTGATGTATTAGGTTTTATAAACGCTGTATCAGATGGTATAGTTGGAATGCAAGAAATATGTCTTTTAGTAATAGTTGTAGGTGGAGTAGTTGAAATAATTAAGTTTAACGGTGGTATAGACTTTATACTTTACTTCATAACAAGTAAAATAAAGAGCAAAAAAGGTGCTGAGTTTGGAATAGCAGCTTTAGTAAGTATAGTTGATTTATGTACAGCTAATAATACTATAGCAATAGTAACAGCTGGACCACTAGCAAAAGATATAGCTAAAGAGTATGACATAGATCCGAGAAAGAGTGCAAGTATATTAGATATATTCTCTTCTTGTTGGCAAGGTATGATTCCTTATGGAGCACAATTACTTACAGCTGCAGGTATTGCAGGAGTATCACCACTAGAAATATTAAGATACTTATACTATCCAGGTCTAATGTTAGTGTGCGGTATAATAGCAATATCATTTGGATTACCAAAACTTAAGGCAATAAAAGAAGATAAATTAGTTGCATAATTGTAAAAGCCATCTATATATAGATGGCTTTTGTAGTATAATAATAAGAAAATGACATGAGGGGGGAATACACATGATAAAGGATTACTATTGTCCAAAGTGTACATCTAAACTTGAGGTGTTTGACAGTTGAGGAGCGATAAGTTATTTTTGCAAGGTTTGCAAAACACTAGTATCAAGAAAAAAAATTTTGACTAAAGAAGAAGTAGAGAAAATAAAAATTGAGGAATATGAAGATATTGAAAAATTATAACGGAAAATAGCTTTATAAATTGTAAAAAATAATAAAATCATAGTAGGCTTAAGTAAAATTATTGATATTATAATTTAGTTCATATAAATAAAAACCATATTACAAATAAGTAATATTGTTTTTATTTATAGAATTTATTAAAGATAAGAGAGAAAATGGTTACGCAGGAGAAAGAGGAGTGTTATCATATAAAATATAAACATAATACAACCGATTGCATAAGTTTTGAAATTAGATAAGCCAATATATAGAGATAGAAGCAGGGTAATTTGAAGTTTTAAAAATATGTAATTAGGGGGGATAGTATTGGAAGCTTTCATATTTGATTTAGATGGTGTTATAACTGATACTGCGCACTATCATTATATAGCTTGGAAAGAACTTGCTAAAAGTATAAATATAGACATAGATGAAAAGTTCAATGAATCATTAAAAGGAATAAGTAGATTAGAATCTCTAGAAAGCATTTTAAAACTTAAAGGAAGAGAATATGATTTTAGTTATGAAGAAAAAGTAATATTAGCAAATAAAAAAAATGATTACTATAAAGAATTGATAAAAAATGTAACACCAAAAGATATTTTACCAGGCATAAAAGAACTACTAAATGAGACAAAAGATAAGGGAATAAAAATAGGATTAGCATCAGCAAGTAAAAATGCAGATGCAGTTTTACAAAATCTTCAACTTAAAGATTACTTTGATTTTGTAGCAGATGCTTCTAAATGTACACAAAGTAAACCGAATCCAGAGATATTTTTGATGGCAATAAAAGGTCTTAATGTAGATCCTAAAGATTGTATAGGATTTGAAGATGCAAGTGCTGGAATAGAAGCTATAAACTCAGCTAATATGTATTCAGTGGGTATTGGTGATGAAAATGTGCTAAAAGAGGCTAATTATATAGTAAAAAATACAACTGATCTAGACTTTAATACACTCATAAAGAAATATATACAATATTATAGTAAATAAGAAAAATTATGGGGGATTTATTATGCAACGTTTATTTAAGAATATAAATGAATGGAAGATAATACAAGATGAGATAGAAATTAAAGAAAATAGATTAGCTGAATCTATAATGAGTATAGGTAATGGATATATGGGGATGAGAGGTAACTATGAAGAATATTACTCAAAAGATAGTCACAGGGGTTCATATATAGCAGGGATTTGGTATCCAGATAAAACTCGAGTTGGTTGGTGGAAAAATGGATATCCAGAGTACTTTGGAAAAGTTCCAAATAGCGTAAATTTCATAGGTATAGATATATACATTAATGGGAAACAGCTTGATTTAGCTAAATTTAAGATAAAGAGTTTTTATAGAGAACTAGATATGAAAAATGGAGTTTTATCTCGTAAATTTACAGTAGATGTTGATGGATATGAAATAGAAGCAAGTGTTACTAGGTTTTTAAGTATAGTTACTAAAGAACTAGGTACTATAAAATACGATATAAAGGCTTTAAATTTCTCTGGAGAAGTAATGTTTGTTCCATATTTAGATTCAAATGTCAAAAATGAAGACTCTAACTATGAAGAAAATTTCTGGGTTAATTTAGAAAGCAATAGTAATGAAAACTATGGAAATATAGTTTGTAGAACAAAAGAAAATATATTCAATACAGAGATATTTACAGTTTGTGCTGCAATGGGTATAAAGTCTAGTAAAAAACCTAAAGAAGTTACTTTTAAAAATAAAGAATACTATAGTTCAAATACAATAGTACTTGATATTGAAAAAGATGAAACTGTAGGCATAGAAAAGTATGTAGCAATAACAACTACTAGAGATTATAATGAAAATGAATTAATCGAAGTTGCAAATAAAATATTAGTTAACGAAATTTCAAAAGGTTATGAGACTATATTAAAAGAGCAGTGTAATGCATGGAATAAAAGATGGGAAAGTGCAGATATAAATATAAGAGGAAATCAATTTGCACAGCAAGGTATAAGATATAACTTATTTCAATTATTCTCTACATACTATGGAGATGATGCAAGATTAAATATTGGGCCAAAAGGATTTACAGGAGAAAAGTATGGCGGAGCAACTTATTGGGATACAGAAGCGTATTGCCTTTCTCTATATCTTGCAACTACAAATAAAGAAATAGGAAAAAACTTATTAACATATAGGCATAATCAATTACAACAAGCAAAAGATAATGCAAAGCAGTTGGGTCTAAGTGGAGCACTATATCCTATGGTTACTTTTAATGGTGTAGAGTGTCACAATGAATGGGAAATTACATTTGAAGAAATTCATAGAAATGCAAGTATGGTTTATGCCATATACAATTATACTACTTACAATTCAGATAATAGCTATATAAAAGAAAAAGGAATAGATATTATAGTAGAAGTAGCAAGATTTTGGGAAAGTAGAGTACACTATTCGCCAAGGAAAGAAATGTATATGATTCATGGTGTTACAGGACCAAATGAATATGAAAATAACGTAAATAATAACTGGTACACAAACTATATGGCTAAATGGTGTTTAGAATATGCTTGTGAAAACATAGAAATGCTAAAAATTGAGTGTCCAGAAGCTATAGATAGAAACCATGTAACTATAGAAGAATCCAGCAACTGGCTAAATATTGCACAAAAGATGTATCTTCCTTATGATAAGGATTTAGATATATTTGTTCAACATGATACTTATTTAGATAAAGAATTTATAAAAGTAAATGAGTTATCTAAAGAAAATTTACCTCTAAATCAAAATTGGTCTTGGGATAAGATACTTAGATCTTGTTTTATAAAGCAAGCTGACGTATTACAAGGTATTTACTACTTTAGCGAAAGGTTTAGTAAAGAGCAAATAAAGAAAAACTTTGATTTCTATGAGATGTATACAGTCCATGAATCATCACTATCAGCATGCATATATTCTATAATTGCATCAAAAGTTGATAATTTAGATAAAGCATATGAGTTATATTCAAGGGCAGCGAGGCTTGATTTAG
Organism: Romboutsia weinsteinii; assembly: GCF_002250835.2. Taxonomy (GTDB): domain Bacteria; phylum Bacillota; class Clostridia; order Peptostreptococcales; family Peptostreptococcaceae; genus Romboutsia_A; species Romboutsia_A weinsteinii. Next base: position 101,661 of record NZ_NOJY02000009.1, read on the forward strand.
ATAACTACAATAATGATACTGAAGATGGGCTTCATATAACTTCTATGTCAGGAGCTTGGCTTTGTATAGTACACGGGTTTGCAGGTATGAAGGTTTTAGGTAATAAACTTCATTTTGAACCAAAACTTCCCAATAATTTGCAAGGATACTCATTTAATATAAATTATAGAGATACTACTTTAAATATAGAGGTTGATGAAGAGTTGGTTAATATTAAAAATACTGGTGATAAATCTGTTGAAATTAATTTATACGGGCAAGACTACAATCTAGAAGATAAGATACAAGTAAGTTTATATAAAATAAGTAATAATGCAGAGAGTAATGCATAATTAAACAGATATAAAAAATAAGCTGTTTCAAATTTTGAAACAGCTTATTCAATAATATTAATCTGTAATTATCAAATTAATACTATTTTCTTTCGTATATTCAACATACTTTTTACTAGGTAAAGAATTAGTAATTATACTATTAACATCTCTTATATCAGCATAGGTAACTAGTGCAGCAGAATCAAACTTTGTTGAATCAACTAGCAAAAAAGACTCAGAAGATTTATCAATAGCAAGCCTTTTTATTTCAGATTCAAGTGGATGAGAGTTTGTAATTCCACCTTCAATCGATATTCCTGTAGATGCCATAAATGATTTATTAATGTTATACTTTCTTAACATTGAAATAGTATCAATTCCAACAAATGAATTAGTTTCTCTTATTAATGAACCAGGTAGTGTAATAATATTTAAATTTGGGTAATTTAAAGACTTAACTATTATTTCTAAGTTGTTAGTTAATATTGTTACATTATGTTTATCTTTCATATAATCTATCATATTTAATGTTGTAGTACCAGAGTCCATAAATATTATGTCTCCATCATTAACAAACTCAGCAGCACACCTACCTAAATCTATCTTAAAATTCATATTCTTAATATTTCTCTCATCAAAAGGTACTAATGAAGACTCATCATTTACAGATACTCCACCATAAACCTTTTTTATAGAACCTTTTAAAACAAGCTCATTAAGATCTCTTCTTATTGTATTCTTAGATACTTCAAATACTTCACATAAAGTATCTAAAGAAACTGTTTTATTTTCAATAATATAATTTTCTAAATCTAAGATTCTATTAGAACGCATTATTTTCACCTCCAAAACTTAATCAAATTATGTGTATATTTATAATTATACAATAGATATAACCATAAAGAAACCATTTGTTTGATAAAGTTAACAAAAACTTTATAAAAAGTTAATCAAAAAATAATAAAAAACTTTCGAAAAAATACTTGCGCTTTTGGTATATGTTGGATTATAATTTAGTTAAGAAATGAGATTTAACCAAAATATACTCAAAACTTTGTATATATATTACCAAAATATACAAAGAATTATACATAATTGAGTATTTATAAAATATATAATCAATTAAATACAGGGGGGATAGTATGGCTAGTTTATTCATAGTACCAAATAAAACTATAGTTGGGGAGAACGCTTTAGAGTTATCTAAAGATCAAATAAAAGGTTTTGGAAAAAAAGCATTAATAATAACTGATAATATGATGGTTAAGTTAGGCAATGTAGATAAAGTTACTAAAGTTATTGAGGATATAAATTTAAAGTATGAAGTTTATAGTAATGTAAATAGTGAGCCTACAGATGAAATAGTAGAAGGCGGAATTAATTTATATAAAGAATCAGGATGTGACTTTTTAATTGCATTAGGTGGAGGATCGCCAATAGATGCAATGAAAGCAATAGGTGCAATGATTACAAATCCAGGAGAAATTACAGACTACTTAGGAAAGGTAATTGAAAATCAACCACCAACAATGGTAGCAATACCGACTACAGCAGGGACAGGATCAGAAGCTACACAGTTTACAATAATTTCGGATACTAAAAGAAATATAAAAATGCTATTAAAAGGAGCAAGTTTAATACCTAATTTAGCAATAGTTGATCCAATGTTTACATTAACTGCTCCAAAGGCTGTAACAGCAGCAACAGGTGTTGATGCCTTAACTCATGCAATAGAAGCTTATACATCAAAAAAATCTCAATCATTATCAGATACATTTGCTTTATCTGCTGTTAAAAGAATATTTGAAAATCTTCCAGTGGCATATGAGGATGGAAGTAATATACAGGCGAGAAGTGAAATGGCAATAGGTTCTTTAGAAGCAGGTATAGCATTTAACAATTCATCAGTAACAATTGTTCATGGTATGAGTAGACCGATAGGTGCACTATATCATGTACCACACGGACTATCAAATGCAATGTTATTAAAAGATTGCTTAGAGTTTGCAAAAGATGGATGTGTAGAAAGATTTGATGATTTAGCAAAAGCTATTGGAATAAATGTAGAAACTAAAGAAGAAGGTGCTACATTATTTGTAGAAGCTGTTAAAGATTTATGTAACAAGTTAAATATAATGACTCTAGAAGAGTTTGGAATAGAAAGAGAAGTATTTTTAAATAGCTTAGATAAAATGGCTGATGATGCTTTAGAAAGTGGAAGTCCAGGAAATACAATGAGAGTTCCTTCTAAGGAAGACATAATAGAAATATACAAATCTCTGATGAAAGTAGGGGTTGGTTGTGGCGTTAGTTAATATGAAAAAACTATTACATGATGCTAAGCAAGGAGAGTATGCTGTTGGAGCTTTCAATATGGCAAATATGGAAACAGTTATGGGAGCTATAAAAGCAGCAGAAGACTTAAATTCACCAATTATACTTCAAATAGCAGAGGCAAGATTAAATTATTCACCAATTGAATTGATAGGTCCAATAATGATTGAGGCTGCAAAAAATTCAAGGGTAGACGTAGCAGTAAACTTTGACCATGGTCTTACTTTAGAAAATATAAAGAAGGCACTTGATTTAGGTTTTACATCAGTGATGATAGATGGATCTAAATTACCATTAGAAGAAAACATAGATTTAACTAAGAAAGTAATAGAGGAAGCTAAAAGGAATGGAGCAAGTGTAGAGGCAGAGGTAGGAAGAGTTGGCGGTAGTGAAGATGGAAGTGAAAATATTAATATTGCTTATACAGAATTAGAAGATGCCAGGAAGTTTGTAGATGATACAGATGTAAACTTCTTAGCTGTGGCAATAGGAAATGCTCACGGAGTATATTCAGGAGAACCAAATCTTAACTTTGAAGTACTTAAAAATATTTCAAAAGAAATAGAAAAGCCACTAGTATTACATGGGGGAACTGGAATAAGTGAAGAAGATTTTAGAAAATCTGTTAAATATGGAATTAGCAAGATAAATATTGCCACATCAACGTTTAACTCAGTAAGTGATAGTGTAAAAGAAACTTACAATAATAATAATAATATTAATTATTTTGATATAAGTAGTGCTCAAGCAGTAGGAGCTTATAACAATGTATATAAACACATAAAGGTTTTCCAAAGTGAAAATAAATGTTAAGGGGGATTACAATGAGTTACATTAAGTTTGAACAAAATAGAGAGATTGATATAGTTCCAATAGGAAGAGTTGCAATAGATTTCAACCCAGTAGATATTCACATGACATTAGCTGAAAGTACAACTTTTAGAAAATATCTAGGAGGTTCTCCAGCAAATATAGCAGTTGGTGTTTCCAGATTAGGTAAAAAAGTAGGATTTATAGGTAAGGTTTCAGATGATAGATTTGGTGATTTTGTTGTAAATTACTTTGATAAAGAGGGAATAGATACATCAAGAATAGTAAGAGCTAAAAATGGAGAATCTTTAGGATTAACTTTTACAGAGATACTAAGTCCTACAGAAAGTTCTATATTAATGTATAGAAACGGTGTTGCAGATTTAATGCTAGATGTTGATGATATAGATGAAGAATATATCAAAAATGCTAAAGCTATAGTAATTTCGGGAACAGCTCTTTGCCAAAGTCCATCAAGAGAGGCATCTCTTAAAGCTGTTGAAATAGCAAAAAAACATAATACAGTTGTAATATTTGATGTAGATTACAGAGCTTACAACTGGAAAAATGAGGATGAAATATCTATATATTATTCTTTAGTAGCAAAAAATAGTGATATAATAATAGGATCTAGAGAAGAATTTGACTTAACAGAGGGATTAATAGCAAAAAATAGTAATGATGAAGAAACAGCTAAAAGATGGTTAGAATATGGTAATAAAATAGTAGTAATAAAACATGGTAAAGAAGGATCAACTGCTTATACTAACGATGGTAGACAATTCAATATAAAACCTTTCCCAGTAAAATTATTAAAATCATTTGGTGGAGGAGATGCATATGCATCAGCATTTATATATGGTTTATTAGAAGGATGGGAAGTTATAGATTGTCTTGAGTTTGGTAGTGCATCAGCTGCTATGTTAGTAGCAAGCCATAGTTGTTCTGATGACATGCCAAGTGCAGAAAGTGTTAGTGAATTTATTGAAGAAGCTAAAAAAGAACATGGAGAAATGGTAGCAAGAGCTTAAGGGGGAAATTGTATGCTAGAAAGATTAGGGCAAGTATCTTATGGTAAATATGTATTAACTGAAATAGATGGAAAACATTCAAACATGCTAATGGATATTCAAGTAGAGAAACTTAAAAAAAATGAAGTAAGAAAATATGTTTCAGATACTAAAGAAATAGCAGTATTATTATTAGATGGAAAAGTGGAATTATCTTGGGAAAATAAAAAATTAGAAACTGAAAGACATTCAGTATTTGATGAATCTCCAACATGTGTACATGTTTGTAAAGATAAAACAATAACTGTTGTTGCATTAAGTGATTGTGAGATATTAATACAACAAACAGAAAATGATAAAGTATTTGAAAACGTTTTATACAATGAAAATAACTGTAAAAGTGATATATTTGGGGAAGGCGTTTGGAATGATACTGCTAGAAGAGTAGTAAGAACAATATTTGATTACAATAATGCACCTTACTCAAATATGGTAATGGGAGAAGTAATAACTTATCCAGGGAAATGGTCAAGTTACATACCTCATCACCATGAACAACCAGAAGTATATTACTATAAGTTTAATAAACCACAAGGATTTGGATTCTCTTTAATAGGTGAAGATGCTTATAAGATAGTAGATAATAGTTTTGCTGCAATACCAGGAGGACTTATACATCCACAAACATCTGCTCCAGGATATGCAATGTACTACTGCTGGATGATAAGACATTTTGATAACAATCCATGGACACAAAGGATAGATTTAGAAGAACACAAATGGTTACTTGAAAAAGATACAAAAATATGGCCGGAAAGATAATTAGAAATAAGGGGGGATATTATGAAAACTATAAAAATGACAGTAGCTCAAGCTGTAGTCAAATTTTTAGATAGTCAATATATAAGTTTTGATAGAGAAGAATCAAAATTTGTAGAAGGTATATTTACAATATTTGGTCATGGAAACGTAGTTGGTCTTGGTCAAGCATTAGATGAAAATCCAGGGAATTTAAAAGTTCATCAAGGTAGAAATGAGCAAGGAATGGCTTTAGCAGCAATGGGATTTGCAAAACAAAATAATAGAAAAAAAATATATGCTGCAACTTCATCAGTAGGTCCTGGAGCAGCAAATATGTTAACAGCAGCGGCTTGCGCAACTGCTAATAATATACCACTTTTATTATTACCAGGAGATGTATTCTCTACAAGACAACCAGATCCAGTGCTTCAGCAAATAGAACAACCTCATAATTTATCAATAAGTACTAATGATGCATTTAGACCTGTTTGTAAATATTGGGATAGAGTAACTAGACCAGAACAGCTTATGAGTGCAATGATAAATGCAATGAGAGTACTTACTGATATGGGAAATACTGGAGCTGTATGTGTTGCATTACCACAAGATGTTCAAGGGGAAGTATATGATTTCCCGGAAACTTTCTTCAAAAAGAGAGTACACAAAATGGTAAGACAACTACCAAGTCAAGAAGAGTTAGAAGAAGCAGTGACACTTATAAAATCAAAGAAAAAGCCTTTAATAATCTGTGGTGGAGGAGTAAAATACTCTGAAGCGGGAAAAGATTTGCTTGATTTTGCTAATAAATTTAATATACCATTTGCAGAAACACAAGCAGGAAAGAGTGCTATAAGCTGTAATGAAGAACTAAACTTAGGTGGTATAGGAGTAACGGGAAATCTAGCAGCTAATATGATAGCTAGAGATTGTGATTTAGTTATAGGAGTAGGGACTAGATTTACAGATTTTACAACTGGATCAAAATCATTATTTAAAGATGATGAAGTAGAGTTTTTAACGATAAATACATCTAGATTTGATGCTTCTAAGCTTGATGCAGTAAGCTTAGTTGGAGATGCGAAGTTAACTTTAGAGTATATAACAAATCATATAGAGTATTATAAATCGGGTTATGAAAATGAAATACAATATGTAAAACAATTATGGAAAGAAGAATTAAACAGATTAAACAATATTGAATATACAGAAGGTTTTGAGCCAGAAGTTGAAGAGAGAGTAGAAACAGCTATAGAAGACTTTATAAAAGTTCACGATAGTGTACTTACTCAAACAAGAGCACTTGGAGTAATAAATGAGGCTTTAAAAGAAAACTCTATAATAGTAGGAGCGGCTGGAAGTTTACCGGGAGATCTTCAAAGAGTATGGCAAGCATCTGAAAAAGATTCTTATCATATGGAATATGGATATTCTTGTATGGGATATGAGATAGCAGCTTCTCTTGGAGCAAAGCTTGCTAAACCAGAAAAAGAAGTATATGCGATGGTAGGAGACGGTAGCTATCTAATGTTACATACTGAGTTGGTTACAGCGATACAAGAAAAACAAAAGATAAACTTATTACTATTTGATAACTGCGGATTCGGTTGTATAAATAACCTTCAAATGGGTAATGGAATAGGAAGTTTATGTACGGAATTTAGATATAGAAATGATGAAACTAATAAGTTAGATGGAGATTATATAGGAATAGATTTTGCAAAAGTAGCTAGTGGATACGGAGCAAAAACATACACTGTAAAAACTGTAGAAGAATTAAAATTAGCTTTAGAAGATTCTAAGAAGCAAACTTTACCAACTTTGATAGATATAAAAGTATTACCAAAAACTATGACTCATGGATATGATGCTTGGTGGCATGTAGGAATAGCAGGTATGTCTAAGATAGATAGTGTTGTAAAGTCATTTGAAGATAAAAAAGCAAACTTAAATACGGCAAGACAATACTAAATAAATGATTTTAATAAATAAACTCTCGCTGTAAACTTATAAAATACATGGGAGCGAGAGATAAAATATAACTTACTAAATGGAGGGAATCTGAAATGATAAATATAGGTATAATAGGGGCAGGAAGAATAGGAAAGGTTCATGGAGAAAGTATCAGCAGATATGTTAAAGGAGCTAGAGTAAAATCAATATACAACTTTATATTAGATGATTCAACAGTTGCTTGGGCGAAAGAAATGGGGATAGATGAAGTATATGATGATTATACAAAAATATTAAATGATGAAGAAATAGACGCGGTATTAATATGTACTTCAACAGACACTCACTCTCCAATATCAATAGAAGCTATAAAAGCAGGAAAGCATGTATTCTGTGAAAAACCAATAGATCATGATGTAGAAAAAATACAAAATGTTATAAAGGAACTTGAAAATTCAAATGTAAAATATCAAGTAGGATTTAATAGAAGATTTGACCACAACTTTATGGCAGCTAAAGAAGCTGTAGAAGCTGGGAAAATAGGTGATATAAACATAATTAAAATAACTTCTAGAGACCCGGAAGCTCCTCCTGTAAGCTATGTTAAAGTATCTGGTGGAATGTTCTTAGATATGACTATACATGATTTTGATATGGTTAGATACTTATCAGGCAGTGAAGTAGAAGAAGTATATGCAATGGGTGCAGTACTTGTAAATGAAGAAATAGGTAAAGCTGGAGATATAGATACAGCAATAATAACTATGAAGTTAGCAAACGGAGCCTTAGCAGTAATAGATAATTCTAGAGAAGCTTGTTATGGATATGATCAAAGAGCAGAAGTATTCGGATCAAGAGGCTCTGTATCAGTAGGAAACGATACTAATTCAACTGCAATAATAAGCAATAAAGATGGGGTATCAGGTGAAAAGCCACTTTACTTCTTCCTACAAAGATATATGCAAGCATATGCAAATGAAGTAAGCCAATTTGTAGATGCAATAGTAAATGATACAGAAGTACCAGTTGGTGTATTAGATGGATTAAATCCAGTATTAATAGGATTAGCAGCACAAAAGTCATTAAGAGAAAATAGACCAGTTAAAATAAGTGAAATATCAGTATCAGAAACAGTAAATGCTTTAGCTTAATTTATATAAATAATTACATTAATCAGGGGGATAAAAAATGTTTAATAAAGATAAAGTTAAATTAGGAATAGCTCCAATAGCTTGGACAAATGATGATATGCCAGACTTAGGAAAAGAAAATACTTTTGAGCAGTGTATAAGTGAAATGGCATTAGCTGGATTTAGTGGAAGTGAAGTAGGAAATAAATACCCAAGGGATACTAAAGTACTTAAAAAAGCTTTAGAACTTAGAAATATGGAAATAGCAAGTGCATGGTTTAGTTCATTCTTAACTACAAAGCCTTATGAAGAAACTGCGCAAGAGTTTATAGAACATAGAGACTTCTTACATGAAATGGGAGCAAAAGTAGTAGTAGTTTCAGAACAAGGTCACAGTATCCAAGGTCAAATGGAAACTCCGGTATTTGATGGGAAATATATAATGAACGAAGAAGAATGGAATATGCTAGCAGAAGGTTTAAATAAACTAGGAGCATTAGCTCAAGAAAAAGGTATGAAATTAGTATACCATCATCATATGGGAACAGTAGTACAAACTACTGAAGAAATAGACAAGCTAATGGCAATGACTGATGAAAACTTAGTATACTTATTATTTGATAGCGGACATTTAGTATATTCAGGAGAAAATGCTCTTGAAGTATTAACTAAATATGTAGATAGAGTTAAGCACGTGCACTTAAAAGATATAAGATCAAACATAGTAAATAACGTAAAAGAAGAAAAATTAAGTTTCTTAAAAGGTGTTAGACTAGGTGCATTTACGGTTCCTGGTGATGGAGACATAGACTTTGAACCATTATTTAGAGTATTAGCTGACAATAATTATGAAGGATGGTTATTAGTAGAAGCAGAGCAAGATCCAGCTATTGCTAATCCATTTGAATATGCCCTAAAGGCAAGAAAATATATAGCTCAAAAAACTCAATTAGAAAAAGTAGAAGCATAAATATTTTAGACATTTAACTAGAAAATAATAAGCAAGTTATGAAATTAACTTGCTTATTATTTAAAATAAATTTTAAAATCGGGGGTATTACTATGGATTTATTTGTTATTATAACATTTTTAGCTTTTACTTTAGGTGTAGCATTTATATCTTGGTACAAAACTAGAGGCTCGAACTTTTCATCTAAAGATGGATATTTCCTTGCAGGAAGAAGTCTTACGGGAGTAACAATAGCAGGAACAATAATGCTAACAAATCTGTCTACAGAACAGTTAATAGGATTAACAGGACAAAGTTATATGACAAATATGGGTCCTATGGCTTGGGAGGCTACATCTTGTGTTGCATTAGTATTAATGGCTTTTGTATTTTTACCAAAATATCTGAAAAGTGGTATAGCGACAATACCAGATTTTTTAGAAGAGCGTTATGATTACTCAACTAAAAGAATAGTTTCATTATTATTTATATTAGGATATATATTAACTTACTTACCAACAGTACTTTATTCAGGATCTTTAGTTTTAAATCAATTATTTGGAATAAGTGATAGATTAGGTGTAAGTGATTTTTCAGCCATACTTATAATAAGTGGAGCAATAGGAGTAGTTGGCATATTATATACAACTTTTGGAGGACTTAAAATAACAGCATATGCTGATACAATAAATGGTGTAGGTCTTTTAATCGGTGGACTTATGATACCAATACTTGGTCTTATAGCGCTTGGCGATGGAAGTTTTATGGATGGAATAAATACTTTGATTACAGTAAACCCAGAAAAACTAAACGCAATAAATCCAGCAAACTCACAAGCACCATTAGTACCATGGCCAGTATTATTTACAGGATTATTATTTAATAACTTATTCTACTGGTGTACGAACCAAGCTATTGTTCAAAAAACTTTTGGAGCTAAAAACTTAGCAGAGGCTCAAAAAGGAGTTATATTTACAGGATTTTTAAAATTAATAGGTCCATTTTTCTTAGTAATACCAGGAATAATTGCATTCCATTTATATGGAAATACATTAAGTAATGCAGATTTAGCGTATCCTACATTAGTATTAGATGTGCTACCTAAACCACTACTTGGACTATTTGCAGCAGTTTTATTCGGAGCTATACTAAGTTCATTTAATGGAGCATTAAACAGTACATCAACATTGTTTACATTAGATATCTATAAGCCTATTATGCAAAAGAAAGCTCAAAAAATGTTAGCTACATCAGGTAATGATGAAGTAGCTCTTGATAAGACTGATGAGGAACTAGTTAATATGGGTAGAAAATTTACAACTGGGCTTGCGATATTATCAATAGCAATAGCTCCATTTATTTTATATGCACCAGCTGGATTATTTGGATATTTACAAGAATGTTTTGGATTCTATAATGTGCCAATACTTGCAGCTGTAGTTATTGGAATATTCAGTAAAAAAGTTCCGGCGATAGCTCCAAAGATTGCTTTAGTATCACATATAATATTATACTCATTATCAAAAGTATTCTTAGGACATGTACACTTCCTATATGTATTAGGTGTATTATTCCCAATAAATATTTTAATAATGTTATATGTAGGTAAAATTAAACCGAGGGAAAACGATTTTGTACAAGCGGATGCTGGTGTAGTAGATCTTACACCTTGGAAATATGCAAAACCAATAGCCCTATTCTCGATTATAGCAATGGCAATAATGTACTTAGTATTCTCTCCACTAGGATTGGGTGCATAAAAATAGAGCAATATAAAATTGCCCTTAAAAATAATATAAAAATACGTGTGAATTAAATTATAACAAAAAATATAGTAAGAGTAAATAGTTAGATGGGAGGAGAATATTTATGAAAAAGATTGTAAAGTTCGGTATTGTTGGATTAGGAAGATTAGGAAGAGCCCATGCAGAAAATATCGCTTTTAAAATACCCAATGCAAAGCTTATAGCTGTGTGCTCTATAGATGAAAGAGAAGTAGAAGAAGTTCAAAATTCTTGGGGAATAGAATATGGTTACACTGATTATGATGAAATGCTTAAAAATAAGAATCTAGATGCAATATTTGTTTCATCTCCATCAGGATATCACTGTGAACAAATAAAAAAAGCTTTGGATGCAGGTTTTCATGTATTTAGTGAAAAGCCACTAGGACTTTACTTAGAAGATGCACTAGAAGCTATGGAAGCTGTAAATAGTCATAATGATAAAATCTTTATGCTAGGATTTATGAGAAGATACGATAGATCTTATGCATATGCTAAGAAAAAAATTGAAGAAGGTCATATAGGAAAGCCAGTGCTAATAAGATGTTACGGATTAGATCCAGCGCCTGCTATGGAAGGGTTCTTAAAATTTGCTAAAAATAGTTATAGTGGAGGACTATTTTTAGATATGGCTATACATGATATAGATTTAGCTAGATGGTACATGGACTCTGAAATAGATAAAGTATGGGCTATAGGTGGAGCATATGAGTATCCTGAATTTAATGAATTAAATGATGCAGAAACTGGTGCTGCTATGGCTAAATTTAAAAATGGAACTATGGGTATATTTGTAGCAGGAAGAAATTGTGCTCATGGATACCATATAGAAACTGAAATAATAGGAACAAAAGGAACACTAAGAATTGGAACAACTCCTGACAAAAACTTAGTTACAGTATTTGATGATAGAGGAATAAACAAAGAGTGTGCAGGAGGATTTTTAGAAAGATTTGAGGATGCATATTTACAAGAAGTAAAAGAATTTGTTGACTGTGTACTTAACAATAAAAAGCCAAATGTTACTGTAGAGGATGGTGTGCTATCAACAATAGCTGGATATGCATTTAAAGAGTCATTTGAAACTGGAGAATTAGTTGAAGTTAAATACTTAGAGACTGTAAATATATAAGAGGGATAAATATGTACATTAAAGATATAGATATAATTTGTAATATTGCAGAAGACAAATACAAATTATCAAAAAAAAATCCAAGTAAATATTTGACTAGAGCAATAGTAGCTGGGCTTTACTTAGTAGTAGCCATAATATTATCATATACTACAGGAGCCGTACTATATGATATGTCACCTGAAATATCAAGGGTTATGGTAGCTGCAACTTTTTCTTTAGCCTTAGGGCTAATAGCCTTTCTTGGAGGAGAATTATTTACTGGTAATAACTTAGTGATGGCTCTTGGAGTATATAACAAAAGATGCAGACTTAGTATGGCTATCAGAGTATGGATATTTAGTTATATAGGAAACTTTATAGGATCTGTAATATTATCATTTATATTTGTAAAAAGTGGAGCTTCTTTAAGTTTATTACAAGAATACACGTCAAATATTGTATATGCTAAACTTGAATTACCTGTCTTAGAGCTATTTCTAAGAGGTGTATTATGCAACTTCATGGTTTGTATAGCAGTCTTATCAAGTATAAAGATGAAGACTGAAGGTGGAAAGCTTACTATTATGTTTTGGTGTATATTCGCATTTGTAATAGCAGGATTTGAACATAGCATAGCAAATATGGGAATATTTTCAGTATCATATTTAGCTTTAGGTGGATTGCCCCTAGATTTGGTATTTAGAAATTTACTTTGGGTTACTCTAGGTAATATTGTAGGTGGAGCTGTATTACTTGCTTTACCACTTAAGCTTATGAGCTATGACGATGTAGCTTTAAAAGAAGAGTGTATAGAGCTAGAGTATAAGTCAGAAAATATAAGAGTATAAATAAAAAGTTACCTAAAATGAAAATTCATTTTAGGTAACTTTTTATTTTGATTATTTTAAAGATAATATAAGAGTAGTTAAGATTATTACAGAATTATTTATAACCTTGAATAGTGATTTTATTTGATGCTATAATTTATATGATATATTAAATTAACATATAAAAAATATAAAGGAGAGATATTTATGAAAAATAGAATAGAGTTAATTATTTCTTCTGGCTCCGTGCAAAGACTGTAATACATTCAGGACTAAACTTTGTTCGGGGCCGGGCTAAAATGGATTCGGTTAAGTTGTTTTGTGCAGTCTTTGCTTCATTATTTACGAACAAAAAGTAGATAGGAGCGAATATTATGAAATATGAAAAAGCACAAAATCTATTACCAGAAAATATAATTGAATTAATTCAAGAATATATAGATGGTGGATATTTATATATACCTAGAAAAACTAATAATAGAAAGTCTTGGGGAGAAGGAACTGAGACTAAAAAAGATTTAAAGGAAAGAAATATTGAAATATTAAAAAGATATGATGAAGGTGTTTCAGCTAAAGAGTTAACTAAAAATTACTTCCTTACTGAAAATAGTATCAGAAGAATAATAAGACAGGAAAAGAAAGTTGTTTAGAATATAGGTACTTGGTTATTAATAAATAATCGAGTGCCTATTTTTATATACAATACCATTAGAATGAATATATCTAGAGTTTGAATTAGGTTAACTTTCTTACAGAAAAATTCGTGAACTTGAGATAAGCTTAGGTTGAATGTTATGATTTTATTAAGATATTAAATAAATACTATTATATATCAGAATAATTGCAAAGTAGAGGGAAGGACAATGAGTATTTTAACAGTTGAAAATATGAGCCATGGATTTGGGGATAGGATAATTTTCAATAATGTATCTTTTAAATTGTTAAAGGGCGAACATATTGGGATTGTAGGAGCAAATGGTGAAGGTAAATCAACTTTCATGAATTTAATTACTAACAAGATAATACAAGACAGTGGAAAGATAGAGTGGAGTAGTAAAGTAAGTATAGGATATATGGACCAGCATACACATCTAAAGGAAGGAATGTCTATAAGAGATGTATTAAAAGAAGCATTCAAAGATTGGTTTGAATTAGAAGAAAAACTAAATAGTCTGTATAATGATATATGCAATATGAACGAATATGAGATAAATAAAGCATTAGAGAAAAGTGTTATAATGCAAGATACTTTAGATAATAATGGATTTTATACTATAGATTCAAAGATTGAGGCAGTAGCTCTTGGTTTAGGCCTTAGAGAAGTTGGGCTTGAAAAAGATGTATCAAAACTAAGTGGAGGTCAAAGAACAAAAGTGTTACTAGCCAAATTGCTTTTAGAGAAACCAGATATACTATTATTAGATGAGCCAACAAACTATTTGGATATAGAACATATTGAATGGCTGAAGAAATATTTACAAGTATATGAGAATGCATTTATATTAATATCACATGACTTAGAATTTTTAAATGAAGTAGTAAACATAGTATGTCATATTGAAAATAAGTCTATAACAAGATATGTTGGAGATCATAAAAACTTTTTAAAAGTATATGAAGCTAATAAAATCCAACAAAGAGCTGCTTATGTAAAGCAACAACAAGAAATTTCAAGGTTAGAGGAATATGTTGCAAAAAATATATCGAGAGCATCAACAAGTGCTATGGCAAAATCTAGACAAAAAAGACTTGATAAGATGGAACGTATTGAAGTTTTAAAAAGTATACCTAAGCCATATTTTGATTTTAAGGAAGCAAAGTCATCAGGTAGAGTACTATTTGAAGCAAGAGACTTAATAATTGGTTATGAAAAAGCACTTACTAAGCCTTTAAATTTTACTATGGAAAGAGGTAAAAAAATTGCAATAATCGGTTCAAATGGAATAGGTAAAACAACTTTATTAAAAAGTTTAATTGGGATTATGAAACCTATCAGTGGAAATTTAGAAATAGGAGAAAATCAAGCAATAGGTTACTTCGAACAAGAAATAAAAAAAGAGAATAACAACACATCTTTAGAAGAGGTTTGGAACGAGTTTTATAAGTGTACAAAATTTGAGATAAGAAGTATGTTAGCTAAGTGTGGATTAACACAGGAACATATAGATAGTAAGGTAAATGTTTTGAGTGGTGGTGAACAAGCTAAGATTAGATTGTGTAAGTTAATTAATAGACCAACAAATATATTAATATTAGATGAGCCAACTAACCACTTAGATGCTGATGCTAAATATGCTCTTAAAAAAGCTTTAAAAAATTATCAAGGAAGCATTCTGTTAGTATGCCATGAGCCGGAATTTTATAAGGATATTGTAGATGAGGTTATAGATTGTGAGAGATGGGTTTTAAATAACAAGAAGAATTTGATTGGATAAGATTTGTCTATAGTCATTATTATTAGTAATAACTAAGTTTAAAAAATAGAAGAACAGTTATAAAATAGTAGTCATAGCTTAGTATAAGGATTATACAAGGAGATGGATAATATGAGACCGAAAAGACGTATTATTATAAGGTATAGAATTCCTATATACAAGTATACTTTAGTAAATTTAAATCTGAGAGAAGAAAAATCTACAACTTCAAATATAATAACTGTAATACCTAAATACTCAAAAATAGAAGTAATAGATGCTGATGATGAATGGCTTAAAGTAATTTATGACTCTAAGGAAGGATATGTATATAAAGACTATGTGTCTGTTACTAAACATCCATGGTCTAATTTGAACTTAAGAGAAAATGAGTCTATATCATCTAATATTATCACAATAATTCCAGCTAAATCACAAGTTGAAGTATTACAAGCAGATAACGATTGGAGTAAGGTAATTTACAATGACCAAATGGGATATGTTTTTAACTACTTTTTATCAGATGATGGGAATAGACCTGACGAGTTAAATTACAAATACTTTTATACTGACATGACTAGATTTGTAAATGAAAATAATATTAAAAGCACGAGTGATTATTTATTAATTACCGACCTTAAAAATAAATATACTTATGTATTTAAAGAAGATAATGGAAATTGGATTCAATTATATAAATGGTCTTGTACTGTAGGAAAACCTCAAACACCAACTATAACAGGGACTTTCTTTATTAGTGGTAGAAAACCAGGCTTTGGAACTGATGAGTATTCTGTTAAGTATGCAACAAGAATTAGAGGTGGATATTACTATCATTCAATTTTATATGACTCAACAGGAAGTTATGTGATAGATGGAAGATTGGGTCAGGCACTTAGTCATGGATGTATTAGACTTGCAACAGATAATGCTAAGTGGATATATGATAATATACCAGATACAACGACTGTGATAATTCATTGATTAGTAAATTAATATACAGTTTCTATATACTATTTTAGAAAAATTTAAATACAGACAGTTTTGATAATAGTGTAGAGTTCCCAGGTTTATTGGATAGAAAAATTAAAAAGAAAACCCTATTATAATTAACTATAGTAGGGTGATTTTTTATGTTACTAACTATTATATAATTAAGAAAAATAAAGTTTATAAGCAATAAATGAAAGTTAGAAATCGAATTTTGTGTTGAAAATAAGACTTTTAAAGTATAAAGATTTATTTATAAAAGATAAAAGTAGTTTTTTCTTAATTTATATCATATTTTAATTGACTATGTTTTTATAGCAGTGTTATGATTTATTTGAAAAGGTATAAAATTCTGAAATTTCTAAGGGGGATAACATGTTAGGATTAATTTTAGCCGCTATAGTTTCAATTGGAACTGGATACTTTATTGTTAAAAAGTATAAAGCGCAAACAGTACTGCTACTAGCAGGTATGATTCTTATGGGGTGTGCCATAATTTTAGGTACAGGAGTTATAGTTTCTCCAGAGGAGACTACAGGATTTGCTTGGTTTGACATTCTTGAATTTATCAAGATAACGTTTTCAAGCAGAGCGGCAGGAATGGGGCTTGCTATAATGGCAGTTGGTGGATTTGCTAGATATATGGATAAAATCGGTGCAAGTGATGCTTTAGTAAATATAGCAATTAAGCCACTTAAGCTTATAAGGTCACCATATTTAGTATTAGCTATGGGATATATAATAGGTCAAATACTAAATATATTTATACCAAGTGCATCAGGATTAGGGGTTTTACTGATGGTTACAATGTATCCAATATTAATAAAGCTAGGTGTAAGTAAGCTATCAGCAACTGCTATGATTGGTACTTCAGCTTGCTTAGATCTAGGACCAGCATCAGGTAATGCGGTACTAGCATCACAAACAGCCCAAATGAGTTCAAGTATCTACTTTACAACTTACCAAATACCTGTTGCAATAGTTACTATAATTGTCATTGCAATTGCTCACTTTTTTGTACAAAGAAATTATGATAAAAAAGAAGGTCATGTTGCAGAATTTAAAATAGGTAATGAAAATGATAGAACAAAATTAGATGTTCCTAAGATATATGCACTTTTACCAATAGTTCCGCTTATTTTAATATTATTATTTAGTGAACTAGTATTTTCAAGTGTTCAGTTAGATGTGGTAACAGCAATGTTCTTCTCAACTTTTATAGCACTGATATTTGAATTAATTAGAAAAAGAGATGTTAAAAGCGTATTTGCAAGTATACAAATATTCTTTGATGGTATGGGAGCTCAATTTGCAGCTGTAGTAACTTTGATAGTAGCAGGAGAGGTTTTTGCTCATGGATTAAAGTCAATAGGTGCAATAGATACTATTATTGCTAGTGCACAATCACTAGGTTTTGGTAGTGTTATGATGACTATAGTTATGGTTCTTATAATTGCAGTTAGTGCAATAATTATGGGTTCAGGTAATGCACCGTTTTTTGCATTTGCAGCACTTGTTCCAGATATAGCAACTAAATTATCTATACCTGCAGTATCTATGCTTTTACCTATGCAATTAACAGCTGGTATTGCAAGAAGTATATCGCCAATAACGGCTGTAATAGTAGCTGTTTCTGGTATTTCAGAGGTATCGCCATTTGATGTTATTAAGCGTACTGCAGTACCGATGGTTATAGGATTATTAGTAGTTGTTGTAAGTAACTTTATCTTATTTTTATAGATTTTATTAAGGGGGACAATTTATGAATATAAATATGGAGAAATACCTAGGGGAGTTAGAGGAATTAGTAAATATAGATAGCGGTAGTAAAACTCCTCATGGAGTAGAAAAGGTATGTGATATACTTTATAAAAAGTTTGAAGATATTGGTCTTATTGTAAAGAAACACTATATAAATGATAATGCAGGACCATGTTTAGAAGTTAGAAATAAAGAAGGAAAAGATATAGATATTCTTATATTAGGACATATGGATACTGTGTTTGGAGAAGGAACGGTTAAAGAAAGACCTTTTAGTATGAGAGAAAATATAGCATACGGTCCAGGTGTTATTGATATGAAATCTGCACTTCTATCTGTTTACTATGTTATTAAAGATGTAATAGAAGATAATAAAATTGATAAATCAATTTGTATAGCTTTTAATTGTGACGAAGAGATAAGCTCAATATATTCAAGAGAACTGCTAGAAGAACTTGGACGAAATAGTAAATATGCTTTAGTTTTAGAGCCGGCAAGAGCTAATGGTGCATTTGTTGCAAGTAGAAAAGGTGTAATGAAATATAAAATAGATTTTAGCGGAGTTGCATCTCATGCAGGCAATAATCACAAGGAAGGTAAAAGTGCGATTCAAGAATTAGCTCATTGGGTTTTAAAACTTCATGAATTAACTAATTATGATTTAGAAACAACAGTTAATGTTGGTGTAGTAAGTGGAGGAAGTTCTGCAAATGTTGTTTGTCCAAGTGCAAGCTGTGAGGTTGATGTAAGAGTTAAAACGATAGATGAAGCAAATAGAATTGATAAATGTATAAATGAATTATTAAATAATATCAACACTGATGGAGTAAGTGTTAAAGTTAGTGGTGGATTAAGTAGACCTCCTATGGAGATGACTGAGAAAAGAAGAGAGTTACATAAGTTAGTAGAAGAAATAGGTAAAGAGGAAGGTATAAATGTTCATTGGACAGATGCAGGTGGAGGATCTGATGGTAATATTGTAGCAAGTGTAGGAACACCAGTTATTGATGCAATAGGACCAATTGGAGGATATGGTCATAATGAAAAAGAGTATTTAGAAATTGATTCAGTAGAGCCAATGGCTAGACTATTAAAAAAACTTATTGAAAAATTATCTTAATAATAGGGAGACTCATAATGGATGAAAAGAGATTAAGATGTAGTGAACTAAGAGATAAAGTAGTAACAGCTGATATTGCTGCTAAGTTATTTGAAGATGGAATGACTGTAGGTGCTAGTGGATTTACTCCTTCTGGATATCCAAAGGCTTTACCTCTTGCTATTGCAAAACGTGCTGAATATGGAGAAAAATTAAAACTAAATATTATCACAGGAGCTTCAGTAGGACCAGAATTAGATGAAGCATTAGCTGAGGCTAACGTTATGAATAGAAGATATCCATATCAAACAGACTCTTCTTGTAGAAATGCAATAAATAATTCTGAAGTACATTATACAGATATGCATTTAAGCCACACACCACAGTGGATAAAGTATGGATTTTTAGGTAAGATGGATATAGCATTAATAGAGGCGATTGCTATAACTGAAGACGGCTACATTATTCCATCTACATCAGTAGGGAACTCAAATGTATTTATTGAATGTGCAGACAAGGTCATAGTAGAAATAAATACATCCCAGCCTGTAGAATTAGAAGGAATGCATGATATATATAATATGGCGTTACCGCCATTTAGAAAACCTATACCTTTAGTTAATGTTGATGATAAAATAGGTACAAATTATATTCAATGTGATAAAGATAAAATCGCGGCTATAGTATTTACTGACATAACTGATAAGACAAGACCTGTTGCACCAATTGATAATATATCTAAAAAGATGGCAGATAATCTTATTGATTTTTTAGAGCAAGAAGTAAAAGATGGCAGACTTCCAAAAAACTTACTACCATTACAATCTGGTGTAGGAAGTGTAGCAAATGCTATTTTAGGAGGTTTGGTAGATTCAGATTTTGAGGATTTAGTTATTTATTCTGAAGTTATCCAAGATAGTGTATTAGATTTAATAGATGCTGATAAGGTTAAGTTTGCCTCAGGTACTTCTTTAACTATATCTCAACCAAGACTAAAAGATTTTTATAGTAATATAAATAAATATAAAGATAAGTTAATATTAAGACCACAAGAAATAAGTAATAACCCTGAGATTATAAGGAGATTAGGGATTATTGCAATAAATACTGCAATAGAGGTTGATATATATGGAAACGTAAATTCAACAAATATTATGGGAAGTAGAATGATGAATGGGATAGGTGGCTCTGGAGACTTTGCTAGAAATGGATATCTAACTATCTTTACAACTGAATCAATAGCCAAAGGTGGACATATTTCTAGTATTGTTCCTATGGTATCTCATCATGACCATACTGAACATGATGTTATGATTATTGTTACTGAACAAGGAGTGGCAGACTTAAGGGGATTATCTCCAAAAGAAAGAGCAATATGTATTATAGAAAACTGTGCTCATCCAGATTATAAAGAAGAATTATATGAATATTTTAATAGGGCTTGTGAGAGTAAATATAAGCATACACCTCATATAATTGGTGAAGCATTATCTATGCACGATAAATTCATGAAATTTGGAAGTATGAGAAACCTAGAAGAGATTTGTCAGTAATATTATATAGGGATTTGACACATCAAAATAGAATTATATTAAATTAAATAAATTAGATCGTATTGTATGCTCCTATTATGGTTAGCAGTTAAAATGATAAAGCTGTTAACACTAAGGGAGCATATTTTTATACTATGATAAAATATTTAAATTCCTTATACTTATAATAATTTTAAAACATAAATATAGAGAATAAATTTATTCTTAATTATCAATAGTTTTGTATATTTTGTAATTAATATGTACTATAATGTATTAATGATTAAGCTATATCTAAACTTTTTGAAAGGAGATAATAAGAGATTTTTATTAAATAAATAAACATGAAAGAATTATTTACAATAGGAGAAATATCAGAGTTATTTAATATAAATAAGAAAACATTAAGATACTATGATGAAATAGATTTATTTAAGCCAAATTATATTGATAAGAGAAATAATTATAGATATTATACAGTTGATCAGTTTGAACAATTAAATACTATTAAGTATTTAAAAGAATTAGCCATGCCACTTAACAAAATAAAAGCTCACCTTGAAAATGTAAGTATTGATAATATTATGAGTATATTCCAAGCTCAGAAAAAGATTACAGAAGACAAAATAAAGGAACTTAAACTTATTGAGCAAAAAATACAAAATAGGATTAATCAACTTAATAATGCTATAGATTATAGCAAAATAAATATTGTTACTGAAATCGAATTTCAAGATAGACATGTAGTTATGTTAAGAGAAAAAGTAAAATCAACTAAAGACTTAGAATTATCTATTAGAAAACTTGAAAATGTAGCATACAATAATTCATCAATTTTTTTAGGAAAAGTAGGAGTATCTATTTCAAAAGAAAATTTAAAAAATAAGGTATTTGATGAATATAATTCTACTTTTATTTTTACTGAAGGAGAAGCATATAATAAGGAGTTTTTGAAAGTACTAGAAAAAGGAACATATTTATGTATAAGATTTAATGGTACACATGTGGATTCTAAATTGTATTATAAAAAGCTGTTGGATATTATATATGAAAAAGGGTATAAGGTCTTACAAGATCCTATAGAAATCACATTAATTGATTATGGATTAACAAGAAATGAATCGGAGTTTGTGACTGAAATACAAATATTAGTAAAAAAACATTGACATTCCAGTTACTGGAATGTTTATTATTATTTTAATAATTGAAGTAGATTCAAGAAAATATTTATTACAGATTCATTGGAGGATAGTTATGAAATTTAGTGTATCAAAAGAGGTTCTTGAAAAATTAGATAATGTATGTTTTGGGATAGTAGTAGCAAAAGGAATAGATAACACAAAAGAGAATATTGAAGTCAAAGAAGCATTAATAAAGGTTATTGGAGAATGTGAAGAAAAGTATAAAGACACTAAAATTAAGGAATTGAAGGAAATTTCTTATTATAGAGAAGCGTTTAAAAAATTAGATATAAATCCAAATAAGTTTATGAGCTCTATAGAAGCTATGTTAACGAGAGTATCAAAAGGTAAGGGGTTACCTAGCATAAATCCTATAGTTGATATAGGGAACACAGTTTCATTAAAGTATACTTTACCACTAGGAGCTCATGATATTGAAACTTTAAACGGTGATATTAGTGTTAAATTCTCAAAGTCAGGAGATACTTTTATTCCTTTAGGATCAGATGAATTAGAAATATTACTGGATGGAGAACTAACATATGCAGTAGAAGATAGAATAAGAACTAGAAGATGGATTTGGAGACAGAGTGAACAAGGCAAAATTATTGATAAAAGCGAAAATATATTTTTCCCTATTGATGGTTTTATGGAAAACTATGATAATGTAATTGCAGCAAGAGATGAGCTAGCTGAGATAATAAAGAGTATATTTTCATGTGAGGTTCAGGTCGGTTTTGTTGATAAGAATAGTACTGAATTTGAAATAAACTAATAAATAGTAGAGTTAATCTATGTCTAAGGAAAGAAGAAGTATTAATAAGCTATAAATCATATATATAATTTATAGCTTATTTTGAATTAGTAAAAATTTGTGAGATTGAGACAAATGAATTATAGTAATAAAATAGTTATATGAGGTTTAGGTAAATAAAGTCAGAGGGAGATATATATATTATGGAATCATTATATGTTAATGGAAATAGATATGAATTTGTAACTAATTATAAAGAGAATAAGCAGTTAAGGGAGAGTTTTAATAATTTAACAAGAAAAACTTATGGATTTGATTTTGAAAAGTGGTATGAAGATGGGTATTGGAAAGATAATTATATACCGTACTCTCTAGTGCATGAGGGCAAAGTAATATCTAATGTGTCAGTGAATATAATGGATTTTATTATTTTAGGAGAAAAGAAAAGATATATACAAATTGGCACGGTAATGACAGATAGGAAATACCAAGGCAATGGATTAAGTAGGATTCTCATGCAAAAAGTTTTAGACCAATGGGAGGATAAATGCGATTCTCTTTATTTATTTGCAAATAAAGAGGTATTAAATTTTTACCCTAAGTTTGGCTTCACTTCAGAAAATGAATATCAATATAGTATAGATATTAGAGGAAAAAGTTATCTAAATAATAAGAGAAAAATGGATATGAACAAGGAAGAAGATATAAAGTTACTATGCAATATCATACCAAATTCCAAAGATTTATGGAAAATATCTATGATAAATAATACATCTCTTGTAATGTTTTATTGTACTAGTTTTATGAAGGATTCAATTTACCATATTGAAGAACTGGATGCTATAGCAATAGCAGATTATGATGAAGATACTATATATCTACATGACATTTTCAGCATTAAAAATGTGAAACTACATAGTGTTATTAATCACTTGGCGACTAAAGATATCAAAAATGTAATTTTAGGATTTACACCTAATAGTGTAGATAATTATGAGGGAAGTTTATTAAAAGATGAGGATAATACTCTTTTTATTAAAGATGGAAAAGGAAATCCTTTTAAGTCAAATAAATTAATGTTTCCTATATTATCACATGCATAACAACTAAATTATGTTATTAACAAGGTGAGCATAGAGAATAAAAGTGCGTTTCTTATGTATAGAAGAAACACACTTTTTTATTTTGTAAATATAATTAATAATAAATTTAATTTATTTGATTAAATTTTAGTGTAACCTTGAATAAATCACCATCGATATCAATGCTCATGCTACTATCTTGAAGCTCTGAAATACTATTAGCAATAGATAGTCCAAGACCTGAGCCATCAGTACTTCTAGAAACATCACCACGGCGGAATCTTTCTAAAAGTTCATCTGCTTTTATATTTAATTTATGGTTAGATATATTTTTAAATGTAATAAATACTGTATTTTTATCAGTAAACATATCTATATATACCCTTGTATTTGACATAGAGTATTTTATAATATTTCCTATAAGATTTTCAAAAACTCTCCAGGTCTTATTACCATCAATTAAAGTAAATATAGATTCATCAGGCACATTTATATTAAAGTCTAGGTTGCTTTGTCCTATTTTATCCTCTAGCTCTACTATACTTTGTATTAATAACTCTTTTACATCTGTTTTCTTAAGATTTATTTCAATATCTCCACTACTAAGTTTAGATGCTTCAAATATATCTTCGATTAATGTTTTTAATCTTTGAGATTTCCTATCCAATATATTTATATAATCTTTCATTGTAGATTCATCTAAGTCATTATTTTTTATTATATCTACATAGTTCACTATAGATGTTAGCGGAGTTTTTAAATCATGAGATACATTGGTTATTAATTCAGTTTTCATTTTTTCACTTTTTATTTGATTTTGTAGTGCAGCTTCTAATCCATTAGTAATATTATTAATGCTTCTTGCTAGAGATGAGATTTCGTCATTTCCTTTAATTTCTAACTTATAGTTTAAGTTACCCTCTGTTATATTTTGTATATTTTTAGAAATATTTTCTATGTATTTAAACTTTTTTGATACAATATGATAAATATAAGAATAAATTATTAATGTAATAAAAGTAAATAACATTGCATTGATAGCCCCACCATTTATATAAGTAATTGCAGGTTTAAAAAAAATATAGATAAACAAAATGTTTAATAAAAGTAAAATGATGAAAGTAGATATTAATTTTTTATTCAAAGTGCTGTTAGTATGCTTATCTAATAAATCACTAAATAAATTGCAAAGTAAAGACGTTTTATTTACTTTAAAGCTCTTAAAAGATAAATAAGATAAACATAATATATAAAAATTGCAAAACATTAATTCTCGATCATAAAAAGGTAGAGTTCCTTCCCAAATATTAAACCTAATAAATACAAAAAACAAGATAATAAATATCAATACTTCAACAGAAAAATTAGATAAAAAAGATATTATATCTTTTTCTAGTTTAGAATAGGCATCTTTACTAACCTTATAAATCAAAAAGAAAATTAAGGCTATTAATCCAGAAACAAGTGACAAATAAATATAATCATCAAATAAATCAGAAATTTTGTGCTCATATACATTACCAAAAAAATAATACTTAGGTATAAAATCAGTACGAAAGTCATTATAGAAATTATATTTTAAATTAAAAACTGCCTCGAAGCATATTGATAATGCAAGAAATAATATTGCAAGAGATATATATTTTAATACATAGCTGTCTTTAAAGGATTTTTTCAATTTTATAACCAATTCCCCACACCACCTTTAAATATTTAGGTTCCTTTGAATTTATTTCTATTTTTTCTCTTATTCTTCTAACATGTACAGCCACAGTTTTTTCACAATTATACGCATCCTCATCCCAAACACGCTCGTAGATATCTCTAGATGAGAATACTTTACCTTGATTTGACAATAGAAGCTCTAATATTTTGAACTCAATAGGTGTTACCTTAATGTATTCACCATCTAGTAATACATCCTTCGTATCAATATTAAGCTCTAATCCGCCACTTCTTAGTAAGCTTTTTCTATTATCATCTATATTTTGCAGATTATTTCCATTTCCTAGATTTATATAACGCCTTAATTGAGATTTTACCCTAGCAGTGAGCTCTAGAGGATTAAAAGGTTTAGTAATATAATCGTCAGCACCCATATTAAGACCTATAATCTTGTCCATATCCTGAGATTTAGCTGACAAAAGTATTATAGGTATATTTTTACTTTCTCGTATTTTAAATGTGGCTTTAAGACCATCCATATTTGGCATCATTATATCCATAATAATTAATTGAATATTTTTTTCTACTAAAGCATCTAGTGCTTCGATACCATCGTATGCTTTTACTATATTAAACCCCTCAGCTTTTAGATAAAATTCTATAGCATCAACAATGTCTTTATCATCATCAACAATTAGTATATTTTCATTCATAATTATCACTCCCCTTAAAATGTTTGACCATGTTTACTTTATCATATATTCATATAATAGCAGATAAAAATTACAAAAAAACTTAAAAATTATAACGAAATTATAACGAAAAACACTATTTATTAAGAATATATAACACAAAGTGTACAATGAGATTAAATATCGTTTTTAAAGAAAAATTTAAGTTATACTCCATTTGTAAGCGGTAATGAAATTATTTAGGAGGAGAAATTATGAGAAATAAATTAAATATAGGTATTAGATATATTAAAGCCTATAAAAAAAGAAGTATTGCAATAATACTTAGCATGGTACTATCCATCGGACTTATTGTGGGAATGGGGATATTGAGCAGGACCAATGATCATGCAGAGCTTCAAAAAATGAAGTACAGTCAAGGTATGTACCATATAACTATTGGGGGAGTAGATAAGAATCAGGTAGAAAAAATTAAACAAAACAAAACAATAGAGAACCTAGGGATGTTTAGTATATATAAAAATACATCAAAGGAAGAAAAACAAAGCTTGCCTATTGTAAGTGTAAATAAAGATTATATTATAAACAATTCAAGAATAGAGAAGGGGAGATACCCTAAGGACAAGCAGGAATTAATTGCAGAAGAGTGGGTGTTAAGAAACTTAGGTATAGAACCTAAGATAAATAAGGAAATAACATTAAAGATAGATGATAACCAAGGTGGATATAAAGAAGAAAAGTTTAAGTTAGTAGGAATTATGAATGATAGGTTAGGAGAGAAGTCACAGGGACGAATGGAATTATATACGTCAATAGACTTAAATGCTGATACTAGTATGATAGCAAATATAGCATTTAAAGAAGGTACGAATATAAATAAAGAGATAGATAAAATTTCAAAACTTACATCTATTGATAAAGAAAAAATGGAGATTATGGAAGACTTGATATCAGCAGAGAGTCAAACAAGTAATATAGATATGGAGTCATTAAAATTATTAATATTTATAAGTATGGTATGTGGGATAGTTATATATGGAATATTTAATATTTCAATATATAAAAGAGTAAGTGAATATGGGATATTGAGAGCAGTAGGCGCTAATAGCTATAAGATATTTTCTATAGTTTTAGATGAATTGTTTGGATTATATCTAATATCTGTACCAATTGGTCTAATTATAGGTATGTGTGGAGCTTTGGTATTTGGGAAAATGTCAGAAAGTATAAATACGACAGTTATTTTAAATGGAGAGATAGTAAAATTAGGTCTTAAGTTCCCTAAAGAGATAATACTTGGATCCGTTATATCAATAGGATTAATAGTGTTTTTAATATCATATTTTACCTTCAGAAAAATAAAAAAACTATCAGTTATAGATTCAATTAAGAAAAATCTAGACTCTAACTCTGTGAAAAAAAGTTTAATAAGTTTGAATTTCTTAAAAAGATTTATGAAAACATATAAGGCTATTTCATTTAAAAATATATTTAGAAATAAAAAAAGCTTTATTATGATTATCTTATCAATGAGTATCTGTGGAATATTACTTATTACATCAAACTATAGAAGTTACTTATCACAAGCGGATGACTTTACTATTGAGAGAGAAATGAATATGAACTCTGATTTTATGATAGATGTATTTAATGAGGATATGAACAAAGGAATAGATGATAATTCTATTAAAGAGATTAAAAAGATTCCAAATGTTAAAAACTTAGAAACTTCTCAAATTATGTACTCTCGAATGATTATGGATGAGAAAGATATTTTAAATCAAGAGTACTTTGATATTATAAACAACGACTATAGAGGAACAGGACTTTTTAAAGGGTATTTAGTAGAAGATAAAAAAACTAATGAGCTTATTTTAAAAAATAACCTAAGAGGATACGATGATAATGCATTAAATAAGCTAAAGAACTATGTGGAAAGTGGAGAAATAGATATAGAAAAAATGAAGAATGAGGATTTGGCAGTAGTATATATCCCAAATGCAAATGAAGAAAATACACAAAGTATAGGTGGAAAGCCTGTAGTAGATATAAAAGTAGGGGATAAGGTAAAGGTTAAATTTAGAGATAATAAAATCTTTAACGAAAGCTGTTACACAATGGAAGATACTGACTCAGAGTACATATATAAGGAGTTTACTGTAGGAGCAGTAGCTTCATATGAGTATATGAGTTCTATGTATCATACAGGATCAAACTGTGCAGATGTAATAGTTAGTCAAGATACCTTTAAAAAAGCTACAGGTATAAATGAATATAGCTCAGTAAATGTAAATATGAAAGATGGGGCTGATCATAAACAATTAGAAAAGGATATATCTAAAGTAACTTCAAAAGTAAAGGGAGCTATGCTTAGAGATATTGTGGCAGAAAAAGAAAACTCAAAAGCTATGTATGAGAAAACAAGAATATTAAACATGGGTATAACATTTATACTTTTCATTATTACCGTTGTAAATGTAGTAAATAACATAAGTCATAGCATAATGTCTAGAGCTAGTGAATTTGGAATGTTAAGAGCAGTAGGGCTAAATAATGACGACTTTAAGTGCATGATAGTATTTGAGGGACTTTTATATGGTATTGTATCTAGCGTTATTGTAATAGTAGTATCACTAATTATTCAAATTATTACTTACATAAACTTTGGATCCTCAGAATTTGGAATAGCCTTTGAGGTTAGATATATTGACTATGTAGTGATTATAGCAGTAAATTTATTATTAGGAGTTGTTGCAACATATTTACCAGCTAAAAAAATAAACGAAAGTAGCATAGTAGAAGCTATAAATATTATAGATTAAATATTAGGAGGATATCATGAGTATATTAGAAGCTATTAATTTAGGTAAAAGTTATGGAAAAAAAGAGATGAAAGTAGATGCACTTAAGGATATAAATATAGAAATAAATAAAGGTGAGTTTGTAGCAATAATAGGACCAAGTGGAAGTGGAAAAAGTACAATGCTACATTTACTAGGAGGACTTGAAAGACCAAGTAGTGGAACTATAAAAATTAATAATATTGACATAGGTAAACTATCAGATAGAAAGTTAGCTGAATATAGAAGAAAAGAAGTAGGATTTGTTTTTCAGCAGTTTAACTTATTACCTATATTAAATGTTAAAGAAAACATAGAGCTGCCTCTATTATTAGGTAATGAAGTGATAGATGAAAATTACATAAATGATATTATAGGTATCTTAGGACTAACAGATAGAAAAAATCATCTTCCAAGTCAATTAAGTGGAGGCCAGCAACAAAGAGTTGCAATAGGAAGAGCTTTGGCTAATAGACCAAGTATAGTGTTAGCAGATGAGCCTACGGGAAATCTAGACAGTAAAACTACAGATGAGGTTATGAACTTGCTCAAAGAATCTTCAAAAAAATATAATCAGACATTAATTCTAATAACGCATGATGTAAATATTGCAAGAAGGGCAGATAGAATAATAAATATAGTAGATGGACAAGTACAAAAAAATACAAATAAATTGCAAAACCTATAGTGAATATGATACTGTGGATGTATAAACAACTTGGGAGGGTCATATATGAGTTACAAATTTGAAGCAACTATAAAACAGCATGAAAGCAAGGATGCTACATATATAGAGATACCATTTGATGTTGAAAAAGAATTCAATGCAAAAAGGGTAAAAGTAAAAGCTCACTTTGATGGAGTTGAATATAGAGGGTCTATTGTAAAAATGGGACTCCCATGTTATATGATTGGTCTTACAAAGGATATGAGAAAACAAATAGGAAAAGAAGCTGGAGATAGTGTATTTGTTGAAGTAGAAAAAGATGAAGATATTAGGGTAATAGAGCTAGCAGAGGATTTAAAAGAGGCAATAGATGAAAATACTGATGCTAAAGAGTTTTATGATAGCTTATCATATTCAGCTCAAAGAAAGTATTTTCAATGGATAACAAGTGCTAAAAAAGCTGAGACTAGAGAAAAGAGAATAGTTGAAGCTGTAATAAAACTTGAAAATAAAATAAAGATTTAATTAAGATTAATATAAAATAAGGCTATAGTCTAAGATAGATTACAGCCTTATTTATGTTTAAGATCTTACAAATCTTGAATATTCATTTTATCAATATCTTTTTTGCTATCAATTTTCTTACGACAGATATAATAAATAAGTAATAAAATTAGCGTTGGAATATTGTATATGAAAAATACCATTAAAGATGTCATTATCACATCTAATGAAAATGAACCTGCAAAATTAGCAAATCCAAAGATTGCTGTAAGAGAAAATAATATATTTGCTGCTGGTAAAATTAAACCTAAATTTTTATTTTGTCTAGTTGATAAAATAATTTGTAGAACTGTCGCAGCAAGTAGTACTAGCAATAGTACACCAGAAAATATAATTAAATTTATTGGTAGTGAATCCATGCTATTCAACCTCCTTTTTAGTATTTCTATATTCAGAAATTAAGACTTTTGCTGTATCAAAATCAAGTTTATCTTGAAGAGCTAATTGCTTGATTAATGAGATATATGGATCATCGGTCTTATCTTCATTTATCTTAATTTTTTGAATCAACCGATCTAATCTTAGCCTTACTGTCGGGTAAGTAACTCCATATAAAGTAGCAACTTCTTTTAATGAACCTGATGAAAGTATAAATTTTTTTATAAAGCTTATATCCTCATCATCTAGATTCTCTAACCACTCTGGTACTGTGTTCATAAAAATCCCTCCGAATAAAAAATATTTAATAATATTAATATATACTTCAATAATATTAAAGTCAATATGTAAATTGTTTTAATTTTATTAAAGTTGATTTAAATAAAATTAAGTATATATTAATTGTTTGTATAAAAAAAGTACCTAATTATAGGTACTTAGATTTTATATTTCCACTTTCCAGTTTCTAAAAATTGACTTGCTCGATTATTGGCATTATCAACTATTTCTTTATCATAACCAATGAAATCTAATAATTTAATGGCATTTCTAGTTAATGCTCTTCCTCTATGGAGCTTATAGTCAAACTCAATATCTCTATTTGTTATAGTTTCTTCAAAATGATAATTGCCAAAACTATCTTCTAGTAGGTGTGTTAATTCTATGTCGTGAGTAGCTGCAAAACAAATAGTATTACTTTTTTCTAAATGTGAGAGTACCTCACATGAAGAGGCTATACGTTCAACTGTATTTGTTCCTCTTAATATTTCATCAACAAAGCAAAGGCATGGTATATCTTCGTTTGAATTATCAAGAATTCTTTTTAGTGATTTTATTTCAACTATATAGTAGCTTTCATTGCTGAATATATCATCTTTTAATGCCATAGAGGTATATATATTAAAGTATGATGATTTGTAATTTTTAGCACAAACAGTATAAATAGTTTGGGCAAGGATCGCATTAATTGCAATAGTTTTTATAAAGGTTGATTTACCAGAGGCGTTTGATCCTGTAAGTAGTATACTATTATTAAAGCTTCCGCTATTAGAGACAGGGTTATTAATTAGTAGATGATAGATTTCATCAAATTCTAAAATATTATCATTTTTAGAACTGCTTTTGATTAGACTAGGTTTAGTATAATAATTTAGACTATCTCTAAAAGATGCTACTGCTATTAACGCATCTATACTACCGACATAATCATATAGTGCCTTAAAGTCTTTAGAATTTTTTATAACAGTATTTTTGACTTTCTCATAATTTCTAAGCTCTTTTAAGGTAATCATATTAAAATACTCACCAAATACATTCATATCTGCATTGATTAAAACAGAGCTTCCATCTATTGATTTCATTCTGATTTTTTTTACATTATCTAAATGCAAGTTGATATCATGTAAATTTTGATTGATTTTTGATATATTTAGATTTTTTAATTTCTTTGCAGTATTTACCATAGAGATTATATAAGTAAAGCCATCGACATTGTAGTTATGCTTTTTTTCAGTATAGCTAATCCAAACATTAACAGCCATACTAGCAATACATAAAAATAAAAAATTAAAATTAATAAATATTAATAATAGACTTATAAAAGGAATCATAGAAAGTAAATTGTATTTTAATAATTTACTTTTGCTATTATCTATAGAATTAAATAAGCAGTTTGTTGTATATAATTCTTTGCTATAACCAAGCTTAGCAAGAATGTATTGAACATCTTTTCTTATTTGCTCATTATTTCTAAAGAATTCTATTAAATTATCTCTCTTCGTTAAAATATCTTCATTAAATAGTGGTTCTCTAAGTATAGAGTATAATACATCTCGCCCAGCAGTGCTTTGTGTATTATTAATAGTATTGTAAACATCATCCATATTCAAATCATTCCAAGTTATATTATCTATAGATTTTGTTATTTTCTTATTTTCAAAATAACTTGAAACACTAGCCATTTTATAGATTGCATCATCTATATCTAGCTTTTTACCGTACTTATTGTTTATATTTTGCTTTATGTACTTCATTTTATATAAGTATTCTATTAATGAGATTAAAGCTCCTATTAAAAATATACATCCCATTCCAAGTATAAAGTATAGTATATCTCTCATATTTCTCCCTTTCTATATTAAATTCATAGCAATTACTGCTATATCAGCAATAAATATAATTATCAAACCTATTATTTTTAAAGTTGAATCATATATTTCTCTTGAAATTGTGAATATCAAGAATTGTAGTATTGGTATCATAGGAAGTACAAATAATTTTGACATGGTGTGAGATTGGTTAATTTGTACTAATATCTGATCTGGTAATATAAAAAATGCGGCTATATTGATTAGCACTGTAATTGCTATAATTGATGAGCTAAGTAGTTTTAAATTTTTATTAGAAATAGCTAACATTGTATTATCCCCCTAATAATTTAAAGATTATTTTTCTTTCTTAGATTTTCTAGTTCCTTTAATATATTTTTATACTCAGTATTACCTTCTAGAGATGTAAACTCAGCATTTAAAGCCTCTATCATATTTTTATATGAATCTGTTTTGACATTAACTTGTGGATTATCCAATAGATCAAAACACCACATATTGTTGGTAATTAAACCTTCATTAATATTTCTTTTTCTAATATAAATCATCATTTTGTTTAGATACTCTAAACAATTTTCAAATTTACCTTGCTTTAAAGATAGATGTGCTAAGTTAAAATACAGTGAATGATTTAGAATGCCTTAATAGGCACTATTAGAAATATCTAAAGATAAGTTATGATATTTATAAGCTTTATCATAATCTATTTCATCTTCATTTAATCCCTTTTTAAAATCTAATAATTCATCTATTGTAACATCAAAAAAATTTGCGAGCTTAGGTAGTATTAATATATCTGGATAGCTTAATCCTTTTTCCCATTTCGATACAGCCGGTGTTGAGACTCCAATAAAGTTTGCTAGTTGTTCTTGTGTAAGGTTTTTATTTCTTCTTAAGCTTTTAATAACCTCTCCTATTTGTAGTTTTTCCATAATTTACTCCTTAAGTATGATATAATTACAGTATAAAACAAGTAAATATACATAACAACAGTATAGATAGTTAACTTTCAATTAATATTTTTAACTATTAGTTAATAAATCAAGTATATTGTTACTTATTTAGAATTAGATTCTTTTCATACTAGTCAAACTCAATCAGTAAAACAAATCTTATATATTTTCTCAATGATTTTAATTTTGAAATTTTATCTAAAAATAATAGTCTCATATAGTTATTTAAAAAGGACAAACCACTAAGTATATAAAAAAGAGTAGTAGTGGTTCTAAGCAAAATGCAAAAAAAGTGGTATTATATATAGATATTACTAAAGAAAAGGAGAGATTATATGAATTCAATCGTAAGTCCTGATAATACATGGTATTTATGGACATTTATAGTATTATGGGCATCAATAAGTATTTTACTTGAGCAAAAATATAAATGGGCCTCAAGAGTAACAGGAGCAATTATTGCGCTTTTAGGTGCTATGATATTTGCAAACTTAAATATAATACCAACAAGTAGTCCAGTGTATGATTCAGTATGGAACTATGTTGTACCTGTTGCAATACCATTATTACTTTTAAAAGCAGATATAAAAAAGATTAAAAATGAAAGTGGAAGAATGTTAGGAGCTTTTCATGTTTCAGCTCTTGGAACCGTTGTAGGAACATTTATTTCAGCATTTGCTCTTAGTGCATTTATACCATATATAGCTGAGATTGCAGGAATGATGACAGGAAGCTATATAGGTGGTGGAGCAAACTTTGTAGCGATGACTAGTGCATTTAAAACACCTGAAAATATAACTAATGCGACTATAGTTGCAGATAATCTAGTAATGGCTGTATATTTCTTTATTACTATGTCAATTCCATCTATTATGTTCTTTAAGAAGAAATGGGGAATGGCATCACAAGATATAGTAGAAGAAGGAAGTAGTGCAAGTTATTGGACAAAGAAAGAAATATCATTAAAGGATATAGCACTATCTTTAGCTATAGCATTTGTTGTAGCTTGTGTATCAAATTCTCTTTCTGAAATAATTAGTACATTAATACCAGATACAAATACAATTAGTAGCATACTTAGATCAATACTAAGCAACATGTATTTAATAATGACAACACTAATGATAATAATAGCGACAGTATTTTCAAAACAATTAGAAGAAATAAACGGGGCCGAAGAAATTGGGACATTCTTAATTTATTTATTCTTTGTTGTATTAGGAGTGCCAGCTTCAATATCTGAGATTATAAAAAATGGAGCATTCATATTGGTATTCTGCATATTGGCAGTAATAATACATTTAGTCATTACACTACTAGTTGGTAAAGTATTTAAGTTTAAATTAGATGAATTACTTCTAGCTTCTAATGCATGTATAGGAGGTCCAACTACCGCTGTAGCAATGGCTATAGCTAAAGGATGGAATAGCTTGATTGTACCTACTATGCTTGCGGGTGTATGGGGATATGTATTAGGAAATTATGCAGGGATAATTGTAGGAAATGTTCTACAAATGATATTTTAGATAAAAATACTAAATCCTATAGTATGTAGTACTACTATAGGATTTAGTATTTTTTTAGTCATAAATTGATATATTTATGATATTTAAACATCATCAGTAATAGAAATATCTCCTTTGCTTTTTCTAGATTCAGCAGATTGATATAAATTAATTAAAATATTACAGACTGAGGCTAATTTATATTTTATTTCATATGATACAGACTCGCTATTATTTAGAAAATTTGATATATCATCTATTTTAATTTTTGCAAGAAGAGCTATAGATTCTATGCTTATATGAAGGTCTTTATTTAAAATATCAATAAAGCCTTTAGTTCTTTCATCTGCCGTTATTTCAGGTATAAACCCCAAAGTAACTAGATGATTTCCAAATAGACGAAAGTTATCTGGTGGTATATCTCCTGTATTTCTATAAAAATTATCTAGAATAGTTTTATTTATGCCTAAAAGTATAGATAAAGAATCCGTACTCATACAATATGTTTTAATTAGAACGTCTAAAATCTCTTTAAACTCATTTTCCATCTTAAAACTCCTTTACTATTTTTCTTTCTTTTGTTAGGTACTTATAATATATTATATATTTTAAGGTATTTTACCTCTAACATATTAAGATTTATTGTGTTTTTGTAGATAAATATGAGGCTAATGTAATCAAAGGTTATTATTGACACTATTAAGACTTCTATATACAATAATAGCATCTATCTAAAATATCACTAAAATGTGTCTAACACGATTTATAATAAGGGGGAGTATATTTGAGTAATATCATTGAAATAAAGAACATATCTAAAGACTATGGAAATAGTAAAGGTATCTTTAATGTTAACATTTCTGTAAAAAAAGGAGAGGTATTTGGATTTTTAGGTCCAAATGGTGCAGGTAAAACAACTACAATAAGAAATTTGATGGGATTTACTAGACCAGATGAAGGACATTGTAGTATAAATGGCTTGGATTGCTACCATAATGCAGAAAAGATACAAGAAAATTTGGGTTACTTAGCAGGAGAAATTGTATTCTTAGAGGACTTAACTGGTAAACAGATGCTAGAATTTATTGCATCTATGAAAGGAATAAAAGATAAATCTAAGATGTATGAATTAATGGAGTTATTTGAATTAGATCCTAAGGGAAAAGTCAAAAAGATGTCTAAAGGTATGAAACAAAAGATAGGCATTATATGTGCGTTTATGAATGATCCAGAGGTTATTATACTTGACGAGCCTACTAGTGGATTAGACCCATTAATGCAAAATAAATTTGTGGATTTGATTTTAGAAGAGAAGAAAAAAGGAAAAACTATATTTATGTCTTCTCATATATTTGAAGAAATAGAGAAAACTTGTGACCGTACAGCTATTATTAAAGATGGAAAAATAGTAGCAGTTGAAGATATGGAAGATTTAAGGGCAAAAAAGAGTAAATTCTATATAGTAACACTTAGTTCAATTGAAGAAACAGATAGATTTGTAAAAGAAAATGTGAATATAATAGAAAGAGATAATAGAAAAGTAAAAGTAGGTGTAAGAGGAGAAGTGCTTCCATTTATAGAGCTTTTATCAAGTTATAAAGTAAAAGACTTAGACATTCAAACACAAACACTTGAAGAGCTTTTCTTACATTTCTATGGGGGTGAAAAATAATGATTTCTTTACCGTTGTTTAAAAGAAATATGATATCTAGTATTAAACTTCTATTAGTTTTTATAGCAATACTTGCAATGTATACATCTGTAATAATTTATATGTTTGATCCAACATTAGCCGATACTCTAAATCAATATCAAGAGATGATGCCGGGAATAATGTCAGCTGTAGGAATGTCAGGGTCATCAGGCACATTAATAGAGTTTTTAAATACTTATCTTTATGGATTTTTAATGCTAATGATACCTACCATATTTGAAATTATTCTTATAAATAAATTAGTAATGAAATATATTGATAGTGGATCAATGGCATGTTTGCTTTCAACACCAAACTCAAGAAAGAAGATAATAATCACTCAGATACTTTCTATACTAATAAGTATAATAATACTAATAGTTGTAATAACTGGTATTGGTTTAATTTGTAGCCAAAGTATGTTTCCTAATGATTTAGATGTAGAAAAATACATTCAGCTAAATATATCAACTATGCTTCTAGCTTTTGCGATGAGTGGTATTGCTTTTGTTACAGCATGTTTTTCAAATGAATCAAAATGGTATCTTACTTTTGGAGCAGGGCTTCCAGTATTATTTTATCTTATTAAAATGTTAGCTAATATGGGTGGAGATTTAGAAAAACTAAAGTATTTTACCATAATAACATTACTTCCAGGAGATAAGATAGTAGAAGGAGCTAGTGGGGTACTGTCTTGTAATTTGATACTTTTAGGTATTGCAGTTATACTGTATGTATGTGGGGCTATTGGATTTATTAAAAGAGATTTACCTTTATAGAATAAATATTAGGAGCTATTTCTGGATGATAATATAACTAGAAATAGCTCTTATTTTTAATAATGTGCAAATTTAATAATTTATATTGTGTAATAATTGGGTATATAAGTAAATATTAAGTTGAATTTTATAGGCATTTTATTCCAAAAAATCTGAATTTAATATATACTATAATTAGATTTTTATTAATATAAATTTAACATTTTTTATAATGTAAATGTCTTACTTACTTCTTTATTAATTAGTAAATAGGCAATATATTATAGAAATGTAATTTATTATTTTGAGATATATCCATAATAAATGGTGATTTAATGAGAAGGGGGTGAAATTATGGATTTAGTAAATGAAATTTTTCAAGCTATAGATTGTCCTATATGGATAAAAGATAAAAATAACAAGATTATATTTATTAACGAAAATTTTAAATCAAGTTTTGATATAGAAATAAATTTATCAGAAACTCATATTAATGAGTATTTAAAAACTAGAATAGACCTAAATGGATTGATAGAGATTATAAAAAAAATAAATGGTAAATCGACTGAAATTACAAATGTAAATGGACGTTTTTATAGACATGTTGTTTTTTCATATGACAATAAATTAGCTAATTTAGCAGGTATGTTAATAGATGTAACAGATATAAAAGAAGAAAATAATGAACCCCATGAAAAAAATGTACTAAAAACCGTAATAGATAATATACCAGAGTTAATTTTTTATAAGGATAAGAACCTTAGGTATGTAGGTTTGAATAAAGAATGTGAGAAATTTTACTTAGATAGAGGTATTGATAATGTAACAGGTAAAACTGATTTAGAGCTACCTCTTGATAAATACTTTATCGAATCATGTTCTAAGCACGATAAAATGGTATTAGAAACAAGAGAACCTTTATATATAGAAGAGACAATACCAATTTCAGATAGTGATGAAACTGGAACTGTGCAGACTGTAAAAACACCTATAATAAATGAAGATGGTAGCATATGGGGGCTTGTTGGAGTTGTAAGAGATATAACAGAGCAAAAAAGAGTGGAAGAAAAGTTAAGATATCTGAGTTATGTAGATACATTAACAGGATTATATAATAGAGCTTATTTTGATGAAAAAATAGATGAGTTCATAGAAGACGAAATGTTTCCAGTAGGTGTAATTACAGGAGATGTTAATGGGCTAAAAATAGTTAATGATACGTTTGGGCATATAGAAGGAGATAAACTTCTAACTGCAATGTCAAAAGTACTAAAGAAAGCTTGCAAAGATTGTGGTGATAAAGGCTTAATCTTTAGATGGGGAGGAGATGAGTTTGTAATACTTTTACCTAAATCATCTGAGAAAGAATGTGCAGAGGTAATGAACAAAGTAAGTGAGCTTTGCAATAAGGAAGTTTATGAAAAGTTCAGATTAAGTATTGCCCAAGGATATTCTCTACTTACAAAAGATAACAATATTGATGAAGCATTAAGAGAATCAGAAAATAAAGTTTACAAACAAAAAATACTAGATAATAAGAGCATTAGGCCATCGATACTTACCACTCTTAGAAGTAACCTACAAAATAAAAATGTAGAAACTGAAGAGCACACTGAAAGGGTAGCAAAGCATTGTCTAGAGGTTGGTAAACATCTAGGTTTAGATGATGAAACTATGGATAAATTACTATTAGTTGGTAAGCTTCATGATATTGGAAAGATAGGTATACCAGAGCATATTCTTTTAAAAACTGATAGATTAACTGATGATGAATATGAAATTATGAAAACACATTCTGAAAAGGGATATAGGCTAGCGTTATTGCTACCAGAGCTAAGTCATATATCAAGAGCTATATTAACTCATCATGAAAGATGGGATGGCAAAGGGTATCCACTGGGGCTTAAAGAAGAGGAAATTCCACTTATTGCAAGAATTGTTTCAGTAGTAGATGCATTTGACTCAATGACTCATGATAGAGTCTACAGTAAAGCTGTAAGTAAGACCGATGCTATATGTGAACTTAAAAATTGTGCAGGTGAGCAGTTTGATCCATCAATAGTTGAGGCATTCTGTAATATACTAGAAAAAATTTAACTATATTAAAGGGCTATATTTTTATATAGCCCTTTAATAATAGTTATTATAATTATTATACTAATATTTAACTTAAATAATTACAGAAAAAAAGAGAAGTATATTATTTTATAAAAAAATTGTATAATATGAAAAAAAATTATTTATTTATTATAAATATTATCGTACAATTATATTACATAATGAATTTTCAGAAAAGAATAAAAATAAAATATTTTCTTAAAACAAAGGGGGAGATACAATGGTATTATTTAATCCAGTTGTAGTTTCTATTGCTGCGATGATAGTATTATGCTTACTTAAATTTAATGTATTACTATCAATCTTAGTAGCGGCAATAGTAGCAGGTATTTGTTCGGGTATGTCAGTAGGAGATGCTATGACAACACTAGTAAGCGGTATGGGCGGCAACGCTGAAACTGCTCTAAGTTATATACTACTTGGTGCTTTAGCTGTAGCTGTTAGTAAAACAGGGCTTGCTTCAATACTTGCAAGAAAAATTTCTAAAATAGTAAAAGGGAAAAAATTAACATTAGTATTATTAATTGCAGTCATATCATGTTTTTCACAGAATCTTATCCCAGTACATATTGCATTCATCCCAATATTAATTCCATCATTGTTAGGTCTTATGAATAAATTAAAAATAAATAGAAGAGCAGTAGCATGTGCTTTAACATTTGGTTTAAAGACACCTTATATTGCTATTCCAGTAGGATTTGGACTTATATTCCAAAATATTATTAGAGATCAAATGATAGCTAATGGTATGGAAATAACAACAAATATGGTTACAAGCGTAATGTGGATACCAGCTATTGGTATGGTATTAGGTCTATTAGTAGCAGTGTTTGTTAGCTATAGAAAACCGAGAGAATATAAAGATCTTCCTATCGAAGGCTTAATCAGTAGTTCAGATGAAAAAACATTTAGCAATACAGATTCAACAAGTGTAGTTGTTGATGAGAAGATGACGGCTAAGCACTGGTGTGCTCTTTTAGGAGCTGTTACCGCTTTTGTTATACAAATAATTACAGGCTCATTACCACTTGGGGGATTATGTGCAGTAATAGTACTTTTTATAACTAGGGCAATTAAGTTTAGTGAGATAGATGAATTAGTAGATGGCGGAGTTAAAATGATGGGACTTATAGGTTTTATTATGCTAGTAGCAGCAGGATATGGAAATGTATTAAGAGAAACTGGTGCAGTTGAATCATTAGTATTATCTGTATCTTCAGTTGTTGGTGATAGTAAGCTAATAGGTGCAGTGCTTATGCTTTTAGTAGGACTTTTAGTAACTATGGGTATAGGAAGCTCTTTTGGAACGTTACCAATAATAGCCGCTATATATTGTCCTTTAGGTCTTAGCTTAGGCTTTAGTGTGAATGCAATTATATTATTAATTGGTGTTGCAGGCGCACTGGGAGATGCAGGTTCTCCAGCTTCTGATAGTACACTAGGACCAACATCAGGACTTAATGCAGATAAACAACATGATCATATATGGGACACTTGTGTTCCTACTTTCCTTCACTATAATATTCCATTACTTATATTTGGTATATTAGGTGCAGTTGTATTATAAGAAAATGATCCTTATGGGTCATTTTTTATTATAATTAAATAACAATTTATTTATAAAAGATAGAGTCGGGTTTTCCGACGGTATTAAAAACCCTAAAAGCAATATAGTATATATAGAATAATATTGACATACTTACAATTTTTTACATAATTTGTGGAATAAATACTATATAATATATTTTATATAGTATTAGCATCATGGGGGGATAGTATGGAGTTTATATTTAACAAGTTTGATGAATATGTGGTGATATTAGATATTCAAGGAAAAATAATATTTTGTAATGACAAATTACTAAATAGACTAGGGTATATTAATAAAGAAATAACTGGATTTTATATTAGTAAAATAATGATTAATAGTGATAGTACAATAAATGATATTTTAAGTAAAGAACTTGATTTAGAGGAAAAGTTAAGTTTTGAATCAAAAACAAATGAAATAGTATATGCAGATAGCAAAATTTGCACTACAGACTTTAAAGGCAAGAAAGTTATTTTTATTATATCAAAAGAAATAGACCAGAAAAAATATACCATGGAACATTTAGAGATGGTATTAGATAATATTGAACATTGTGCATTTATAAAAGATACACAAGGAAAATATTTATATGCAAACAAAGCTTACACTAAAATAACTGGGTGTGATAGAAATGAGATTATAGGTAGCTATGATATTAATCATTGGGAAAAAAGATTAAGTGATGGTTATGCAAGAACAGATAAAGAGGTATTAGAATGTAAAAAGGCTAAGCTATTTAATGAACTTACAAATGTAAATGGCGATGACTTATGGTATGAGAGTTATAAAGCGCCTATATATAATAAAGATGGTACTCCAAAGTGTGTCGTTGGGATGGTAAGAAATATTAATTTAGAAAAAACTGTAAAAGAAGAATTATATAAAAATTATAATCAAATAACTAGTTTGAGTAATTTAAATGAAAATAAAGAGCAATTTACTGATATGTATAAATTACTTAATAATATAGGTCACAAGGTATTAAATGGACTAGGTGCAGATGGATTATCTATATTAATATACGATAAAGAGAAAAATGGTTTTGTGCCATATATTAAGCTTAAAGAATCAGTTAAATCTTTAGAAAAAATTGATATCATACCATTTGATTATAAGCTAATGAAAGAGAGCATAAATAAAAAGGAATGGGAAGGTTTAAAAAGAAAGGATGATCACTTAAAATATAGTCCTGTAAAAGATATGATCAAGTTAGAAGATGTTGAATACATAGGATCGTATTATATTAAATTAAGGAACGAAATTTTAGGTAATATCAGTATATCTTATAAAAAAGGTAATATGCCTCAGTCAAATCGCGATGATTTTATGAAATCAATATGTAACAAAATAGCTATGATTATTAAAAATTGCAGGTTGTCTGAAGAAGTAAGAATAGAAAATTCAAAGCGCATGACTACAGAAAAAGAATTAGAGCTATATTTAAATGTCGCAGTAGATCTAATTGCAGTAATAGGGAATGATGGATATTTTAAGAAGGTAAGTTCAAGTTGGATAGATGTGCTTGGTTGGAGCGAAGAGGAATTACTAACAAGCCATTATAGAAAATTTATTCATCCTGATGACTATGAAATAGTTATGAAAGCAAAGGCAAATAGAAAAAATGCAGATGAAATATTTCGGTTAGATGTAAGATATATGTGCAAAGATGGTAGCTATGTTTGGCTAGATTGGAGTAGTAAATACATAGAAAAAGAAGATTTATTTATTAGTACGGCTAGAGATATAACACAACAAAAGATTATAGAAGAGCAAAAAAGAAAATTAGAAGAAACGGTACAACTGGAAAGTATAAAAAATGAGTTTTTTGCCAACATATCTCATGAGTTTAAAACTCCTCTGAATATTATTCTTGGTACAATGCAATTAACTAAAAGAAACATAGAGAAAAACAGAGTTAATATTGATAGCTTGAGTAAACATACAAATATTATAAAGCAAAATTCGTATAGGCTTTTAAGGTTAGTAAATAATCTTATAGACATTAGTAGAATTGATATTGGCTTTTATAACTTGCAAAAATCTAATCAAAATATAATAAATGTTATTGAAGAGATAACTCTTTCAGTGGCATACTATGTTGAGAATAAAAAAATCAATCTCATATTTGATACT
Source organism: Romboutsia weinsteinii (assembly GCF_002250835.2). GTDB lineage: Bacteria > Bacillota > Clostridia > Peptostreptococcales > Peptostreptococcaceae > Romboutsia_A > Romboutsia_A weinsteinii. Next base: position 145,162 of record NZ_NOJY02000009.1, read on the forward strand.
GATATTGAAGAGCTAATTGTTTCTTGCGATCCAGATAAGATAGAAAGAGTACTACTTAATCTTCTATCAAATGCAATTAAGTATACTCCAGAATATGGAACGATTAATGTTAATATAAGTCATGATAAAGAAAATGTAATAGTGTCAGTAAAGGACACTGGAACAGGTATACCAAAGGAAAAAATAGATATAATTTTTGATAGATTTGGACAAGCAAATTCTATGCTTTGTAGAAGATGTGAAGGTAGCGGAATAGGACTATCTCTTGTAAAATCAATACTTGAAATGCATGGTGGGAATATTCAGGCATCTAGCGAATTAGGAAATGGATCTGAGTTTGTATTTAATATTCCAATTAAAGTATTAGACGAAGAGGTTACGGTAAATTCGGACTATGACAATAAAGAATATTTAATAGAAAAATGTCACATAGAATTTTCTGATATTTATAGCTAAAATAAAAAGAACTGCGTAATATGTTTTGACTCATATTACGTAGTTCTTTTTATTTTATTATTATATTTAGAACTATTTTTGTCTTTTTATCAATCTATAATCATAAAATATACTACTGATTATATAAGATAAAATATACTTACAATAAGGAGGAAAATATGAGAAAGATAGATATCCCATCTAATGACTCAACCTACGTATCGAGTTACTTTCCATATGAAAATTTTGGATACTCCCATAATTTATATATTGGATATAGACGTGTATGTTTAGACCAAACTGATATTTTAGACAGCTTAATTAAGTTTGACTTTATACATTTTTATAATAAATCTCTAGATATTGAAGAAGTCTATTTAAACTTATTTATAAAATGTATAAAAGTGGGTAGTAACTTTTCTGAGGAAAAAATAGGTATATATAGGAATTTAAATGATTTTGAAGGTGATATAGTGACCTATAACAATCGTCCTATATTTGTAGAAACTGGAATAGAGTTTAATTTTAGAAATTGTGATGTTGGAAAGTATATAAAAGTGAATGTAACTAAACTTGTTGAAGGATGGCTGTTAGGTTCTTACCCAAACTATGGAATTACATTAAAAATCAAAGAACGTAATAAATGTAACAATTTTGTATTGCAGCTATCGTCAGATAATGATGTAAACCCTCCATATTTAGAGTTAAGACTAAAGAGTAGGGGAGTTACAGGTCCAACGGGCGCAACAGGTCCGACTGGGCCTACCGGAGCAACAGGACCAGCAGGAGGAGAAACAGGATCAACAGGGGCAACAGGTGTAACCGGAGCCACTGGCTTAACAGGGTCAACAGGTCCAACCGGAGTAACCGGATCCACTGGTATAACTGGTGCAACTGGGCTAACAGGATCAACGGGAGCAACCGGATCGACAGGTGTAACAGGTCCAACCGGAGAAACGGGGGCAACAGGATCAACAGGTGTAACAGGTCCAACAGGAGCCACTGGATTAACAGGTTCAACAGGTGTAACCGGAGCAACTGGTCTAACAGGATCAACAGGTCCAACAGGTGTAACCGGAGTAACTGGGCTAACAGGATCAACAGGTGTAACAGGTCCAACAGGATTAACAGGGGCAACAGGTTCAACAGGTGTAACCGGAGTAACTGGGCTAACAGGATCAACAGGTCCAACTGGAGCTACTGGGCTAACCGGATCAACAGGAGAAACAGGTATAACCGGAGCTACTGGGCTAACGGGAGCAACAGGTATAACCGGAGCAACAGGGCTAACAGGAGCAACGGGACCAACTGGATTAACAGGTCAAACCGGAGAAACGGGGGCAACTGGATTAACAGGGGCAACAGGTCCAACTGGAGCTACAGGATCAACAGGTCCAACAGGTGTAACAGGGGCTACAGGATTAACAGGTCAAACCGGAGAAACGGGTGTAACAGGAGTAGCAGGAGCAACAGGAGTAACAGGATCAACAGGTGTAACAGGTCCAACTGGATTAACAGGAGAGACAGGTCCAACCGGAGAAACCGGGGCAACAGGATCAACAGGTGTAACCGGAGCCACTGGTCTATCAGGAGCTACTGGTATAACAGGTCCAACCGGAGAAACGGGGGCAACAGGTCCAACAGGTGTAACCGGAGCCACTGGATTAACAGGAGCCACAGGTATAACAGGTCCAACCGGAGAAACGGGGGCAACAGGATCAACAGGTGTAACCGGAGCTACTGGTATAACTGGTGCAACTGGGCTAACAGGATCAACAGGTGTAACAGGTCCAACTGGATTAACAGGAGAGACAGGTCCAACCGGAGAAACCGGGGCAACAGGATCAACAGGTGTAACCGGAGCCACTGGTATAACAGGTCCAACCGGAGAAACGGGGGCAACAGGTCCAACAGGTGTAA